>JBEKMJ010000074.1:0-40700 GCA_050008575.1 Bryobacteraceae bacterium
GCAGAATTGGGGATATCTGGCGAGGCTACGGCAGGCTCAGAAGAAACGATGGCGTCAACAACAGGGGAGGCTGGGTTCGGAGAGAAATAGTTTGGCTCCTCAGGTAGGATTCGAACCTACAACCCTTCGGTTAACAGCCGAATGCTCTACCATTGAGCTACTGAGGAGCAACACCGGGCACTTTTATTTAATCAGAGCGCGCGGGCGGGTGTCAAACCCCCCTGCCGGGCGTGGCCGTCGAACCTGTCGAGGTCGCGCGCGTATCGCAGAAACAATTCCATCCCTTCCTGTTCCGCCGCCCCCAACTCGAACACAATGTGCGAGCCGAGATACCGACGCACCAGGTCCGTCGTAAACCCTCGCGCGGGCGCCTCCGCGGCGGCAATCCGCTCCAAGCTGCGCAACCCGAACGCGCAAGAGGCCTGAAAGGCGGCCGCCACTTGCGGCGTCACAAGCTCGCGCGGTCCGGCCCATACCGCAAAAACCATCGGCAGCCCGGTCATCTCCATCCATTCCCGGCCCAGATCGTAGATGTGGTACGGCGACGCTTCCGGATCGATGTGCAGCGCCGGATCGCCGATGATCAGCGCGCTGTCCGCTTCGTCCAGCATGCCGGCCAGATCCGGCGGCCGCCTCACCACCGCCGGCACCACGCCGTACCGCCGCGCCAGCACGATGCGCGTCAAAGCCACCGACGTGCGGGAACTCGCATCCGCCGCCAGCGTGCGGATCTGGTTCGCCGGCCGCCGGGAAACCAGCAGGATGCTGCGCACCGCGCCCCGGCAGGCGATGCCCACCCCCGGCACAATCCCAAAATCCCGCCCCAGCAGCTCGAACGACGGAATGATGCCCATATCCGCCGCGCCCGAAACCACCATGTCCGCGCACTCGGCCGGCACCCGGAACCGCAGGTCGAAGAGACCTTGCTGTTCCCCGTGCAGCATTCCCCACACCAGGGGAACCGTATTCAGATAGCTGACTGCGCACACTCTCAGCCGGGGAATGCAATTGGTTGGATTCAATACTCAGTGTACCAGACCGCCCGCCCCCCAATCTGGTATTCTCGGTGGAGGGTACCCCCCTGAAAACCCTATGCGCTCTCTATATACTTATTCGTTTCTGGCTTTGACCTTCGCGGCCGCCGCCGGCGCGCAGATCGTGCTCGATCCCAGCCCGGCCCGCGTGCTGGGACATCAGTCCACCACGCCCCCCGAGCAACTGACGGTCACCAATCTCAATCCTAATTTCGCCCTGAGCGGCGGCATGTATTCGCCCTCGGGCGTAGCCGTCGATACCAGCGGCTCCAGCCCAATCCTCTACGTCGCCGATACCGGCAATAACCGCGTGCTGGCCTGGAAAAACGCCACGAGCGCCACTTTGACGAACGAGCAGCCACCCGATTTGATCATCGGCCAGCCCAACTCTTACTCCACCATCCCGTTGACGGCCGGCGGCCTCTACTATCCCACCGGCCTGCTGGTCGATCCGCAGGGCAACCTATACATCGCCGACTCGGGGAACAATCGTGTCCTGCGTTATCCGAAGCCCTTCGCCAATACCAACGCCAGCCCGGATATCGTGCTCGGACAGACGGATCCGTATACCTCCAGCAAAGCGAACCAAGGCGGCCCACTCTCCGCGCAAACGCTTTGCTTCTACCTCGGTTGTCCCCGCGGCAACGGGCCCTACATTGCCTCGTTGGCGATGGATGGCTCCGGCAACTTGTTCGTATCGGATGCCGGTAACAGCCGTGTGCTCCGCTTTCCCTCGGCCTCGCTCACCGCGGGCGCCCTCGACCCGGCAGCGGACATCGTGATCGGGCAAGCAGGTTTCGCCGTCGCTAATTATCCTTCCAGTGCCACGGATAAGACCACCCTTTACGTGCCCGCGGGCCTGGCTTTCGATTCCAGCGGAAACCTTTTCGTCTCCGACTCCCAATCTCCCTTCTCCCGTCTCGTCGTCTATCCCCCACAGGTCTCCAATTCTTCGGCCGGAAACGGCATTGCCGCGATCCGGTTCGCGGGCATCGTCAGCCCGCCGCCTTCCACCGCCACGGCCAGCACGCTGCTGAATCCGAGCGGCGTTGTGATGATTAACAACGGCCCGGCAGTGGTGGACCAGGGTGATAACCGGTTACTCATCTTCGATCCATTCAGCAGCCCGGATTGGGGCACAACTTCCGGCGATACGACCCTCGCCAACCCGCCGCCGGCGGCCCTGGCGGTGCTCGGCCAGGGATCCAGCCTCACCAATTTCACCAGCAGCATGGCGAACGCCGGCAATCCGCAGGCCTCTTACACCAGTAGCGGCGCAAAGGTAGCGACCTTCTCGGACCCGGTGGCCGCCGCGGTATCCGGGAACGGGGATTTGTTCGTGGTGGACGCGGGGAACAATCGCGTACTCATTTATCCGAGTGCCGGAACCGTCGCCATCGCCTCTGGAGTGCTCGGACAAAGCGATTTTCCATATAGCAGCATCAACAGCATCCATGGCAAGGAATTCTATTTTGGTTCCGGCTCGTCGGGCGATGCGGGTGTCGCCGTGGATTCCAGTTCCAGCACTCCGCACCTATATGTTTCCGATCCCAACAACAACCGCGTGCTCGGATTCGCCGATGCGCGCAAGGTGGGACCGGGCGTCCTAGCGGATATCGTGCTCGGCGAGCCCGACATGATGACCGCGCTCTGCAATTTTGGCGGTGTCGTGAATCCTCCGACCGAAGCGCTTCCCCGCCAGCCCACCAATGCCAGCCTTTGTTTTCCCACCGGACTGGCGGTCGATCCCGGCAGCGGGGACCTGTATGTGGCCGACTCGAGTAACGGGCGCGTACTGCGATTCCCCGCGCCATTTGCGGCTGCAAACTCCAGCGAGCAGGCCAATCTGGTGCTGGGCCAAAACGCATTTACGGGGATCTCCAAC
The DNA here is from genome assembly GCA_050008575.1 of Bryobacteraceae bacterium. GTDB lineage: Bacteria > Acidobacteriota > Terriglobia > Bryobacterales > Bryobacteraceae > Bog-159. The sequence continues at coordinate 2,920 of JBEKMJ010000074.1, forward strand.
CCCACGGCCAGCCAATCCGTCATGGTCTTTCCCTATGGCTTGGTTTTCGATCCGGTGCAGGGATTGTTCGTCTCCGACGAAGGCGCCAATCGCGTCCTGCTATTTCCGATCGCCAGCGCCACCAACGGCGAGCCGGCCACCGAAGTAATCGGACAAACGGATTTCGTCTCCACGAATCCAACCACTTTTAACCTGCCGCACCACATCGGCGAAGACTCCATCAACCGCCTTTATGTCTCGGACTATGGCAATAACCGGGTGCTGGTGTTCCTCCCTGCCGGGCAGATCACCAACCAGCCGATATTCACCCTGACCACCACTCAGTTTGGCGGGTCGTTGAACCGCCCGCAGGGCATTTGGGTAAATCCGAACACGGTGGCCGGAAGTCACGACGATATTTGGGTTGGCGACGTGAACGGTCTCTCCCATTTTGCGAGTCCCAGCGCCACGGGAACCGGGAGCAGCCAAGCCACTCTGACGATGTCGGCCGCCCAGGAGATGCCACCCGCGCAATCCCCGGATTGCAGCTCGAAAAGCGCTTGCACATACGCAGTCGGGGCATTGGCGGTCACTCAGGATGCCTTGGGCAATCTCTATGCGGCGGATGTCTCAAATCGCGTCGCCATCCACTACCAGGCCCTGCAGGCAAAGAACAGCGGCAGTTATGTGTGCTACATGGGATGTACCCTGGGCGCCGCCGACGATCCGTGCGGGGTCGAGGCCACCGGGGCGAATGTCAGTTGCGGCCTCGCGCCGGGTACTTTCGCCACCCTATACCCCTTTAACTTCGCATTTACCACGAGCGCGGCCTATGCTGCCAGCTTGCCTTTGCCGCAGAAGTTGGCCGGCCTCCAGGTGCTGGTCAACGGCCAGCCCTCGCCGCTCTCCGTGATCACGCCGGCCGGCGGCGGCGGGTATCTGGGCCAGATTAATTTTATCGTCCCCTATGAAGCCCCGACTTCCGGAATGGCGCAAGTGGTCGTCGTAAATCCGTCCACGTCGCAGGTTATGGGCAGCGGAGCCGCGAACATGGGCGTCGCCTCGCCGGCGTTTTTCACCAACAACGGAGGGGGTACCGGTCAACTCGCGGCCCTAAATTGCAACACTATCGTAAACAACAACTGCGACGACACCCGCAACGGGACTGCCAATCCGGTTAATCCCGGCGCGTCCATCCAGCTCTTTCTGAACGGAACCGGGCCGGACCTCAGCGGCGCCCTTCCCCCGGACGGTGCGTCGCCCGGCGCCGTACAAACGTCGCAAACGCCCGTGGTGTATGTCGGCAGTTCCCAAGCCACCGTTCAATATTCCGGCCTTGCGCCGGGCATCCCCGGCCTTTGGCAGATCAACATTCAGATCCCTACTAATCCGCAGGATCTGCAGAATTTCATCGACGCGACCCAAACCCAATATCAGGTCTACCCGGTGCAAATCATTTACCAGGGATTTGCGACGAATTACGGGGCGAACAACGCCAATCCCAACGTCGCCGGGACGATCGTGATCAGCGGGGGGTCATAGGCGTCGCGGTCAGTTCCAGTTGCATTTGGCCCTTGGTAGTCACATCGTCGGATGAGAAAATCGTCGTAGGTTTGCCGATCGGCACGATGGAATTCGAGCTCCACTTCGTCTGCCGGATCAACGGCGGGTTCGAGGCTGTGGCCGCATTGCTGATTTCCGCGGATACGCTGAGAGCCAGGCTGCCTTCCACCTCTTTCGCCGCGCGGCAGTCGATATTCACTCCCACATCGATGTAAGTGAACGTCCCGCTGTCCTTTCCGCCGCTGACGGGCACCGGCACTTTGTTACCGGTGCGAATCGTGCAGTTATAACCAAAGTCCGCGCGACCGGTCGCCACCATGGTCGAGTAATGCCGGGCGCTGACTACTTTTCCGGCGTCCATCTCCTTCACTACAAACTCTAGGTGGAAGTATTTCGGCTGTTCGGCGGCGGATTTGGCGTCGTCGCCTTGGGCCGCGCAAATACCAGCGGTCAGTAGGATGGCGCCGCAACCTAAAGCCAGCTTCGTCTTATTTTGCATCGTCTTTCTCATCGTCGCTCCTTAACGGTTCTATCTTGATCTCTTCCACTTGAATGGGTTCCGCACTCCGCCGTTGCAGGTCGAGCAAGGCTTCCCGCGTCTGGTCCGGGGCGATCGCCACCAGCGCCACCAAGGCGCGCTCCTCGCGCGAAAGTGGGACAGCCCTTTGCGCTTGTCCATACCTTTTCTTAAGGCTCTTAAGGCGCGCGGGCGTGCCCGCTTGCCGCGAGGCCGGTATGACAGGCCTGCCGGTCTTCCCGGCAACCACTACATGCGGCACCGGTCTCTCCAACCAGACGCCTGCCGCAATCGTGCCCGCAACTCCGGCCGCCAACACCCATCGCCAGAATCCGATTCGCCGCGCCGTACCTTCGGCCCGCACGCGATCCAACACTCGCTGTTCGAGTCCGGCCAGAGGTTCCACGCTGGAATACTGCGCCAGCGCACTGTCTAGAGCGCCGTCCAAAGCATTGCCCGGATCATCGTTTCTCATAACGGCCTTCCATCATCCCCGCCAGCTTTTGTTTCAAAATCCGGCGTGCGCGCATGATGCGCGTACGCACCGTCCCCTCGGCAATCCCCATGGCCTGCGCGATCTCCCGCGAGTTCATCTCCTCTACAGTTGAAAGCGCCAGCGGCTGCCGCAGCTCTTGCGGCAACGCATCGACCAGACGACAGACGGCGGCATTCCAGTCCGCTGTAACCAGCGCTTCCTCCGGATTCGCGCTGTGTGGGGCGGGACTCCAGTCCTGCGCGGGTCCTTCGGGCCCCGCCCTTCGCCGCTTGAGTTTATCCACCGCAATCCGCCAGACCGCGCGCGCCAAAAACGCCCGCTCGTTCTCGATCGCCTCCCATCGGCTGCCGCGATACAGTTTCAGAAACGTCTCCTGCACCGCATCCTCGGCGTCGTGGGCGTTCCGTAGAACGGCATAAGCCACACGGAAGGAGAATCGCGACTGCCGCTCGACCAGCCCGGCGAAGCGGGCTTCGCGCGCCGCCGCCTCCTGTCGCGCCGCCAATCCCGGCTCCTGCAACGTTATCGCTTGGGTAACTTCGATCATGCCGATCGTTTCACCAGCTAAGACTGCCGCGGGAGGGAAAGCGTTCAGATTTATTTCGGGTTAAGGTGGGGCTGCAAGGTTCCCGTGGCGCCCCAAGCCGGCCACGGTCATTCGCAGCGGATCGTCTCGAGCGGATCGAGCCGCATGGCCCGCAATGTGGGAAGCCAGCAGGAAGCCACGGCCACGACCAGAATCAGTGCCGCGGAGACGGCATAGGTAGCCGCGTCCGCGGACCCCACACCGTAGAGCAAAGCCGCAAGCATCCGCATCAGTAGGAGTGCGCCCACGCAACCGGCGGCGAGGCCCAGCACAACGGGCGTGAGCGCCTGGCGCAGCACCAGAGTTCCAACGCTCCGGCCTTGCGCGCCAAGAGCCAAGCGGATGCCGATCTCCCTGTATCGCCGATTCACGGAATAGGAAAGCGTTCCGTAGATGCCCAGCGCGGCCAGCAGCATCGCTATGCCGGCAAAAGCCGCCAGCAGCAGCGTTTGGAAGCGGCGTTGAGCCGCGGATGCGGCAACAATTTCGCGCATCGGCCGGATGGCCGTTACCGGCGCATTCGCGTCGATCCGCCACACCGCCTGGCGGATCGATCGGGCCAAGGATCCAGCGGGCAACTTGGAACGAAGAACGAAAGAAAGATCCAATCCGCGGTTGTGCGCGGCCGGCAGGTAGACCATCAAGGGAGATGGATTCTGCAATTCGGTCTGCCGGACGTCGGCCACCACTCCCGCCACGCGCCACATGCGCGGGCGGGGAGACTCGTCTATGGTGAACTCCCGGCCGATGGGGTCGCTCTCCGGCCAGACTCGCCGGGCGGCGCTCTCGCTCACCATAGCGGTCCACAGGTCGCCGGCGCTCTCGGAGTAAACTCGCCCCGATCGCAGGGAGACGCCCGCCGCGCCGAAATATCCGGGCGTTGCGAATCGGATTTGCGCCATGGGCAGATTGCGGATGCGCTCCGGCGTCAGCGTGACACCGGGGAGGAAAATGGGGTTCTGGTAATCGTCGCCCGCAAGCGGCAGCCAGCTCACGGCGCCCGCCTTCGAAACGCCGGGGATGCTCGACAATCGCTCCTCGATCGCGTGGTAAGCGGCGTTGCGGCTGGCGGGTTGTTCGTAGCGCGCGCCTTCCAGAGGCACGTCGGCGGCGAGAACGTTTTCCGTGTCAAAGCCGCGATCGACGGTCATGATTTTCGCAAAACTGCGCAGCAGCAGGCCCGCGCCAATCAGCAGCACGGTGCAGAGCCCCACCTGGGAAGCGATCAGCAACTGCCGCAGAACGCCGGAACTTCGCGTGCCGGTGGCGCCGCGCTGGCTTTGGCCCAGAGCTTCCTGCGGGTCGGCTTTGGAGCATCGCCAAGCCGGCAGCACGCCGAAGAGCATGGCGCAAAGCAGGGTCAAGACGATACAAAACGCCACTGCGCGCGGATCGACGGAAATCGCGGCCCGGTGCGGGAGATCCGCGGGCAGTTGGGTGAGAATCGCGCCCAGCGTCCCCCCGGCGCAAAGCCCGCCCGCGGTTCCCCCGGCCGCCGCCAATCCCAGACTCTCGAAGAACAGTTGCCGCATGATATGCGCGCGGCTGGCGCCCAGCGCCGCCCTCACGGCGATCTCTTTCCGGCGTGTCAAGCCGCGGCTGAGAAGCAGATTCGCCAGGTTGGCGCAGGCGATCAGCAACACCAGTCCAACCGCCGCCAGCGAGAGGCCTAGCCCGCGCTGGACGCGCTCCGTCAGATTGGTGCGCAAGCGCGCGACGATCGCATTACGGACCAGATCGCCGCCGATGGACGCAAGATTGGCATCGAGCGAGGCGCGCGCCTGTTCCACGGTCACGCCGGGTTTCAGACGGGCCACGCCCCAGTAACCATGGCTCATCATTTGGTCCGGCGCGACGTTCACGGGCAAGAGTATGTCGAAGTGCGACGCATGTTCGGTCCGTAGGTCGATGGGGAGCTCGAAGCCGCGTGGCATCACGCCGACGATGGTGTAAGAGGTTCCGTTCAGTTGGATCTTACGCCCTACGGCCGCGGGATCGGCGCCGAAGCGGCGGCTCCAGAATCCATTGCCCAAAATGACGACTTGCGGGCCTTGATAGACATCTTCATTAGCGGCGAACGCGCGTCCTAGCGCCGGCCACACGCCCAAGGTTTGGAACAGCGACGCGGAAACGCGCGCGCTCAGCAGCCGTTCCGGGTCGCCTGTGCCCGTAAGATTCTCGCTGCCGGGCCGCACGATGGCGATGCTCTCGAGGCTGGCGGCATGGTCGCGCCAAAGGTTGTAGGCGAACGGCGGAATGGGCAGGATGCCGAGGTTCTTTAGCGTCGTGATGCGGAGATGCAGGCTGATGAGGCGGTCCGGATCGCGATAGGCGAGCGGCTTGAGGAGCACTCCGTCGATGACGGAGAACATGGCGGTGTTGGCACCCACGCCCAGCGCAAGCGTGAGGACGGCGACGGCGGTGAATCCGCGATTGCGGGTTAGGCAGCGGAGAGCGGACGGCAGCATCTCCAGGAGTTTAGCATGCCGGTTTCCCGGATACCCCCTTCAATTTTTTTCTTTGGGTCCTTTGCGCCTTTGCGTGAAACTCTTCGGTGCCTAGGCCTGCCAGTCCATCGCCAGCCGCACCATGGTGCGCAACGGCACGCCGGTGGGACCCTTCGCCAAGAACGGCTTGCCCTCATCCAGCCACGCGGTGCCGGCGATATCCAGATGTACCCACGGCGTCGGATCGGCGAACTCCTTCAGGAACATCGCGGCGGTCACCGCTCCGCCGTAACGCCCGCCCACATTGGAAATATCGGCGTAGGCGTTTTTCAGATAATCCTTGTAGTCGTCTTCGAGCGGCATGTGCCACATCTTTTCGCCCTCCGCGCGCGCCGCCAGCATCACGCGCTCGCGCAACGCGTCGTCGTTGGCGAATAGGCCCACGTTGTAGTGCCCCAGCGCCACCACCACGGCACCGGTCAGCGTGGCGGCGTCCACCAAATGCGTGCAGCCCAACTTCTGCGCGTAGGTGAGCGCGTCCGCCAGGATCAAGCGCCCTTCCGCATCCGTGTTGATCACCTCGATGGTTTTGCCGTTCAGCGAAGTGACGATATCGCCGGGACGCTGCGCGCGGCTGCCCGGCATGTTTTCCACGGCCGGTATCAGCGCGGTCACGGGGATCGTGGGCTGCAGTTGCGCCAGCGCCCGCATGGCGCCGATCATAGCCGCACCGCCGGCCATATCGTATTTCATCTTCTCCATGCCGTCGGCCGGCTTGATGGAGATGCCGCCCGTGTCGAACGTCACGCCTTTGCCCACCAGGCCCAGGTGCACGGACCCCTGTGGCGCGGCAGCCGGCCGGTAGCGCAGCACGATCAGGACCGGCGGTTCGGCGCTGCCGATCGCCACTCCCAGCAGGCTGCCCATGCCAAGCTGCGCCATGCGGTCGCGGTCGAGCGCCTCGTATTCCAGGCCGAACTCCTCCGCCATGCGGCGGGCATACTCAGCCAGCGCCAGGGGCGTCAGCCGGTTGGGCGGCTCGTTCGCCAGTTCCCGCGTGAAATTCTGGGCTTCGGCGATAATGCGCCCACGCTCGACGGCGGCCTCCAAATGCGGGCCGCCGCCGGCCACCACCACCGTGAAGCGCTCCACGCTCTTCACATCTTTCTTGTCCGTCTTGTAGCGATCCGTTTCGAAATTGCCCAGGATCGCGCCTTCCACCGCGGCAGACACGTAATCGCCGCCCGCCTGGGCCGCGTCGAGCCAAATCGCCGCGTCCTTGATGGACTTCGATTTCAGGTGCCGGATCGCGGCGCCCACGGCTTTGCGTAACTCGGCCGCGTTGAACTTCTCGGGCTTCCCGACCCCCGCGGCCAACAAACGCTTCGCGCGCATACCCGGCACGTTGTGCAGCAGCGTCATCTCCAGCGGTTTACCGGAAATCTCGCCTGCATCGTATAACTCGCCCAGACCTAAGCGATCTTCGCGGCGGTCCTGGAACACAGGCAGCACCAGGGCATCGGTTTGCACTTCTTCAATTGGGTGACGTTCTAGAGTGACTTGCATTGATTCTCTCCTGGCAATCAGCTTTCAGCATTCAGCATTCAGCTTTCAGCACTCAGCTTCTTCATTGTCTCGCCTTGCTCGCGCGTACCGCCGCTCTCGCTTCGGACTCCGCCGTTTTGGCCCGTTCGGTCTCGCGCTTGTCGTGGAGTTTCTTGCCCCGCGCCAAGGCCACTTCGCACTTGATGCGGCCCTTCTTTAAGTAGACCTTGGTCGGAATCAACGACAGGCCTTTTTCGCGCGTCTTGCCCAACAGTTTATCGATCTCCTGCCGGTGCAATAGCAGCTTCCGATTGCGCACTGGCGGATGGTTCTCGCGATTGCCATAGGCGTACTGGCTAATGTGCGCATTTACCAGCCAAGCTTCGTTCTTCTCGATCGCGGCGTAGGCCTCTTTGAGCTGAATTTTGCCCGCGCGCGCGGCCTTCACTTCGGTGCCTGTCAGCACCAGGCCGGCCTCAAAGCGCTCCATCAGAAAATAGTTGTGGCTCGCGGAACGGTTGTCGCTTAGGATCTTGAAATCGGCTTCTTTTCCGGCCACATTTTGCTCTCAACGCGGGGAACTCCCGCAACGTCATCCAGATGAAGTAGCTTGGAGCGCCCGGTTGCCTTTTATCTTACCATATGCCTCTTTGCATGCCCGGAATTCATAGAAAACGCTCTGTTTTCAGCATCTTAGCAATCCTACTGGCGCTGGCGGCGTTGGTTGGCGGTTTGGCCGTCCCGGCGGCCGCCCGCACTCGCAAAGGGGATAAGTTCCTGGCCCAAGGCAAGGCGCGCGAGGCCCAAAAGGATTGGGATGGCGCTCTGGAGTTTTACCAGAAAGCCCTCGCCGAAGACCCTAGCGATCCTGGCTACCAGCTTGAAGTGCACCAGTCCCGCTTTCAGGCGTCGCAGGCCCACGTCTCGCTAGGTCTCAAGCTGCGCAAGGATGGAAAACTGGCGGAGGCTTTGCTCCATTTTGAGAAGGCGTATGGTCTAGATCCTTCATCGAGCGTGGCCGAGCAGGAGATCAAGACCACCACGCAAATGATCGAGCGCGAAAGAAAAAAAGGAGCGGATTCCGGCACACGGGGATTGACCCCCTCCCAACTGGCTAAACGCAATATCGAAGAGAAGCTGGATTCCATGTTGCCGGTGCCGGAGTTGCGCTTGCTCAGCCCGCAGCCCATTAACGTCAAGATGAGCAACTCGGCCAAGGTCCTTTTCGAAACGGTGGGAAAACTGGCCGGCATCAATGTCCTGTTCGACTCGGAGTTCAAGGAGGCGGGCAGCAAGCAGTCGATCGAACTTACGGGAGCCACGCTGACCGAGGCCCTGAACTACCTGGCTATCGTCACCAAGACCTTTTGGAAGCCGCTATCCGCCAATACCATCTTTGTCACGCAGGACAACACCACCAAGCGCCGCGACTACGAAGATCAGGTGATGAAGGTTTTCTACCTGACCAACGTAACCACTCCCCAGGAACTGCAGGAGATTGTGACCGCGGTGCGTTCGGTGGCGGACATACAAAGGCTGTTCGTCTATAACGCGCAGAACGCCATCATCGCCCGCGGCGAGGCGGACCGCATTGCATTGGCGGAAAAAATCATTCACGACCTGGACAAGCCCAAGTCGGAAGTCGTGGTGGATGTGGTGGTGCTGCAGGTCTCAAGCGATATGACGCGCACTTTAGGAGCGGCTCTGAGCAGCTTGAGCATCCCGGTGACCTTCGCGCCGCGCTCCAGTATCAGCACTCCGAGCACTTCGACCACTACCACCGCCGCCACTTCCACTCCGAATTCCAGCACGGTAGGCACCACGGGCACCACGGGGACGACCACCGGTACCGCCGCTTCCGTACCGCTCGCCGAGCTCAGCAAGGTGGGCACCAACGACTTCTCTACGGTCCTGCCGTCCGGGATGCTGCAGGCGGTGCTCAGCGACAGCGGTACGCGCGTGCTGCAATCTCCTCAAATCCGGTCGGTGGATAACCAGAAGGCCACGCTGAAGGTCGGCGAGAAAGAGCCTATCGCTTCCGGAAGCTTCCAGCCGGGCATCGGCGGCGTCGGCATCAACCCCCTGGTGAATACGCAATTCACGTTCATCGACGTCGGCGTGAATGTGGATCTTACTCCCAAGGTACACGAGAACGGCGAAGTGTCGATGCATGTGGAAGTCGAAATCTCGAGCGTGGTGAGCTACGTGAATTTGGGCGGCATCTCGCAGCCGGTCATCTCGCAGGAGAAAGTGATTCACGATATCCGCATGAAGGATGGCGAAGTCAACCTGCTGGGCGGATTGAAACAGTCGCAGGATAGCACCACCGTGAGCGGCATTCCGGGGCTCTCCAGCATTCCAGTCATCAAATGGCTGTTTAGCACCAAGACCGTCAGCAAGACTTCGCAGGAATTGCTGATTGCGCTGATTCCGCACATCGTGCGGCGGCCCGACTACACCGAAGAAGAGATGCGCGCCATCTCGGTGGGCAGTTCCACGGTTGTGAAATTGAACTACGCTCCGCAAGCCCAGCCGGACGGCGATACGGCGCCCAGGGGCGGCGGCGCCGCCACTCCCGCCAACACACCCGGCGCTCAGCCGGTGACGCCGCCGGCTTCTTCCGCAAATCCGCCGGTTACCGCGCCGCAGGTTAACGCGCCCCCATCCGCCAGCGTATTGACACCGGCCACGCCGTCGCCAGCTTTGGCAACGCCGTCGCCGGCTTTGGCCACGCCGCCAACGGCTGCGGCTGCACCGGCAGCCAGCGCGTCGGTCAACTTTGTGCCGGCCCAGGTGGATCAAGTGATGGGTCAACCGTTCGACGTGAACCTCGTCATGGCGAATGCCACGGACCTGTTTTCCGCGCCCTTGCAGATTAAGTACGATCCCAAGATACTCAAACTCACCGACGTGGTGCAGGGCAACCTGATGTCGAGCGACGGCCAACAGGCGACCTTCACCAAGAATATTCAGAACGACACCGGCGAGGCCGATATCACCCTGAACCGTCTTCCGGGCACCGGCGGCGTCACGGGTTCCGGTATCCTGCTCAAGCTCTCGTTTACTACCTTGGCCCGCGGCGCAGTCAGCGTTTCGGCGGCGGCCTTCAGTCCCAGCAACTCGCAAGGCCAGCCCATATCCAACTCCTCGCCGCTTCTGACGGTCAATGTAAAGTAGGTAAGGATGCGACGCAAGAATCAGCGCGGACTGACTCTGGTAGAACTGGTGGTGGCTTTCTCCATCATGCTGATCCTCACCACCATGGCCGTGCCGCTGGCCCGCTCCAGGGTCCGCATCGAGCGCGAGAAGGAGTTGCGCTGGGCCGAGCGCGAAATCCGCGCGGCCATCGACAAGTACAAGGACTACGCCGATGCCGGCTATCTGGGCCAGCAAAAGCTGGATTCCGATAACTACCCGGAGAAGTTGGAGACCCTGGTGGAAGGCGTCAAGCTGCAAGGCCAGGTGGATAAGAAGATCCGCTTCCTGCGGCGCATCCCCAAGGACCCCTTCACCAACTCCACCGATTGGGGCATGCGCAGCACCCGCGACGACCCCACCTCCAACAGTTGGGGCGGGCAGAACGTCTTCGATATTTATACCAAAACCACGGAAAAGGCGCCGGATGGAACCAATTACTCCGACTGGTAGAACGCGCATGGAACGCAAGCTGCGCCGCCGCGAGTTCGGCTTCACCATGGTGGAACTGATGATCGTCATGGCGATCATCGTGATCCTGGTTTCGCTGGCCATTCCGCAATATCAAAAGGCGATCGTGCGGGCGAAGGAAAGCGTCCTCAAGAACAACCTGTTCACCTTGCGAAATGTGATCGACGAGTATACCTTCGACAAGAAGAAGGCGCCCCAATCGCTCCAGGATCTGGTGGCCGCCGGTTACCTGCGCGATATCCCCATCGATCCCATGACCAACTCGAATCAGACCTGGCACACCGTCATGGAAGATGTGCTGATGAGCGTCGATCAGACCGAGCCGGGCATCTTCGACGTGAAGAGCGGGTCCGATAAGACAGGCCTGGACGGCACGCCCTACGCCGACTGGTAGCACCGGCGTGGGGCAGGCTCGCAGCCTAGGCTCGCAGCCTGCGCGGGCCTCGCAGGCCCGCTCTTCGGCGAGCGCAGCTCGCCCCAGCGCGGCTTAAGCCACGCGCGGGCTAAAGCCCGCCCCCCAACCTCTGGCTTGCTACCCGCTACGCCCGCGCGGCCCTGCCCTGCGGTGCTTCCTCCGCCGCCAGCCATGGATAGGCCAGCCCGGCTATCGCCCCCCCTGCAATCGGCACCACCCAGAATAGCCAAAGCTGCTGCAGCGCCCATCCGCCCACTACTACCGCCGGACCCGTGCTCCGCGCTGGATTCACGGACAGGTTGGTCACCGGAATGCCGACCAGGTGGATCAGCGTCAGCCCCAGACCAATGGCGATCGGTGCAAAGCCCGCCGGAGCCCGCTTATCGGTGGCGCCCAGGATGATCATCAGGAACATGAAAGTGAGCACGCACTCGGCCAGGATCGCCGATTTCATGGAGTAACCCCCCGGGGAGTGGTCGCCGAAGCCGTTGGCCGCGAAACCGCCTGGGCTGAAGCCGGGCTTGCCGCTGGCAATGGCAAACAACAGGCCGCTCGCCACCATGGCCCCCAGCACCTGTACCGCAATGTACGCCAACACATTGCTCCAGGGGAACCGCTTGGCCACCGCCAGTCCGATCGTGACGGCGGGATTGAAGTGCCCCCCGGAAATGTGGCCGACCGCGAAGCACATGGTCATTACCGTTAGGCCGAAAGCCAACGCCACACCGACGAAACCGATGCCTAATTGCGGGAATGCGGCCGCTAATACTGCGGCGCCGCAGCCGCCAAAAACCAGCCAGAACGTGCCGAGAAACTCGGCGCTGATACGCTTCATTAAGGACATCTGCTTGCCTCCGCGGAGACCCATCATCGCACACATCGTTACAATTGCGTCAACCTTTTTGAGAAGAATCCGGCGCTTAGTGGGGCGGCCCTCCCGGTCCGCGCGGGTCCCCCTGTGCCTGCTCCCGCTTCCCCCTCGGCATTCCCGTGCGTGAGGTGCTAGAGTATTTTAAAGGATACAAGCTGCTCGCCGGTTTGCCGGCGCACGCCGCGCGTGTCCGTACCGCCTGCTAAGCCCACGCGCCCGGACAACGTCGCCAGCCAGTCTCATGGCTGGGGACTGCGGTTAGTGCGTCGCATCGCAAGTGCGCCTCAGGCGCCCGGACAAACTAGGAGATCGAAAGTGATCGAAAAACTACGGCAATTCATCGTGCGCGCAGCGCTTGTCGTTGCGTGCGGGCACACCCTGCTTTACTGCCAGGCGCCCGCGGCCGCCAAGCCGCAGCCCGACGTTTTGATATTCACCGATGGTGAAAAGTTGATCGGCCAGCTTAAGAGCGCCAAGGGCGATTCCGTCGTTTTCAAGAGCGACATGGCTGGAGAAATCACCGTCGCCTGGAGCAAGATTCAAGAATTGCGCACAACGCATCCGTTCGCCGTCATTGGCAAGAATGCCCAACTCCACCGGCTCACGGATGTCGGCCAGGTGCCGCAGGGCAACGTGGTCATGACGGACCAGAAGATAGCCGTCCAAGCCGCGGCCGGCGCGTCACGCACCGTCCCCGTGGCGGACGCGGGCTACGTGGTGGCACAGCCCGACTTTGAAAAGGCCATGAACCGCAACGCCGGCTTTTTCCACGACTGGGGCGGTGCGGTCACCGCGGGAGCCAGTATCGTACAGGCCACTCAGGAAGCCCACACGTTCACCGGCGGGATCGCCCTGGTGCGCACCGAGCCTGCCGAAAACTGGCTGCTTCCCAGCACGCGCACTTTGCTCGATTTTAGCGCCGCCTACGGCAGGGTCAGTCAGCCTGACTTGCCCGAGATTAAGACGGCCATTTATCACGTCGACGCCGAAGAGGACAAATACTTCTCGCCGCGCATGTTCGGATTTGGGCAGGCGGCCTTCGACCACAACTACTCGCAGGGTCTCGACCTGCAACAGATGTACGGAGGCGGGCTCGGCTGGACCGCATACAAAACCGCGGCGGCGGAACTCGATGTCAAGGCCGCGGTTTCTTATATCCACCAGAGCTTCAGCGGCTCCGGCTCCAACCAAAGCTTGATCGGGTCCACGTTCGCCGAAATTTATACGCACAAGTTTCAACACGGCATTCTGCTCAACGAGCAGATCTCCGCCACGCCGGCGTGGAATAATACCAGCGCCTACTTCGCAACCGGCAGCGTCGGCCTGACGCTTCCGGTGCACAAACGCTTGAGCGTCGCATTGACGTCGGCGGATACTTTTCTGAACGATCCGCCATCGGGTTTTCGGAAGAATTCCTTCCAGTTCACCGCGGGCCTTGCATACGCGCTCAAATAGATGCGGCGCGATGCCGCTCCGCAAACGGGAAACTCAAAACAAATTCAAAGAGGTTAAGGAGACACTATGAAAAGCAATTGCATTCGGTTTCGGTTGGCTGCGGCCGCCATTCTACTCGCGGTTTGCAGCCTGGCGTTCGGCCAGACCGGGACCCTGAAAGTGAAAACCACCACCGGCCGCGCGGGCGTTTTCGTGGACGATAAGTATGTCGGCCCCGCCGCCAACTTCGGCATCACGCGCAGTTACGCGGTGGCCGCCGGAGACCACACGGTCACGCTGCGCGAGCCGCGCTACGAAGTCGCCACCACGCACGTCACCATCGTGGCGGGCAAGACGGTGACCGTGAAACAAGACCTGAAAGCGCTGCCGGAGCCGAAAGGTCCATTTGGGCGGCTGCGCACCGAAGGGGCGGAGAAGTACGCGGCCGTGTATGTCAACGGCGCTTACATGGGTCACGTGGACGAATTCGACAATTTCGCGCAGGGCCTGTTGCTTCCGCCCGGACAGTACACCGTGAAAATCGTGCCCGTGAACGGCGCGGCCGGAGTCGAGCAAACCGTCGACCTGAAGGCCAACGTAACGACGGTCGTGCACGCGTCGGGAAAGTAGCTGAAAGCTCTCCAGAAACCCACTCGCCAACGTGTCGATTTGCTAGGCGCGGGGCTGAAGCCCCGCGCGGGATAAATCCCGCCCCCCAAGACCTTGGGTTTTCTGATCTTGGTGACGGGCCGCCCCGGCCCGCCCTTGCTGATAGCTAACTATTGACACCCGCCGGGGCCAGTGCCATACTGGTGCCAGAACACCACCGCACTGTGGTGTATGGGATGCTATGGCGACTCTGATTACGCCCACCGCGGCAGTCTGTATTTCCCAAGACCGTCTTTCGCTAAATGAAATTATCGCCGTAGCGCGGCATGGCCAGAGGGTCGCGCTCAGTATGGACAAAGAATTCCGCCGGCGCATCAGCCGCGGCCGCGAAGTCCTCGAACGCAAGCTCGCGGCCGGCGAAGTGGTCTACGGAGTCAATACCGGTTTCGGCGGCAATGCGCGCTACGTGATCCCGTCGGACGAACTTGCGCACCACCAACAAAACCTGCTCGAATTTCTGTCCTGCGGCGTGGGCGATCCCCTGCCCGCAGAGGCCGTACGGACCGCCATCCTCTTGCGTGCCAATGCGCTGGCCCGCGGATTCTCGGCCGTGCGCCTGGTGGTGATCGAACGCCTGTTGGACCTGTTGAATCACCGTATCACCCCGGTCGTGCCGCGCTTCGGTTCCGTGGGCGCCAGCGGCGATCTGTGCCCGTCGGCGTACATCGCGCGCGTCATGTCCGGGCGCGGTGAAGCGTTCTATAAGGGATGCCGGGTGCCCGCCGCGGAGGCTCTTCACCACGAGGGCATCGCACGGTTGGACCTGGAAGCCAAGGAAGGACTGGCGCTGCTCAACGGCACCACGGTCATGACTGGCGTCGGCTCAATTGTGGTGGATGAGGCGGCCTATCTGTTCCGCTTGTCGCTGGGCGCGTTGGCGATGGCTGCCGAAGCACTCGGTTCGTCGCCCGATTATTATCATCCGGCGATCCACATGGCCAAGCATCATCCCGGCCAGCTTGCGGTGGCGGAGATGCTCAATTCCCTGCTGTTCGATTCCAAGCTGGTCGTGCCCTTGGACGAAATCCGCGGCCGCGTGCAGGAGGCCAACCGGCGGGCCAACGGCAGCAACGGCAGCCATGGCGTAGCCGCCGCTGGCGAGTCCATTCAAAGCCCCTACTCGCTACGCTGCGCCCCACAGGGGCTGGGACCCATGCACGAGACGTTGGAACAATGCCGCACGGTAATCGAGCGCGAGGCTAATTCGGTGAACGACAATCCCCTCATCGATCCGGCCGCCGGAGAGGTTTACCATACTGGCAATTTTTACGGAGCGCACATCGCGCGCGCCATGGACGGCCTGAAACTGGACCTGGCGAATCTCGCCAACTGGCTGCATTCCCTGATGGCCCTGCTGATGGACGACCGTTTTTCGAACGGCTTGCCGCCATCGCTGAGTCCGCACGTGGGCGTGTATCAAGGCTTCAAAGGGATGCAGATCGTGCACACCAGCCTGGTCACCGCTATACGCCACTGGTGCGCGCCCAGCCTGATCCACACGCTGCCCACCGAGCAGTTTAATCAGGATATCGTGAGCCTCGGCACGCACGCCGCTCTGACCGCCATGGACGTGACGGGCCTGCTGCGCAGCGCGGTCGCCATCACCCTGCTCTCCACGGCGCAAGCTATCGACCTCCGCCAGGGCGGCGGCCGGCTAGGCGCAGGCACGCGGCCGATCTACCGGACCATCCGCGCGGTCAGCGCTTTTGTGGAAGCGGACCGGGCGCTCGATCGCGACATCGCCGCGGTCTCCGGCCTGATCGACCGGCGGGAGATTCCAGTACTCAACGGCTGATTCCTTTCTGAAATAAGCGTGAGAATTCGTCGCGCTCCGCGGACACTACATCCATAGCCTTTCCGTAAACGTGAATGAGCGGGTTCCCGCGCGAAGCACTTGAGCTTCTAAACGGGAAAGCCCGGGTCTGAGCCCGGGCCTTCACCCGGAGCGGAAAGGGGGATCGTTTATGATCCTACTGTTGGTAATCCGGCTGAAACTAATCGGCCGGGTAACAGCGCTAATCGTATGGACCCGTAAGGGCCAACGGTAAACGCTGCTGCGGGGCCGGTGGTCGCACCACCGGCTCCGCTACCGACATCATACCAGATTCAGGGCACTCACGATTTTCAGCGAAAGCGAATGAGAATTCGTCGCCCTCCGCGGCCACTACATCCATAGCCTTTCCGTAAACGCGGATGAGCGGGTTCTCGCGCGAAGCACATGAGCTTCAAAACGAGGAAGCCCGGCGCAAGACCGGGCCTCCACGCGGAGCAGAAAGGGGGATCGTCTATGATCCTACTGTTGGTAATCCGGCTGAAACTAATCGGCCGGTTAACGGCGCTAAAGGGCCAGCGGTAAACGCCGCTGCGGGGCCGGTGGTCGCCCCACCGGCTCCGCTACCAGCATCATACCAGACTTTCCGGGGCCGAAACCTCGCGCGGGCAGTAGTTCCGCGCGACGGCTCCGAAGCTCTCCACCTGCTGCCTCTGCCAGACGCCATCTCGACCCAATTCGTGCGCCATCAGCCCGGCCACCCGCGGAGCCATTCGCATCGCCGCCTTCGCATTCAGAAACAGCGCCCGCGTGCGGCGTGCCAGGACGTCTTCCACGGTGCGCGCCATCTCGTGACGCACCGCCCACAGCACTTCGGCGCCCGTGTAGGGAAGCGCCGGATCCAGCGGTTCCGCGAGGCCCGCCCCAGACCGCATCAGATCCTGAATGCGCGGCGCATCCGACCCGTACACGCGCAACGGACCGAGCCCCTCCGCGTCCTCATGGAATCCGTGCAACTTCAAATGCTCAGTGGTACAGGCCTTCTCCGGCAGGCGTGCCAGCATAGCCGCCTGGTTTACGCAGTCCTCCGCCATGTGCCGATAGGTCGTCCACTTCCCGCCGCAAATCGTCAGCAGCCCCGACTTGTCAATGTGGATCGTGTGGTCGCGCGACAGCTCCGCCGTGCCGCCGCCGGGCGCCGATTTCACCAGCGGGCGAATGCCGGCAAACACGCTCAGGATATCGCCGCGCGTGGGTTTGCGCGCCAGATATAGAGACGCGGTCGTCAGAATGAAGTCGATCTCCTCCTCCAGGGCCACCGGCTCCAGCGCCGCGTCCTCAACGGGAGTATCCGTGGTCCCGATCAACGTGTGGCCGTGCCACGGAATGGCGAACATTACGCGGCCATCGCTCGTGTGCGGAACCATGACGGCGCTCTGTCCTGGGAGAAACGAGCGATCGAAGACCAGATGCACCCCCTGGCTGGGCGCGATCATCGGCGCGATCGTGGCATCCGCGCGCCGGCGCAGGTCGTCGGTGAAAGGCCCGGTGGCATTGATCACCACTTCGGCTTGCGCCTGGAACTCTTCGCCGCTTTCGACGTCGCGCGCGATCACCCCGTCGATGAAGCCTTCGGCGTCTTTCGTCAAGCCTGTTACGCGCGCATAATTCAGCAGCGTGGCGCCCAGCTCATAAGCCGTGGCGGCCATGTCGATCAGCAGCCGGGAATCGTCGAACTGCCCATCGAAGTAGATCACGCCCCCACGCAATCCTTCGGTCTTAATCGTGGGCAGGCGCTCCAGCGTCTCCTCCTTCGAGAGAATCCGCGATGCGCCGAAGCCGTATTTGCCGGCCAGCAGGTTGTAGACCTTCAGACCGAGGCCGTAGAATGGCGCTTCCCACCAATCGTAGTTCGGCACCACGAAGGCGCGGTCGTGGACCAGGTGCGGCGCATTGGCCAACAGCAGGCCACGCTCGCGTAGCGCTTCCATGACCAGTGAGATATTGCCCTGTTCGAGATATCGCACGCCGCCATGCACCAGTTTGGTGCTGCGGCTCGACGTGCCCTTGCCGAAGTCGCTCTGTTCCAGCAGAAGCACGCCGTAACCGCGCGCGGCGGCGTCGATAGCCACACCAACGCCGGTGGCGCCGCCGCCTACCACCAGCATGTCCCAGTGCCCGCGGCGAGCGTGCAGACGAGCGTACATTTCCGCGCGGTTCATACGGGTTCCCAGCGGATAGTATAGCGTTCGCCGGTCCCACGCGGTCTTCAATGACCGGAAAACTACGCTGTGCCGAGCACCGCCCGGCCTCCGCGAATTCCCGCGACAATACCATAAGATGAACAAAACGCCTTTGGGCCGTGAGCGCCCGTGCAACTGCGCCATAATGTACCAATGCGTGAGTATCGCGCCGAGGAAACAGGCCGCATGCAGGACCTGGACGGCCTCCCTTTAGCGGACTTCTGGCAGCGGGCCGCAGCCTTTGCCACGGATGCCGCCATCGCCGTCTTCTTCGTGGCGATCGTCCTGTTCATTTGGGGCGCCGCCAAATGGGTCGGTGAGACCGGCGGCGATATGCACAAGCCCCGCAGCTACCACATCGATCTCAAAGAGAACGAGTGGGTCAAGATCGCGTTGGAGTTGGGCGTTCCCGTGTTGTATTTCGGGCTGTCCACTTTCCTCTGGAATGGGCGCACGCCCGGGAAGCGGCTATTCGGCGTCCGCGTCGTCTCACTGGTGCACGAGCGCATGTCGCTGTGGCATTCCATCGAGCGGGCCCTGGGCTACGGCGCCGCCACGCTGGAGTTCGGCTTCGGATTTCTGCAATTCTTCATCCATCCGTATCGGCGAACGGCCCAAGATCGGCTGGCCGAGACCATCGTGGTGAAAGAAAAAGCATACCGGGCGCGGTTCGCCGCGCCGGATTAGTCGGCGCAGCTTTCGTCCCGCGCAGGTGCCGCACGCCCGCCATCCGCCAAACTCCGTGCGCGGGCAATATTCTTAAAAACCGCTTGCGCTTGCCCTGGTACTCTTGGTACCCTTGGATCTCCTGTAACTAAAACAACGCCGCGCGCGGTTTGTAAAGTCTGGTACACTAGCCGGACGGAGAGGAACCGACCGATGAGAGTGAATCGAAGTGTAAGTATTCTTACGCTCATTTTGGGATGCTGCCTGGCTCCAGGCGTCGCACGTGCCACGGACTGTTCGGGACTCCCCACGACGTTCACCGGCAACCAATTCCCCACGGGTGACTTCTTCACCAATTTCGCCGGCAACCCCTGCTACACCATCAATCTCGGGACAGGTTTTGGCGGCACCGAATATGGCGATCTCAATGCCGTGTATTACCAGTTGTTCTTCAAGGTCGACCCGCAGTATCAGTTGATCGTCTTGGGAACCTTCCCGAATACCCGATACTTCTCGCTTGCGTTGAACGATGCCCATCAGGCACTGTCCGGATCGATCCTGGATACCAGTATCGTGCCGCTGACTTCCCAATACATTAATCCGTATCTGCCGGGGGTCCCCTACGTCGACGGGCAGCAGTATGCCTTGCCCATCAACTTTGGAGGTACTCCGGGTGTTCTCCAAACCGGTTGCAAGATGGACGGATACAACGTGGACGTCAATGGCTTAGATGGCACCCAGCGGCACCCAGGCATGGATTGGAATAGCGATACCGGTTTTTTTCAGCAGTTCCCAACCATGCAGGACCACGTAGTCGATACCCCCCAGCACACCAATCCGAACACCGCGGGACTTTTAATGGTGCGGGCGTATTTGAACGATAGCTCGTCGGATGCGAACCCGCAAGTCATTGTGCGCGACGTTGCCTCTGGGTGCGCCTATCCCGCGGCTTATGCCATAAGCACCCTGCAAGTCGTGGCGGCCAGTAACTCAGTGGGCCTTCCGTGGCTCGATCCGACTCAGTCTCATTCTCATCACATTTACGAGACCACTTACCTGCCGAAACTCTGCAACGCGCCGCCGTCCTCGCCGGATACCCTGCGGTGGTCGCGGCAGCCACAGTACGTGCCCATCACGAATCCGAATGCCGCGTATATTGTGGCATCCGTGCCGGCCGGCCTGCCCGCGACACTCGCTCTTGCCGGAGAAGTCATGCGCATTCGCCTGCGCATCCCGACTACGCCGCCAACGCCGTGCACCGACGGCTGCTCGCGATCCGGAAACGAGCAAATGCGATACATGAGTCTCTCGTTTACCCAGCCCGGCGGTAGTACTTTAGCGAGCCTCGCGGACAAAGCCTTCACCAAAAATGCGAATGGCTATGCCACGCTGATCGTCGGCACCGGTGCCGCCATCCCCAATTGGATCACTCCGGCGAACGGCTATACGTTCCTCGATCTGACTGCCATTTCGGACTACGAGCTGCTGAGTTTGCTCTCCGTGCGCCACATCATTCCGGGCGATGGGTTCGACTGCGCCGGTCAGTTTGTTCCCTATCGCACTTCCGTGGAAACCCCCGCGGGCAGCCTGCTGGGCGATTACACACCCGTGGTCGACTACCCGGCTGCCGCGAGCCTGCCCAAGAAAGCGTCTCCGCTGGTGGGGCCCAATTCTTGTGGAGTCTTTCCGGACGGGCAGCCAGGCGTCCGGCCCGCCTGTGGAGTGTTTACCGCGCCCCCGCCCTCCATCACCAACGTAGTGACCCAGTGTGCCGCGCCGGGCTGCCACCAGTTTGCAGCCCAGCAAAACCCGCCGATCACCATCGTCGGCGAAGGCTTCGGAACCTTCCCCGAAGGGGCGCCGTTCACGGGGACCTCCAAATATCTCGAAATCCGGGATCTCACCAAGAAATGGACTGCCGGCCACGATTCCAACGCATGCACGGTTTCCATCGATGAGTGGGATACCGGCAGCATTCAACTGGTGGCCAACGTCGATGAGGGCAAAGTGTGCCCGCTTAAATCCGGGGACACACTCGAGGTCGAGGTCTGGAATCCTCAATCCATGGCGTCCGCTACGTTCCAAACCACGGTGCAGTGATGGGTAGCACAGGCTTTAGCCGGTGTAGGCGAGCTTCGCTCGCCGAAGAGCGGGCCTGCGAGGCCCGCGCAGGCTGCGAGCCTGCCCCACTACGGCGGGACAGAATGTAGACTCCAGAGGCGAGCGTAGCTCGCCTGGGCGGTTACAGCCTGAACCCTTCCTTCGTTACCAACCCCGCAATCCCGCTCGCCGTCAAACCCAGCACGCCCGCGATCCGGCTGAACAAATCGAGGAATCCTGCGGCCGGCGTGCCTACAATCCTGGCCAGCCTTCCGTCCGCCGCGGCAAGACGAATCAACGCCGTATCGCCATATATATGCCCGGCGCCGTCATACACCAAGGTGCGCCCATGCCGAATCGCGTCCAGGATTCCTGGCTGCGTCTCCTCCTTCGTGAACACATAGGTGCGGCATAGCCCGATGGGTCCCAGTCCGTGATAGTCTGAATCGCCAATCGCGGTCAGTGGCGCGCTATCGTAGAACTGTCGCAACTGTGCGGCCAGATCCTCGCGCCCGTACACCATGGGATGCAGCACCTCCGCGCCGTCAAGGGCCCGCCTGGCTCCGCCGTCGTATGCCGCCCAGGACGCAGCCAATGGGTGCGCCGCAATCGCCACGCCTCTCTGCCGGTGTATCTGGTCTATGGCGCTCTTCGCAGTTTGCCGCCAATCGACAGTCGAGTCGATCCCGATCGCCAGCAGATGGTAATGCGCCGACACGATCTCCTCGCCCGTGATCACCAGCGGTCCTCCCGCCATGCGCGAGAACCACCGGCCCACTTTCGAGACCCACACGTGATTGTGACCCACGATGGCAATCGCATCCAGACCCTGCCGTTGAGCCTCCATCGCCGTATCCCAGGGCGACAGTGTAGCCCAACTCAACGGGAAGCTGTGTACATGAAAATCCGTCGCCATCACATGATAGCCGCCCAAAATCGGGCGCGGACGCGCGGGCCGCGCATCGCCGATGGTGCCCGCCGCGGCGGATGCCACGAGGAGTCCAGCCGCGATCCAACGTAGGGTCTTCACGGTCCGAATCCCGCCCCGAGCCGTCCTGCGATTTCCGGCGGAATCGCCGGACCGCCGAAAATAGCGATAATCAGCGTCCACGAAATCAGGCGATGTAACAAGAGGTCCCGGCCGGCCCGCGCCGGAGCCCGGTCCATGACGAAGCGGAAGAAACAGAAATCGATGTAAGCCGACCAGACAATCGCCATCGCGCCGGCGCCGTACAGCCAAACCGTGGTGAAAACAAATGCTTGAATCGGCGGGACGAAACACCAGATGGCACACAGCCCGATCAGCCAGAACAGCCAGGGACCGTGGCCGGCGAAGAACAGATCCACTGTGCGGCGAAACGAAAGGGTGCGCCCTCGCCGCCATACCGCCGCCAGCGCCGCGATTTCGGCCAAAGGCACAAAGCTCCAATAGGTGGTAGCCGGCCCAGCCAGCCGCAACGTCAGCCTGGCCGAGGCGATGAGCGACATCGTGCACCCGAGTATGAACGCAACCAGCAGCGGTTTTCGCCAACCGAGCCATCGGCTGTCGCGGCCGGCAGGTTGTTGCGCTAGAAACCGATACACCGCCGCCGGGTTCAGCATCACCTGCACCCTGCCATCTTACTCGAAATGGCGCTACAGTATATCGAGAGGAGGTGTGGTCCTTATCTCCCGTTTCCGTATCGCCGTTCCCGCCCTGCTGCTACTCGCCGCGTCCGCCTTTGCCGCGGATGACATCAAGCCAGAGGCCATTCTCGACAAGTTCGTGGAAGTCACCGGCGGCCGCGCCGCGTATGAAAAGGTCAAAAGCGAAATAGCAACGGCGACACTGGAAATCACCGGCGTCGGCGCTAGAGGGAGGGTTACCAGCTACAGTGCCGCGCCTGCCAAGAGCTACACCGTTATCGACTTCGCCGGCATGGGCAAGGCCGAACAAGGATCCAACGGCGAGGTGGCTTGGTCGATCGACGCCGGGGAAGGCCCGCGGATCAAGCAAGGCGATGAGCGTGCCCTTGCCCTGCGCAGTGGCGTCATGCACATGGAGATCCGCTGGCGCGACTTCTACACGAGAACGGAACTTGCCGGCGTCGAAGACGTCGGCGGCAACACCTGCTATAAAGTCGTCCTCACGCCCAACGAGGGCGGTACCGAGACTCGCTACTACGATAGGAACTCCAGCCTGCTGGTGAGAACTGTTTTGCCTGTTAGCGCCGCGCACGGCGCAATGACCGCCGAGGAAGATCTCAGCGACTATCGGGATGAGGGGGGCATTCTGGTGGCGCACACCATCATTCAAAAGATCTCCAGCGTCGAGATTCTGATGAAGATCGATAGTGTGAAAAGCAATGCGGAAATCCCAGCGGGCCGCTTCGATCTGCCGGCCGAAATCACGGCCCTAATTAAGGGTGAGAAGACGGAGAAGAAGTAGGCGGTCCTGTTTGCGCGGCTTGTGCTTGTGCGCCCCGGACGTTTGACCAACTCGCGGGCCGTCCGTGCGGTTTCCGGGCGCTTCCGATGCATCTGGTCTTGGGTTGTCGAGCAGACGGTGGGCCCAGCCAGCCGCAGCGTCAGCCTGGCCGAGGCGATGAGCGACATCGTGCACCCGAGTATGAACGCAACCAGTAACGGCTTTCGCCAACCCAGCCATCGGCTGCCCCGGCCGGGATGCCGTTGCGCCAGAAACCGATACGCGGCCGCCGGGTTCAGCATCACCTGCACTCAGCCATCTTACTCGAAATGGCGCTACAGTATATCGAGAGGAAAGTAACGTCATGATCTCCCGTTTCCGTTTCGCAGCTCCCGCCCTGCTGCTGCTCGCCGCGCCTGCCTTTGCAGCCGATGACATGAAGCCAGAGGCCATTCTCGACAAGTACATCGAGGTCACCGGCGGCCGCGCCGCTTATGAAAAGGTCAAAACCGAAATAGCCACCGGAACGGTGGAAGTGATGGGGATGAGCGGGCCGCTCACCAGCTACCGGGAGGCGCCCGACAAGTCGTACAGCCTCGTCGATTTCTCCGCCGGCCCCGGCAAATTTGAAGAGGGCACGAACGGAACCGTGGCCTGGGCGATGGACGGCATGCAAGGCCCGCGCATTAAGGATGGTGACGAACGTGCAACCGCTTTGCGCAGCGGCGCTCTGTATAAAGACGCGCACTGGCGCGACTTCTACAAGAAGGCCGAGCTTGCCGGCTCCGAAGATGTGAACGGCAAGGCCTGCTACAAGGTGCTCCTCACGCCCAACGAAGGCAGCGCCGAAACCCGCTTTTTCGAAAAGACTTCAGGCCTGCTCGTAAAAGTCCTCATGCCCGTGACGTCGCCCGACGGCTCGGCCACCGCCGAATTGCTGTTGAGCGACTATCGGGATGAAGGTGGCGTCTTGACGCCGCACACGATTGACCAGAAGCTCCCCAGCGTCGAAATTGTGGTGAAGATCCAAAGCGTGAAGGAGAACGTGGAAATTCCCGCGGGGCGCTTCGATCTGCCGGCCGAGATCAAAGCGCTCACGGCCGATAAGAAGACCGATACGAAGTCCGAAAAGAAATAGGACGTGGCGCACGTCCCACGGCGTGCCGTGCCGGCGCTCTTGCCGGCACTAGCGCAGCTTGCGCGCCCGCAAATATTCCACCAACTCGGCGGGCCGGTCGGTCTGAATGCCCGCCGCGCCGCGGTCGACCGCGTCCTGCCACGCCGAAACGTTGTCCGCGGATCCGAGGCGGTCGACATAGATCTCCACGCCCGCAAGTTTCGCCGCCGCGATGGCATCGTCTTTGAAATCCCCGGCGTCGAAGGCCACCACGCGCGGCTTCAAATCCGCCAGCAGCTTTTCGAACGTGGACGCGCCATAGGCTTCCGGCATCACCCTCAAGGACGGGCTTAACGCCTGCACCTTCTTCAGGTATCCGGCGCCTCCATAAATCACGACCGCGCCAAGCATGTCCGCCCGCGTGAGTGCGGCGACCACGTCCGCGGGCGCGATGTCCTTCGAGTCCACGTAGACGCCAATCCTGCCGTGCGCCAGAGCCAGCGCCTCCTCAAAGGATGGAACCCGCGTGCCGGCGAACCGTGGGCTGAACTTCACGCCGGCATCCAGGGCGCGAATCTGGTCGAAGGTCATTTCGCGGACCGCGCCGCTGCCGTTCGTGGTGCGGTCCACCTGGGCATCGTGCATCAGCACCAGGCGCCCGTCCGAGGTGGTGCGTACGTCCAACTCGAAAAAATCGGCCCCGGCATCGATGGCGGCTTGAAACGCGGGCAGCGTGTTTTCGGGATGCGCGCGATGCTCGCCGCGATGCGCAATCACCGCGATTCGATCCGCGGCGCAGAGTGCCGTGCACAGTACCAGAAGCAGAGCGGTGTACTTCATGCTTGAGATAGTATCAGATGATGCGCCTTCTCAAACTGGTTGCCGCGCTCCTGCTGGCGCCCGCCGCGCTGGCGCAGCACCCGGTGATGGAGATCAAGGTCGCGGGGAATGACAGGCTGGCGGCGGCGGCCGTGATCGCCGCTTCCGGCTTGCACAAGGGCCAGACCGCCACGCGCGCGCAGCTCGACGCCGCTGCCAAAAAGCTGGCCGATACCGGGTTCTTCTCCACCGTTAGCTACCGGTACGATCCGAAGACCGTAGGCGGTGTCACCGGCTATGCGCTCACCTTCCAGGTTTCCGAACAGACCTCCCTCACGCCGGTTGAATTGGATATCCCCGGCCAGGACGAGGACAGCTTGTGGCAACTACTCAAATCCGCGGACGCGCTCATCGACAAGCAGATGCCCAATAACGATCGCGCCTCGGACTATTACAAGCGGGCCATCGAAGCCGTGCTCCGGAAATCGAATCACCCGGAAGAGATCGTTGTGAACAACGAGGCCGACATAAAGACCGGCAAGACGTGGGTCTCGTGCCGTCCGGCCCATCTTCCCAAAATCGCCGCGATCCGTTTCGAGGGCAATGCCGCCATTGCCGACCGCACCCTACAAGCTCACATGGCGAAAGTCGCCATTGGCCAGGACTTCACGGAGCGCGACGTCCGGCGCGCGCTGGAACTCAATCTCAGACCGCTCTACGAGGAACTGGGACACCTGACCGTATCCTTTCCGCATGTGAACATGGCGGACGCGGGCGATGCCGGTGTAAATGTCACCGCGGCGATCGACGAAGGACCCGCGTGGCGCCTGGGCACTGTGCGCCTCACAGGTGACGCTCTTCCCATGGCGGACATGCACGACGCCGCCCGCTTCGCCCAGGGATCGCCGGCGAACTGGAAGCAGTTCATGCTGTCGGTCGAAAAGATGGAACAAGTGCTGCGGCGGGATGGTTATATCACCGTATCCTCGAAGCCGGTGCGCGCGTTTAACGACCGGACGCAGGTCGTGGACGTCAACGTACAGGTCCGCAAAGGTTCGCAATTCCTATTCGGCGAGTTGCATACCGAAGGGCTGGATGCGGACACGCAACAGCGCCTGGCAGGGCTCTGGAAGCTCCCTAAAGGGGCGCCCATGAACCAGCCGTATATCAACGAGTTTGTCCGCTCCGCGCAACCGGTTCTGCGCGGTAAGTTTAAGTCGTTCAGCTCAGAGTTGCACGTTCACAAGGACGCCAATATAGTGGACGTAACGCTCAAATTCCGCTGAGTGGGGCGGCGCCATGCGCCGCCGAGGCGCGCTACGCTCGCCGAGGAGCGGGCCTGCGAGGCCCGCGCAGGCTGCGAGCCTGCCCCACAGGGCTTTGGCCCACTATACGCTAGGCGGACATACCACGAACCAATCGGCAAAACCGGTCATTGCGGCCTGCCCCTGCTTCGCTTGCAACATCGCCACATCCAACACCACGAGTACCGGCGACGGGGGGATGGCGGTGGTGGCGGCCGCAGCCAGGGTTTCCTGAACCACAACGCTGCCGATCAGCCCAGCCTTAAAGCCGTTGCCGTCCAACCCGACCTGCTGAACCTCGATCGACGCGGACGGCGAAAGTACCCGGTAGGCGATGTTGGAACCCTGGCTCTGGCTTGGCTCCACGCTCCAGGGCGCGCCGAACTGCAAGCCAAACGTGCCGGTGCGCGTCAGCAGGGGGGTTACGGCGCGCCGCACCGGCCTTGGCTTGATAGGCGAAGCCCGAAACCTCGAGATTTCCGAGCGTACAACCGGCTAGGATTGCGTCCCGTGCAAGAATTCACAATTCAGTGGGGCGGCGCCGCGCGCCGCCAGAAGCTACGCGGCCTTCTGGCCGTTGGCGATCTCAACCGCCTTCTTCAGCAGCGGATCTTCCTGCTGTTTGTGCTCGGGCTGGTCCGGAGTCTCCGGCAGAGGCTCGCCGTTCTCGTCGAGTTCCACCTGCGCTTCCGGCTCCGACATCACCGTCTGCGGCGTCACGCCCACATCCTGGATAGCTTTGCCGTCCGGCGAATAATACTTGGCCACCGACAGAATGATGGCTCCGCCGTCTTCCATGGTCACGGCCTTGCGCAGCGAAGCGTCGCCGTAAGTGCGCTCGCCCACCACTTCTGCGCGCTTGTCGTCCATCAAGGCGCCCGCCGCGATTTCGGCGCCGTCCGCCGTGCCCCGGTTTGTGATCACCACCAGCGGCAGCTTGGTGATGTCTTTGGCGGCGTCCGCCTGGAAGTCCTTGCGCGGCACCTTCTGGCCTTGCAAATAAGCGATCTCACCCTTCGCCAGGAAGAGGTTCGCCAGCGCGATACCATCCTCCGGCTCGCCCACCGCGCAGTTCCGCAGATCCAGGATCAGCTTCTGCGCGCCTTGCTTCTGCAAAGACTCCACGGCCGCCGCCACTTCCTTCACTTTGCCCGGCGCCAGGGTGTTCGGCTCGATGTAGCCGATATTGTCCGCCATCATCTTTTCGGTGACCGGCGGATACGCGATATTGGCGCGCGTCAGCTTGATTTTTTGCGGTTCCGGCCGCCGCACCCGCACCACCGTCAGTTCCACGCTCGATCCCGCGTCGCCTTCCAGCAGCAGGCTGGCGTAAGCCAGCGGCATGTCGCGGGTGGCCACCCCGTTGATGGTTTCCAACATGTCGTTGGTAGCCAGACCCGCCTTGGCGGCAGGCGAGCCGGGAGTCACGCCGACGATGCCCACGAATCCGAATTTCTTAGCCAGCACCAGACCCACCTCGGCCTTATGCGCGTCCTTATTCTTGAGATAGTCCTTGTACTGATCGGCGTTCAGATAACTGGCGAACGGATCCACGGATTCCAGCAGCCCGTTCAAAGCGCCCAGTGTGACGCTCTTCATGTCCGGCTCTTCCACGTATTCGCTCTTGATGCGGTGCAACACTTCCGTGTACACGGCCAACTGCGGATACGGCCGGTCGGTGGATGCGCTTCTGCCCAACACCGTGCCGATAACCAGCAGCAGCATAACGCATGTAGAGGTGGTGACCACCAGATATTTGATACGGCTGTTCATATATTTCACAAATCGGGGGAACCCGAAGCCATTATAGCAGGTGGGACAGGCCTCCCGGCCAGTCAGTCCCGTCCCGTCCTTGACCGATTAGACGGCGATCAGGCGGTTTTGGTTGCCCGGTGCGCCTTCCGGGCGACCTGCTGCCGGTGCGTCCGCCGATGGGCCCGCCTTTTTACGGTAGCCTTCCGCACAGGAACCGTTCTGGCCGCGCGCGCGGCTGTCATTTTGAGCGGAGGGGCCGCTGCCAAAGGCGCCGCCCACACCGCCGGTATCCGCGGCGACTGCGCTGGGAGGGTTTGCGCGGGTAATTCCGGCGGACGAGCCGCCAAGAACCCGGATATCGCGGCTGGCGGCGTCATCGCGCTGGCGGCGTCGGTTGCCGGAACCTGCGGGTCGGGCGTCGCGGGCCGATTTGCCGCGCCCGATGGTTCACGCTGCACCATCGCCAGGATCGTGCCGGTAGCCTGGCCCAGGTCGAAACGCGCCACGTTGTGGTTGAACAGCGCGGCGATCCGGTTGTCGCGGGCGCGTTCCAGGCGCGTCTGCGCATCGGTAACTTCCAGGCTGCTGGCCACGCCCGCCTCGTAGCGCCGGCGCGCCTGGGTGAACTCGCTCTGGGACAGCGAGAGCCCCGCTTCCGCCACTTTCATCTGCTCCTCGGCGGAATGCAGGCTGTCCAAGGCCATCCGCACATCCAACTCGATCTGTTCATGCAGGTCGTTCGTGCGCACGTGTTCCTGCCGGAATTGGGAGGCAAACTCGGCGCGCCGGGCGTCCCGCCGACCGCCGTCGAAGATGGGCACGCGTAGCGCGAAGCCATAATCCCGCGTGGGCAATAGGGAAACAATGTTACCGTTGGTCCCCGTGGTGCCGTAGTCCGCGTACGCGTACAGGCTGGGAAGCCGCTCCACCTTCACGGCATTGGCGTTCAGCCGCGTGGCGGCTTCACGTTCGGCTTGCGCCTTCACATCCGGGCGATTCTTCACGGCTTCCGCTTCGGCCTGCTCCACCGTGATGGCGTCCACCGGTTCATAGCTCAGTTTGTCGGTGAGTTCCAGCTCCGTGGCCAGATTCAGACCCATGGCCCGTAACAACTGCAGATGCGCCTTGGTGCGTTCGTTCTGGACTACCAGCAGGTGCTGGTTTTCGTTGGCAAGCTGCACCTTCGCGCGGGTCACTTCGATGCCGGTGCCGGTGCCGGCGTTTTTTTGGTTTTCCGCCTGCTTTAAGACGGCCTGCGCCAACGACACGTTGGACTGATATGCTTCCACGTCGGCATTGGCCCGCAGCGCCGCCAGGTAGGCTTTGGCCACGGCTGTGGAGACCGAATTGTCGGTGGTGCCGCGGTCGCTTTTGGCGGCGCGGTACGCGGCCCGCGAGGATTGATACCGCCGGATGCTGCTAAAGTCGAAAACGCTCTGCGTAAGCTTGGCGCGCACGTCCACCGAGTTAAAGGGTCCCACTACGCGCGGAATATCTTTGATGATGTCGTTTAATAGCTCTTTTTCGACGGGGGCCAATGCGCCGGTCAGGCTGTTCTCGGCTTCCAACAGCGTTTGGTTGGTGGCCAGATCCAGCCCCAGCGCGGCCAGGCTCTTCATGGCGGTGGTCTGATCGGCCTGGGCCTCGATATCCGGGAGCAGCGCCGAGCGCACCTCCTCGGACCGGTATTTGGCTTGGCGCAGGTTCTCGTCGGAAAGTTGGATGTACGTGTTCCCTTCCGGCGAGAGCGCCAATTCCACCGCGCGTTTCAGAGTCAATTGCAACGGAGCGCGATCCGCCGGGCCGTCTCCGGCGGAGCACAGCAAAGGAATTGTCACTAATAGCGGCGCCAGGAACCCTCGGTTCATTGCACTCTCCCCTTACTGTATAAGTTGGTTGCAACCGTTTGATAGTACACCGGTAAGAAGTTTAACATTAATCTAAGTAACTTGAGTTATACAGGTCAAATATTTTCGACGTAGGGCAGCGCCATGCGCTGCCGCGTGGCTTCCAACCCCGCTTGGGCGAGCTTCGCTCGCCGCACAGGCTGAAGCCTGTGCTACCAGCGGGGCTGAAGCCCCGCGCCGGCTAAAGCCCGCCATCCACAGGCTGAAGCCTATGCCATCAAGGCCGGCAAAAAGCCATAATTGCCAGCCCTCCAATTTATGCAGAATCGAGTCTCATTGGAAAACTATGTAGTATTAGGCAGGAGTGCCTGCGCCACGAGGGCCGATCCACTGAAAATGGCCAATCTCTAGCTCTAGCGCGGAGCTTCCAGCCCGGCTCTTAGTCGAACGAAAGTGGCGCCGGCCGCGCCTGCTTCAATCGTTCCGTAGCGCTGTCATCGGGTCCACCTGCGCGGCCCGCACCGCCGGCAGGAAACCCGCCGCCAGGGTCGCGCCCCCTAGCATGGCTGCGGCAATTCCGAACGCCGCCGGGTCCGTCGCATGCAGCCCGAACAGCATGCCGGCAGTGAGGCGCGTGGCGCCCATCGCAGCCAACGATCCGAGCGTCACTCCTGCCAGCAGCATGCGCGCCACTTCCCGCAATACCATCCAAACCAAGTTGCCGCGCGTCGCCCCCAACGCCATGCGAATGCCGAACTCATTCCTGCGGCGCTCCACCTGGTAAGCCATCACGCCGAAAATGCCGAGGCTGGCCACAATCAACGCCAGCAATCCGAAGAATCCGCCCAGCAGCGCCAGCATGCGCTCGTTCAGAATCGATCGGTCGATGTGTTCGGCGAATGTGCGCGGCTCCGTCACCCGCAGTGCCGGATCGATCTGCCGCACGCCGCGCTCGATCTCGGGCAGCAGCCGCTCCGCATCGCCCGCCACGGCGCGCACTAAGTAACTGTGCCACGGCACCCCGGTATCGGCCTGCGCGGCGGCAAAATACACGATCTCGGGGAACGGTTCCCGCAAGTTGACATACTTCATATCTTTCACCACGCCCACGATTTCCGCATCGTTCACATGCTGCCCCAGAGCCGGCTTATTCCCGAAGTAATGGCGCGCGAAACTCTTATTCACGATCGCCACCGCCGGCGACCCCGCCGCCGCCGTGTCCCGCGCATCGAATTCCCGCCCCAGCAGCACCGGCGTGCCCATGGTTCGAAAGTATTTGGGTCCCACGTAGTTCAAGTCCGTCAGTATGTCTTCGTCAGGCCGCGGCGTGTACCCAACTACGCGCGCATCGCCGTTCCAACCTCCGCCGCTGATCATGGTGATCATCGATGTGCTGGCTGAGGCGACACCTGGCAGCGCGTTGAGACCTTCGACCATCCGCGATTGCAGGTCTCGCAATCGCTCGCCTTTGTAGCCCGCTTCGTCCGCGTTGACGCCGAAGATCAGCAGGCTGTCGCGCCGGAAGCCGGCATCCATTGTGTAGAGATTGATCAGCGTTCTCAGGAACAAGCTTGCGCACACTAGCAGCAGCAGTGAAATCGCCAGTTGCCCGACAATCAGGCCGCTGCCCAACCGCCGCCGCCGGCTCAGGCGGACTTCTTTGAGTCCGGGCGTTACGCTCACCCGAGCCGCGTGCATGGCCGGCGCCAACCCTACCAGCAGGCAGGCTAGCAGCGACGCGCCAGTGGTAAATGCCAGTACATGCAGGTCCGGCCGGATCGGCAGAATCAGACTGCCGCCATTGGCCATCATGTGGGCGAGAAACGCCGCGAACCATTGCGCCAGCAGAATGCCCGCGCCGCCGCCAAGCATCGCCAGCAACAAACTTTCGGTCAGAAATTGCCGGAGCAGGCGGGCGCGCCCGGCGCCGATTGCCAGCCGGATGGAGATCTCCCGCCGCCGCGCGGCCGCCCGCGCCAGCAGCAAGCTTGAAAGATTGGCGCAAGCGATCAGCAGCACCAGCCCCACGATCGACATCAGCACGGCCAGCGGCGCTGAAAACTCCGCCCGCAAATCGTCGAAGCCGTTGCCGGCTGGCTGCACGTCGATGCGCTGGCGCAGAATCCGTTCCTTGTCCCGTGCGTTCGTCTCGCGTCCGGCTTGCTCGCGAACGTAGTTTTCAAACGCGACCCGCACCGCGGCCGTCGCTTCCGGCACGGTTACGTGGGGCTTCAGCCGGGCCATTACGGAAAGCCAGTTGGTATGCGGATCGTCCAGCCTCGACGGGCCGCCGCGAATTTGCGCCTCCATCCGGATGGGCAAAATCACCTCCGGAGCATGCCCCGGCGATGCACCGAAGAACTCCGGAGGCGTCACTCCCACGATCGTGAACACCGTGCCGTGCAAAGTGAAAGCCGCTCCGATGGCGGCCGGGTCCAGACCGAACCGGCGCTTCCAATACGCATAACCGATCACCGCCACCGGTTCGGATCCGGGCGCGCCATCGCCGCCCGAGAAGACTCGACCGGCAACCGGGGTCACGCCCAGCACGGAGTAGTATGAGCCCGAAACAATTTCGGTCGAAACCGTTTCCGGCTTGCCGTGGAAGGCGATCTCGCGCCGCCCCCCATCGGATTGCGCAAGGATTCCCGCGAACGGCTGTGTGTGGTCGCGGATGTGTTCGAACAGCGGGTAAGAGAACGACCCTGGCTGGGTACCCCACGACCTGGTGATTTGCACCAGCCGCGCGGGTTCGCTCACCGGCAGCCTGCGCAGCATCACCGCGTCGATCAGGCTGAAGATCGCCGTATTCGCGCCGATCCCCAGCGCCAGCGACAGGATCGCCACCGCCGCGAAGGCCGGGCTGCGCCGCAGCGTCCGGGCCGCGTAGCGCAGATCGTGGAACAGGTCTTCGAGTGGGCGCACTCCGCGCGCGTCCCGGCATTCTTCTTTGATCTGCTCCGCGCCGCCAAATGCCAGCCGCACGCGCCGCCGCGCTTCTTCCGGCTGCATGCCGGCGGCTACATAGTCCCGCATCTGCTCTTCCAAATGGAAGCGGATCTCCGCGTCCAGGCGCGTCTCCGCCCGCTTCCGCCGGAACAACCCGTCTATCCAGCCGTTTATCCCGCGCATCATGATACCTAGCCATCCTACATATCCGGGCGCGCGTTGTCAAGCCGCCGCGGTTTGGCGGTCTGATACAATCGGGTTGCAAGAATGTCCACTGTAAACGGCCAGCCGCGGATCACGGTGGCGGATCTGGCCACCCGCTGCCGCGGCCAATTCATTCCGCTCAACCATGCCTTCTCTTATTTCTGCACCCCTTCCATGGCCGAAGAAGATCTGCGGCAGTATTTGCACGATCCCATCGCCGCCCTTTCGCTGGTGATTTGCGTCGACCTCGGCAAGGTCGGGTTCGTGCTGGTGCCCTACCTGGAGAAAGCCAATGGCCGCGGCGGCGACATCGTCAGCTTCGAAAAACCAGCGGAAGGGCGCCAGCTTGCCGCCTCGCATCTGCAGGCCGATGGCATGACCGTCCTGGTGCTGGCGACCAAGGACGAAGACATCGCCAACTATCACTACACCTTTTACAACTCGCTGGCCGCGCAGATTGCCGATAAATGGCAATTCGGAGAGCGGGAAAGCTTCTATCAGCAATTGCGCGAGGAACTGAGAGCGGAAGTGCATGGCGAGGTGGACGAGCGGAGTTGGCATCTGAAGCAGGCTCTGGTTCGCCGTCAGACCAATATCCGCAAAGAGACGAAGTTGTTTCGCGACTACGCCCGGCAGGCCTTCGAAGACACGCTGACGCTCTACCTGCACGGCACCTGCTGCGATATCGACGTGGAAACCGGCCCGCGCCAGATGCCCAGCCGTTACCTGCGCAAACGCCTCGAGTTGCTGGCTTCCATGTACCCGCCGCCGGAAGGCTACGCGGTTTTTCCCGAGCAGCTAAAGAAGCGCTAGTACATCGTACAGATAGTCCCTTATAGAATACTGGCAGTTCGGTTGCACCGTGGGGCGGCTTTCACGGCGCGCCTCGTCGTGATCGGAAAGGCCGGCTGAAAGCCGGCCGCGCGCTGGATTGCCCGCCCCACAAACGCCAACTCACTTGTCAGCCAGCGCGGATATGGCGCTTTGGCCGCAACATCGATCTATAAAATAAAGAGCTAACTGGACGATGTACTAGCTTCCATGACGGCGGGGCAGACCTCCGGGCCTGCGCGGGTTCTCCGGAACCCGCTCTGCGGCGGGCAAAGCTAGCCGGCCGCGGGCGGAATTGTCCACCTCGGCACCGCCCTACCGGATGCGTAAGATCATGTGATCCTCGTCCACGTAACCCGATCCCACTTTCAAAGCATTCGGCTCCGTCCCGTAAGGCTCGAATCCCAAGTCGCGGTATAGCCGTTTCGCCGCGGTCTGGCTCGTCGCCACGGCCAGCAGAATCTGCTCCAGCGGCGAATCCTGCCGCGCTGTTTCCAGAAGGTCGGCGAGCAGTGCTCGTCCGATGCCTTTACCCCTCTCCGCGGGAGACACATAGACTCCGTAAATGCGTCCCTTATGCCTCTCCTTCAGTCCCGTCTCCCGGATAAATGTTGCCGTCCCGGCCAGGTAGCCGTCTTCGAAAGCCCCCAGGTTGAAGTTGCCTGCGTGCGCATCGCGAAAACGGATCGCTATGGTTTCAACCGGGGTCGCGCGGTGCTCCGCGACGGCCTTGCCGAACGCGAAGGGTTCGCCTTCCAACGCCTCCAGCCGAATCTGCCACCAAGCCGCTGCATCGCCTTCGCGCAGGATGCGGATTTCCATTCGCTCCATTTTAGTGCGGATCCAGCCGCAACCAACGGGCAGCGATTATCGCACAGACCTCGACTTGCTTGCCGCAAGAAGGCGCCCGCGATCTGGTTGTGGTCCCGGCGCCCGTAGATCCGCCGTATCAGTGCGGGTCCGAACGCGATCCTAGGCCGCTGGGAGTGACTAACGTGGGGCGGCGCCATGCGCCGCTACCGGCCTATTCAGCCGGCTCTTAGCCTACTCGCCGAGCAACTCCTTAACCACCCGATCCGTGCCGTACAACTTGCGCAGCGCTTCGGTCATCCCCGCCGTATGCACCGCTACCGCGCGATTGGCCGTGCCGTCATACACGAAGTCGCCCACCAGCGACTCGATATTCCCATCGAAGATCAGTCCCACGATATCGGCATTCCGATTGATCACCGGCGAGCCCGAATTGCCGCCGATAATGTCATTGGTAGTTACGAAATCCAGCGGTGTCGCCAGATCCAGCTTGTCGCGGCCTTCCTTATACCGCGACGGCAGATAGAACGGCCCTTCGAAATCGAAACTGGTGGCGCGATCGTACAGACCGTAGAAAGTCGTCTTATACGGGGCCTCCGTGCCGTTCATCGGATAACCCTTCACCTGGCCATATGAGAGCCGCAGCGTGAACGTTGCATCCGGATAAGTCGACTTGCCGTAAGCCGCGAAGCGCGCCTTGCCCAGCTTTTCGCCCGCCTCCTGCGCCACGCTTTCCACATTGTCTTCCTGCCACTTGATCATTTCGCGGCGCAAAGGATCGAGTTTCCGCTGCAGCACGATCATGGGATCGGTGGAAGCCGCCACCGCCGCTTCCCCGCCTTCCACAAGTTGCTTGCGGAACGCCGCATCGGCCAGCTTCGTGCCGTTCACCAATGCCGTCGCGGCTTCCTTCGGCGAGCGCCCGTCCAGCACGATCTTCAAAAATTCATCGTCCGGCCCCAGTTCGGCCAGATCTTCTTCCAGAGCGCCGGTCATGCGCGCGATTTCCATGCCCGGATAGACCGGCGCCGGCGAGAACAACCGCTGCCGCAGCGATTCCAGTTCGGCCTCGTGATATCCTTCCAGCCTCTCGCCGTCCGGCTTCTTGATTTCGGCCACGTAATCCACGATGGTCGCCGCCGTGCCGGCGAACTGTGAATCCGTGCTGCGGAAGAACTGCTGCTTGGCCCGCGATTGCGCTTTCCGAATCGCTTCCGCGATGGCGTCCCACGCCCCGCCATACGCCTGCTTCCACTCCGGATTGGCCATCACCTTGGCCTTGAAATCCCCTTCGTCCTTGCGCTTGCTGTCCATCACGTTCTTGTCCAGCAAGCCCTTGTAGCGTCCGTCGATCGCCTTCACGCCATTCTGCAGGCCGAAGATGTTGGAGGCCACCTGGCGCTCCTGCTCCGCGCCTTGCGCGCCATATTGCTGTAGCACTGCAACCCTGTTCTTCAGCAGCTTCAGGAGCACCGGCTCGATATAGTCGCGCTCGAATTCGAGCTGCGCCACGGTATCGGAGCGTTGCGTATTGCCGGGATGCCCGGGTACGAACACCAGCTCGTTATCGCCCGCGCCTTTGGGATTCCATTTCAAATAATCCTTCGAGTCGATCGGCTTGCCGTCCTCGTACACGCGGAACAGCGCCATATCCAGGTCGTAGCGCGGATATGTGAAGTTGTCCGGGTCGCCGCCGAAGAAAGCGGTCTGATCCTCGGGCGCGAACACCAGCCGCACATCCGTATACTTCTTATAACGGTAGAGCCAGTATTCGCCGCCCTGATACAGCGTCACCACGTCGGAACGCAGGCCCGTCTTCTGGGTGCTCTCGCGCTCCATATCGGCGATCGCGGCTTTGCGCTTGGCGAACTCCTCCTCCGGCGTCTTGGCGCCCTTCAGCGCTTCCAGCACTGCCGGCGTCACGTTCTCCATAGACATCAGGACGTTTACCTCCAGGTCCGGCGACTTCATCTCCTGCTCCGGCGTGGCCGCGTAGAATCCGCTCTTCACGTAATCGTGCTCGGCCGTGGAGTTCTTTTGCAGTTGGCCGCGCGCCACGTGGTGATTGGTCAGCAGCAGACCGTGCGGGCTCACGAACGAGCCGGACCCGCCGTCATTCAGGCGCACGCACGAAAGCCGCACGTGGTCCAGCCATTCCTGCGTGGGTGTGAAATGATACTTTTCCGCCAACTGTTTCACGGGCGGATTGTCGAATGTCCACATGCCTTCATCGGCGGATATGGGTAGGCAGGCCGCCAGCAGCCCGCCAGACAGAATAGCCGCGGCATGGCGGCGAAATTTGGGTGTTTGCATGTTGAAACTCCGGATTTGGATCGAACTCTAATTATACGGCTGAAAGCTTAAAAGGATAGTTTCGGATATCCTGGTCCGATAGATGTTACAATTTCGCGCTTGGGGGCGACTTATGACTAATGACAGCGTTTTCCTGCGCAACCTGCTCGGCAAGCGGGTGCGGGTGGTGGCCGTGGATGAGGATGACCTGCCGCCGTTGACCTTGCGGGAGATCTCCAGCCTCGGCGTGGTGGCCGAGGATTCCACCGGTCCGCACTTCTACCCATGGGCCGAGATCGTGGAAATCAGCCCGGCCAAGAACGGCGCCATCGACTGGGCCCCGCTCGCGTAGTGGAGGCCCGGGCGGGGCGGGCCTGGAGATCCGCCGCACAGTCGAAAACCCACCGAACCTTTGACTGCGCCGGAGTTGTACATTTTCAGCATGGAAAATGCGTTAGTGGGGCAGGCTCGCAGCCTG
>JBEKMJ010000075.1:0-39933 GCA_050008575.1 Bryobacteraceae bacterium
CCCTGCGGAGCGACAATGATTTGGAGCGCGCTCCAAGCGCCGCCGGAGGCGCCCTGCGTGGCGGAAGTATAGGCGCCGGAACTGTTCAGAGCCACCAGCATCGCCCCGCCGGCCAAGTCGAGCGCGACTCGGGCGTCATGCGTTGCGCCATCGGGACCCAACAGCGCGCCCGAGTCCACCCAGGTGGCAGTACCCGTATTTTGCCGGGAGGCATGCAGAACGAAGCTGTTCAGCGTGCAATATTTCTTGCAAACCGCCTTGTAGGTTTCCCAAGTCACGATCACAGCGCCATTGTCGCCGATTCCCGCATGATCGGCGGCAACAAATGCACCGTTGGCGACCGTCTCTTGAGAACTCCAGACTCCCCCGGCAGGCCGCACTACGGCCAATACCGAGCTACGGCGCCCGGGGGGTTCCCCACAGTCCAGGCAATCGCGGCAGCGCCTTGCGAATTCATTACGAAAATCGGATTTGACGCTCCGGGAATCAGAAGCT
Organism: Bryobacteraceae bacterium; assembly: GCA_050008575.1. Lineage (GTDB taxonomy): Bacteria > Acidobacteriota > Terriglobia > Bryobacterales > Bryobacteraceae > Bog-159. Next base: position 496 of record JBEKMJ010000075.1, read on the forward strand.
GAGCCGGATTCCATTTCGAAGCGGTGGGGCGATCGGCTGTCCAAACGCCATTGTCATCGCTCCATACCGCTGTAGCGAATCCTGTGGCGGCGATCCGCACGGAGGGAAGAACGGAGGATGTCTCGAGCGCAGGGGAGACCTCCGTCACGGACCCCCAACTGCCGCCGCTCGGTTTCGAGCGTGCCCAGAGCTGGTCCAAGGTAGTGATCTCATCCCACAGCGCCACCGAATTGCCATTTTCATCCATGGCGGCGGCCGCTTCAAAACCCTGCCCGCCCGTGCTGAGCGGCACGGGTGAAGTCCAGGCGCCGGTCTGCGCGAGCGCCGGCGCCAGAAAACTAACTGCAATGCAAACTAATCGAGCTTTCGTATAGATACCGATCGTCTTTGGGTCCTCATGCTTTCAAGCGATATATAGCGACTTATCGAACTTAGTACCGGTCAGGTACGCATCGCTTATGCATCGTTATGCCGGCCTGATCCGCTGCTAACCGAATGATAAGCGGAAAGGGGCAGGGACACGTGTGAACTCTTCCCCAACGAGGTGTCATCGAGCACACGGTGAAAGCAATCGACTGTTATACGGTAAGCTACGCGGTCACACCCAGGCACGACCGGCGGCTTGAGTTATCCCGTGTAGCTTGAGTCCTCGTGTATGGACCGCCGCGCCGGCGAATGGTTCGGCGACGACCGCTATCTCGTGGAGCGAGGGAGGGATTTGCAACGAGAACCGCGGGCGCCAGGCGTTACGTCTTCCCGAGTTGCCGGACATACGCGATCAACGCGTGGATGTCGTCGTCCGAGAGTTTTTCGTTGAAAGAGGGCATTTTCTTCCCGCCATTCTTAACGGCTTTCTCAAGCTGCGAGTCACTTTGCCCCTGAACGGCGCTCGATGTGAGGTCGGCCGCGCCTACCTTTTTGCCCATGTCGGTTTGGCCGTGGCCGTCCGGCCCATGGCAGCCGATACACTGTTCTTGGAAGACTTCCTGTCCTTTGCCCGCATTCTTGTTGCCGGACTGGCCAAAAGACGGAGCGCTAACGAATGCAATGACGATCGGAATGGTTAATAGTTTCATACTCTGCTCGATGCGATTTCAAGGCCTTTGACACGCTGATGAACTCCCGGCGCGGTGGGGTTTCGCCAGACGATCTCAGCTTAGCTTAGCCGGGTGCACTCGTTGCGGATGGCATGCAGGTGTAAACAAGTGTGTAAATTAAAAGGGGTGCCGCAGGTGTCCTGACCGTCAGGGAGCGGGTTGCGCGGCGAGGCGTTGCCGGGCCGCCTGGTTCTTCAGAGCGTGAACGGGATTTTTGAAGTAGATCCGGCAGGAACATCGTGGGGCGGCTATGGGGTGGGCTACAGGCAGCAATTAAGAAACGCCGTTCACGCTCTAAATTGTATAGTGACTTGGGCCGGCAAATCGTTTCATGGCCGGTACCGGATTGGGCTATCATAAAGGTACTGCCAGGCGAAACCGCCTGCCCGCCTCCTATCCATGCATACCAACCGGCTGATCGACGAAAAGAGCCCCTATCTCCTGCAGCACGCGCACAATCCCGTGGATTGGTATCCCTGGGGGCCGGAAGCGTTCGAAAAAGCGCGCCGGGACGGCAAGCCGATCTTCCTTTCGATCGGCTATTCCACCTGCCATTGGTGCCACGTGATGGAACGCGAGTCCTTTGAAAATGAGGCCATCGCGGCGCTCGTGAACCGGCATTTCGTGGCCATCAAAGTCGATCGCGAAGAGCGCCCGGATGTGGACCGCATTTACATGGCGTTCGTGCAGGCCACTACCGGCGGCGGCGGCTGGCCCATGTCCGTATGGCTGACGCCCGAATTGAAGCCTTTCTACGGCGGCACCTATTTCCCGCCCGAGCAGCGCTACGGGCATCCCGGCTTCCCGACGGTGCTGGAGCGTGTCGCCGAAGCCTGGCAGCAGGACCGCGACCGCATCGAACAGTCCAGCCGCGACGCCATCGAGCAGTTGACCAAACAATCGGCGGTGTCGGCCGCGGGGCCCGGTTCCGCGCTACGCGCCGATAAAGACACGTTGGAGGCCGGCTTCTACGCGTTCCGCCGCAGTTTCGATTCGCGCCATGGCGGTTTCGGAGAGGCGCCCAAGTTTCCCCGGCCGGTCGCGCTGAACTTCCTGTTGCGCTATTATGCCCGCACCAAGAGCCAGGAAGCGCTCGACATGGCGACCGTCACTCTGCGCGAGATGGCCAAAGGCGGCATGTACGACCAGCTTGGCGGAGGCTTCCACCGCTATTCGGTGGATGCCCGCTGGTTCGTCCCGCACTTTGAAAAGATGCTTTACGACCAGGCCCAACTGGCCGTTTCTTATCTGGAGGCTTTCCAGATAGCCGGCGACGCGTCCTGCGGCCAGACGGCGCGCGGCATCCTGGATTATGTCCTGCGCGACATGCGCGACGCGGACGGCGGTTTCTACTCGGCCGAGGATGCCGATAGCGCGATCGACCCCGCGCATCCCGAGGAGCAGGGCGAAGGCGCGTTCTACGTCTGGACGCAATCCGAAATCGAGGCTGTGGCCGGCCAGCCTGACGCCCAGAGGTTCTGCCATCGCTTCGGCGTGGAGCCTGGAGGTAACGTTCAGAACGATCCGCACCAGGAATTCACCGGGAGGAACATCCTGTACCAGGCGCATGCGGAGCAGGACCCGGCGCGCCTCGCCGCCATTGACGAAACCTCGCGCAAGCTCCTCGAAGCCCGCGGCGCCCGAGTTCGCCCGCACCTCGACGACAAAGTCCTCGCCGCCTGGAACGGACTCATGGTTTCCGCATTCGCGAAGGCCGGCGCGGTGCTCGCGGAGCCGCGTTATACGGAAGCCGCCCGGCGCGCGGCGGATTTCATCGCCACTCGCATGTACGATGCGGAAACTGGCGTCCTGCTGCGTCGCTACCGCCAGGGCGAAGCCGCCATCCCCGGCTTCCTGGACGACTACGCCTTCTTCACGCAGGCGCTGCTCGATCTGTACGAAACCACCTTCGAATGGCGCGATCTGCAACTCGCTATCCGGCTCGCCGAGAAAGCTGCCGAGTTGTTTGAAGATACCGAGCACGGCGCATTCTTCAGCACGGCCGCAGGCGACAACACGCTGGTCATGCGGATCAAGGAAGACTACGATGGCGCGGAGCCTTCCGGCAACTCCATCGCCGTGCTGAACCTGCTGCGGCTGGCGCAGATGACGGATCGCGCCGATTTCCGCGCATCCGCGGCGCGCGCGCTCGATGCTTTCGGATCGCGCATGGTGGCCGCGCCGGTGGGCCTTCCGCAGATGCTGGTGGCTTACGACTTCAGCATTTCGAAGCCCAAGCAGGTTGTTCTGGTGGGCGAACGCGACGCCCCGGATACCCAGCGCCTGCTTGCCGCGCTGCACTCCCGCTTCCTTCCCCATAGCGTCGTGCTGCTGGTGGATGCGGAGTCGCGGCCGGCGTTGGCCCGCTTCCTTCCGGCGGTCGCGGATATGACCGCCCGCGGCGGAGAGGCCACCGCATATGTCTGCGAAGATTACGCCTGCAAGCTGCCCACCGCGGACGTGGCCGAGTTCGCCCAGTTGTTACAATAGGAAATTACCCTAACATCAGGAGGAGAAATGGAACGACCAGGAGCAACAACACTGCGCGGAGATCCCAAGACCTTGATCGGACCGGAGCTGAAGCCCGGCGACCCCGCACCCGATTTCGATGTGGTGGACAGCAGTCTGAAGCCGGTTACCTTGTCCGGAACCGGAGATCGCGTGCGTATCTTCAGCGTGGTGCCCTCGCTCGATACGCCGGTGTGCGACGCGCAGACCAAGCGGTTCAATGAAGAAGCCGCCAGGATGCCCCACGTGGATATTTTCACCGTGAGCATGGATCTTCCCTTCGCGCAGAAACGCTGGTGCGGCGCTTTCGGAGTGGACAAAGTCAAGATGCTGTCGGACCACCGGGATGGCTCGTTCGGCAGCCACTACGGCACGCTCATCAAGGAATTGCGCATCGAAAGCCGCGCCATCTTCGTGGTGGGCAAGGACAATACCATCAAACACGCGGAGTATGTGAAGGAAGTCGCGGATTTCCCGAATTACGAAACCGCGCTGGCCGCCGCGCGCGCGGCATCCTAGCGATCCGTGTAAAACCGCTTCCCGACGGCCGCGGTTCGGTAGATGCGTTCCGTTACCGGGCCGCGGCCGCCGGGGAGCGGTCCTTTGTGACTTGAGGCAACCCTGAGTACGGATTCCACAACCCCGGTCCTTGCCGAACGAGTCCTGGCTCGGGTGGCGGATAGTCCGCTGGTGCGCGGCGGCCTCACCATCGGCGCCGGCATTATCACCGGAAACATTATCGGCTTCGCGCGTGTGGCTCTCACCGCCTACCTGCTGGGCACCCACTCGCAAGCGGATTCCCTGGCCGTGGCCGTAGGCCCCCTCGATGCGCTGAATTCGGTGCTCATCAATACGATGGTCTTCGCCTTCGTGCCCATGCTCACCGCGCGGCAAGGCGCGGACCGCACCGCCCTATTCCTGAAACTGAACCGGTGGTTCAACTGGCTGTTTTCGCTGTTGACGCTGGCGATCGTGGTTTGCGCGCCCTGGCTGATCGCCGTTCTGGCGCCGGGCCTGGACCCGCGCTACCATCGCACCTCCATCGCCATCTTGCGCATCTCGGCGTTCTCCATCATGGCGGCCGGCTCGGCGGCCATTAACTGCGCCTTGCTCTATACGGACCGCCGCTTCGCGCCTTTCGCTTTCTATCAAGCTTGCCTGAATGTCTTTACCATCGCCGGCGCCCTGAGCTTGTGGCATGTGCTGGGAGTCTATGGATTCGCCATCGGCTACACGGTGGGCGCGTGGGTGCAGTTCGCCGCCGTATCGTTCTGTACGCGCGCGGGCCTGGAAACCCGCAACCTGCCGCCGTCGAAAGTGCATTGGCGCGAAATGCTCGGCAGGCCCATGGCGGTTTCGCTCTATGCCGTCAGCCTGGCGCTGAATATCGTCTTCACGCGCGCCTGGGCCACGCATATCGGGCCGGGCATGGCCGCCGCCCTGGACTATTGCATGCGTGGCGTAGGCGTGCCGCTGGCGTTCCTGGTGAGTCCGATTTCGAATTCGTTGCTGCCGGAGATCGCCCGTCTGCGCAGCCAAATGCGCCTGCGCGAAGCCTTTCGCCTGATCGACAAAACGCTCGGCCTGGCGGCGCTCGCCGCCGTCGCGGGATGCGGCATCGCGCTGGCTTTGCGCCAGCCCGTGATCGCCATCCTGTTTCAACGCGGCAACTTCACCACGGAATCCACCCGCCTGGTCTCCACAGTCTTCCTGGGACTGGCGCCCAGCCTGATCGGCTGGAGCCTGCTGGAATTGACCGGGCGCGCGCTGTTCGCCCTCGACCGTCCCGCATTGCCGCTGGCCGCCTCCGTCATCCCAGTGCTGGTCAACGTGGCCTTGACGCTTTGGTTCCGCTGGTTGCAGCCGCAGTGGATCGGGTTGGGAGCGTCCCTGGGATTGATGGCGGGCTTCCTGGCCCTATTCGCCGCCGCGCACGCCAGCCGGAAGCGCTGGTTGCAGTGACCTGTGGCGCACGCACTCGTGCGTGCCGTGTCCCCACTGGTGGGGATACATAATTGCACCGATCCGATGTGGCTATGATGAATGACACTGTGAGGAATGCCGCCTATTACATGACGTTGCCGTACACGACTGTGTTGCGCCGCGATGAGGAGAACGACGTGGTTGGGCGCATTGAGGAACTGCCCGGTTGCATCGCACATGGCCGCGACGAAGCGGAGGCGATCGAGAATTTAAGAAAGATGCAGAGGCTCTGGCCGGAGGATTGCGTGGAGAACGGCCACGACGTTCCCATGCCCCATGGATGAATCCATGCCCCACAACCGAGCGGTTGACACTGTCAATTGTCAGCCGGCGGCGCTTAGACGGCCTTACTCCGCGGGCCCCTTGCCCAGCCGCTCATACTCCGCATTGAACTCACACCCCAGCAGCGCAATGGCGGCCACCAGGTACATCCAAACCAGCAATGCGATGCTGGCGCCGATGCTGCCGTACATCACGTTGTAGTGCGCCATGTGCCGCACGTACCAGCCAAAGCCGTTGGTGGCCAGCATCCATAAGATAGTAGCCACAACCGCGCCGGGGAATAGCGCGGTGAAGCGCTGCTTGCGCTTCGGTCCGAAGTAATAGAGCAGCATCGTCACCAGGATGGCCGTGGCCAACGCCAAGGCGTAACGCGCCAAGCGGCTGAGCAATGCCCAAGCCCACGCCCAGGGATTCCACAAGGGGTCGACCTTCATCCAAGCCAGGACCGCCTGCTCCACTTGCGTGCCGAACAGCAGTAGCGCGGAAGCCGCCACCAGGGGCACCGCGGACAACAGCACCAGCGCGATAGCCACGCCCGTGTTCTGCCAGAAATTGCGGCTGCGGGGCACACGGTAGGCCGCCTGAAAGCCTTCCATAAGGCTCTTGAAAACGCTCGAAGCCGCGAACAGCGAAACCAGCGCGGCCACCGCCAGCACCAGCCAGGGGCGCGCGCCGCGGAACTGAAACTGGCGGATCACCAGGTCCTCGGTTCCGGGTGGGACAACTTGCGCGAGAAAGCCCTCGATGGTGTCGGAGACAAACTCAGCGCGTGTCTGTACCAGTATGGCGGCCGCGGACGTCAGCACCGGGAAGAAAGACAACAACGCCGAATAAGCCGCGCCCTTAGCGATGCTGAAGCAGTTGTCGTCGGCCGCCGCGACAATGCTTCGCCGCAGGAGATAGGGAAATGTCTTCCACGCCGGGCGCACAGAGCCAGTATAACGGGCGCCCGTCCGGATTGCAGTCTGCATCGGCACACGATGGGATTCGTGCTGTATCTTACAGACAGCGCGCGGCGGGCGGCCAGTTTAGTCTCTAATGGAAGCCCGGACCTAACCGGCCTTGGCTTCTTGCGCCTTTCGGTAAGCTGCCCAACGTTTCTTGGTGGCCGCCACGATCCGAGCGCGCCCCGCCGCGCTGATGACGCGTTTTTTCGGCTTGGCCGCGGCCGGCGCCGCCGCCTTGGTTCCCTGCCCGGCTTTGTAAGCGGCCCACCGCTTCTTTTGGGCCAAAGCGATGCGCCGCCGGGCCGCCGCGCTCATGGTGCGCTTCTTGGGTGCGGACGCTCCGTCAGCCGCGGCGGCGGGCGCCGGCCCGGAAGCCGGATGACCTCCAATCTGGCTGCGTAGGTCCGCTATCTTCCGCTCCACTTGGTCCCGCTTATGCTGGAAACCGATTAAAGCAGCTTCGAGTAGTTCAGTGTCTTGCTTGGGTGTTCGTGGCATCAGCTTGATTATATCCTCACTTACAGGCGTTGTCCCGGACTCTTGGGTTACTTCCTCCAAAACCGAATCGTCCAGAGTAGCACGGGCGGCGATACAATACCAACGTGGACCGCAGACGCTTTCTGGGCATGGCCGCGCCCCTAGCCGTTCGAGACAGGCTGGCCGGCGCCGTATCTATCCCCATCGTCGACACCCATATTCATCTCTTCGATACCGATCGTCCGCAAGGCGTGCCATGGCCGGACAAGCGGGACGCCATACTCTACAAACCGGCTTTGCCCGCTAGATACCGCCTGGTTACCCAAGGACTCGGTATCGTGGGGGCCATCGCGATTGAATGCAGCCCTTGGCTGGAAGACAACCAATGGGTGTTGGATGTGGCTGCCAAAGACTCCATGATCGTCGGCACGATTGGCGACCTGGAGCCCGGCGACCCGCGGTTCCATGCCCAGTTGGAACGTTTCGCGCGCAACCCGCTCTTCCGCGGGATCCGCTACGGCAACCTGTGGGGCCGCGATCTGGGCGCGCAATTGGACAAGCCCGAATTCATTACCGGACTCAAGGCGCTGGCCGAGGCCGGCCTGGCGCTCGATACCGCCAATCCTACGCCGCAGCTTGTAGCCGATGTGGTGCGGCTGACCGATCGCGTTCCTAACCTGCGAGTGGTCATGGATCACCTGCCACAAATCGATCCTTCCGTAACCAACCTGCGGGAGCTTGGCAAACGTCCCCAGGTATATATCAAGGTTTCCGGAGTGCTGCGGCGGGTGGCGGGCCGCGTGCCTCTCGATCCCGGCTTCTACCGGGGCAGACTCGATGGAATCTGGGACGTCTTCGGTGCGGACCGCTTGATCTATGGCAGTGACTGGCCGAACAGCGATCCCTTGGGAACTTACCCGCAAGTTCTGAAAATTGTGGAGGAATATTTTCATGCGAAGGGGACGGCGGCCGCCGAGCGATATTTCTGGAAAAACTCCCTCGCCGCTTATCGCTGGATCAAACGGGATGCCCGCCAACCTGGAACCGCGTGAAAACTCTCATCGCCGCGCACTAGCGGCACTGTGCCTCTGCGCGGCGCCGCTGTGGAGCGGCTGCGGCCACAATCGCCCGCCGGACATCGCGGTGGAGATCGGACGCATTCGCGCCGTCGATAATCATGCGCACCCGGTCCGCGTGGGAGTGGGAGACCGTGAGTTCGATGCGCTGCCGGTCGATAACATGGAGCCTTCCTCCGACCCGGTTTACTTGAGGCCCGGGGCGCCCGGTATGCTCGAAGCGTGGCAGGCGCTGTTCGGATACCCTTACCGCGATGCGCGGCCGGAACACGCGCGCGAGCTCCCGTCCCGCAAGCGGCGCGCCATCGCGCGCGAAGGCGACGCGTATCCCGCGTGGGTGCTGGATCGAATGGGCGTGGATGTCATGCTCGCGAATAGGGTGAGCATGGGGCGCGGCATCGAAGCGCCCCGCTTCCGGTGGGTCCCCTATGCCGACGCGCTGTTGTTTCCGCTGGACAATTCGCATCTTGCCGCCCGGAACTCCGATCGCCAGGCCTTCTTCGCGGACGAAGATAGCCTGCTGCGGCGATACTTGAAAGACGCGGGACTGACCGGCCTGCCAGCCAGCCTGGACGAGTATCTTACACGCGTCGTGACGTCCACCCTCGAGCGGCACAAAGGTGGCGGCGCCGTAGCCGAGAAATTCGAGGCCGCCTACTTGCGTTCGCTGGAATTCGATCCAGTGGATGGCGCCACGGCGGCAAGAGTGTATGACCGGTATCGTACTAAAGGCGCACCGCCCGACGACCAATACAAGCTGCTGCAGGACTTTCTGTTCCGGCGTATCGCCACGGAGTGCGGACGCCTGGGGATGGCGGTTCACATCCACACCATGGCCGGCGCCGGCAGTTACTTCGAGGTGCGCGGCGCGAATCCCCTGCTGCTGGAATCCGTACTCAACGATCCGGCGCTGCGCAAGACGAACTTCGTGATGCTGCACGGAGGCTGGCCTTTCACCCGCGAAATCACGGCGCTGCTGGAAAAGCCGAACGCGTATCTGGATTATTCGGCGCAATCCCTACTGTTACCGCCAGCCACCTTAGCCGCGACCCTGCGCGAGTGGCTGGAATTTGTGCCCGAGAAAGTCATGTTCGCCACGGATGCCTATCCTTATTCGGATGAAATGGGATGGGAGGAATCCGGCTGGATCGCGGCGCACAGAGCGCGCGCAGCGCTGTCCCTCGCGCTGACCGCCATGATGCGGGATGGCGAGATTTCGCGCGGCCGCGCCGTCGAACTGGCTCGCTTGGTGCTGCGCGACAACGCCCGCAAGCTCTACGGGCTGTAACTTAATAGTGGCGCAGGCTTCGGCCTGCGTGCTCTTTTGTACCTTGCGGTACCCTCCGAGGTCTTGCCTTCCTTTCGGCGAAAGCCGCGAACTTCAATTTCAAAGGAATTCACCGGAGGACTTGAAGCGTATGACTTTCTTAGGAAACAACCTCGCCGGCCGGGTTGCCATGTTACTTGGCGCGGGCATATTGGGAGCCTGCATCTCGCTCGCCTCGGCCTTGCCGGTCCCCATCGAGAAGGCGCCCGCGGACACATCCGATACCGCGCCGTCCGCGTTGCTGCCTGCCATGATGGATGCGTCGGCCGCCTTTACCGACACCGGGAATGCTTCGCCCGAAGCCGCCGGCCGCTCCACGGGGGGCGGCCCCGAAACTCCCGCCACGCCGATGGCTGCCATGAATGCCAGGGTAGCTTCCGGCGAGTTGGCTACCGCCGCCAACGCGGACGGCGTAGACGCGCAGCCCGACCAAGGCGGGATGCGTGCCCGAGCCTGTGTCGATGGTCCTGATGACCGGCGGTTTGCTGGGTCTTATCGCCGCGGGCGTTTCAGAAGGTAGAACGGACCTTAGCCGGTTATTGTTCTAACGGTACGATCTTCGAGTCCACCTGGAACCTGCGGTAGTCACTCCAGGTAATCTCCCGATCCATGGCGATTCTCTTGATTAACCCGAGCCTTCCGGCCCCCTTCATGTAAAGCCGCTTAGGCAGCCACAACTCACCGGCCACGCGGGTCTGTTCAAAGACCAGCTTGGCGCCTGGATTGAGGCGCGCCAGAAACAGGCCGAATGCGATCGTCTCCGTGGTTTCCGCTTCCACCCTGATCCATTGGTAGTTGGATTGATCCACCCAGATTTTCCCGCGTATCTTCAGCAGGGCTTTAGCGTCCCGGTCCCGCGCACGATATTCGGCCCTGGGCGTTCCCGCGATCACCCACGCGGTGTGGCCGTCCACCTGCGCCTCTCCCTCGATGCGCAGGTCGTACGCCTCCGGAATCTCGCGCAGGAACTCGCGCTCCTTGCGGCGGCGGGCTTCGTACTCGGCCAGCCTGCGCCGCTTCTCGTCCGGCGTTTCGTGCGCCAGCCTGGCGGCGCTCTTATCGAGCTTTTCCTGTTGCTTCTTCTGTTCGGCGGGCGCGAGCGCCTGGCCGTTGCGCTCCAGCGTGCGCCGATATGGCTCGCCATCCAGCATCACGGTTTCCCAGGCGCTCCGTTCGGTGGATTTCACTTTGCCATCGGAATCGAAGTGCCGCTCCGTGGAATGCGCGACCCAGGTAAAGTCCTTCATGCGCAGCCAGTTCGCCTGATCCAGATCCACCGACTTACGGACGATTTCGCGGGCGTCCTCCGCGGCGAGTTCGGCCGCGAGTCCGGTAGAGAGAGTGACAACCGCGATAACTAATGCGATCGGTCTCAAGTTAGTGGGTCAGATCGTAGACAAAATAGTCCACCGCGACGCGGTACGCCAGCGAGGCCCACTTCTCGCGATACCGTGCGTCGTCCGACCATTCCCAGGCGTCGCCCAGGTCCATGTTGTGGCAGATCGCCACCATCACGCGGCCCTTGTCGTCGTATATGGCGCGCCAGCGCGGCTGGTACCCGTCCTGCTCATATGTTTTTCCGGTGTCGAAGAACTGCGCGCCGGGCACCTGAAACCGTTCGTCCAGATCGTAGACCGTATGAAAGATCGGATCGCTATTGGGGATCTCCACGATGGGCCGGTCGGGAAATACCTTCCTGATGCTGTGCAGGAAGACGTTCCACTCTTCGGTGCCGTGGAAATCGTCCACCATCAGGAAGCCGCCGCGCAGCAGGAACTCGCGAAGCAGGGCCGCCTGATCGTCGGGCAAGCGCCAGTGCCCCACTTCCACCGCGTAGAGCGTGGGCCAGTTATAGACCTCGCCCGCACCATCCAGGCTCACCACCTGCTCCACGGAGCGCGTCTCGATGCGGGTGAGCCGGCGAATACCGGCCATCAGATGACGGTCTGAGCGCGGATAGTCCATGGTCCAGTAACCCGGAAACGGCTTGCCGTTCCGCATGGTGAGGTCCACAAACGGATAACCATAAACGTCCGGATAGCGCAGCCGCGCGCGGGTCCACTCGGTCTTCTGGTTCCAATCCGTGGGAATTTCGAAGTTCTCGTATTCGAGGGCGGGGTATTCCTTCCAGGGCGCCTGTGCCCGCAGAAGGCCCCAGGCGGCCAATCCCAGGAAACCCACGCCAAGGGCGGTACGGAGACGCATAAGCGGCTGCGATTTGAGAATAGCACACTAGTTACTCGGCTTTCAGCAGCCGGCATTCAGCAATCGGCAATCGGCTTTCAGCATTCGGCTTCCAGCCGATTACCTTCGGTTATCTCCTATGCATTAACCGATTTCGGTGTAGCTTTGGACGGCCCGGTCCTGTATTGTTGCGTATAGCAGACGAACGACCGGAGACCGAATGTCGCATTGGCGGAAATTATGGCGCGGTGATGAAGGCCAGGATCTTACCGAATACGTTCTATTGCTGGCCTTAATCGCCCTGACAACGGCCGCTTTGGTGACCGCGCCCATGAGCAGCGTCAACGAAATCTGGGTGCAGGGGAACAGCGAATTGAGCACCGCGGCGTCCGCGGCCATTTCCTACTAGCCGGAAAGCTCCCGTATCCCGCCATTGGGTACCATGGAGCTATGGAAAAGCTGCCGGCATTTCAAAACGAACCCTACACCGATTCCTCCGCTCCCGCAAACCGGCGGGCCATGGACGAAGCGCTCGCCCAGGTGCGCGCGCAGCTCGGCCGCGAGTACGATCTGCGGATCGGCGGCGAACGCATAAAGACCGGCGATTTGCTGCGCTCGGTGAACCCCTCGGACCCGCGCGAGGTAGTCGGGGTGCACCATCGGGCCAGCGCCGAACTGGCGCGCCGCGCCGTGGATTCGGCATACGCTTATTTTTCCGAGTGGTCCGCCACGCCTGAGGAAGAGCGGATTCGTCTGCTGCTGCGCGCGGGCGAGATCGTCCGCCGCCGCAAGCTGGAATTCGACGCCTGGCTGGTCCTGGAGGCGGGCAAGACCTGGCCGGAGGCGGACGCGGATGTCTCCGAAGCGGTTGATTTCTGCGAGTACTACGCGCGCGAAATGCAGCGGCTCAGCGGTCCCCTGCCCCCGGCCGTCCAACTGCCCGGCGAGCGCGGCGAATTGCGCTACCTGCCGTTGGGCGTGGGCGTGGTCATTCCGCCGTGGAACTTCCCTCTGGCGATCATGGTGGGGATGACCGTCGCATCGCTGGTGGCGGGCAACACGGCTATCGTCAAGCCGTCGAGCGAAACGCCCACCATCGCCGCCAAATTTGCCGAAGTGCTGCTGGAAGCCGGCTTCCCGGAGAAGTCGTTCTGCCTGCTCACCGGCAGCGGCGCGGCGGTCGGCGACACCATCGTGGAACATCCCAAGACCCGCTTTGTGGCCTTCACCGGCTCGCGCGATGTGGGCCTGCACATCAACGAATTGGCGGCCAAGGCACAGCCCGGCCAGATCTGGATCAAGCGCGTCATCGCGGAAATGGGCGGCAAGGACGCCATCGTGGTGGACGCGGATTGCGATCTGGACAAGGCCGTGGAAGGCGTGGCGGTTTCGGCGTTCGGATACTCCGGCCAGAAATGCTCGGCCTGTTCGCGCGCCATCGTGGACGCCAAGGTATACGATGCGTTCCTGGAGAAGCTGCAGGCGCGCGTTTCCAAGATCACGGTCGGTGCGGCCGAAAAGACCGAGAATTATATGGGGCCGGTGATCAGCGAGGGCGCGCGGCGCACGATTCTGCAATATATCGAAACCGGCAAACAGGAAGGCAGGCTGCTGCCGGTGAACGTGGCGGCGCCCGCGCAGGGATATTTCGTGCCGCCCACGGTGATCGCGGATGTGGATTCCAAGGCGCGCATCTTCCAGGAAGAGATCTTTGGGCCGGTGTTGGCGGTGACCAAGGCGCGCGATTTCGAGCACGCCATGGCGTTGGCCAACGATTCGCAATACGGCCTGACCGGCGCCATTTTTTCCAACGTGCCGGGGCATATCGAGCGTGCGCGGCGGCAGTTTTTTGTGGGCAACCTGTATGTGAACCGCAAGTGCACCGGCGCCATGGTCGGCGCGCACCCCTTCGGCGGGTTCAATATGTCGGGGACGGATTCCAAGGGCGGGGGGCCGGATTATATGCTGCTGTTTTTGCAGGCGAAGTCTATCGCGGAGCGGGTAAGGTAGGCGTTAAATCAGGCGACACGGCGCTCCCGCGCAGGCGGCATTCCGACCCGTCAGTACTCCTCGCCATGCAAACCACGCAGCCTTGTGGATTGTTTTCGCAGGCGCGCAGAATCGACGAAGCGAGACCGGGTTATTGTTCCTATTCAGGCCAAGGCCACGGAGTTCGAAGCCATCCGCATGAGCACGGAACAAGTACCGGATCGAACAAACTTAGCGAGAGCCTTTAGTAACCCTGGCTGTCGGCAGCAACTCCGACCGGAAGGGCGGCTTCAGCAACAGACGCTCTGAAGCGTACCAAAAGACCTGGGTGTCCGACTTGCAGATGCGGCTATTACAACCCCTTCCGCGCTGACCCTCTTCGGAGCGCCCGGATAGGATCGTCAACGTGGGAGTACGGCGTACGGAAACCGCAGCAAAGGGCATAAGGTGTATAATAGTCGCGATGCCAAGATCGAGATGTCGGATAATCAGGCACAATTTCATATGAAATCATATATTTCGATTCCATTCGCCGTGGACCTGACTCGCGAGCCAGGATGGGACCACTTAGATGAAAGACGCACCGGCTTCTTTGTCGCGCGCTGCCATTTTATGGTTGTGAATCAGCAGGTCGAGGGCAATGCGGAGCACGGGGAAAAACTCCGGGAATACTCCAATGAGGGCGCCACGCAGGAGATCGTCGATGCGGTGGAGTACAAGTACACGGTTTCATATACGGAAGAGTCGCTCCAGTCCTCGCTGCGCGAGAACAGCAGCGTTCACTCGTTCGTCAGTTCGGTTGCGGGCGAAACCGCCGTCGCGCCACACAAGCTCTCGGCGAACACCAAACTCGAATTGTCCCATAAGCTCAGGGAGGAGTTTCGGACTTCGTTTAAGGTCGTAAATTCGAGTACCGCTCAGACAATTTTCAAACACGAGACCAAGATCATTATCCCTGCGACGTTTACGGGCCTGCTGGTCTATCCGGCCGTCTATCAGCGGTGGGTAGGCCACTTGTTTCTGACCCATATCGAATATCTGCGCGTTCACTATATTCGCTCGCTTTTCGGCCTTCGACGAAAGAGAACGAAGTTCCCACCTTTGCCGATGGATGCTAGCGGCAAGCGGGCGAATATACATCGCTGCCACCTGCCTCTCGCCGCGATCTACTACTGGAAGCGTTTGCCCGAGAGCTCCGTACTGATAGCTGCGAACAGGTACAAGATAGAGGTCCTCAACCCCGATGAGTGTGAGATACGGTCGCCCGAGGACGAGGGGGAGTACTTTGCGCCGGGACCCTCAAAGCCGACCCTATACCAGTTGTCCAACCTGGCTTTTCCTCTGAAGTGGATCAAGCGTCCGGGCAATGGGGAATGGACCGAGGAGCAGTTGCGCCGGATTGAGGAGGATGAAGGGCCAGAAACCGCGATCGGACGCTTGCGGGAGCAGGACGCGTTCAAACGATGATGAACTCCATTTTGGCTCACTTCCAGCCCACGTCCGCGCGCGATCCCGTCAAGCATGTCGCGTTCCTCCACACATGGACCCTCGAACCGCGCTCGTAGGGGGCTCTGCGTGATGCATTTCAGGTCGTCGAGAGCGTCGAAGTCGTACGTAGGTCATGGTGTAGTTCAGGTGCGCTGAATCCTCTGCCTTGGCAGGCGGCCAACGGCCGGCCGTATCGTTCAATCGGGGATAAACGGATTGCGGATTCGGATTCCAGCAATGATTTGCCCATGATTGAGAATCTTCCGTCAGCAACTCGGTCGCGGCGCTTTGTTCAGCGGCGGCAAGGATCATGCTGTCCCAGAAGGACAGCTTCCAGGCTTCGCTAATTTCCGATGCGCGGATCACGGTGGCGGGCGTGATGGGAGACTGAACCCAAAAAGCGTAGTTCCGCACGACCTCCCGTGCCGCTGCGCCACTTAGCGGCCGGACAATCCTGCGCGTGACGTTGACGCAGAACTCCTGGAGCACCTGTGTGCTCATCCGTCCGCTGCCGCTCTCCCAAAGTTCGCGGAGGCAAGCCGCGGCGCGTATCTGCTTCGCGCCTGCATCGAGATCGTGCGCGTAAATCAAGATATTGGAATCAACGAAGACCGGGCCGGTCATGCAGGTCCTCGCGAGTCTGGATGCCGCGGCCTCCAAGCCCGAACGGCGAGTCCAGTTGGGCCAGAGCGCGGGTCTTCGCGTGCGCATACGCTTCCTGAGTTTCGACAAGCCTGCGCAACTCAGTCGCCAGCATCGCGCTTACACTGGTGCCTTGCTGTGCCGCGAAGGACCGCGCACGCTTCAAAAGGCGCTGGTCGATTGCCAGTGTGATATTTTGCTTCATCGGTCCGATCCAGTCTCCAGTATACACGTAAAATACGTGATCCTTCGAAAGCGGCTTCGCCTGGACTGCCTGTGCCGGGCCGCACAAAAGCGCCTAAGGATTTGTAAATATTGCCACCCGCCCGGCGCACCAAGATCGCGCCGGGAGCGTATACTAAAAAAGACCGGGGAGTCCACAATGGAAGACCCGGCCAGGTGTTTTTGCCGAACAGAAAAGAGGTTCAATCGTGTCCATACGCACCCGAATGGCCGCGCAAATCCTAACCGCCGCGGTTTTGCTTTGCACCGCGGCTCACCTCCAAGCATCCTCACCCACCGCATACGTCGGCATTTGCTGCAATGCTCCATCCACGGCGGGTGTCTTCAGCACATCCACGCTGGCGCAGACACGCTCGATTGCGACAGGTTCCGGCGGCGACGGCATCGCGCTCACTCCGGACGGAACGAAGATGTTCGTCACTGTCGACAACAAGCGTGAGTTGCAGGCGATTTCGACAGCCACCGGCACCGTGCTGGCCACCGTGCCTGTGCCCATCGGCGTATCGGGCGAGCCGCCCTTGGAACTGGCCATCAGCCCCAATGGCTCGCAGGTGTATGTTTTCGCGCCGCAAGACAATCCGTATTCCCTGCTGATGGCCGTGGACACCACAACATATGTGGTTACGCACTCGCTGAATCTCCCAGCCGATGAAAGCGTCGGCCCCCTACTCGTTTCGCCCGACGGAAGTCAGCTCTATTTTGAGATGGGCCTGGTGAATCAGTATATCCAGGTGGTTGACGCGGCCACGCTGGCGCCGACGGCGCAAATCCCGGTGAACGAATACCCACTGTGGCTTACCGTCACTCCGAGCGGGCTGATCCTCATGACGGACACCAACAACGAGCTGCTGGTCATCGATCCGAAATCGGCCGGCATCGTGAACCGGTTTTCGCTGGCCAGCCCCGGCACAATCATGCCCGGCGCCATCGTTTCCTCGCCGGATAGCGCGACGGCTTATGTCTCATTCTTCGGACCCGCGATTCTGGCCGTGAACATCTCCACCGGCGCGACCGTATTCGACGCGCCCATAAGCTACCGGCCGAGCCAACTTGCAATCTCGCCCGATGGCGAGACGCTCTATTCGATGGACTATTCCACCACCGGCGCCTGGAGCGTATCCGAGTTCAAGATTCCGACGCAGAAGCCAGTGGCCACCGTCACCCAACTCGGGCCATTGAGTAGCTTTGCGGTGTCGCACGATGGCACGAGTCTCTATGCCCTCAACGCGAGCCAGAGCGCGATTGCCACGGTGGATGTCTCGACTCAGAAGACGACGGGCGTCACTGTGGGCGGCGTGGGAATTAATTCGCTGGCCATCCCGCCCAACGGGAAAGCCGTCTGGGCATCCTCGTACCAGTTCGCGGCGGGCGGCGACATCCTGACGCTGAATCCGGCCACCGGGCAACTGAAGTTCACGGTGGGTCCCACCGGCGGACTTACGTTCAGTCCCAGCGGGGCGCTGCTCTACGTCGCGAATCCGGCCGAGATCGTCGTTCTGGCCGTGCCGTCGATGAACCGGATCGCCACGCTTCCCGCGGCCAACTTGGAAAACATCGGCCAGGCGATTCCGTCTCCGGACGGCACACGCCTGTATGTCTCGGTCACGTTCGTTTCGGGCGGCGGTTCGCAGCCGCAGGGGGGAACGCTACTTCCTCCAGGGGAGATTATGGCGATCGACACGTCCACGTACAAGCCCGTTGCGGTCGTCAACATTCCGGGTGGTTTGGGAGCCATAGCGCTAACACCCGACGGATCCACTCTGGCGTGCACTTCTAACCTGGGCCGCGTTGTCCTGATCTCGACAGCTACCAATGCAATCGCCGCAACCATCCACCTGACGCCGGCGAACGGGGTGCTGGAAGGGCTGGCGATTTCTCCGGATGGCACGATGGCCTATGTGACGGACGCGCGGAATAACCTGTTGTTCGTGGCGAGTCTTGCGACGCAGAAGCAACTGGCCGCCGACCCGGTGGGAGTGACTCCGCTAAGCGTCGCCATTACGCCGGACGGTTCCGAAGCGTGGGTTTTGACCGCGGCAGGCCTGGAGATTGTGAATCTGGCGACTGGCCAGGCGGGCGGCCCAGTGCGGCTGCCGGGCGCCCCGTCCGCAATCGTATTCGCGCCGTAGCTTAACCGCTCCACCGCGCCGCCGGAAAATTTACGGAGAGAACTTCCCCGCATTCGCCACAAGACTACTTCCTAATAAGGAGGAAGCTCATGGACGAACGCGAACGGCGTCATGCGATCGACGTCACCCTATCGCAACTGGACAAACAATTCGGTAAAGGCGCGGTGCTGCGCCTGGGATCCGGCGCGATCATACCGGTGGCGGTGATCTCCAGCGGCTCGATTTCACTCGATGCCGCGCTGGGCGTGGGCGGCTTCCCGCGCGGACGCGTGATGGAGATCTTCGGGCCGGAGTCCTCCGGCAAGACCACCTTGACGCTGCACCTGATCGCCGAGGCGCAGAAGGCCGGCGGCGTGGCCGCCTTCATCGACGCGGAGCATGCCCTCGACCCCGCCTATGCGCGCAAGCTGGGCGTGGATGTCGACAACCTGCTGGTGTCGCAGCCGGACCACGGCGAACAGGCGCTCGAAATCGCCGCGGCGCTTACCGGCTCCGGCGCCATCGATGTGGTGGTGATCGATTCGGTGGCGGCGCTGGTTCCCAAGGCCGAACTGGAAGGCGAGATGGGCGACAGCCACATGGGGTTGCACGCGCGCCTTATGTCCCAGGCCCTGCGCAAACTGACCGGCGTGGTCAGCCGCACCGGCACTTGCATGGTCTTCATCAACCAAATCCGCGAGAAGATCGGCGTGATGTTCGGCAGCCCCGAAACCACCACCGGCGGGCGCGCGCTTAAGTTCTATTGTTCGGTGCGCGTGGATATCCGGCGCATCGCCGCCATCAAGGACGGCGACAGCGTAATTGGCAACCGCACCCGCGCCAAGGTAGTCAAGAACAAGCTCGCGCCGCCGTTTCGCGAAGCGGAGTTCGACATCCTTTATGGCGAAGGGATCTCGCGCGAGGGCGATCTGCTGGATCTGGGCGCTACGCACAACCTGGTGGAAAAGAGCGGCTCCTGGTTTAGCTATCATGCGGAGCGCATCGGCCAGGGGCGCGACAACGCCCGCCAATTCCTGCGGGAGCACCCCGACATGTGCCGGAATCTGGACGCCGAATTGCGCAAAGTACTGGGCCTCGACAACCTGCAGGAACAGCCTCGCAAGGCGGCAGCGGTGGCCGTCGGCGCCGAGAACCCCGTCAAAAAGGCCGTTTGACGGGCATTGCGCGGCTTGTTCTCAAAAAAAAGCCCGGAAACAGGCCCTTTCGCACGTATTTTCTCTTTACATCGACTTTCGCCATCCCTTATTATTGATAACGTAATAGAGGCCGCCGCCGATCACGGGCGCGCGGCCGGCGCCTTAATTTCGATGGATGGCGTTTGGGGGGGGGGCCTTCGTTTTCGGCGGCCCTCGACTTTGAATCGATGGTGAGAACCAAAGGAGATCTATGGCAAGTCAACGTATGACGCAGACGCAACTGGTGAGAGGCATCGCCGAGAGTTGCGAAGTAAACAACAAAGTAGCCCGCCAATTCCTGGATTCGCTTTCCAGTCTGGCGATTGCGGAAGTGAAGAAGAACGGGGTGTTCGTGCTGCCCGGCATCGGGCGCCTGGTGCGCCAGGACCGTAAAGCGCGCGTGGGCCGCAATCCCGCGACTGGCGAGTCGATCAAGATCCCGGCCAAGAAGGTGGTGAAGTTCCGCGTGGCGAAAGCCGCCAAGGACGCCATCGTCCCACCCAAAAAGAAGTAGGCCCGGGCCGTCAGGTCCGATCGCCAAGAATCCCCGCGAGCCTCAATGCGTGCCCGCGGGGATTCTTTTTTGAATCGAGATATCCGGAGCCTTCTTGGAGCCTGATGAGATCCGCCCAACTTGCGGGCAGCCTCCGGAAGCTTACTGCTTCTTCTCGTCGTTGTCGCCCTTCATGGCGTCTTTGAAGTTGCGGATTCCCGCGCCCAAGCCCTTGGCCAGTTCCGGGATCTTCTTGCCGCCAAATAGAATGAGCGCCACAATGGCGCACAGAAGAATCTCCTGCGTGCCAAAGGACCCCACGAGGGCAAGAAACGTGCCAGTGGTTCCCATGCGGTCTCCTTTCGACTCTATTGTACAGGAATTCACCGCCGCGCATCATGCCGCGGAACTGGCGTTGGAGGCGCGCGGCTCGAACGTGTACCCGAATCCCCGCACCGAGTGAATCAGCCCGGGGTTGGTCGGGTCGGTCTCGATCTTCTGCCGCAACCGCAGCACATAAACGTCCACGGCGCGGTCGGTGATGGCGCGATCCTGCCCCCACACGGCGTTCAACAGTTGTTCGCGGCTGAAGACCACCCCCGGACGGCTCATCAGGAATTCAAGCAGGCGGAACTCCGTGGCGGTGAGGTTGAGCAGCGTTCCTTTCAGCCGCGCCTGGCAACTGCTGCGGTCCAGTTGCACGCCGCCCGCATCCAACACGCGCGCCGGGGCGGCATGGTTGCGGAACTGCAGCTTGATGCGGGCGATCAGCTCGCGCACGAAGAAGGGCTTCACCACGTAATCGTTGGCACCCAGTTCCAGGCCCACGATACGGTCCGTCTCCGACGCCCGCGCGGTCAGGAAGATGATGGGCGTCGCAAGCAGGTCCGGGTCTTTCCGTACGGTTTTGCAGATCTCCAGGCCGTCGTAATCCGGCAGCATAATGTCCAGCAGGATCAGATCGGGCCGCACCTGGCGGCAAAGATCCACCGCGCCTTTGCCGGTTTGGGAGCCGGTGAGCGCAAACCCTTCCTTCTCCAGGTTGTACTTCAACAGGGCGAACAGATCGGTGTCGTCTTCGATCAGGAGGATCTTTTTCATGCGTCCCCCTTAGCGTAAACAACGGATGGTTAACGGGACGTTACGGAAGCATGAAGTTCTGGTGGCGCGCGCTTTACGCGAGTTCCTCGAACCGGTACCCAAATCCGCGAACGGTGGTCAAATACCGCGGATTGTCGGGCTCGGCTTCGATGTGTTCCCGCAAGCGCCGGATGTGCACATCCACCGTGCGCGGCGTGACGAAACGCTGCTGGCCCCAAACCTCCTCCAGAAGCTGATCGCGGCTGTAGGCGCGGCCCGCGTGCGTCAAGAAGAACTCCAGCAGCTTGTACTCGGTGGACGTCAGGTCCAGTTCGCGCTCGCGCAGAAAAACGCGGTGCGCGCCGCGGTCCAGCCTAAACGGTCCGGTCTCCACCGCCGTATTCTCTTCTTCGTCGCGTTCGGCGCGGCGCAGATGCGCCTTCACCCGCGCCACCAGCTCGCGCGGGCTAAACGGCTTGGTCATGTAGTCGTCGCCGCCGATCTCCAGTCCCAACACCCGGTCGACTTCGTCGGAGCGGGCGGTGAGAAAGAGCACGGGCGTGCGCGCCAGCGTGGGCGACTGGCGAATCTGGCGGCAAAGCTCGAACCCGTCGTCGCCCGGCAGCATCACGTCCAGCACGATCAGGTCGGGTTTCCAGGCTTCCAGATCCTTGAGCGCCCCCTTGTTGCCGGAGAGCACGTAGGCCTGGTAGCCGCCGCGGGTCAGATTGTAGTCCAGCAACGTGGCAAGCTCCGCCTCGTCTTCCACGATTGCGATTTTCTTAGCCATGCTATGAAACAATCGGTGGGGCAGGCGGTTTCGCCTGCCGAGCCGCGCGCGTGAGCCGGCGATCGCTCACCGGATCGCGGTGACCTCTACGGAAGCCAACGGTTGACCGCGGCTTCCGGCTGACCAATCCACCAGCGTGAAGATATAGCGAGTCCTGGGTTCGATCCAACTCGCCCCAACCCTGTCGCCAACGCGGCCCGTGCCAAATTCCTTTTCCCCGCTGGACTTTTCTCCTTCGGCTCTTACATAAACCCGCGCATGCTCGCCCGTAGACGACCAGCTTATGTAGGTGTAGCAATCGCCTCTGCCCGGCTCGATGCGGCACGGATTCGGCTCTGCCCGAATGACGCCTGAGATACCTTCCGCGCGGTCGCCCCGGCCCTCCACCGCCGTCACGCTGATGTTTCCGAGAACCTCGCCCCTTCTGCCCTCCGAGAAATCCACGAGCGTGAAAATGTAAGAGGTACCCAATTCGATCCAATCCGCGTCGCATCTGTCGCAAGCCGGTTCTTTCGCGAACTCCTTCTCCGGACTGGCGCTCCTTCCTTCCGCCCGCACGTAGACGCGCACACCGCGCGCGCCCTGTGTCGACCAGGCCACGTGCGTCCTACAGGTGTGCGCACCCGGCTCGACGTGGCAGGGGTTCGGCAACGCGGAAATTGTGCCCGTGGCGGCCTGGGCGGGCGCCAGCACGGCAACGCACGCGATAGCGCCGAACAGAATCGGGTAGTGCAATCTATTTATCTTCATCAAGGCCATTCTGCACGATGGCGCGCCGCGATGCAAGCCCGGCCCCGTGTGGGGCGGACCTCCAGGTCTGCGCGGGTGCTCCAGGACCCGCTGGAGTCCTGCCTCACAGGACCGCGATCGAAGCCCGGCCATGCGGTACTGTCTTCTAGTATGGACCCTATCGAGATCGGCGCGATCGTGTTTCCCCGCATGGATCAGATGGACTTCACCGGTCCGTTCGAAGTGTTGTCCCGCATTCCCGGCGCGCGGTTCCATGTGCTCTGGAAAGAGAAGACGCCCGTGCGCGACATAAAAGGCTTAATTCTGACGCCGGAAATGACGTTCGCCGATGCGCCCAAACTGGATGTGCTGGTGGTGCCCGGCGGCTGGGGACAGGAGCAGTTGATGGATGACGAGGCGGTCCTCCGGTTCCTTCGCGGGCAATCGGCGCACGCCCGATACGTTTTTTCGATCTGCACCGGGGCACTGATTTGCGGAGCCGCGGGGTTGCTCAGGGGCGTCCGCGCCACCACGCATTGGGCGGCTTTTCATCTGCTCGAATACTTCGGCGCCATTCCCGTCGATGAGCGCGTCGTCATCGATTTACCCAGGCGCGACCGTGAGGGCGCGGTGATCGTGAGCGCCGCCGGCGTAACCGCCGGCATCGATGGCGCACTGTGCCTCGTTTCCCTGCTCCGCGGCGATCCGATGGCCCAGCAAATCCAGCTTGCCATGCAGTACGCGCCCGATCCGCCCTTCGCCAGCGGCGCTCCGCAAACCGCGCCGCCGGGGGTGCTGGATGCGGTGCGGGCGGCCGGCCGCGAGATCGCGCAAGCGCGTCTCGAAACCGCGCGGCGCGTCTCTGATAGGCTGGGTATCATGACGGATTTACGCTACCCCATCGGCCCCTTCGCGTACACCGGCGAGAGCACCGAAGAACAGCGCCGCGCCTTCATCGACCGCATCGAAGCCACGCCCGCGCGCCTGCGCGCCGCCGTGGAAGGCTTAACTCCCGAACAGCTCGACACGCCCTATCGCCCCGGCGGCTGGACCGTCCGCCAAGTGGTCCATCACGTCCCGGACAGCCATATCAACAGTTACTGCCGGTTCCGTCTGGCGCTAACGGAAGACACACCCAGCGCGAAAGGATACGATGAAGCGGCTTGGGCGGAGCTTTTCGATTCGCGTACGGCGCCTGTCGAGGTTTCGCTCGCGCTGCTCGAATCGCTGCACCGCCGCTGGGAGTTGCTGCTGCGCGCCATGACGCCCGCGGATTTCGCGCGCACGTTTCTGCACTCCGAACTGGGCCCCGTCACGCTGGACCGCAACCTGGCGCTGTATGCCTGGCACGGCGATCATCACGTGGCGCATATCACCGCGCTGCGCGCGCGCATGGGTTGGGCGTGACGCGGCGTGGCGCACGCACATGCGTGCCGCGCCACACTCCTGGGGACGCCGGCTGGACGTGTCGCGGGTCTAAGGAATCACGACCAGCCGCCGCCCCGCACGTGGCGTTCCCACGCGCCGTCAATATCCCTGAGCGCGACCCCGCTCGCAATCCACCCGCAGCTTGCTAAGCGATGGGCTACTCCTATAACGCGGCCGGTACCATGGCCACCGAGAAGGACGCCAACAACAACACGGAATCGTACACCTACGACGCTTACCGGCGCCTGATCTCCATCCCCGACCTGCTTGGTGCTAATTTTTTCTCGAACTCGAATTCGGCATACCAGGGCAATGTCCTGCTGCACGAGCTATTACTCGCCTACACCAACTGGAGCGACGCCGAGATTTTCTCGGCTTTCAGCGCGTATGGCCTGTCGAGCCCAAACAAGGACACGGAGGACATAAGCGCCTGGCTATCCACCGACTGCACGAGCACGCCGCCAAGCGTTACCTGGTGGGGACAATGATAAGAACTAGTAACCTCTACGGAATACTCGCCGCATGCGCAGCGGGTTAACCTCGGTGGTGCTCTGGCGTCCCAGAGCTCCGTCCAGGCATCCCCACCAAAGGTGGTCCGCGCGGCGAAGTTCGAACTCGTCGACGCGTCCGGAACCCCCGCCGCCAGATGGGAAATCGAGGCGCGCGGCGGAGCGCACATGAGCTTCCTTTACAAACGGGATGTTGTCGGTGTCGATATTGGCGTTTTTGCCGACGGCCGACCGTTCCTCGTAATGGGCGGACGCGACGCAAAGAAGCGAATCGTCGTCAACCTCGATCAAGCAGATAAGCCGATGCTTGTAATGGGCGACCAGCAATGGGAGGGGCGAGTACACCTGGGATTTATGCCGCCCGACACTTTCCCGTACTCCGACTGGGACCACTGGGGGCTCGGGTTCCGAGCGTTTGGCTCGGAGCACCCTATTGTCGGCATAAGTACAACCTACACACCCAGTAGCCAAGCCGAACCTTTTCTGACTGTTTCCGGAAGGAGCGTACGCCAGGAAATCGCCGCGACGAGCATTGCTCTACCAGCTTCGCGCCAGTTAACTGTTAACGCATGCGGATGCGCCCGCAGCCGCGGTCTCGGAACCCACGCCGCGCAAACTGGCACATCGGAATAGAACGGGGCTGCTCGGCAAGGCAGGCCACCGACGGGCGGGCAAAAAAAATGGTTCCAAGTGATCCGAAGCTCAGCCTGACCCGACGCCGGCATGCACGGCTCAGAGCTGTGCAGCCGGATGACCGGCGATTTCTCCTCGGCTCCCCGCCACCCCTTTTGGAGGCAACGGATTAACGCCTTGGAGGTCGCCTGCGTGCGCTCCGGCTGGAACCTGCATCTCGTGACGGCCTTTCGCTCCCCCGTAACGACTGCCCGTTTCCAGACCGCCGCTCCGGGATCGAAGTTCCCGGCCTGCCGCTTCGATGCGTTGCCGAACTTTCACCGAGCCCGTTCGGCTTGCGGCTCCTTCGCTCTCTCCGGTTAGCCCCGGTTCGGGCGAGATCGCCACCGCAAACCCGTCTCTCGGCTCCTGCTCCGCAATCTCGATCAGCCCCCGGATCTCCGCTCCCCTTCAGGGCTTTTGTGCCCCTCCGGATCAAAGCCTCAACCCAGCCACTGATCGAGAGGCTCACCTCCCGAATGCGTCCGATAACCCTTCGCTCCCCACCGCCCGCCCTATTGGAATAGTTTCGGCTGCGGATCAACGTTCCAGGCTCGCTTCGCTTCCGTTCGGCTCGCTGTTCCTCGAACCTCTTGGAACCAAGTGCCATGTTCGCTCCAAACATCGTTACAGTCAAATGAATTTTGGCGTCGCGCGGCAGTTTTCCTCAAGATTGTCGGCGCGTATTTTGTTACAGTTGCAAGACACCCGCTTTGGATAGTTTGTGGATAAAACATGCGGGGCGGGCTTTGTTGTATCCGGCCAATGCTGTAGTGCTAACCACCCAACCAGGAGCGCGCCGCTAGGTCCATACTGTTCAGTTTGGGGGGCAGAGCATCGTCTTTCGTGGTCTGCCGCCTCGAGAGCGCCGGCAGACGACGTAAACCGATCGTCTGCCCCACCGAGGCACCCTTTACTGCACACAGTATTGGGACGAAATCAAGCGGCGTAACGATCTGTGATCGTTTCGTTTGCCGAGGGCGTTCCCGAACTGTTCGCGGAGCTTCCGCGAGAACGTGCAACTCATCTGGACGCCACTACGCCCGAGCCTTTCGCCTCGGCTTTTTCGGCTCGGTCGCCTTATGCTCGTTATGGGAGAGGAATATCGAATCCACCAGTCTCGTACAGCTGGACGTCACCCGGGCTAGCACCTTTATCTGTTCCCTACAGGAAAGGCTTTTTGAGACGTGGGGATAGTTCAGGGTGTGGTCCACCTCGCCCCACAACTCCTCGGCAAGTGTGCGCACCTGGATTTCGCAAGTGTACTTGGTCCTCTGGTTCGGTGCAACGACGTAATGCACGCTCGTGTACAACGTTGAGCTTTTGACGAAGCGCGTGTTTATGCTCCGAAAGTACTCGCGCGACTCGTCGTCCCAGGTTCTGGCGGAGGGCCCCTCGACAACGCGGTACATCTGCTCGGCAAAGATCCGCTGGAGACAGGCGTCAATACGTTGGAATTGCCTGGTATACAAATGTAGGATTCTAAAACCAGCCAAATCGTTGACCTTCACGAACAGGTTGTTCTTGTTTATCGTGAACTCCTTGCCACGTGCGCTCGCCTCGTGCCACTTACGAATCAGCTTGTCCCGAAGATGGTCGGCATTTTTGATCCTCCACTTCATCGAATGCACATACTTCATTAGTTCATCGTCAGACGAGAAAGTATTGAATAGATTGTGCAATAAAGTCTCGAATACTTTTTCGCTGGATTTGGCGTGCAGGACGAGGTCTTCAATAAAGGCGCGGTCCTGCTGGCTAAGTGCGGGCGCTTTCATCGGCCTTTCTCCGTGCACTTCGCTGTACGATCCTGCGGGCAATGCTTGCAAAAATTGTCTCCGCTTCCGCTCGCTGGCCAGGAGTGCCCGCGTTGACCTCATTAATCGGAACACCCTGCTCCTGTGAGTAGGTAACAAGAGTGCTGAAGTCCTTTACTTCACCAATGAGCAGTTGGGACGGTGCGGTATCGGCGAGGGCCGGATCAATCTTCCGCAAGACTTCCACAATATCGCTCTTGACATGCCGCTCAATCTGATACATATACTTAGACTGCACTCCAGCCGGACTGCCGCGATAGACGCGAAAGCGCTGGGGTATATAGCCCATTACGGTCGGACGTCCGGGTATCGCGTATACCTGATCCGGCGCAAGCGCCAGGATTGTTTGCCAATCCTGAATCCATGTTGCGAGAGTGTGACCGAGCGTCTTAAGGGCGCGCACCGAGAAAACGTCGCAGGCGGCCGGGATGATCAGATAATCGCAATCCAGCAAGATGCTACGGTTGAGCGGCCCGATATTAGGACCGGAGTCAAAGAACACGAAATCGATTGCGAAGGCCTCTGCAACATCATTGACAACTGCGCTCAGGGCCGAAGTGCCCCGAAAGCCCTTGACTTTCCTTTGGATGCAATCAGCCCAAAGTTGATTAAGCTCGGATTCGAAGTCGCTGAGGCGGATATCGCCAGGCAGGAGATAGAGATTTTCAATGCTCAGCTCTTTTGGTGCAATGATCTCCACATCGCCCGAAGCCTCAACGATTGGTTTCACTGCTGACCATAGGGTTTCTCCATTGGGCCCGTCCGACTGATCAAGGAGGTTGTCGACAACCCCATCTTCGAGCAAGTAGGAGGTGAGATTGCACTGCGGATCCGAATCGACAAGAAGGACTTGCTTGCCGAGCGATGCAACAGCGGCAGCAATGTTCAATGTCAAGGTAGTCTTTCCAACACCGCCCTTATGATTGAATATTGCGATCCGCTTCGAATGATGCCGCCTCCTGACCGCTACTGATGCCATTTTAACAGAATCTCCAGTGCCTAGTCACTGTTTTGAGTTGGTGCTTCTCTTCGATTTCCATCGGGGCCGCGCGGACGCCAGCAGGGCTTTGGCGGCGTCGTAGTCCGGAAGAGCTTGAACGTAACGCTCTCCAGCAGCGCTGATCTGCTTCATTCCGCTGCCGGCCGGAGCCAGATAACCGTATTGCGAGGCATTGTTGACCGCCACAGTAGCATTTGCGAGTTTTCGCTGCGCCGCCTCGGTGTTGATCTTGCTGATATCGAGCGTGGTAAATTCAAGTGTGTCGCGATAGTGGGTCAGGTAGAAGGCTAGACAGGCGACGCGCTCAACGTCCGTGCGCGGCTGTTTCTCGTTTAGGAATTGCTTCGGCGTTGGTGCGCGGTCCCCGGAGAATGTGGGCTGGGTTGACGGGGGGTGCCGGGCTTCGGTAGCGGTATGCCCGGCTCGCAGATCAGCTTGCGTGGATGGCACGTTGGAAGGCGATGACTCCAGTTGGAAGAACGTGCCGATGGTCTGATAGATCCTCCTCCGTGCATCGGGCCCCACTTTTTTCAGCGACGAAATGATCTGACCAAGCACCTCGGCGTCATCCGTCAGCGGCTCGTCAAGCACGTACACCTCCACGATGGAATCGTAAGCCTCCATTGTACGCCTCCGCACTCACCATATCAAAGATGTCCTTTGTGGTGTGTTTCAAAAGGCGCGGCCTCCTTGGCCTACGACGCGGGGTCGCACAAAACGCGATCCCACTCAGCGACGCGCCTAGATGACGACACGTCCCACAGGTGGAGCGCAATCGATTGTGCTCACCCGGCGCAAGGCCATGTAGCCGGCAGCCACACCCGCAGCGATCGGATAAACCGGTCCGCGACGCGCACTATAATGGTGGGTCTGTAGGAGACCACCAAACATGCCGAACCACGATCGGCCCCGCATCGGCCGCCGCGGGATGCTCAAAACATCCGCCGCCCTGTTGGGTGGAGCGATGCTGGGCGCGCGCGCTAACGCCGCCCCCGACCCGCCCTTCCAAAACGTCAACACCCACTCCAGCCCTTCCACTTTGAAGATTACCGACCTGCGGGTGGCCACCGTGCGCAAGCCCGGTCCCAGCCCTTGCACCATCATCCGGCTGGATACCAACCAGGGCGTCTACGGACTCGGCGAAGTCCGCGACGGGGCCAGCGCCACCTACGCGCTGTTTCTGAAGAGCCGCGTGGTGGGCGAGAATCCGCTCCGCATTACCTACATATTCGAGAAGATCAAACAGTTCGGCGGACACGCGCGGCAGGCGGGCGGTGTGGCGGCCGTCGAGGAGGCGCTCTGGGATATCGCGGGCAAGGTTTATGGCGTGCCCATCTACCAGATGTTGGGCGGCAAATTCCGCGATAAAGTTCGCATCTACGCGGATACCGAAGAATCCCCGGATGTTATGGAGTACGCCAAGCGCCTCAAGATTCGCAAGGAAGAGATGGGCTTGACTTGGCTGAAAATGGACCTGGGCATCAACATGGTCGCCAACATTCCCGGTACCGTCACCATGCCTTCCGGAGAGACTCCTTGGGAGCGGAGTCAGTTGCCGCATCTGTTTACGGCAACCGAGGTAACCGATAAGGGAATCGAGAAGCTTTGCGAATACGTGGCGGCTGCGCGCGAGGCCGTGGGCATGGAGATTCCACTTTCCATGGATCACTTGGGCCACATCGGCGTGCCTTCCATCATCCGCTTGGGAAAGGCTTACGAGAAATACAACCTCTCGTGGATGGAGGACGTGATTCCGTGGCAATACACCGACCTCCTGCAGCGCATCACCATGGAAAGCCCCACCCCGATCCTCACCGGCGAAGATATCTACTTGAAAGAACCGTTCATCAATCTGTGCGCCAAGCACGCGGTGAGCAAGATTCATCCGGACATCTCGACGTCGGGCGGCATTCTTGAGACGCATAAAATCGGCGATGCGGCGATGGAATATGGCGTGCCGATGGCCATGCACTATGCGGGCCTGCCGATCGGCGCGCTGGCCAGCGTGCACTGCGCGGCGGCCACCGAGAACTTCCTGGCCTGCGAGAATCATTCGCTGGATGTGCCCTGGTGGCAGGACCTCGTCGAGGGCATCGAGAAACCCATCATCGACAAAGGTTTCATCACGGTGCCGGACAAACCCGGCCTCGGCGTCACGCTCAACGACGACGTGGTGCGCCAACACCTGGCGCCGGATTCGGGCTTCTTCGAGCCGACCCCCATGTGGGACAAGGAACATTCGTGGGACCGGCTCTGGAGCATGGCGCCGAAAGAGGTGCGGGCTGGTGGGTGCTAGGCGCTGGCAGATTCACATCTTAGCTGTGTGCATCTGTGTCCATCCGTGGTTAATTCCGGCTGCGGCGACGGATACGCGGCAGATCTTCGAACGCGGGCAGCACGCCATGGACACCGGCGATCTCGCGGCCGCTGAAAAAGACTTCCGCGCGGTGCTGGCGGCCGAGCCGGATAACGTGGGCGCGCACGGCAATCTGGCCGTCGTACAAATGCGCCGCAAAGATTGGAAGGCGGCCCTGTCGGAGTTGCAGGCCGCCGAGCGGCTCGCGCCCACTATGCCCGGCATCCGGTTGAACATCGGGTTGGTCTATTACCGGCAGGCCGATTACCGGCGCGCGATTCAGCCCTTCGAATCGGTGGTGCGCGATCAGCCGGAATCCACACAGGCGCGTTACCTGCTGGGACTCTGCTATTTCTTCACGGAACGCTACGCGGATGCGGCGCAGGCGCTCGAACCGTTGTGGCCGCGCGAGTCCGGAAATCTGAATTACTTGTACGTCGTGTCGATCGCGGCCAATAAGGCTGGGCGCGCCGAACTCGACCAGCGCGCTACTACGCGCCTGATCGAAGTGGGCCGGAATTCCGCCGAGTTCCATTTGATCGTGGGCAAGGCGCACGTGGCCCGCGAGTTGTACCGTGACGCATTGGATGAGTTTTCGCAGGCCGCCCACCTCGATCCCAAACTGCCCTTTGTGCACTACTTCCTGGGCACGGTCTATCGGCGCCAGAACGAACTCGAGGCAGCCAAGCGGGAGTTTCTGCAAGACGCCGCCATCGAGCCGGACGTGGCATACAACTACGACGCGCTCGGCGCGGTGTGTTACGCCCTCAATCAGGTTCCGGAAGCCGAGCGCTACTTCAAAGAGGCGCTACGCTTGGATTCCGGACAGGGCGCTTCCGATTACGGGCTGGCGAAAATCTACAAGCAGCAGGGCAACTATGCCGCGGCGCTCGAGTTGCTGCGGGCCGCCGGCGCGATCGACCCGCAGAGCGCCAGCGTGTACTATCTGCGCGGACAGATCCTTTTCGCTCAAGGCCGCCGCCGGGAAGCCAAGTCCCAGTTCGACGAAGCCGCCCGCCTGCGGCAAGCCACGCGCGACGAATTGGAGCGCCAGATCAGCGGGCAGCACCCGTCCGACCCGCAATTGGCTCACGAAGATCGGTAGCTCGGCGGACATCTTCAGCCCGTCTCTCGATATTGGCCATTTGAGTCGGTAGCCCACGTGGCGCACGCTCTCACCGTGCCGTGTCGGCACTCCTGCCGACACAGGCGAGCGAAGCTCGCCGGTACACAGGCTAAAGCCTGTCCCACCAAGAGCGGGCCTGCGAGGCCCGCGCAGGCTTCGAGCCTGCCCCACAGCGGCGGCCGGGAGGCCTGTCCTCCTCCGTCTATACTGGAGTGAGCTGAATGACGCCCACCACCAGTTTCGGCGCCGTCGAAAAGGTGAAAGGCGGAGACGACGACGCATTCGCCGCGCTCTTCGCGAAATACCGCCGCCGGCTGGCCGCCCTGCTGCGTTACAAGGCGGGTCCGGAGTTGCTCGCCGCGGTCGAGGTGGACGACCTGTTGCAAGAGACTTTCTTGCAGGCGTTCCGCGATATCGCGCGCTTCCACTATGAAGCGCCGGGCAGTTTCTGGAACTGGCTGGCGGCTATCGCCGGTCATGTAGTGCTGGACACCGCGCGTTTTCAGAGCCGCCAGAAGCGCAACCCCGGCGATGTGGTTCGCCTCCGCTCGGCCAGCAATCCGCAAGGCCCCGACCCGCTGGACGCCAAGACTCCCACGCTGCTGCTGTCGGAGAAAGAGGCCGTCGCGGCTCTCTTCGAGCGGTTGGAAGCGCTGCCGCCGGATTACCGCGAGGCGATCCTGCTGGCCAAAGTCGAAGGGCTCACCACAGCGGAGATCGCCGCGCGCATGGGCAAGACGCGCGAAGCCGTGGCGCTGCTGCTACACCGTGCGCTGAAGCGCTTTCGCGCGCTGGCGGGTGAGCCGTAATGCCGTCCGCGCCGGATAAGGAAGAGCTGCTCGCGCAAGCGCTGGCCGATTTCCTCGACCGCCAGGCGCGCGACGAGTCTCCCGCCATCGAAGGCTTCTGCCGCGAGCATCCGGAGATCGCCGGCGAACTGCGCCCCCAGCTTGAGACCCTGGCCGAAATCGATCGCGCCGTCGGCTTGCCCGAGCCGCCGCTGCAATCGGCCGGCCATCCCGCGAAACTCTCCGGCTACACGATCCTGGACGAGATCGGATCGGGCGGCATGGGGCGCGTATTTCTGGCCATGGACGAACGGCTCGGCCGCAAAGTGGCCATCAAAACGCTGAACGCGCGCTACGCCGATCACCCGGTTCTGCGCGCGCGCTTCATGCACGAAGCCCGCGCCATGGCGCAAGTCACGCACCCCAACATCGCGCGCATTTACTCGCTCGGCCCGGATGGCGAGCCGCCCCACTTCGTCATGGAATACGTGGAAGGCGCCGCGCTCTCCACCGCCGCGCAGCCGCTTATGCTGCGCCAAAAAGTGGAGTTGATGCGCAAGGTGGCGCTGGCCGTAGGCTACCTGAACGAGCGGCAGGTGATCCACCGCGACTTGAAGCCGGGCAACATTTTGGTTGGCCCCGACCTGGAGCCCAAGCTGCTGGATTTCGGCCTGGCGCTGCACCTCTCCGGGAATGAGGCGCGCCTCACGCTGCACGGTGAAATCATGGGCACGCCGGATTACTTTTCCCCGGAACAGGCCCGCGCCGATGCGCCGCTCGATGCGCGGAGCGACGTGTTCTCGCTGGGCGTCATTTGCTACGAACTGCTCACCGGCGCCTTGCCCTTTCGCGCCGAGACGCTGCGCGATCAGGTGCAGTCCATCTGCGAGCAAGATCCCGTGCTGCCGCGGCGCATTAACGCCGAGATCCCCGGCGATCTGCAAAACGTCTGTATGAAGGCGCTCGAAAAATCGCCCGCCGGCCGCTACAACTCGGCCTACGAAATGGCGGCCG
This sequence comes from Bryobacteraceae bacterium, assembly GCA_050008575.1. Lineage (GTDB taxonomy): Bacteria > Acidobacteriota > Terriglobia > Bryobacterales > Bryobacteraceae > Bog-159. Next base: position 33,842 of record JBEKMJ010000075.1, read on the forward strand.
ACCTGGAGCGTTTCCTGGCCGGAGACGACGTGCTGGCCGCGCCCGCCGCCTATGCGCGCCTGATGACCGGCAAGATCGCGCAACACTTGCGCGAGTTAGACGGCTGGAAGCAGGACCAGATTCTTTCCGATTCGGAATACGACGCGTTCCGCAAATGTTACGACCGGCTGGTGGAGCGCGAAGACGCGTGGATCATGGAAGTCCGCCGGCTGTCGCTGCCGCAGGTCTGTTTGTACCTGGGCGCGTGGATTCTGGTGGTGGGCGCGGCGCTGCTCGTCTTGTTCCGGTACGCGGGGCTGAGCGGCACACCGGCCGTGCTGGTGGCCGCCTGCGCCACGGCGCCAACTGCCTGGATCGGCATTCGCTCCTGGAAGCTGGATCAGCGCCGCACCGCCGTAGCCTTTCTGCTGGCCTTCTGTCTGCTGCTGCCTATCGCCCTGCTGGTCGCGATGGGCGAATATGGCGCGTTCGGCGGTTTCACGCAGGGCCGCAAGAAATTGGAGCTTTTCTCGAACTTCGAAAGCTTCAAGATGACCACCAACGCGCAATTGTGGTGGTCGATCCTGCTCTCGCTGCCGGTGTATTATTGGCTGCGGCGCTTCACGCGCGCTTCCGTGTTCGCGCTGGTGTTCGCCGTGATGGCCGCGCTGTGGTGCCTGGCCTGCCTGTTGCGCCTGGGCATGCTGGACTGGATTGACAAAGACCCCGGCCGGCCGTACTTCTATCTGCTGCCCTGCGCGGCGCTCTTCTTCGCCATCGCGCTGGCGTTGGAGCATCTGCGCCTGGCCAACGATTCGCGCTATTTCTATCCCATCGCCGTGGTCTTCACGCTGGCGGCGCTGACGGGCGTGGCCACCTATCACGAGCCTTACGCCAACTGGCTGAAGAGCGTGGCGCCGTGGACCCGCGGCCAGATCGAATATCTCTTCGTGATCAACGCGGGCATCTACTTCGCGCTGCAGATCGCCTGCGAGCGCGTCTTGTCGCCGCAGATGCGCATGGTGGCCAAATCGTTCCGCTTCGCGATTCCCGGCCACGTGATGACCTCGCTGCTGCTGCTGGGCTTGGCTGCATCGGACCGTTGGGAGGGCGCGCCGGCCAACGCGGGGATGCGCCTGGAAGCGCGCCTGCTGGAGGTGCTGCTGCCGGTGGTGGCTTGCGCCTTCGTGCTCGGCAGCATTCCGAAACAGATGAAGAATTTCTTCGCCAGCGGCATGCTGTTCCTGGCTATCGGCCTGGTGCGGCTGCAGCAGGATTTCTTCAAAGGGCATGCCTGGTGGCCGATTGGCCTGCTGCTTGCCGGGCTGATCCTGATGGCCGCCGCCGCGCGTTACGCGCCGCTTAAGATGGCGCTAAACCGCTGGAGGGCGGGCTTTAGCCGGCGCGGGGCTTAAGCCCCGCTTTTTGCGCCAACTGCAATTCTCGTCCACGGATGTCGCTATCCCGTAGTGAAAGGAGTTTCAACATGCGATTCACACTATTGTTAGCGGCACTGGCGGGCGTGGCGGCGATGACGGGCTGCGCTCCCGCGGTCGCCATACACCCGCTTTATACCAGCCGGAATCTGGTCTCCGACCTGCCGCTGGAAGGCACTTGGGCATCCAGCGACGGCGAGGTCTGGCAAGTGAAGAAGTCGGAGGATGGGTACGAAGTCGACTCCGCGCAAGGGTCGAAATACACCGTCCATTTGCTGCGCCTGAACGAGTACGAGTTCGTGGACGTAGCCTCCAAGTCCGATCCGGAGGTCGGCGTTCCCGGCCACTTGTTTGGCAAGATCCGCATGCAGGGCGGCCAATTGTACGTGTCTTCGATTGACGAAACCTGGCTGAAACAGACGATGGACGCCGGAATCGCGCCGGAATCCACCATGGGAGAGGGGCAGCAGATCGTCCTGACGGCCTCAACCAGCGAACTGCAGAAGTTCATTTTGCTGCATGCCGCCGACCCGGACGCCTGGGACGACGACGATGATGGATTGCATCGGGTCCGTTAGCGGGTATAATTGCGGATATGGCTAAAAGCAGGGATAAAGGCAACAAAGAAGTCAAGAAGCCCAAAAAGAAGAAGTAGGCGAAGAAGTAGGCGAATGGGTGCTGGCGCTCCATGCCGGCACCCACCACCCGACACCCGTAATCCGCAACCCAGAGGAATCCCATGCGAACAGAATGGATAGCCGAACGGCAGCACGACGCAATCCGCACGCAGATGCACTATGCGCGGCGGGGCATAGTCACCGAGGAGATGCAGCACGTGGCGCAGCGCGAAAACGTGGTGCCCGAACTCATCCGGTCGGAGGTGGCCCGCGGCCGCATGATCATTCCCGCCAACATCCGCCATACTAACCTGGAGCCGATGGCCATCGGCGTCGCTTCCAAGTGCAAGATCAATTCCAACATCGGCAACTCCGCGGTCACCTCCAACATCGACGATGAGCTAGAGAAGCTGCGCTACTCGGTGAAGTACGGCGCCGATACCGTGATGGATCTTTCCACCGGCGGCGACATCCCGCGCATCCGCAAAGCCATCATCGACGCATCGCCGGTGCCCATCGGAACCGTGCCAATTTACGAAGCGCTCTCGCGCGTGCGCCGGTTGGAAGACCTGAGCGCCCCGCTGATGCTGGAAGTGATCGAGGAGCAGGCCGAGCAGGGCGTCGACTACATGACCATTCACGCCGGCGTGCTGGTGCAGCACATCCCGCTGGCCGCGCGCCGCATCACCGGCATCGTCAGCCGCGGCGGCTCCATCCTGGCCGAGTGGATGGTGAAGAACCATCGCCAGAACATGCTGTACGAATGCTTCGACGACATCTGCAAGATTTTCCAGAAGTACGACGTCAGCTTCTCCCTCGGCGATGGCCTGCGCCCCGGATCGGTGGCCGACGCCAGCGACGCCGCGCAGTTCGCCGAACTGAAGACGCTGGGCGAACTGACCAAGCGCGCTTGGGAATACGACGTGCAAGTGATGATCGAAGGTCCCGGCCACATCCCCATGGACCAGATCCAGATGCAGGTGGAGAAGGAAAAGGAGATGTGCTACGAGGCGCCCTTCTACACGCTGGGGCCGCTGGTAACGGACTTCGCGCCGGGCTACGACCACATCACTTCGGCGATCGGCGCGGCCATGATCGGCTGGTACGGCGCGTCGATGCTGTGCTACGTCACGCCCAAGGAGCACCTGGGGCTGCCCAATCGCGACGATGTGAAGGCCGGCATCATCGCCTATAAAATCGCCGCGCACGCCGCGGACATTGCGCGCCACCGTCCGGGCGCACGCGACCGCGACGACGAACTGTCGCGCGCGCGCTACCGCTTCGATTGGAAGCGCCAGTTCGAACTGTCGCTCGATCCGGAGACGGCGCAGTCGATGCACGACGAGACGCTGCCGGAGGAAGGCTTCAAGGACGCGCACTTTTGCTCGATGTGCGGGCCGAAATTCTGCTCGATGAATATCTCGGCGAAGGTGGAGGAGTTTACGGCGGAGGAGGCGGAGACCATCGTGCAGATCGCCGGACAGGGTTAGGCCTATGACGATCGAAGAGCGATTCGAGAGGATTGAGCACGTCACCGCCGGTCTTGACGAGGAGCGCCGCAAAGACCGCGAGGAGAGCCGCCAGTTGTGGCGGGATACGCAGCGGCAAATCAACGAGTTGGCGGTTCGCATGAACGATCTGACCATCAAGTTGGCCGACACGAACGATGCCATTACCCGGTTCGCCGAAGAGTCCCGTGCCGCCGACCGGCAGTTGGGGGAACGTATCGAAGCGCTCGTGTCTGCGATGGGCAAGTTCCTGGCGAAGTGAGGTGGGTGGTTCCCGATGCAGTGGGTTGCCGGCGTGCCAACTTCCGAGTAACCTGAAACGATAGTGCGAGTCTTTAGCACTATCTAACTTGGACCACTTTTTCGTCAGTTACAACAAAGCCGACCGCGAGTGGGCGGAATGGATCGCCTGGCAACTCGAAGCCGCGGGCCACCAAACGATTAATCAGGCCTGGGATTTCCGTGCCGGCTCCAATTTCGTCCTCGCCATGGACAAGGCCGCGCGCGAGGCCACGCGAACCGTGGCCGTGCTGTCGCCCGACTATCTCGCGGCAGAGTTCACGAAGCCCGAGTGGGCCGCGGCCTTCGCCCAGGACCCCACCGGCGAAAAGGGCATACTGCTTCCGGTGCGCGTTCGCGAGTGTGAGATCAAGGGGCTGCTCGCGCCGATCGTCTACATCGATCTCTACGGCCGCAGCCAGATCGCATCAAACGAGACGTTGCTCGCGGGCATCGGGCGCGGCCGCGCCAAGCCCGATCGTGAGCCCGAATTTCCCGGCGCAGGCCGTGCCGCTACCAAGGCTCCGCGCTTTCCCGGCGCGCTGCCCGATATCTGGAACATCTCCCACACCCGCAACCCTAACTTCACCGGCCGCGAAGAACTGCTACAGGAACTCCGCGCCTCGCTCACTTCCGGACGTGCGGTGGCTATTGTCCCCATCGCCGGCCTGGGAGGCGCGGGCAAAACGCAGCTTGCGCTGGAGTACGCTTATCGGCACACGGCCGACTACGACATCGTCTGGTGGATGCGCGCGGAAGACACCGCCACGCTGACCGCCGACTACGCCCGGCTGGCAACCGCGTTGGGCCTCCCGGAAAAGGATCTCGCCGACCAGCAGGCCACCGCCGCCGCCGTGCGCTCATGGCTGGGCCATCGACCCGGCTGGCTGCTGATCCTGGATAACGCCCGCGGCGCCGCCGATTGCCGCGACCATTTGCCGACGGGCGGCGGCGGTCACGTCCTGATCACCTCGCGCGACCCGAACTGGGGCAGTCTCGCCAAGCCGCTGAAGCTCCCCGTGCTGCCGCGCGCCGACGCCGTCGAGTTCCTGCAAAAGCGATGCGGTTGCGATGAGCCCGCGGCCGCCGGCGAGCTGTGCGATGCCTTGGGCTGCCTGCCGCTGGCGCTGGAGCAAGCCGGCGCATATATCGAAACCAACGCCAGCTCGATCACAGAATACTTCGCGCTCTACCGCGGCAGTCCCCGCGAACTGCTCAACGACGCGGTGGCCGCCACCTGGCGCATCTCCTTCGAGCGGCTTCAAACCGAAGCGCCGGAAGCGCTCGAACTGCTTTTCCTGATCGCCTTCCTGGCGCCGGACGATATCGACCCGAAGTTGGTCTCGCCGTCGTTTCCCGACGCCATGCAGTTTAACAGCGCAAAAGGGGCTCTGCGGCGATATTCGCTGATCGATGTGAGCGGCGGGACCATCGCCGTCCATCGGCTGGTGCAGGCCGCTACGCGCGACCGGTTGGCGAGCGGCGGCCAGGAATCGAAATGGGCTGAGGCGGCGCTGAAGTTGACGAATGGCGCGTTCCCCTTCCAGCTGAATGTGGTGCAGACGTGGAACCCGTCCGCCCGCCTGTTGCCGCATGCCCTGGCTGCTGCCGGACATAGCGAGCGGTTAGGTGTGGCGCTGGAGTCCACCGGCCGCCTCTTGAACCAAGCCGGGCTGTATCTCGACCATCGCGGACAATTGGGAGAAGCCGGGCTGGCCCTGAAGCGCGCCCTGGCCATCGGTGAAAAGGTCTACGGCTCCGACCACCCCAACGTGGCCATCCGCGCCAACAACATCGGCGCGATTCTTAAGGCCCAAGGCGATCTGGCGGGAGCTTTGCAATACACGCGTCGCGCCTTGGCTATCGGCGAAAAGGTCTACGGCCCCGACCATCCTACCGTAGCCACCCTCGCCAACAACATCGGTCAGATTCTGCACGCCCAAGGCGATCTGGCGGGAGCCCTGCAATACACCCGGCGCGCCCTGGCCATCGGTGAAAAGGTCTACGGCCCCGACCACCCCAACGTGGCCATCGACGCCAACAACATCGGCCAGATTCTAAAGGCCCAAGGCGACCTGGCGGGAGCCTTGCAATACACCCGGCGCGCCCTGGGTATCGACGAAAAGGTCTACGGCCCCGACCACCCCAAGGTGGCCATCCGCGCCAACAACATCGGCATGATTCTGCAGGACCAAGGCGACCTGGCGGGAGCCTTGCAATACACCCGGCGCGCCCTGGGTATCGACGAAAAGGTCTACGGCCCCGACCACCCC
>JBEKMJ010000076.1:0-69332 GCA_050008575.1 Bryobacteraceae bacterium
GCATTGTTGGTGGCGTCCAGGCCGAAACAGTACAGGAAGGTGAACAGCCAGAGCCTCTCATGGGCGAGATGACGTGCCAGACGTTGGTTCGCCGGATTCCGGTATTGGATATCCAGCATCCGGTCCAGCTTTGCCTCCACTCGCCCGGCGGCGCTGCGCAAGCCGTGCTCGGAGATCTCGCCCTGGGCATACCGATCCCGCAACTCCAAGCTCGTCCGGAGCAGATGCCGCACCGCCAAAGGGAAGGCGGCCGCTGCCGGAGAAGCCATCTGCGCCATCTCCCGGCACCGCTTGAGCAAATGGCTCAAACAACTTTGATGAAACGCCAACGGGAAACGATAGTATGGCGCCCAGCCGTCGTGCACCAGAAACCCGTCGTAGTCTGCCCCCAGCATCACTACCGACTGGTCGTATCCGCGTCCCGGCAGAATGGCGTACACGGTCACTTGTGCGCTCACCGCCACATGCATCCACTGGAGTCGCCCGCCTACTTTCCAGCCGGTTTCATCTACCCCGTTCGCGGCACTTTGCCGCGCGGCTTCCACCAGTCCGGCATAGGTCGGGTCCGCCCGCCCGGCCATGCGCGCCAGCGTCCGGCACAGTCCCCCACGACTGGCTTCCAATCCGAAACCATAGGACAATACTTGTCGGGTGTGCCCCAGCGACAGCCCCATCTGCTTGTTGAGGATCGCCGCCAGAGTGAGCGCCTCCGGTCCCAACTGCACGCCGCCCACGCCCACCGCATCCGAGGTCTGCAATGGATGGCGTCCTTGCACCCGCCGCATGCACGTCCGGCAACGGCCCACCGCAATGTCAAAACGGCGCACCACGGTCCGCCGCACGATGTCTTCCTGATCCTGTGTTTGGCAGCTTTCCGACTCCACGCCGCCGCCGCAGTGCGGGCAACGCTCCGGCAACGGGACCGCGATCTGTTCATCGACACGCGAAGGGATCGGGCGGCACGCCTGTCGACCGTAGCGCCGACCCGGCTTGCGGCCTGGCCGCCGCGGGTTGGATTTTGGTTCTCCGCGGGAATGCGGCGCCGCCTGACGCTTGCTGGCGCGCAAGGCTGCTTCCAGTTCCCGGCGCAGGCGTTCACTCTCCCGTTTCAGCCGGTCATTCTCTTTCCGCAGCCTCTCGATCTCCTGCTGCGCCCGATCTAACTCTCGTTTGGGAACAAATTCGATGCTCTCATGCTGCTCGCTCCGCGCTGGCCGACCGGATGTCATCCACCTTACAGTACCGAAACGGCAGCATTTGTCCAGCGAATTCTTTCGGCAGGCCGAATCTACAGCCATCTCAGGCTGGTAAACAAATACCTTGTACTCTTCCAGTGTGTCGGATTAAGCTGTTTGCAGAGCCTATCGAATTCCGCATCGTTTATCTCCCGGCAACACGCCTCGAAGAGCCGCTGAAAACGGGTGGCGGCCCGTTTGACCAAAACCACTGCTGGCGTACTCATTTCACCGACAATAACACCGTTGTGTCTGTGAAGTATACTAGCACTAGCTAGCCAGTACCTTATTAAGGCCTACCACAAGCTGAAGCCTGTGCCACCAGCGGGGCTCAAGCCCGCCCCCCAGGGTTTCGCATGCCAGCAGCGGGGACAAGATCAGGGGGTCACTCGAAAAGCCACGTTGCTTACCAGCGTCCGGCCGGCCGCCGATACCTGAACCTTGCCGGTGGCCGCGCCGGGGGGCACGGCGGTCACGATTTCAGACGACGATGCGAAGGCGATCTCCGCCGGCGTGCCGGCGAAGGTGACGCTGACGGGGCCCGTCAGATCGGTTCCCAGGATTCTGACGGTCTCTCCCACCTTGCCGGAGGTGGGCACGGTCTTCACGAACGGGCCGAGCCCGACGGACAATTTGAAGACGGTACCGGCGTTGTCCGCGCCACCCGAGCTGGTTGTGCCATAAAGATTCCCATCCGTGCCTTGCACCAGCCCGCCCGTGGGGGCGTTGCCGTCGGGGCCTTCGAAACCGTGAAGGGTGGTCAGCGCGCCCTCCGGAGTAATTTTGAAGATCGTGCCATCGCCGCCGGCCCCGCCTCCGCGGGTTGTCCCGTAGAAGTTCCCATCGGTGGCTTGAATTACCGGCGCCACGGGATACTCGCCGTCGCTTAGTGCGAAGCTGTGCACCGATGTGAGGGCGCCCTTTGGCGTCATTCTGAAGATCGTGCCATAGCCTATCGACCCGCCGTCGAAAGTGGTCCCGTAGAAAGCGCCGTTGGAGCCTTGAAACAAGCTACCCTCGGGGTAGGCGCCGTCGGTTAAGTCGAAGTTGTGCAGCGTCGTGAGAGTACCATCCGCGGCGATGGCGAAGGTCGTGCCGTAGCTGGAACTGCCGATCCCGTTGGTTGTGCCGTAGAATATCCCGTTGGCGGCTTCGACCAGCCCACTCCAAGGGTAGGCGCCGTCGCTCAGGTCGAAGCTATGCAGCGTGCTCAGCGTCCCGCCCGGCGCCATTCTAAACACGGTTCCATAACCGTTAGCGCCGCCCGTGTTGGCTGTCCCGTAAAAACTCCCGCCGGACCCTTGCACCAACCCGCCAATCGGATAGCTGCCGTCGGTTCCGTCGAAGCTATGTAGCGTCGTCAGCGTGCCAGCGGGCGACGTTTTGAAGATGGTTCCATAGCCGTTGGCGCCGCCCTCGTTGGTTGTTCCGTATAGATTCCCATCCGTGGCGAGAAGCAGTCCGGCGTAGGGATAGATACCGTCCGCGCCGGCGAAGCTATGTATCGTGGTCAGGCTGCCCGCGGGAGTCATTTTGAATACGGTGCCATCCGCATTCGCGCCGCCCGCGTAAGTGGTCCCATAGAAATTGCCATCGGCGCCCTGTACCAGAGATATGTAGAAAGGTTGGAACCCGTCGGTCCCGTTAAAGCTTACCAGCGTAGTAAAAGTCTGTGCCGGCGCGATCGCCGCCGACACGCTGGAGAAAAGAACGATGCAAGCCCCGCTCCAGGCTGCGCGATGATTCATGTGGTCCCCCATTGGCAGCCATGCTGCCATTGCTCCGAATTGAGACATGTGTGGACGCCGGGCACGCGACTGAGGCGGAATCACCCAACGCGGGAACGATCCCGGCTGGCGATGCCGCTGTAATCCGTTGAGTCCGGCGCCGCATGGCGACGCTTGCCCGACGCGCCGGAATCTCCGTTGCAATCCGATTGCCGCGCTCAAGACCCGCGATCCGCCGGCGGCGCATGGCGCCGCCCCACCGATGTAAATTAGGATCTGACACATGAAAATTCTAGTTCTAAACGGCGGGTCCAGCAGTTTCAAGAGCAGCCTGTTCGACGTTACCGGCAGTGAAGCTTCCGCAGCGCCCAATCCGCTTTGGGAAGCTCGCGTGGATTGGGAACATCACCCGGGCACGGCCGAAATCCAAATCAAATCGGCCGGCGCGGTCTCGACGCACAGCGTCCCCGTGAAATCGCCGCTCGACTCGCTCGATCCGCTCATGGAAATGCTGCCGCACCGCGACGAAATCCATGTTGCCGGACACCGGGTGGTCCACGGCGGTCGCGCCTTTCGGGAAAGCACGCGCATCACGCCGGACGTGCGGGCGGGTATCGCGCAAATGGCCAGCTTCGCGCCCGAGCATAACCGCCTGGAACTGGAAGCCATCGAGTGCATGGAACGTATCCTGGGTCCCGACGCCGTGCAGGTGGCGGTCTTCGACACCGCGTTTCATGCCAGCCTGCCGCCGCCCGCGTACGTGTATCCGGGACCCTACGAATGGCTCGGCCAGGGCATCCGCCGCTACGGATTCCACGGCATCAGCCATCAATACACGTCGCGGCGGGCGGCCGCAATCCTGGGCAAGGATCTGGCGTCGCTGCGCATGATCACCTGTCATTTAGGCAACGGTTGCTCGCTGGCCGCCATCCGCGGCGGCGCAAGCATCGACACCACCATGGGCTTCACGCCGCTCGAAGGCCTGATGATGGGCACGCGTTCGGGCACGATCGATCCGGGCATTATCATTCACCTGGTGCGGCATCGCGGTTACCGCGCCGAAGAACTGGATCGGGTGCTGAACAAGGAGTCCGGCCTGCGCGGCGTTTCCGGCGTCTCGGGCGACATGCGCACCGTGCTGGCCGCCATGGATCGCGGCGACGCGCGCGCCCAACTGGCGTTCGATGTTTACGTGCACCGCTTGCGCGCGGAGATTGGCGCGATGCTCGCCAGCCTGGGCGGTCCGGATGCGCTGGTCTTCACCGCCGGAGTCGGCGAGAACTCGCCGCAGGTGCGCGCCCAGGCCGTCGCCGCGTTTGAATTTCTGGGCGTGAAACTCGACCCCGCGAAGAACGCGCAGTCTCCGCCGGACGCGGATATCGCCGCGCCGGATTCGACTGTGCGGGTGCTGGTTGTGCATACGCAGGAGGAGTGGGAAATCGCGCGCGAGTCCTTCCGGGTGGCGGGCGAAACGCCAGCTATCAGGTCGTGAAGTTGCGGGAGCGTCCGGCTGAAAGCCGGCTGGGGGAGTCGGGTAGCCTCGTGGCGCAGGCACGCATGCCTGCCGCGCTGACACTCTTGTCAGCGCAGGCGAGCGAAGTTCGCCCTCGGGCGGGTCTGGAGACCCGCCGCAGGCGTAGACGCCTGCCCCACCAAATGGCCAAACTCCGGAACGGGCAGAATTGCCCGCCCTCCAATTCGTTCAGGGCGTGGCCGCCCCTACACCTTCCACCGCACTCGCGCGCAACGCCTTCAGCTTATCCCGAATCTGCGCCGCCTTCTCGAACTCAAACTTGCGCGCGGCCTCGCGCATGCGCTCCTCCAGTTCGCCGAACAAATGGTCGCGCTGCGCTTGCGTCATCTGCTCGATTTCGTCGTCGGACTCGAGCGGCACCGTCACATAATCGGCCTCCGCAATCGCCACCAGGCTCATATCGACGGGCTTGATAATCGATTGCGGCGTGATGCCGTTGCGTTCGTTGTATTCCTGTTGCGTGCGCCTGCGCCGGGTAGTCTCTTCGATGGCTTTTTTCATGCTGTCGGTCATCACGTCCGCGTACAGGATCGCGCGCCCCTCCACGTGCCGCGCCGCGCGCCCCATGGTCTGAATGAGCGAACCGCTGGACCGCAGGAAGCCTTCTTTATCGGCGTCCAGAATCGCCACGAGCGACACTTCCGGCAGGTCCAGGCCTTCGCGCAAAAGGTTGATGCCGATGAGCACGTCGAACTCGCCGCGCCGCAGGTCGCGCAGAATCTTCAACCGGTCGAGTGTACTCACCTCGGAGTGCAGATAGCGGCAGCGTACGCCCACTTCGGAATAATACTCGGCCAGGTCTTCGGCCATGCGCTTGGTCAGCGTGGTCACCAGCACGCGCTGATTGTTCTCGACGCGCCGCCGGATCTGTCCCAGCAGATCGTCCACCTGTCCTTTCACGGGACGTATCTCAACTTCCGGATCGAGCAGGCCGGTAGGTCGAATGATCTGTTCCACGACCACGCCCGCGGCTTTCGTCAGCTCGTACGGACCGGGTGTCGCCGAAACATACACCACCTGGTTGACGCGGTGCTCGAACTCTTCAAAGGTGAGGGGGCGGTTGTCGAGCGCGCTGGGCATCCGGAATCCGTGCGATACCAGCACTTCCTTGCGCGAGCGGTCGCCATGATACATGCCATGCAATTGCGGGACGGTCTGGTGACTCTCGTCGATCAGGATGAGCGAATCGTGCGGCAGGTAATCGAGCAGCGTGGGCGGCGCTTCGCCCGGCAGCCGCCCGGAAAAATGCCGCGAATAATTCTCGATGCCGTGGCAGTAGCCGATCTCCTTCATCATCTCCAGGTCGAACATGGTGCGCTGCCACAGGCGCTGCGCCTCGATCAGCTTGCCCTGTTTCTCCAGTTCTTTGTGCCACCAGTCGAGCTCGGTCAGGATGCCGGCCATCGCCGAGTTTCTGGTCTCCTGGGACATGACGTAGTGCGTCTTGGGATAGATGGGCAGCCGCTGATAGGTCTGCCGCACCTGCCCCAGCAGCGGGTCGATCTGCGAGATGCTTTCGATCTCGTCGCCGAACATCTCGATGCGGTAGGCATAGTCGTCGTAGGTGGGACAGACTTCGATCACATCCCCGCGTACGCGGAACGTGCCGCGGCGGAAGTCCGCATCGTTGCGGTCGTAGAGAATATCCACCAGGCGGGAGACGATCTGGTTGCGCGAAATCTTCTGCCCTTTTTCGAGCATCAGGAGCATGCCGTAATAGGCTTCAGGCGAGCCCAGGCCGTAGATGCAGCTCACGCTGGCCACGATCACGCAGTCGCGCCGTTCGAACAGCGAGCGCGTGGCGGAGAGGCGCAGCTTGTCCAGTTCGTCGTTGATGGTGGCTTCTTTCTCGATGTATACGTCGCTCGACGGGATGTACGCTTCCGGTTGATAGTAGTCGTAATAACTGACAAAGTACTCCACCGCGTTTTCCGGAAAGTACGATTTGAATTCGTGATAGAGCTGGGCGGCCAGAGTCTTATTGTGCGCCAGGATCAGCGCAGGGCGGCCGATGGTCTCGATGACCTTGGCCATGGTGAAGGTCTTGCCGGAGCCGGTGACGCCCAGCAAGACCTGGTGCGCTTCGCCGTCGCGCACGCCGCGGACCAGTTCTTCGATGGCGGTGGCCTGATCGCCCTTGGGACTGTAGTTGACCGTCAGGTGGAAGCCCATCTTTTCAGTATAGGGCCGATGGGTTGTGGGACGGCCGACAAGGCGAGCTTGGCTGGCCGAAGAGCGGGGCTAAATGCCCGCGGCGGCGCATGGCGCCGCCCCACTAGCGTCGGGCCTTCCCATCGTCTATCGATGGAAGGGCGACTTATTTTAGTTGGCTTGTCAAGGTCCGGGGTGCTTAGCTTTTGGGCGAAAACCGCTCCCTGACGGTCGCGGCTCGGTAACAATCGCGTCGATTTCGCAAGGTTGACCGAGCGCGACCGTTAGGGGAGCGGTTTGCCGCGGCCGGAAATCCCCAAAGCGGTCGAGCACCCTCAAGGCCCAGGCGAACATGTGCCGGCCGCGCGGTTTGGATATACCATTGGTCTTGGCGGGCGGCGCGGCCGCCCAGGAGGCTATTGTGAACAATCGCATCGCGTGGAGAAGGGCTGGCATTGTCCTTCTAACATGCATGTCGGCGGTTGGCGCGCCGGCACAGACCTTTACCACTTTGGCAAGTTTCAACGGGACCAACGGAGCTAACCCCGAAGTCATGTCCTTGGTCCAGGGTCTCGACGGGAACCTCTACGGAACCGCCGGGGCTGGCGGCGCGGGCTTCGGCACGGTCTTCATGGTTACCCCGGGCGGCATCCTGACCGCGGTCCATAGTTTCGACGGTACGGACGGGAGCATACAGAATCCGCGTCACGACGCCCGGCGGCGTCCTGCTGAGTCCCGGCCCGTTCACTGTTACGCCGTGATTTCGGCCGGCGAGGCGAGGCCACGCCAGACGCCGTTGCGCAGAAGTTCCGCGCTCTTGCACCTTTCAAAATGGAGGCGAGACATCTTGCAGACGAAACAAGTATTACCAATCGTGGCGCTGTTGAGCCATGCCGCGCTTTGCGCCCAAACGATTGTCACAATCGATGTTCCAGGCGCTGACGGCACCACTGCCTCCGCCATTAACGATGCCGGGGTCACCGCCGGTTCCTACGGGGATTCCAATTTCGCATCTCACGGCTTCCTGCGCGACCTGACTGGCGCCATCGCCACCTTCGATGTCCCGGGCGCAGGAACCGCCGACGCTGAAGGTACCTTCGCCAGCTCCATCAACGGCGGAGGAGTTATCACCGGCTGGTACACCGATACAAACATCCAAACGCACGGCTTCCTCCGCGATGGCAACGGCGCCATGACCACCTTCGACGCGCCGCACGATGCCCGCGGCACTTTCGCCACCTGCATCAATGCCGCCGGAGTCATCGCCGGATACGTCACCTTCGAAACCAATATCTCCCGCGCTTTTGTGCGGACCGCCGGCGGCACCATCTTCCGCTTCGATCCTCCGGGCGCACTTGAATCCAAAGCGCTGGCCATCGACGCTGCCGGCGACATTACCGGCTGGTTCAGCGATCGGAACTTAGCGGTACACGGATTCGTGCGCGCGGCGGATGGCACGATCGCCACCTTCGATGCTCCAGGCGCCACCGCCGGCACCTACTCCACGGCCATCAACGCCGCGGGGGTCATCGCAGGCTATGCCCCGACAACAACATCGAGGCCCACGCCTGGGTGCGCGGCACCGACGGCAGCTTCACCACGTTCCAGGCCCCGGGCGCAGGCACCGGAGGAGGCCCTTACGGCACGTATCCCACCAGCATCGACGCGGGCGGCAACATTGCGGGATGGGACCTAAGCCTTCACCCCTACTATGTCTATCATGGGTTCGTGCGCGCCACTGGCGGCGCCATCGTCACCTTCGAGGTTCCGGGAGGGGGCTACGCCACGCAGCAGGGCACCAGCGCCGCGAGCATCAACGACCTGGGCCTGATAGCCGGATCTTACGTCGATTCGAACGGCGGTTCTCACGGCTTCCTGGTGACGCCGCAATAGAACAAACGAAAAAGGGGCGAGTGTAACCTTCGCCGGAGCGGGACTAAGACACCGCTGTCACCGCAGGCGCCGGCACTGTCACTTGAGAAGATATCCTTGGATAGCTGGACGCGCCGTATCTCCATTGTTTTCAGAGTCGATACGATAGGATCGTTTTGGAACCGATCATGCTTATAGACGGCGTGGGAGACACCAAACGATGACGAGTTTTCTGCGCAACCTATGGATCGACGATCAAGGCCAGGACCTGATCGAGTACACGCTGCTGATGGCTTTCGTGGCCCTGGCTTCGGCTGCCCTGTTTATCAGTTCGGGCACCAGCATCAGCAAAATCTGGAGCACCACCAACCTCCAGTTGAGCACCGCCGCTTCTACTGCCAGCTAACACTGAAACGGAGTGCCGGTTTGTCCCGGCACTCCCCAACCACAACCGCAAATTTTCCCGATTTGTTCCGCCGCCACTGCGAAAGCACCGCCGCCAATTCCGTATTGTTGGGGTGCGGAGAGCGACGACGGCCAGCGGCTACGAGCGCCCTCGACCGCTACGGATCAGCCCACTTCGACGCGCAAGCGCCGGTGCCCTGGGCGCGCGGGCGAGGCGGCCGGCTCGCGCCGGTTCTTCAAACGCAACTCGCGCATACCGTGCATCACCCGCAGGGCGTCGTCATTAGCGCGTCCCAACATGACGCGCTCGCCGATCACGCAGGTCCAAAGGAGAGCCACCAGGATCGCGATGGACGTTAGGCCCTGCCCGGTAATTTTCGCGACCGGCATTTTATGAGCCGCTCCTTGGAACCTGCATGCCGAGGCCAAGAGCAATCCAGCTTCCAGAACCGATCGCGTTTGTTATCAGGGGCTTCGCGCAGGTGTGGTGTGACAGCCCGGCACATGCGGGCAGAAGCTGCACTGCCGGAGCGCGCAGAAGTGGGTCAGTTTGGTTTTGTGCCGCGAATAGTCCTGCCCAACGCCACGTTGTTCACAAAATGGAGGACGGGCAATTCTGCCCGGGGTCCCCTCAGGGGCGGCTTTCAGCCGGTCCTGGCTACCTAAAGGCGGCGGGCGGCCAAGATTAACCATTTCAGTTGGATAGCCCTCGTGGCGCACGCCCCCGGGCGTGCCGTGCCGGCACTTCTGCCGGCACAGGCGAGCTACGCTCGCCCTGGCCGCCTGAAAGGCGGCTGCGGCCAAGATTGGCCGCCCTCCAAAACCAAATTGATCCACTGCCGGAGCGCGCAGATCCTGCGCTGGAAGCTTGCGCCAAGGTACACTGGAATTCATGGGAGCAGCCAAACAGAGTGAACCGTTGCGCGCCGGGCATCGCGCGCCGGATTTCAGTCTGGCGCGGTTGGAGAATGGGACCTTGCGGGGGACCGCGGACCTTGGCAAGTTACTGCCGGGCGGGCCCGTGCTGCTGGCGTTTTTCAAATCCACTTGTCCGGTTTGCCAGATGACTCTGCCTTTCCTGGAGAGGATTCATCGCGGGCGCGCGCCGGGTTCGCTGGAGATTTACGGCGTCTCGCAGGACGACCCTGAAACCACCCAGGAGTTTGCCGGTGAGTTTGGCATCAGCTTCCCGATGCTGCTGGATACCGAGGAAAGCGGCTATCCGGCCAGCGACGCCTACGGTCTCTCGCACGTGCCGACGCTGTTTCTAGTAGAGCGCGACGGAACGATTGCGTGGAGCCTGGAGGGATTCAATAAGAGGGAGTTCCGGGCGGTGGCAGCCCAGGCGGGCGTGGATCCGTTCCGTCCGGGCGAAAACGTGCCGGAGTGGAAAGCGGGTTGAGGGTCGAAGAACTAAGCTCCCGGTCGGGAGCACAGGCGGAGCGGAAGAAATCGCATGGCGAACACATTCGACGAAATACTGGGTGCGGCGGCCGGAATCGCCAAAGGCATGGGAGTCACCTTCAAGGAGATGATGTCTCCCACGGTGACGGAGAACTATCCGGATGGGCCTGCCAAGCTTCAGGAACGTTACCGGGGCGTGCACGTTTTGCAGCGCGATGCGAACGGCATGGAGAAGTGCGTGGCATGTTTCCTGTGCGCCGCGGCGTGCCCTTCGAACTGTATTTATATTGAAGCCGCGGAAAATACGGACAAACAGCGCATCAGCGGCGGCGAGCGTTACGCCAAGGTCTACAACATCGACTACAACCGCTGTATTTTTTGCGGGTACTGCGTGGAGGCTTGTCCCACCGACGCCATCACGCACGGGCACGGGTTCGAAGTGGCCAGTTTCAATACCGCAACGCTGGTGATGCGCAAGGAGCAGATGCTGGCGCCGATTCCGGAGGGGGCGCACGCGCCGGTGGTGGCGGCGGAGACGGCCGCGGCGCATTAGCAGACGCGATTCCGCACGAATTGGAGGGCGGGCAATTCTGCCAGGCAATTCCGCCAGGCAATTCCGCCCACGGCCGGCTAGGCGGCGCATGGCGCCGCCCCACAGCGTCATCGGCGACAAAACTCAAGATGCTACAATCGAGATTCCACCAGGATGCGCCGGCCACTTCATGAATCGCGTTTTTTCAGGTTCCTGCGCGGCTCTCTCATCCTGCTGATCGTGCCTCTGGTGGGATGCACGCTGGGCGCCAGCAAGCAAGCCGCCACGCCGCCGCCGCCCAAGCCCGCCGCCGTGCAGCCGCCCCCACCGGATCCGCAGCTTTCCATTCCACAAACAGCCGTGACGCTGCCCAGCCCGCAGCCGCTCAACCCGGACGCCGTCCCCACGGTACAAGCGGCCCAGGCTCCCGCGCCGGAGAAAGTGGAAGCTCCTCCCGCTCCCCGGGCCGTGCGCCGCAGCGCCGCCGGTCCACCGAAGCCGGAGCCGGAACCCGAAACCGAGGCCCCGCCCACTCCGGCTGTGCAGGAGCAAGCGCCCATCCAGCCGATTTTGAGCGGCGACGAACAAAAACACATCCAGTCCGCGATCGAGACGCGCAAGCGCGAAATCGGGGAAAAGCTCGGCCGCGCCAAGGGACGTTCATCCAGCCACGATCAGCTCCTGGTCGACCGCATCAAAACCTTCCTGGCGCAGTGCGATGAAGCGGAAGGGCGCGGCGACTACTCGCAAGCGGATGCCCTGTCCGAGCGCGCCTTGATCCTGGCCCGGGAACTTCAGGGTGAGTGACGAATTCGGCCAACGCCGCCAGCTTATCGGCGCCGGACTGGAGAACCGGGAGCTGGATGGCATGCTGGTGGCCTCACCGGCCAATGTCCGCTATCTGACCGGATTCAGCGGCAGCAACGGGGCACTGCTGGCGCTGCCCGGCGAGTTCGTCTTTTTCACCGACCCGCGTTACGCCATTCAATGCCGCCGTGAGATCTCCTGCCGCACGCAAGTATGCAAGGGTCCCATTCTGACGGCCGTGGCAGCCATGGTGGCCGCCCGGCGCATCCGGCGATTGGGTTTCGAGAGCGCGCATTTGTCCTACGAAGGCTTCGACAAGCTGCGCGCCAACATGTCTGTAAACACGTCGCTGGAGCCGGTTTCCGGCTGGCTGGAAGCGCATCGCATGTTGAAATCGGGAGCCGAAATCGAACTGATTCGGCGCTCTGTCGCGACCAATTCGAACGCCTTCGAGTGGGCCGCGCGGCGCATCCGCCCGGGCATGCGCGAGCGGGACTTGGCCGCTGAAATCGACCACCGGATGCGCCGTCTGGGAGCCGAGAAGCCCTCGTTTGAAACCATCGTGGCCTTTGGCGAGCGTTCGGCGCTACCGCACGCGCACCCCACCGGCGCGCTTTTGAAACAGGGGCAATTGGTGCTGATCGACATGGGGGCGTTTCAGGACGGATACGCCAGCGACATGACCCGCATGCTCTACCTGGGCACACCCAGCGCGCGCGTGAAGGGCTTATATCGCGCCGTGCTGGAGGCGCAATTGGCCGCCATCGACGCGGTGCGGCCGGGGGTGACCGCCGCCCACGTCGACCGGCAGGCGCGCCGGGTGCTGAAGGCTTACAAGTTGGACCGCGCCTTCGTGCATTCCACCGGCCATGGCCTGGGGCTGGAGATCCACGAACTGCCGCGCATCGGCAAGAAGGACAAAACGCCGCTCGCCGCGGGCATGGCGATCACCATCGAGCCCGGCGTGTATCCGGAAGACGTGGGCGGCATCCGCATCGAGGATACCGTGGTGGTGACTGCGACGGGCTGCGAAGTGTTGACGCCCACCGGCAAGGAACTGCGGGTTCTGTAGTCTGTACTACTGCCCCACAACCGCGGATACCAAACTGCTAAGCTAGTCGATTGCCATGACCGTAGACGAGATCCGCGAGCTAATCAACCTCGCCACCGAAACCGGCATCGACGAACTGGAAGTGCAGCGCGGGGACAACCGCGTGCGCATTCGCCGCTCCGTGGCCGGCCATCAGGAACTAGTATTGGCGCAGCCCGCCGCACCGCACCGGGTGGAAACCGCCCCGCCGCCGGCCAGCGCCTCCGCGCCCGCCAAAGAGCCGCCTAAGGAGCCCGGCGCAGATCCCAACCTGCACCTGGTGGTTTCCCCCATCGTGGGCACGTTTTACGAAGCCTCCGCGCCCGGTTCGCCGCCGTTCGTGCGCGTGGGCGAGCGCGTGCAGCCCGGCAAGGTCTTGTGCATCATCGAGTCCATGAAGCTCATGAACGAGATCGAAGCCGAGGTTTCCGGCATCATCGAAAGCAAGCTGGTGATGAACGGACAGCCCGTGGAGTACGGGGAGGCGATGTTTGCCATCCGCGTCAATTAAGAAAATCCTCATAGCCAATCGCGGCGAAATCGCTCTGCGTGTGGTTTGCGCGTGCAAGGAGCTCGGCATCCGCACCGTGGCCGTCTACTCGGAGCCCGACCGCCACAGCCTGCACGTGCGCTTCGCCGACGAAGCCGTCTGCATCGGTCCGGCCAAGAGCGCCCGCAGCTATTTGGATATTCCCTCTATCGTGAGCGCGGCGGAGATCACGGGCGCCGACGCCATTCATCCGGGCTACGGCTTCCTCAGCGAGAATGCCGGCTTCGCCGAGGTTTGCGAAGTCTCCGGGCTGAAGTTCATCGGGCCGCGCCCGGAGGTGATCCGGCTGATGGGCGTGAAGGAACGCGCGCGCGCGTTCATGCGCGAAGCGGGCGTGCCTATTCTGCCCGGTTCGCCCGGCATCCTGAAGACCGCGGAAGAAGCCGTCGAGGTGGCGGGCGGGATCGGGTTTCCGGTGATCGTGAAAGCTTCCGCGGGCGGCGGCGGACGCGGCATGCGCATCGTGAACGAGGCGTCCGAACTGGAGCCGCTGTTCAATTCGGCGCAGCAGGAGGCGGGCGCGGCGTTCGGCTGCCCCGACGTTTACCTGGAGAAGTATGTGCGCGCGCCGCGGCACATCGAATTTCAGGTGCTGGCCGACGAGCGCGGACGCGTGGAGATCCTGGGTGAGCGCGAATGCAGCATCCAGCGCCGGCATCAAAAGCTGCTGGAGGAGTCGCCTTCGCCGGTGATGCGGCCCGAGCTGCGCGCGTCCATGGCGGCCAAACTGAAAGAAGCGTTGTCGGCCGCAGGCTACACCAATGCGGGCACCGTCGAGTTTCTGATGGACGAAGGCGGCCAGTTGTATTTCATGGAAGTGAACGCGCGCATCCAGGTGGAGCATCCGGTGACGGAATTCGTGACCGGCATCGACCTGGTGAAGAGCCAGATCCGCATCGCCCAGGGCGAGCCTTTGGATGAAGTGATCAACCTGCCGGTGGAACTGCGCGGGCATGCCATTGAGTGCCGGATCAATGCCGAGAATCCGGTGACCTTCACGCCTTCGCCGGGCCGTATCACCGGCTTCCACGTGCCGGGCGGCATTGGCGTGCGCGTGGATACCATGGCGCACACCGATTGCGTGATCACGCCTTATTACGATTCGCTGGTGGCGAAGCTGGTGGTGTACGGCGGCGACCGCGCCGAAGCCATCCACCGTATGCAGCGCGCGCTCGAAATGTTCGTGGTGGAGGGGATTCACACATCCATTCCGCTGCACCAGCGCATTCTGGCAGACCCCGATTTCCAGGCTGGCCGGTTCGATACGAACTTCATCAAGAGGTTCATGCCGCCGGAGCGCGGCGCGCATTAGGCTGGCCGTTATGCGCCTGCGCACCGCCAAGGACCGGTTGAAGGTTGAGCATTCGATCATCGACGGCGTGCGCGAGGTCCTGGAGCGCGTGCTGGCTGCCACTCCGGAAATCCGATCCATCATTCCGGGCGTCATCCGGCCGGTGCGCGACGCGCGCGGCCCCGTGAAGGTGCGTATCACCGTGCCTGTGCAGAATGGTTGGAAGGCCATCGCGCTGAGCGCTGGGGCGCGCCAGGAGCTCTTCATCAGTACGGCGCTGTCGAAAGAGGATCTGGAGCGGGCGCTGGAGCAGGCCGGCGCGCTGCTGGGCTGACGTTGCGGGGCGGGCGCGCAGCCTGCGCGGGCGTCGCAGGCCCGCTCTGCGGCGGGCCAAGGTCACCAGGGCCGGCTAACACAGGCTGAAGCCTGTGCTACCAGTTGGGCTGAAGCCCCGCGCCGGCTAAAGCCCGCCCTCCAACTCTAGCTCCAGCAAATGTAGAAACTTCAGGGCCGGCTGCGGGCAGAATTGCCCGCCCCACAATGCGTGCAGCCACAGGTTACCATTCCTACTTATGGACACGATTGACCGAAGAGGCTTTCTCCAGGCCGGCGCCGCGGCACTCTGGCAGGTGGCCGCCTCAGCCCAAACCGCGACGCCACGCGCGTCCCTCCGCCGCATCCTGCCGATGAATCGCAATTGGCTCTACGGCGGGCGCGCGGTCCCCGGCTGCTCCGCGCCCGATTTCGACGACAGCAAGTTCCAGCGCGTCACCATCCCGCACTCGAACAAGGTCTTCCCCTGGCACAGTTTCGACGAAAAGGACTTCCAGTTCGTCTCCATTTATCGCCGTCATTTCAAGCTTGGGCCGCAGCAGGGCCGCCGCGTTTTTGTGGATTTTGCCGGCGTCATGACCGCCGCGGCCGTCAGCATCAACGGCCACAAGCTCGGCGAGTATCGCGGCGGCTACACACCCTTCTCCTTCGATCTGACACCGCATCTGAAGGCGGACGCGGCCAACGTCCTGGCCGTCGAGGTGGATTCCACGGAACGGCCCGATATCCCCCCCTTCGGCGAGAACATCGACTATCTGACCTTCGGCGGCATCTATCGGGAAGTCGCGCTGCGCAGCGTGCCGCCGGTGTTTATCGAGAACGTGTTCGCCAAGCCGGTGGACGCGCCGGGCGATGGCTGGCGCGTGGAGGTGAAGTGCCCGCTCAACGGACAGGCCGCCAGCGCTCT
Source organism: Bryobacteraceae bacterium (assembly GCA_050008575.1). GTDB lineage: Bacteria > Acidobacteriota > Terriglobia > Bryobacterales > Bryobacteraceae > Bog-159. Next base: position 15,839 of record JBEKMJ010000076.1, read on the forward strand.
CACGCTGAAGGTGGAACTGCGGGATGGCGCCCGCGTACTTTCTTCGGTTGAAGGGCAACCTTCCGATCAGCCGCTCACGCTGTCCAATTTTGGGGCGGAACTTTGGGATCTGGAACACCCGAAGCTCTATACCGTCACGGCCCGCCTCTTCCAAGACGGCGACCCCATCGACGAATACTCCACGCGCATCGGTTTCCGCGAAGCGCGCTTCACTCCGCAAGGCTTCATGCTGAACGGGAAACACATCAAGCTGCGCGGCCTCAACCGGCATCAGACATTTCCCTATGTCGGCGGCGCCATGCCCGCGCGTGTGCAACGCCGCGATGCGCTCATCCTGAAGCGCGAGCTGAAGTGCAACATTGTGCGCACGTCGCATTACCCGCAATCGCCGCACTTCCTGGACGCCTGCGACGAAGCCGGCCTGCTGGTCTTCGAGGAAATCCCCGGTTGGCAGCACATCGGCGACCAAGCCTGGCAGGATCTGGCCGTGCGCAACGTCGAACAGATGATCCACCGCGATTGGAATCATCCGTCCATCGTGCTGTGGGGTGTGCGCATCAACGAATCGCAGGACAACCACGATTTCTATACGCGCACCAACGCGCTGGCGCACGAGCTGGACAACTCCCGCCAGACCGGCGGCGTGCGCTATCTCTACGACACCGAATTGCTCGAAGACGTGATGACCATGAACGATTTCGGCTTCCCGCTGCGGCCGCCAAACCACCCGCTGTACCTGAACACCGAGTTCAATGGCCACATGTTCCCCACCAAACGGACCGATAATGTGGACCGCGTGATGGAGCACGCCCTGCGGCACGCCCGCGTGCACAACCAACTGGCTTCCGACGACCGCTACGCGGGCGGCATCGGCTGGTGCGCCTTCGACTACAACACGCACGCCAATTTCGGCTCCGGCGATAAGATCTGCTATCACGGCGTGACGGACATTTTCCGTATCCCGAAACCCGCCGGCCAGTTCTACCGCTCGCAGTGCGACCCCAGCGAAGAGATCGTGCTGGAGCCGTGCTTCAACTGGTCGCAGGGCGACCAATCCGAAGGCGGCGGCATCCGCCACGCGGTGATCGTGTCCAATTGCGACCATCTGAAGATCTACGTGAAGGGCGATCTGAAGGCGGAGGTCGAGCCCGATCGGGAGCACTATGGGCACTTGCCGCATCCACCTTTCGTGATCGACCTGGCCGGCGAACGCCTGGAAGACTGGGGCGACCTGCGGATCGACGGCTATCTCAACGGCGCGAAGGCGATTTCGAAGACGCTGCCGGGCAACGATTACGACCGCCAGTTGCATGTGGAGCCGGACGATGCGGAACTGGTGGGCGATGGCATCGATGCCACGCGCGTGGTGCTGCGCGTGACCAATGAACAGGGCGGCGCGCGGCCTTTTTCGACCGGCGCGGTGTTACTACGCGTGGAGGGGCCCGGCGAGATCGTCGGCGAGAATCCCTTTTCGCTCGCGGGCGGCGTGGGCGCGGTGTGGGTACGCAGCAAGGAGGCGGCGGGGACCATCCGGCTGCACGCGCGGCATCCGTATTTGGGTGAGAAGACCGTCGAGATCACGGTGAAGGCTGCGGAGGCGGAACAAGTCTGATCCGACTAGCTGCAGGCTCGCAGCCTGCGCGGGCCTCGTAGGCCCGCTCTTCGGCGACGCGAAGCTCCCCTGACACAGGCTGAAGCCTGTGCTACCAGGCTGAAGCCTGTGCTACCAGGAGCGGGTCTGGAGACCCGCCGCAGGCGTAGACGCCCGCCCCACCACGGGTCACTCATCGCGCAACACTTCCAGCGGCTTTTGCCCTAAAATGCGATAACTGGCCAGCCATCCCGCCGCGACCGCCACTAGCGCGGTCAGCGCAATCGAGAACAGATCCGCCGCCGGATCGAAGTGAAACTCCGCTTTGAGCAAACGCTTCACCACCACCGCGGTGAATCCGGTGGCCAGCGCGCTGCCGAGCAATCCCGCCGCCGCGCCCAGCACCAGAAATTCCATTGAAAAGATCCCGGCCACGCGCCGGCGTGTGGCGCCCAGCGTTTTCAGAATCACCACTTCACGCACCCGCCCGAAGCGCGTGCCCGCCACGCTGGACGCCAAAATAATCGCGCCCGCCACGATGGTGAACGCCGAAACAAAGCGCACCACCAGCGCGATCTGGTCCACCACCTGTTGCACGATTTCGAGCACGTCCGCCATGTTGATTACCGTGATGGTCGGCATCTTCTCATACACAGCGCGCTGCACGGCCGCCACGTCGCGCGGCTTCACGCGGACGCTGCCATAGTAGATAGCCGGAAAACCTTCCAGGCTGCCGGGGCTGAAGATGAACTCGAAGCGTGCGTTCATGCGCACGGAATCGGTGCGCTGGATGCAAGCCAGGTTGGAGTGCAGCGTGCGGCCCCACGCGGTCCAATCGAGCGCCATGCCGGCCTTCAGGTGCAGGGTGCGGGCGGCCTCTTCGGATGCGCACACCTGCGGCGTCGATGGATGCGCGTCCCACCAGGCGCCACTGAGAATCTCGGTTTCATGCGGGCGGGCCGGCGCGGTAGTCACCGAACGCGTGCGCAGGAAGCGGCGGCCCCACTCCTGCAGGCCCAGCTTTTCGACGGGCACGCCGTTTACCGACGTCAGCCGCACGGCCACCGAGGACAGAATCTCCGGCGGGGTTTCGATGCCCTTCTGCCGCTTCAATAAGTCGGTTAACGCCTGCCGCTGCGCGCCCGGAATATCCAGCATGAAGACGTTGGGCATGCCCGGCGGCGCGTTTTGCATCATCTCGGTCAGCACGGCGTGCTGCACCAGGTAAACGGTGAGCGTAAACATCACGCCCGTGCCCAGCGTGACCAACACGGTTTGCGCATGATTGCCAGGCCGGTAGAGATTGGCGATGCCTTGGCGCAATGCCGCGGGCAGCGCGCGTCCCGAGCCGCGCATCAGCAGCCGCAAGCCGCGCAGCAGGAGCCAGGCCACCGCTGCGATTACCAGCAGGCTGACCAGCAGCCCGCCGGCGAAGTATGCGCCGATGTGCAGCGAATCGCGCAGCGCGGTTCCGGCGAGCCAGGCGGCGATCAGCCCGATGCCCGCCAGGATGGCGGCGGCCGTTGCCAAGGCCTGCCGCGAATGGCTCCAGCGCCGCAGCCAGTCCGGCCGCGCCTCGGTCATCTCGCGCCGGAAAATGACGGCCGGGCGTATCTCGCGAATGCCGAGCAGCGTGGGCAAGGTGAACAGCAGCGTGGTGAGAATGCCGATCGCCAGACCTTGCGCCGCGGGCACCAGATCCAGTCCCATGTGCGGCGGCACGGGAAAAAAACGGCCGATCAGAACTGGAAACGCGCGCTGCACCAGCGTACCGAACGCGACGCCGAGCACTCCGCCCGCCAGGCCCAACGCCAGCGTCTGCGTCAAGTAAATGCGCAACACCTGTCCCGAGCGCGCGCCGAGGCATTTCAAAATCGCGATGGTATCCATCTTCTGCTGCAAGTGTGCGTGCATGGCGGTGGCCACGCCCAGGGCACCCACAATCAACGCGATCAGGCTGATGAGGCTTAGGAAAGTGGTGGACCGCTCCAGGCCGCGGGTAATGATGGGATGCGTCTCGCGGTAATCGGCGATCATGCCCTCGGGGAAGGCCTGCTTCAACTCGTTGCGCACCTGCTGCACATCCGGAGCGCGCGGCGGCAGCAGAAACAGGTAGCGCTGCGCGGCGCGGCTGCCCAGGCTGATCAAACCGGTGCGGTCGAGTCCGGCGCGGCTGATCATCACGCGCGGGCCAACGTTGATGCTACCGGTCAAGCGGTCGGGCTCCGATACCAGCACGGCGGCGATGCGAAAGTCCTGGCCGCCGAGCCGCAGCGTGCCGCCCACGCGCGCCTTCAAGCGGATCAGCAGGTCGTCGGAAATCGCGGCCGAGCCGGCGTCGAGAACGGCGCGCAGGGCGGCGGGCGGGTCCAGCTTGACCTCGCCATAGAACGGATAGACTGCCGGATCGATGGCCTTCACGGCCACCAGCATGGGGTCCGGCGCCTCGGCGGTATTGGCCATGGTGAGGGTTTCGGTGACGGAGGTGTCGCGCGCACCGCGTTTTTCCAGCGCGGTAATGGCTGCGGTTTGCTCAGTCGTGGGCTGGGCGAACACGCGCAAGGAGACGTCGCCGGCCATCAAGGTGCGAGCTTGTCGCATCAGCAGGGTGTGGAAAGCGCGGCTGAAGGAACGCACGCCGGTGAGCGCGCCCACGCCCACGGCGACGGCCAGAATCACGAAGAGGAATTTGGCGGGCGAGGAGCGCAAGTCGCGCCAAGCCATACGGACGGTGGCCGGTGGTTGGTGGCTGGTGGCTGGTGGGTTAGTCCTCATACGATGCGGCCATCGCGCAACTGAATCCGCCGGTCGGCAACGTTCGCCAACTCCCGATCGTGCGTTACCAGCACCAGCGTGGTGCCTTCCTGGCGGTTGAGCGAAAGGAGCAAATCCAGCACCAGGCGGCCATTTTCGGAATCCAGGTTCCCGGTCGGCTCATCGGCCAGCAGAATCGGCGGACGTACCATAAACGCGCGGGCCAGCGCCACGCGCTGTTGCTCGCCGCCGGAAAGCTGGACCGGATAATGATCGCGGCGGTCCGCCAAGCCCACGCGATCCAGAAGTTCCCGCGCGCGGGTCGCGCCGCCGCCGCTTCCGTTGCCGGCCAGCTCCATGGGCAGCCGCACGTTTTCCTCGGCGGTCAGCGTGGGGATGAGGTTGTAAGACTGAAACACAAAACCGATCTTGCGGCCGCGCACCAGCGCCAGTTGGTCCTCCTTCAGGCCGGTGATTTCCTGGCCGTCGAGCGAAATGGTTCCGGCGGTAGGCGTGTCCAGACCGGCCAGCAGCCCCAGCAGGGTGCTCTTGCCGCTGCCCGACGGTCCCATGATGGCGGCGAATTGCCCACGCGGGATCTCCAGGTCGATGCCTCTTAGGATGTCCACGCGATGCGTGCCCGTGTCGATTGTCTTGGTGAGGCTGTGTGCCTGAATCATGGCCTGAAGCATGGATGGGCTGTCTAAGTTTATTATGGCAGCAGATGCGTCTCGTCAGTTTAATGGCCGGTCTATTGGTACTGGGCGCTTGTGGCGGCACGCCGAATCCCACGCCGGAGCCGGCGCCCGACACCGCACGCGAAGCCGCCCTACCCGCGCGGCCCGCACCCGCGATCGACAACCGGCCCGTGATTGTGGCCTTTGGCGACAGCCTGACGGCCGGGTTCGGCGCCGATCCGGGCAAGAGCTTTCCGGACTTTCTGCAGCAGGAACTGGATCGGCGCGGCTTGCGCTATCGCGTGGCGAATGCAGGCATCAGCGGCGAAACCACCACCGATGCGCTGGAGCGGCTGAAGTCGGTCACGGCGCTCAGGCCCGCGGTGGTAATCGTCGAATTCGGAGGCAACGATGGGCTGCGCGGGTTGCCGGTCTCCACTACGCGCTCGAACCTCGACCAGATCGTCGCGGGGCTAAAGGAGGCCGGGGCGCAGGTGCTACTGGCCGGGATGACGTTGCCGCCGAACTACGGCCCGGATTACATAGCCGCGTTTCAGCGCGTTTACAGCGATCTGGCGGCGAAGCATAAGGTGGCATTGATCCCGTTCCTGCTGGACGGCGTAGCGGGAACCAGCCGCATGCAACGCGACGGACTGCATCCGACCGCGGACGGCAACCGGCTGGTGGCGGGCACCGTGATGCGGTATTTGCAGCCCCTGCTGCGCGGGCGTTCCGGCGCCGGCGGTTAGTGTGCGTCCTCGCGTAAGCACTTCGCCCCAGCTACTCCGGGGCGCGTAACCAATTCAATAGCCGACTTGGCCGTGCTCTTACTCGACTTTGTGCGGGTATCTGCCCCGAACGGCTGTATGTTCACACGGCTCCGAAGAGACTACGCCGGCTGTAGTTACAATTAACACCTCTTGAGGAGCAATGAAATGACCACAGTGAGTAAGTTAACATTCATCGCCAGTCAAGCTGTCAATCACCCGATTGGTGTGTCCGCCTACCAGCATCCTGGGATCGTTCGTGGCCGGCAACGACTCGCCCCGGTTCGTCGAGTTGAAGGCCGAGTTTCATTTCTAACTTGGGCTGACCGTTAACCTTGGTATATATCCGAACTGCCGGTCCGATTCATTATTCTGTAAGCATGCCGGATCGTGAGGGGATTACGCCCGAGGTTGCGCAGGCCATCCTGCGGAAGCTGTTGGCCAGTCCGCATCTTTCCGGTTCGCGCCTTCTCAGCGAGTTCCTGCGATTCATTACTCTGAAAACGATTGCCGGCGAAACGGCAAAGGTCGACGAATACCGCATCGCCTTTGAGATTTATGGCCGCGCTCCGGATTACGACCCTACGGTAGATTCGATTGTCCGGGTCGAGGCCGGCCGGCTGCGCGCCAAACTGCGCGAATATTATGAAGCGGAAGGACGCGACGATGCGGTGCGCCTGCGTTTGCCGTTGGAGAGCTACATCCCCGTCTTTGAATCCGCGCCGCAACCCGCTCCGTCGGGGGCGCCATCGGCGGCCACGGCGCAGCGCACGCCGCTGCGTGTGACCTTGGCGGTCACGCTGGCAGCCGTGACCACTATGGCTGCCCTGGTTCCGTTCAGCATGCGCAGCATCGATCCACGCACCTCCATTGCCGTGCTGCCGTTCACCAACGAGGGAGGCCTGGCCGAGAAGGACTACTTCAGCGATGGGCTGACGGAACGCATCGCCAATCAATTGGGCCGGTCGGGAAAGCTGCAAGTGGCGGCGCGCGGGTCGGCCGAACGGTTTAAAGATCTCGGCGGCGACGTGCGGCGGATCGGACAACAGTTGCATGTCGATATGGTGCTGGAGGGCGGCGTGCGCTTCGCGGGAGACAGCATCGGCGTCTCCACGCGGTTGTATGAGACGCACAACGGCCGCCGGATCTGGTCGAGCGAATTCAACCGTCCCGCGGCGGAGGCGCCGGTCTTACAAGACGAAATTGCCAAGGCCCTCGCCAGGGCGCTGCAGTTAGGTAACGCGGGCTCCGGCCGCGACCGCACGGCGATGGGCTGGACCGGCGATTCCGGGGCGCTCGACCTCTACCTGCAAGGGCGCTACCTGTTCAACAGCCGCAAGCCGGAGAATCTGCGGAAGAGCGTCCAACTCTACGACGCAGCGTTGAAGAAAGATCCGAGGTTCGCACAGGCCCATGCCGCCCTGGCGGAAGACTACGTGGTGCTGGCTGCGAATGAGGACCGGGACATGTCGGAGATGAGGGCTTTAGCGAAGCAGTCCGTGGCGCGCGCCCTGTCCATCGATCCGACTCTACCGGAGGCGTTGCTGACCGAGGCCGCGATCCAGGAGAATCCGGACTTCGCGGGCCTGGAGCGCGGCTGGCGGGCGGCATTGGCGGCGAATCCCAGCAGCGCCAACGGTCATCACTGGTGGGGCTTGAATCTGCTGGCGGCCGGGCGGTTCTCAGAGTCGGAAGCCGAAATCCGGCAGGCGCAGTGGCTGGATCCGCTTTCGCTGCACATTGGGGCCAACATCGGCGCGGTGTATTATTGCAGCCGCCGTTATAAGGATACGGTCGCTCAGGAACGCAGGATTCTGGACCTGGACCCGCACGTGCCGCTGGCGCTGCTGTTGCTGGCCCGCGGGTACGAAGGACTGGGACGGTACCCGGAAGCCGAAGCTATTCTCGAAAACATGCTGCGCACCGACAACTCCGCCGGCGTGTTGGCCGATCTAGGGCACGTCTATGCGGTTTCGGGCAAGAGAGACGACGCGCGCCGGATGATGGACGCGCTCACCCGGATGGCCAGGACGCAGCATGTCTCGCCCCATCACCTGGCGTTCATCCAAACCGGGCTCGGCAACAAAAGTGAAGCGCTGGCACTACTCGAGATGAGCTACGAGCAGCACAACGCGGGGCTGGCCTTTCTGAAAGTGGACCCGCGGTGGGACCCGCTGCGGGGCGATCCGCGATTCCAGCGGCTGCTGCACGAGCTCAGCCTCGACAAATAGAGGCCAGTCCGGTATTGTTGGGAATTGTGAGTGCCTCGCACAATATCAGCGCACTGTTACAGGCGTTACGTGAGGGGAAGCTGGAGGTGCTGCGCGCGGCGATCGAGGCCGATCCCAAAGTGGCGCGCCAGCCCCGGCTGGTAGGGGCTGCGGGCGGTCAGGCCATGCAGCCCGCGCTCACGTTGCTGAAGAAAGCCGGAGCCGACCTGAACGCGTCCTGGCGCAATTACCGTCCGCTGCACAATCTATTGCAGTCGGATCCGCATGCGGCGGCCGGGAAGCCCGCGCCCGCGCGGCTGGCTTGCCTGGAGTGGCTGCTCGATAACGGCGCGGATCCCGAATTGTTGGGCGCGTGGCCTTCGGCGCGGGCGATCGTCGTGGCGGCGTTCGTAGGTTCGCCGGAATATGTGAAAGTGCTGCGCAAAGGCGGCGCGAAGATGGACGGATTTGCCGGCGCCGCGCTGGGGGACCGCAAGCTGGTGGAAAAGACGCTGCGGGCACGGCCGGATTTCGCGCGCGAGCGGGACCATGGCGGCCTGACCGCGCTGCAGTGCGCCGCCGGTTCGCGCATGCCGAAGGCGGACACGCTGGGGATCGCACGGCTGCTGATCGCCGCGGGCGCGGAGGTGGGCGCGCTTACCCGATCGTGGGCGAACGATGTGAATGCCGCCTATTTCGCGGCCGGCAGGAAAGACAAACCGATGTTCGATCTGCTGCTCGATAGCGGCGCCGACGCCACCGACGCGTTCAGCCACGCGGTGTGGGGCGGAGCGTACGAATTGGCCGCATCGGCGTTCGATCACGGCGCGGCGATCGACCGCGCGATGGCCAACGGGAAACCGCTGCTCAACGATCTCATCCGCTGGGGGCAGATTCCGCAGATGATGTGGCTGCTGGAGCGCAAGGCCAGCCCGAACGTGCCCGACGAGCGCGGGTGGACGGCGGTACACCAGGCGGCGTCGCGCGGCAACGTGCGCATGCTGCGCGCGGTGCTGGATGCGGGCGGAGATCCGCGGCGCCGGGATAAGGAAGGCCGGATGCCACGGAATGTTACGGTGTCGGAGAAGGTTGCGGAAATGTTAGCGGGTAAGAAGCCACCATGAAGAGCGTCCTTCAATTTCATGAGGAGGCGGAGTTCTGGCGAGAATCCAGTGGCTCCAACATTGAGACGGCGTTGGTAAGAGCGGTGAAGGTCTTAGCCCTTTTTCACATCCCGCATTACGTTTGCGGCGGCTTTGCCGTTCAGGAGCACGGTTATATCGCCTTTCCGCTCACCTCGGCGGCTATTCCGCGAGAGCCAAAGACGTCGAGCAAGTCGCTGGCGCAGGTGCCCTTCCATCAGGCTGCGCAACCGGCGGTCGGACGTCGATCCTTCGAAGGCGTAGTTGGCATCCTCTAAGGCCTCGATCGGCACAGTCAGAGGTTCGGAGTGCTCCCGCTCCTCCGGCGGGAGTTCATCATGGCGTTCGTCGAGCTGTTCCTTCTCTTCTTCGGTGCGCATGGCCGCCGGCAGCTTGCGCGCCAACAGACGTCCGTAGCGCCTTGGATCTACTTCGAGCACGTCTAGCCGCGAGCCCGGACCGGTTCCGGCGCTGCGGGCGCCCCGCGCAGCAGCCCGGCGGTACTCAGATCTTCGTCGATATCCGGCCAGTGGATACCGTAACCCGCGCCGCCGACCGTCCAATTCCGGCGCTGCTCGGAGGTAGCGTCGAGAAGTCTTGGGTACCAGACCAGAGGTTCGATAATCGTGCGTCCGTCGATGAGGTCGACCGCCAACGTGTCCTCCGTGAAGTGAACGCCTTTCACTCTTTCTCCGGGCCTAATTTCCGAATCTTGCATTCCATTTCTCCAGCAGAATCGCTTCGTTTTCCATGAGCGTCCTTTGTATACGACGAAGCTCCACGGGACTAAACCCTAGGTTGAGAGCTAATGCGATAGTCTCAACCAAAACTTGGCCGACTGATCGTCGCGATCCACGTGCACATGCGGCGGCTCGTTCGGTTCATGGCTGTAGAAATAGAGGCGGTACGGCTGACGCAAGGCCGTCGGGACCTATCCAGTATCGCATTACTTCCAGACAGGCCAGGAGGCTCCACCTCCGCTGGAATTTCCAGGACCAGGGGCAATCACAGATTCACTATTTGCACTCCACGCTTGCCGATCGTTACAAACGACGCCAAGCAGGCGCTCCTCGCCGCTGGCCAGCGACTTTACAAACATGGCCGCTGCATCAGAAGCCTCGGATCGTAGGAAGGAAATCCACTTGCCGAATATTGGCAGCGCTCCAGCGGATCGGTGGGAGAGGCCACGCCGCCGGAGGCCATCAGCTTGATGTGCGATGCGCCGCGCCGCAACTCTTCCCGGACGGCGCGCCGTACCGCGTCCACGCCATCCGCAATTACGGTGAGATCGAGATGGCACGCGCAACCGTAATCGCCGGGCCGAAAGTCGCCTTGACCGCCGGTCTGGCCGATGGCGCGGCCGCCGTAGAACAGGCAGCCCTTCTTTCAGCGCGGAAGCCAGGCCGACGTCCGCGCCCCCCACATCGCGCAGCGTAGTGAAGCCGCAGTCGAGACTGGCCCGCATGAACCGCGCCGCGAAGTGCGCCAGGTAAGAGAAAGGCGACTGTGCGATGCGTGTAAAGTTCAGGCCGGCGGCGTAGACGTGAACAAGCGCGTCGATCAGGCCGGGCATGAGGACGCGTCCCGCGCACTCGACCACCTCAGCGTGTTCCGGCACTGCCAGCGGAGTTGGGACAATTCGGCCGATGACGCCGCCCGACACGAGCACATCGAAGCCTTCACGCAGCGCTTCGGAATCGCCGTCAAAGACGCGCGCGTTGCGGAAAACAACCGGCACGTTGAGAGTATCTCACACTGCCAAGACCTGCGCCTGAAACACACTCAGGCGCGCGCCCGGGCTCCGATATCCCTGGGTGCCCAGGCCGGCCTTCACCGAGAGCGCGCCGAGAAACTGTTCGGCATTCCAATCGCGCCCCGTGGCCACCTGCGGCAGCAGCAGCGCCTGGTGGCTGCCGCAATCGAGCGTGGCGCCGTGCTGGCCGATGTGAAAGCCGCGCGCATCGCGGATCGGCTTCATCGGGGACAGAATGGAAATCTCGATATCGATTTCGCCTTCCACTCCCATCACGGTGGGAAAGCGCGGATCGTCCAGCGCCGCGCGCAGGGTCGTCTCGGGCACATTTTCCGCGAGGCTTTCGAAACTCAGCCGATTGCCCAGGCAGCCCAGCAGCCGCTGCCCCTGGTGCAGGCTGACGAACACGCCCGGCTTCCGCGAAAGGGCCGGCGTGATGTGGCGCGGCGGAATGGGCCGGTGCTCGCCGGTGGCGCGAAGATGCCGCAGGGTTTCGCGGGCGCTTTCGAGCAACAGGCTGCGCTCGGCGCCGTCCACCCAAAACGACTGCGCGGGAAAGTAGCCCAGCGCGCCATAGCTCACGGTGTGATCGTAATCGCCGGTGACGTCGCCGGAGGTCTGGTAATCCAGAGTCTCCTGGAAAATCTCGCCACCCTGGACGAATGCCAGCGTGCGCAGCCACAAGGCGATGGGTGCGCGGCCGCACAGGTTGGCCCGGTGCTTCTCGATTTCGTCGCAGAAGAATTGCGGATCGAGGCTGGCGGCGGCGTCCATCAGGCCGCGGTCGAGATGGGCCAGGCGCGCGGAGATCTTCGAATCCGCCGGGAACGGCTGGTAGCCGAAGGCCCGCCCGTAGTGTGTGAGATCGGAGCTGACCAGGAAAACCGTATCCGGTCCGCACAAGGCGGCCAGTGCCTCCGCCGCGGCATCCCGCTCAGGCGGATCCAGGCGGCCGGCGAAGAGCGGCACCACGCGCGCGCGGGGCGCGGCATGCTGCAGCAGGGGCAACTGAATCTCGACGGAATGATCGCAGATGCGGTCCTCGGCGACGAAGCGGAATGGACGGTGGGCGGCCAACCGCTCGACGACTGCACGGTCGATGGCGGCCTCGCCCAGCGGCGTTTCGTATTCGTCGATATCGGGGATAGAGATTCCCGGCGGCCCGCCTTGATGGGCGAATCCCAGGACCACGGCGCGGCGGGGCTGCTGCCGGCGGACATGGCGATAGGCGGCGGCCGCTACGGTTCCGGAATACTGCAAGCCGGCATGTGGCACTACGAAACCCAGCGGGTTCGGGAACAGATAAGCGCCGGTGCGTTGCGCGGAGGATTCGAAGAGATCGTCGAGCAGAAGCTCGAGGTCGGTGCGGCAGTCCGGATACCAGGCGCCGACGTAGGGGGAAAGGTGCACGGCATGCATATGTCACCCGCAAGGAGGCGAGCAAAGCTCGCCGTGGCTGGTGGTTAGTGGTTGGTGGCTGGTGGTTTTGCAAGACCACAATCCCGCTATGGGAGTGGTGCAATCGGGGCAGCGGCCGTCCTTCAGCCGGTTGCGTAAGACTTGGAATCCGCGGCGCTCCACTACGGCCGCGCCGCACTTCGGGCAGTGCGTGTCTTCGAGTTTGCCGAGTTGTCCCGGCAGGTTGCCGGCGTAGACGTAGCGCAAGCCGGCCGCGCGTCCGATTTCCGCCGCGCGCTGCAAAGTAGCCGCGCCGGTGTTGCCTTGTCCAAACATTTTGTAGTCTTCGTGAGAGGCCGTGACGTGCCAGGGGATGTCCGGCGAAATGCCGGCCAGGAATTCCGCGATGGCCGTCAATTCGGCAGGCGAATCGTTGAAGCCGGGGACCACCAGGGTGACGACTTCGAGCCGGAAGCCCATGGCGTGGATGCGGCGGATGGAGTTGAGAATCGGCGTCAGGCGGCCACCCAATTCGTGGTAGCGGCGATCGTCGAAGCTCTTCAGATCCACCTTGTAAAGGTCCACCCAGGGACGCAGATATTCAAGCACCTGGGGCGTGGCATTGCCGTTGGAGACGAAGCCCGTGACCAGGCCGGCGGCGCGCGCCTCGCGAAAGACCGCCACGGCCCATTCGGCCGTGATGAGCGGCTCATTGTAAGTGCTGACTACGCTGGCGGCGCCGGACGCGCGGGCGGCTTCCACGATGCGCTGCGGCGTGATGCGAGTGAAATCGAGCGAGGAGCGGAAATCGCGCAGGGCCTGGGAGGTGACCCAGTTCTGGCAGTATCCGCAGTGCAGGTCGCACCCGAGCATGCCGAAGCTGAGGGCGCGGGTACCGGGGAGGGCGTGGAAGAAGGGCTTCTTCTCGATGGGGTCGGCGTGCAGTGCGCTCACGTAGCCGTAAGGCACGTAAAGCTGGCCGCCGCGGTTGTAGCGCACCTTGCAAACGCCCGCGAAGCCGGCCGGAATGGGACAGCAGTGGCCGCAGGCGTAGCAGCGGACGCGATTGGAATCCAGTTTTTCGTATAGCTCCCCTTCGCGGACCTGCGTGGAGAGTTGTTCAGCCACGGTCTTCATATCAGACCTTCGACTGCCTAGATCTCATTATATCGCCGGGCGGGGTGGGGGGCGGCGATTCGTGGGCTTTTGTGCGGAATTGTGCAGGTTTGTGGGTACGCGGCGGCTGGCGTGTTTTTGAACAAACGAACCCACGAACGAAGCCATTTTCTCGTAGGTCATTTAGTTTCATGGCGTTCGCCTGCCGCGAGATCGGCCGCGATTTGCGCGAAGTGGTCCAGGGCGGCTTGCAGGTCCTCGACAATCTCGGCCGCCAGAATAGCGGGGTCCGGCAAATCGGACGAATCGCCCAGGCTGTCGTCCCTGAGCCAGAAGAGGTCGAGATTGGCCTTATCGCGTTTGACGAGGTCTTCATAGGAGAAGCGGCGAGAGCGCTCCGTTTCACGGCGCTGGTGGCGATTCGCGGGGTTGTAACAGTGGACAAAATCGTCCAGGTCGGCGCGGGTGAGGGTGTTGGTCTTCAGCGTGAAGTGCTTGTTGGTGCGGAGATCGTAGATCCACAGCGAGCGGTTCCAGGGTGTTTCGCTGGCCGGCTTGCGGTCGAAGAATAGGACGTTGGCCTTGACTCCCTGGGCGTAGAAGATGCCGGTGGGCAGCCGCAGCAGGGCGTGAACGTCGCAATCGTGCAGGAGGCGTTTGCGGATGGTCTCGCCGGCGCCACCCTCGAACAGCACGTTATCGGGTAAAACGATGGCGGCGCGGCCGTTAATCTTGAGCAGGCTGCGGACGTGCTGGAGGAAGTTGAGCTGTTTGTTGCCGGTGGTGGCCCAGAAGTCGTCGCGCAGAATTTCCTGGCGCTCCCTCACCTCGCCGCCTTCCTGGTTGATAATCGTGACGCTGGATTTCTTGCCGGATGGCGGATTGGTAAGCACCATGTCGTAGTTGGCGGACGGCTTGGCGGCGAGGCTGTCCTTGCCGGCGGCGATGTTCTTCTCGTTCCCCAGGCCATGCATGAGCAGGTTCATGGCGCAGAGGCGTGCGGTGGACGCCACGAGTTCGACGGCGTAGAGCGCATGGGTTTGCAGGTGGCGCACCTGGTCGCGATCGAGCTTGTATTCTTTGAGGATGTGGCTGGCGGCGGAAAGAAGAAAACCGCCGGTGCCCGCGGCGGGGTCGATGATAGCGGTTCCCGGCTGCGGGCGCATGACCTCGACGATGGCGTCGATCAGGGCGCGGGGCGTGAAGTACTGGCCGGCGCCGGACTTGGTATCCTGCGCATTCTTTTCGAGGAGGCCTTCGTAGATATCGCCCTTGACGTCGGCGCTGAGGGCGCTCCAGGGTTCCTTGTCGATGAGATCGACGATGAGGCGGCGCAGGTGGGCGGGATTCTGGATTTTGTTCTGGGCTTTGCGGAAAATGATGCCGAGAAGGCCCGGCTCTTTGCCGAGATTTTCCAGGGTGTTGCGGTAATGTCTTTCGAGCGGCAGGCCGTCGAGTTCGATCAGGCTGGCCCAGTTGTAATCCTCGGGGATGGTGGACTTCTTGTTGTAGGGCGGACGGGTGCGCTCGTAGTCCATTTTAAGGAAGAGGAGATAGGTGAGCTGCTCGACGTAATCGCCGTAGGAGACTCCGTCGTCGCGGAGGAGGTTGCAGTAGTTCCAGACTTGTTGACGAGGTTGGAGGCGGCGGAGGACATCAGGCTGGCTCCGGCGGGGCAATCACGGTCAGTTCGGGGAACACTTCGAAGTCTTTCGAATTGTAAGTATAGATTCGTTGGATGTTATGGGCTTGCATGGTTGCTACAAGCTGTAAGTCGAATACGTCGCCGCCGGTCACGGGACGACGTTGCAATAGGGCCATCCACCCGGTTACGGCATTGGCGCGTATGGCCAGCAGGCGTATGCCTGGCAGCGCGAGTAGAGCCGAGATCGCTTGAAGGGCGTCCGCGGGGGAACGCGGGGCAGCAACCCGCCGGGAATTCGTGACGATGGAGCAGAACTCACACAGCGACTGGGATGTGAGATATAGCGTAGTTGCGGGGTCGCGCGCGGCCTCGATCAACGCGCGTGAACTGGCGTGCTGGGGAGCGCCGGCTTGGACCGCGTAGACCAATACATTGGCATCGAGCGCGCCCGGCTCAATCGACATCGTCGTAGATATCCCTGCGGTGCAGGCTGCCGATCACGCCGAGGTTCCAGACCGGTAGTTCGGGAGTCGGGCTGTTGCCGTTGCCCATGTTCAGGGGGCCGGCATCGTTGAGGAGGCGCTCCAGAAGAGCATCGATGGAGATGCCGTGCTCCTTGGCCTTCGCAGCGAGGGCGGCTTCGATTTTCGGTGAGATGTCGAGGCTCATGGGGTCGTGCTCCTGTACCAAGGATATCGCATGAGGGCGGCGAATGGCGCCTGCCTGGGCTCATCGGCGCTTGGCGGCGGAATCCTTCGCAGCCAATGTCTTTGCCAGACGTGCGGCGGCCTCTTCGAGGGTCGCCCTCTCCGTTTCGGAACGCTTGCGGCGCGCGGGGATGAAGTATCCGATGGTATTTCCTTGAATGTTGATGGCCACGGGACCGTTGCTCGCCGGAAGATACGCTGCGAAGTTCGCGAAACTCGGCATGTCTACGCTGACGGGCTCCGCTGCTGAATGCTCCTGTTCGGCGGCCAATGAGTACAGGTCTATACGTATTATAACTGAATGACCCGGACGGTTCGTCATAGCTGGGCCGCGACGCGTTGGAATCCGAACGCGTTATCCTATATCCAGGAGTTTCTGAGACTGTGAGCATTGATCGTCGAGACCTGCACGCTCTACTGGACCGTGTCCCAGAAGGCGATCTGCCGGTCATTCGCAAGTTGCTCCCGGCGGTTGCGATTGAGTTCGATGTCGCGCCTGTTGCAGCCGAAGGTGAGCTTACGGACGCGGCTGCGCGGGATATCGAGGCCGCAGAAGCCTATTTCGACAAAGGCGGCAGCGGGATTTCGCACGAAGAGATTCTGAGAGAGTTCGGCCTCGGCTGATGCCCTACTTCATCCGGATGCCAGCGGTTCCAGGATGGCTCCAGCGCGTTGACAGAAGCCGGTCCGACCCCTTACCCTGAAAGGCGTTATGGAAGTTCATTTTTCACCGGAAAAAGAAGCTCGCCTTCGACAGGTCGCAAGCCGGATCGGCAAGAACACCGCGCAAGTGGTTGAAGAAGCGGTCGACCGGATGCTTGACTATGACGAGCGTTTTATTGCGGCCGTGGAGGAGGGCCGCGCTTCCGCCCGGCGCGGCGATTTATTGGAACATGACGAGGTTGTGAAGCGCATCGAGCAGATGTTTCGCCCATGATGCGGGTTCGCTGGACGACCACTGCAGCGGACGACCTCGCTCGCATTGTGGAGCGTATCCGCCAGGATAACCCCGCCGCCGCCCAGCGGGTGGCCAAGAGGATCTACACTGCGGTAGCGGAGCTTAGCGGATTTCCTCAACGTGGCCGGATAGGCTTAGCCGATAACACCAGAGAGCTTGTGTTCCCGCCCTGGCCCTATATTGCCGTCTACGAGATCATCGAGGACCAAGTGCAGGTGCTTCGCATTCGCCATGCCTCGCAGGACTGGCCATAGGCCCTTTGGTTGTAATAGGTGGCTAGGGCCAGATCCAGGTCCTCAAGGTTGGGCATAGCCGAGAAATCTACCGAGCGTGATCGAGGCGTCTACCTACGGCTGCGTGTCGGGAGAGCGCACCCGAAAATGCCCGCGGATGCGTCGGGTCGGTGCGTTCGTGAGGTCACGGTGTTCTCTTGAACTCCAGTACTCTCGCCGTGGAGGGCTCAATGCCGAGGGCCTCGCGTAGCAATTTTGGAGATAGGCCGGAATCCTTTGAGAGTCGGGCGAGATCGACCGGTTTACCATAGAGCATCTCGGCCATCTTTCGGATGATACGGGGCCTTTCGTGGACAGCGTCCTCATCTCCAGGCTCCTGCTTGTCCCATCCCTTTAACCGGATCTCTTGTAAAAGATAGCGGTATTGGTTTTTGGTAAGGAAGGCGAGTGACTCGGCGCGTTTTGCTAGGAACGCCATCGATACGCCCCAGCGCATCTTCAGGCTGGCTAAGCCCGATAGCGTGATTGGAGGATGCATCTCAGCTTCCATTGCCTCTGCTGGAAGCAGAAATTCTTGGGCAAACCTACGCGCCTCCCGGTCCGCTTCCGCAACGCTAACGCGCAAGGGCGAATGCATCACGAGATGCCCGAGTTCTTCGGAGATTGTGAATACTTCTCGATAGGGCGTCTTGCCGCCCAAAAGAGCGATGATCGGTCGGCTTGGACCGTATCCAGCCCACGAGGAGAAGCCGTCGAAGCCGTCAACTTCCATCGGCAGCGAGAAGACCCAGGCGCCATTACGCTCCAGGCACAGGGTCACGTCCTTGACCACGCTGTTCGGTGAGAGGCCAAGCGAAGCGCGGGTAATTTGTGCGCATTTCGACGGAGCCTCGCTGAGCTTGGGGACGTTAACGGGGACCTTCTTTAGCCGGGGAGCCAGCATGCAGCCCAGCTCAAACGAAACGTGGCACATGGCGTGAGCTTTTGATCTTTGACTCTGTTTCACGGCGGTGTGGGCACGATAGAGAAGGGTCCCGTAGGGAAATTCGGGGATCTCGCCCTTTTCAAAAAAGCTTGGGGCAAACCCGGTTTTCATGGCTATGGTTTTTATGTACTCCGGTGAGGGGCGATAAATCCCGCCTTCCATGGAGGCTACGCCCGACTGTGTCGTGCCAATCACCTCTGCAAGTTCGGCCTGTGTCATGCCAGAGGCCTCGCGCGCTAACTTAAGCCTGGCTCCGATCATGCCTGTTTGGCGCTCTCGGCGTGTTCCATCACGTCCTGACCTAGTAGGTCCTCAAGATCCTCTTCTGGGTCGCCCTCTGCGGGGCTACTGTGCTCGTGGGGTTTGCGAAGCGCCGGATGTAGTAGCGGCTCACACCAATGATCTGCCACGTCCTTAGCGTTCGCTCCGGCGGACATTGGGCATGCCAAGTAAACGCCGGCTAGGCTGAGCGAAGCGTCGAAGTCCCAGAGGTAGATGATGTTAAGCACGCTTGTGACCATGTTGCCCCTGCCGTCGGGATACATCTCAAGCTGCTGATTGTAAAAGTCGGTCTTGGGTTCAGAAGCGCCGCAACCCGGCAGCTTCCATTGCACGCCTCTTACGATTGCCGCTTTGAGAATTCTGACATGATGGCGCTTGTAGAAAAAGGCCAGTCCGTTGTTGGGCAGCGCCTCGAAATCGGAACTGTCTCCGTCCTCCTCAGCCTTAATCCCGCGCCCGCGCAATGCCTGCTTTGCAAAGAAGCGCATTAGGCACGGCGCCAGGAAGGGGTCGTGGAGCTGTTTCTCGCTAGCGAAGAACGCCCTGGTCTTTACCGTTGCCTGGTCCATGACCTCGAATATGAGATCCGACAGGGGATCGACCGACTCCAGCGTCTGCTGGAAGGTCGGGACGCCGCCGTGCTGCATTCGCATATGATAAAATCATACACGAATGCAGAAGTTCTGTCAAGAACACAGTCGCCGAACACAATCGCCGAATCCGGCGGGGCGTGCGAGCAGCCGTGGTGACGGCACCCTTCGGGTTTCGGCGGACGGGCCGAGACCACTATCCCCGCTTGCGTCGGGGGCGTGAGCAGGCTTGCGCGCGGGCGGCGCGGATGCGTTCGAGGAGAACGGGTGCGGATTCGTCGCAAGCGTCTGGCGGAACGAGCTTGCCCTCGAACGCCTGCTTGAGGACGGCTTCGCGGAGGCGGGCAGACCGCCGGAGGTTCGCCTCAATCGACTCGGCGAGATTGTCAATCAGCGAGAGATAGCCCTCTAACGCTGAAACCAATCTCTCCTGCTCGCGCAGTGAAGGCATTGGAACTGGTAGCGCGCGGAGTTTCGTTATGTTGATCGAAGCGAGATTTGTGGTTTGCTTGCCCGCCTCGAAGAAGTATTGCTGCCCGAAGTGGTTGGCGTAGTGGGAAACGAATTTGGGCGTCGCCAGCGAGGGATCAAGTCGAACGCGGAACACATGGTTCTGGTGAATACACTCGCCGATCTGACCCTCCCAGATCCAACCACGGCCAAGTTTATCGCGATCGCCGCCTTCATTCAGGAGCACGTCGCCCGGCACCAGCTTCAGGCTGCGAATTTCGTCTTTAGTGGCCTCGATCAGTTTAATGTGTTCGAGGTCCAGGTGTCCTCTTTGGACATTGGCTACGCGGAGGTACGGAACGGGTCGGGTCTCGGTTCCGGTCCTCCGCTTTTGGCCTTTGGTCAAGCCGCCTACGATCTCGCCGAGGTCCCTAGCGTGGTCAAGACCCAGCCGAGCGGCAGATCCTTCACTGAACCAGCACCTCGTTGAGTTCATCTAACAGAAGCTGGAGCCGATCACCGAACAACTGGTACGCCCTACCGAGCCCACCCTTCTGCGAGAACGGCAGACTCTCCAGATCGTCGAGCGTGATTTCTGCGCTGGTTCCGACGGCTCGGCAATCGCGGTCAGCCACTGGATCTGCTCGTCGCTGAAGTTGCTGCCGCTGGCCTGTTGCTCGGCGATCCAGTTGGCAAAACGCTGGCGGACGGACTCCGGGAAGGGTTCGAGTTGTCCCTCCTTACTGATGGCGAATTTAACCAGCGAGACGATATTGGTGAAGACCCGCTCGTTCGAGGCGCGCACGCGGGAGCGGTCGAGAGTCTCGTAAGCCCTCCAGAGCGTCTCGGTAGTCCATGCCGGATGGGGTTTGCGGATCGCCTCGGCAAGGTCGCGCACCTGCTTGTAACTCAGCCGGAAGCGGTAGGGACGGTTGTACAGGATCTGCAAGGCTTCGATTTCGTCCTTTTGCTGGGAGAGATACTGCTCGAATTCTCTGGTCATGGCCGCGGCTTTGTCCTTGGCTTCCCGGGAGAATTCGGAGATGGTCACTTCGTCGCGGCTGACGGTATCGATGACCTGCTCATGCGATTTCTGGACGGCGACTATCGTCTGGCGCAAGGCGGGGTTGGTCCGGACAGGCTTGATGGCATCGGCAATGGCGCGGCGGGCGGCGGAGGCGATGGCTTCGGGGGGCGGCGCGGCAAGACCAGTTTCCTGGCGCGCGATTTCTTCGTGGCGGTCGGGGTCGAGAGCATCCACGAGGCCGTGAACAATCGCGGCGAGTGCGACGCCATGCGCGGCGTCACGGACGGCCGCGGATTCCGGCTGGCTCATGCGGCGGTCCAGGCGAGCGAGCCGGGACGCGAGCGAGGAGATGAGATCCACATCGGTGCTGCCGAGGGCCACGGCTTCCAAGAGCTTGTGAAGGGGAACGTGGGGCTGGCGTTCCAGCGGGCGGGATTCGATTTGCGGGTGATCGGAGACACCGACGGCATCCACAATCACGAAGCGGATCTTGGCTTCGGCATCGGGCGTGACACCGCGCAGTTCATCCGAGGAGAGCACGCGCACGCCGCGGCCTTTCATCTGCTCGAAGTAATTCAGGCTGCGCACGTCGCGCAGGAAGAACAGGATTTCGAGCGGACGCACGTCGGTTCCGGTGGCGATCATGTCCACGGTGACTACGATGCGGGGATTGTAAGTGGTGCGGAAGAAGTTCAGGATGCCGTCGGCCTTGTCTCCGGTATCCACCCACTCGTTGACGGTTACTTCGGTTCCGTCTTCCCGTTTAACCTGCCTCGAGACGCGGACCTTGCCGGTGCGGTAGGTGATTTTCTGGCAAAAGTCGTTGCCCTTGCCGAACTCTTCGCGGACGATCTTGACGACATCGTCGGCGTGGCTGTCGTCGCGGGCGAATATCAGGGTCTTGGGAACTTCGGTGCGGCCGGGAAATATGTCGGTGAAGAGCTTGTCGCGGAACTCGCGGACGACAGTGCGGATCTGGTCTGGGGCAACCACGTCGCGATTGAGGTCTTCGGCGGTGTAGGTGAAATCGGTATCGAGGAGCTCGGCGCGGCGGGCGCGGGTGAGGCGGTCGCGCTTGTCGATCCAGTAGCCGGATTCCACGCGCGAGCCGGCGGAGGTGATCCGGGTGCCGATCTTGTAGACGTCGAAATCGACGTTCACACCGTCGGCTACCGCATCCGCATAGGTGTAAGGGGGCATCACGTTCTGGTTGAAGAATCCGAGGGTGTTCTTGGAAGGGGTGGCGGTGAGGCCGATTAAGAAGGAATCGAAATACTCCAGCACCTGGCGCCAGAGGTTGTAGATGGAGCGGTGGCACTCGTCGGTGACGATGAAGTCGAAGGTTTCAACGGGGACGGCGTTGTGGTACTCAATGGGATCGGGCGCGTTGCGGAGTTGCGCGAGGGAGGCAGCGGAGGTTTCCTCGTTGCCGGGGTCGTAATCGGGTTCGGCTTTCAGGATGGAATAGAGGCGTTGGATGGTGGTGATGGCGACGCGGCACACGGGATCGATGGCATTGGAGGAGAGCAACTGGACGTTGTAAATTTCGGTGAATTTGCGGCCATCGCCGGGAATGGAGAACTGCTGGAACTCGTTGAGGGCCTGGCGGCCGAGTGTGCGGCGATCGACCAGGAAGAGAACGCGCCGGGCGCCGGCGTGGGCGATCAGGCGGTAGATGAAGTTGCAGGCGGTGAAGGTCTTGCCGCTGCCCATGGTCATGTGGATGAGGGCGCGGGGGTCGTTGCGGGCGAGCGATTTTTCCAGGTTGACGATGACGCGGTGCTGGTGGTCCCAAAGGCCGTCGGTTGGGACGGGCGGCATTTGGCGAAGGCGGTTGCGGAGTCCGGAGCTGGGGATTTAACATGCGATTCGATCCAGGCGATCAGCGTCTCAGGGCGGTGGAAACCGAAGACGGGCCGGCTGCGGGCATCCGGGTCCAGCAGGTTGGTGAAGCGGGTTTCGACGCCGGTGGATTCGTAGAGAAAGGGGAGCGGGCGGCGGAGGGCCGGCAAGTCCCAGGGCAAGCCCTCGCTGTATCTGGCGGTCTGAACCTCGACTTCGGTGAGCGGCTCGCCGGCTTTTTTCGCTTCCACGACGCCCGCGGCGTACCCGTCGGTATAGAGGAGATAGTCCGCGAAGCCGTGGCCCGAGGCAAGGGGGAATTCGCGGATGGCGATGCCGCGGCCGGCTTCAATGTTGATGCTGTTGCGATTCTGGATGAGCCAGCCGGCGGCGGTCAGGAGGCGGTCGATGTTGGCGCGGGCGCGATCCTCTGGCTTGCCCGTGGCTGGTATGCTCATGTGCGATCTGTAACGAATATCACAGCATAGCGCGGCTTTGAGGCTATCATAAGATAACCGCGCCAACTTAGATAAGTCCCGAACGGCGGCGCTTAAGCCCCGCGCCGGCTAAAGCCCGCCCTCCAGCAGGCGCTCATAGACGTCGCGGGCGGCCTTTTGCGCGGCGCTCTTCTTGGTGTTGCCTTCAGCCTGTCCCACCCATTCGCGGCCCACGCGCGCTTCCACGGTGAAGGTCTTGGAATGCTCCGGGCCGCGCTCGCGCACGATCACGTAGCGCGGCGGCGGCAAGTGGCGCGCCTGCGCGAACTCCTGCAGCGCGCTCTTGAAGTCCGTCAACGGTTGGGGGAGCTGCGCGCCGTCGACACCGGCATCGCAGAGACCCGGCGCCACCACGAAGCGCTGGATAAACTGGCGGGCCGGCTGCATGCCGCCATCCAGATAGATGGCCGCGATCAGCGCTTCTAGCGCATCCACCAGCAGCGTCTTTTTGGCGCGACCGCCGCTCATCTCCTCACCTCGGCCGAGCTCCAGATATTCTCCGAGGCACAGGCGCTGCGCGGCCTCCAGCAGCCAGGCCGCGCTCACCAGGTGCGCCTTCAACTTGGATAATCGGCCTTCGGCCGCTTCCGGATGGCGCTGCAGCAAGTCCTCGCTGATCAGGAAGCCGAGTACGGAATCGCCCAGGAACTCAAGCTGCTCGTTGTCACGGGCCGAGGCGGACCCGCCGGCGAGCGCTTGTTCGTGAACGTGCGAGCTATGGGTTAGCGCGCGGCGGAGGATCTCCCGGTCCGCGAACCGGTGACCGGCGGCGACCTCCAGGGCGTCCAGATCCGCGCGCATATTGGGAATCTACGGCTGCTTCGGGGCGTCCGGTTTGGTTGGCGCTTCTGGAACGCGCGCACGCGCTCGGCCTGGGCTACCTGTCTGACCTGCACGTTGATATCCTGCATGGCCATGACTTTGTCGAACTGCGCGATAGCGTCGTCATATTTCCCATCGTCCATGTAAGCCTTGCCCAGCCGCACCATGTTTGACGGATCGGGTTTCTGCGCAGTGTCGATGGCGATCTTGAATTCGCTTTCGGCGACGTCATACTTCTTGCGCGCCATGGCGCCCATGCCGAGCGCGGCGTGGCCATCGGCGGCAAAGTCCTTCTTGGCGCCGGCCCACTGGTCGTCGGTCAGGTTCGGGTTCGGCTTGGGGGCGTCCTTCAGCAACTCGAGGGCGGTGTTGCAGTACTTCTCCACCTGGGCGAGCTTGTCCTCGCGATCCAGATCGAATTCCTTGGTATGCGCCGCGATCACGGCGGCCAGCATCAGCATCGCCTGATAGTGCTTGGGGTCCGCCTCGAGGGTGCGTTCGCCGAACACCACGGTGTGCTCGTAGTCGCCCTTCTCGCGATAAGAGGCGGCCTCGAAATAGAGCGCCACGGCTTTGAAATCGGTGTCCTTGAACTTCGTGAGCACATTCTCGGCGGCCGCGATGCGCGCATCCGCGGTTTGCGCGCCGAACATCGCTTTCAGCGCTTCAAGCTCCTCGTTGGATTTCGGCTTGAGTTGTTGGGCCAGGCCCGGCAGGGCGACGGCCAAGGCGATCGCCACGGCCGGGACGCCACGCAAAATGATTCGTTTCATAATGACTCCTCTAATTGGACTTCTTCTCAAAACTCCGCTGGGCGCCCTGTTCGGCGGCATCGTGGGCCGCCGGAGAAGCGCCTTCCACGGCCAAGGCTTCACGATAACGCCGCACGGCCCGATCGCGCTCGCCAGCCGCGTCGGAGAGACGCGCCAGATACACCAGGGCCCAGGCTTTCACTTGCGGCTCGGGGGCGGATTCGAGCGTTTTTTCGAACAGACGCTCGGCCATTTCCGGATTCCTTTCGAGAATCGCGATTCGCGCGAGGCCATAGTAAGCTTGCGCATGCAAGGGCCGCTCGCTGGTCTCTTCCAGCGCTTTCAGGAAAAGCTGACGGGCGGCTTCCAGGTCGCGATCCGTATAACACTGTTCAGCCTGCGCCAGCGTTTTATGCGCTCCTTTCGGCTCGGGAGGCCGGGGTTGCTCCACCACCTTGGCGGGCCGCACGGGCGCCTGCGCGACAAACTCGATCTGCGAGAGGCGCGCGTCTTCGTGCTTCAGGTCGATGGCCTTGATCATTTCCGGATAATAGAAGCGCATGGCCTCTTCCTGCTTCAGGTAGGCCTGCAATTGCGCGCTGAAGTGGGCGGTCAGGATATAGCCCTCCAGCATAGCTTGGTTCACCAGGGCCGGCTGCTTGTCGAGGCGAGCTTCGACGGCCTTGATGAGCGACTCGGTGACCAGCAGCAAATAATCCGACTTGAAGGATTGGTCGAGGGCTTGGGCGCGTTGCGCATGGTCGGACAACGCGCGCGTGCGCATGACGATTTCCTCATGGCGGGTGGCATACGGGTCGAGCAAATAGTGCAGGTAGGCGTGCCGCACGTCGTGAATGCGCGGCTCGGCAGAGGGCGTGATGACGACGTAGTAGTTCCGGCCATAGCTGCGCGTTTGGATTTGATTCGGTGCGCCCAGCAGGTCGATATAGATCTGGAACCAGTTGGCCGACGTGCCGGAGGTTTCGTTGCGCAGGAAGCCGTTCACTTGGAGCACGGCCGCCGAAACCGGTTCGTGATAGCGCTCGATGGCCTGCTCGAAGGCGGGTTGCGAGCGTTTCCAGAGGTCCTCGACGTTGGCCTCGGTATAGAACCTGGCGAGCAGCGGGGCGAAACCGTCGAGCGGCTTCACATCCGGGGGCACTTCGACGGCGCGGCCTTTTGGGGCGAACTCGGGAGGGCCGGTGACGGCCAGGGCGAACGAGATGTACTGGCTGAGATTGGCGGTGGGATCGTCCTGGCGGTGCTCGCGGTAGAAAGCCTGGAGCGCCGGCAAGCTGGGGATTTGCTTGCCCGCCAGTTCTTTGCGGACGGTTTCGCGGAGCGGGCTATTGTTGGGTGAAGCGATGTCGGTATCGTAGCCCGCGGCGTTGATGGCCGCCATGACGGCGAACAGCGTGGGGCTGGCGTCGAGTTGGCCCTTTTCGGGTTCGGCGGCTTGGGCGGCCAGGGCCAGCAGGACGATGCCCGGTAAGACGATTCGGCTCAGGATAGGTCCAGTTTAGCTTATGGCGCGCTCGTGGGGCGGCGCCGTGCGCCGCCTTGGCAGGGCATGGCCCTGCCCCACGGACATTACATCGTCAGGGTGACTTTTGTAATCGTCCGCGGTTTGTCGGGATCGAGGCCTTTTTGGCTGGCCAGGCAGGCCGCGAAGAACTGCGCGGGAATGATATAGGGAATCGGCGTGTAGAGTTCGGGGAGCTTGTGCGGCAGTTTGATCACGCGCGTGGCGCGGGCCGCTGCCTCGGCGTTGCCGGCGTCGGTGATGACCACGGTTTCCGCCTTGAGCTGGTCGATCTTGTCCAGCGCTTCGGCCATGGAGTTCCAGGTGGGACCGGAAGGCGCGAAGGCGAAGACCGGGAAATCGGGATCCACCATGGCGATAGGGCCGTGCAGAAAATCGGCGGAAGAGAATCGTTCGGCGACCACGTAGCAGGTTTCCATCATTTTCAGCGCGAATTCGAAGGCGGTGGCGTAATTCAGGCCGCGGCCCACCACCACGGCATGGTCCATGAAACGATAGCGGCCGGAAAGTTCGGCGATGGCGGGCTCCAGGTCGACCGCCATTTGGGCGCGTTCGGGCAGGCGTTTCAAGTCGTCGATGCGGATGCGTCCGCCAAGCGCGTAGGCCAGCAGATAGAGCATCAGCACCTGGCCGGTGTAGGTCTTGGTGGCCGCCACACTTTTTTCCCGGCCGGCGTGCACCAGAAAGACGTGCTCGGCCAAGCGGGCCAGCGTACTGGAAGACTCGTTGGTGATGCCGATGGTGAGCGCACCCTGTTCGCGCGCGCGGGAGAGCACCAGGTTGGTGTCGGTGGATTCGCCGGATTGGGAGATGGCGACGACGAGGGCTTCGCGATAGTCGATACGGGCGTTATAGAGCGTATGGATGGCGGGCGCGGCCAGCGACACCGGAATGCCGGTCGTGATTTCCAGGAGATAGCGGCCGAACTGCGCAGCGTTGTCGGAGGTGCCGCGGGCGGCCAGCACGATCAGGCGCGGGCGGCGCTTGGCCACGCGCAGTTTGAAGCGCTCGATGCGGCGGAGTTCGGTGGACAGGGTACGTTCCAGGGCGTCGGGCTGTTGGCGGATTTCTTCGAGCATGCGGGACATGGTTTGGGGGATGGGCGTGGGCTGAGAGCGGTTCGTTATAGGCTCTGAAGCACTTCAATCGCCTTGTTGACTTTCTCGCCGCCATGAACGGCTTGCCATCTCGCCCTTTCGTACAACTCCCGCATGGCCCCCGGCCGCACGCCTTCCTCGCTGTCTGTTAGGGTGGCGATCGTACTACTCATATCGCGCAGGACTAAGACATACTCTTGACCGGGCCTTGAGGAGCCAGCTAAGGTCTGGACCATCGTAAACATGGAATCGAGTTCCGTCGGTCCCGAGATGGAGAGCGTGAACTGCCCGCCGATAGCAGCAATGAAGTTTGATTCTTGCGCAGTGGGCCCCCACGGGATTTTCCCGTCATTTGTTTTCGACAGGACGCCCTCAAAGAACTTGATGATTTTATCGTCTACCATTAGCCGTTACCCACTCCTGCAGCCTTTGTGGCCAAACCTTGCTCCAAGCTAAGAATTTCGCTGACCTCTTGGCAAGATCTCGCCAGGCGAGCCTTGTCGTCCGGGCCTGGGTCGCCGGCGGCACCCAGGAGCTGGTGCATCGAACGCAACAGTCCCTGCGCGCGGAAGAGGCTATCCTTCGATTTCTTGGGGAGCCGGTCTCCCCATCGTCCGCTGAGATAACCGTTATGGTTCATAAGGTCTCCTATTCGGAGAAGGGCCATCTCGTTTCTCTCGGCTCTCACAAACATGACGATCTCACTGGCCATTCTCGCAGATAGATTCGCTTAGCGACTGCCGCATCGCGGCATCCCGCGCTTCCCTCGCCGCCGTCGACGCGCGCTTCGCAAAGACGAACGCCAGGATGCTGAAAACCAGCCCAAACAGGGAGGACAAGTTTCCCAAGAAGTTGAACATCTGCCACTGGAAAGATTATGGCACGTCAGCGCAACGATTTCTGTACCTGATCGCGATACTCGCGCGCCTTCGCTTCGATCTGCGCGGCGTTGAGTGTCAGCGGCTGCGCGTCTTTCACTAGCAGTTTGCCATTGACCATCACGTCCTCCACATCGCTGCCTTTCAGCGCGTAAACCATTTGCGAATAAACGTTGTAAAGTGGGACCGCGTTAGGGCGGTCGAGGCGGATGGAGATGAGGTCGGCGCGCTTGCCGGATTCGAGCGAGCCGATTTCCTTTTCCATGCCCAGCGCCCGCGCGCCGCGGATGGTGGCCATTTCGACTGCCGCTTCAGCGGGCAGGCTGCGCGGATCGCCGGTAGTCACTTTTTGCAACTTGGCCGCGAGATCCATCTCTTCAAACATATTGAAGTCGTTATTGCTGCCGGCGGGACCATCGGGTCCAAGGCCCACAGCCAGATCGAGCGCCAGCATACGGGTGACCGGCGCGATGCCGCTGGCCAGCTTCATGTTGCTCGAGGGACAATGCGCAATGCCCACGCCGCGCGATTTCAGGATGGCAAGATCGGCCTCGTCCACCCACACGGCGTGCGCGGCAACGGTCCGGCCGTTGAAGACGCCCAGCGCGTCGAGGGCTTGCGTGGGGGTAAGGTGACGCTTCGCCAGGGACTCGTCGTTCTCGTGTTTGGTTTCCGAAAGATGAATCACCAGCGGCGCGCCATGCAGGTTGGCGAGCGCGCGGCAGGCTTTCAGGGTTTCGTCCGAATTGGTGTAGATGGCGTGCGGCGCTACGGCGGGCACGATCAGCGGGTCGTCATGAAAGCGCGTGAGGTACCGTTCCGTGAAGGCCAGCGCGTCGCTGGGAGTTTTGGAATCGGGAGATGGGAAGCCGATGATGGTTTCGCCCAGCACGCCGCGCATGCCGGCCTCTTTGGCCGCTTCGGCCACCACGTCCTCGAAGTAGTACATGTCGGTGAAGGTGGTGGTGCCGGAGAGCAGCATTTCCAGGCAGCCGAGACGCGTCCCCCAGCGCACGAAATCGGGCGTGACGTTGCGGGCTTCCGCGGGGAAGATGTAGCGCTCCAGCCAATCCTGCAAGCGAAGGTCGTCGGCGATGCCGCGAAACAGCGACATGGCGGCGTGCGTATGGGTGTCGATCAGACCGGGCGCCAGGATGGCATCGGGCCGGTCGAGGCGTTGGCGCGCCTGGTAGCGCTGTTCGATTTCGGATTTCGGGCCAACGGCCAGAATGCGCTCGCCGCGGATGGCGATCGCGCCGTTCTCGATTACGCGGCGCTGCGCGTCCATGGTGACGACGTAACGGGCCGTCCAGATCCAGTCGGCGGATTCGGCGGCCAGCGTCGCGATGAAGAACAGGAAGCTACAAAAAAGACGCATCGAAGGGCCTCGGGAGGAGATCTTTCAGACGGAAGGTTTCAGTTTTGCCTTGGAGGTTCGCGAGCACCAGTTCGGCGTCGCCGCAAAACTCCCACAGGATCTGGCGGCAAGCGCCGCAGGGCGGAGTCAGCGTATCGGTGTCGGCCACCACGGCTACGCGGCGGAACTGGCGGGCGCCTTCGGAGACGGCTTTAAAGACGGCCACGCGCTCGGCGCACAGGGTCAGGCCATAGCTGGCGTTCTCGACATTGCAGCCGGTGTGGATGCGGCCCGTGGAGTCTTCGAGTGCCGCGCCTACGGAGAAATGGGAGAAGGGGGCGTGGGCGTTTTTTCGGGCTGCGAGGGCGGCTTCGATTAGGGGGTCCATTTTGGGGGTCGACTCCAAGTCTAAGGACAGCCGGGGCGGGTCTGGAGACCCGCCGCAGGACTGGAGTCCTGCCCCACTTTAGGCAGGAGGGCGCGTAGGAAGCCGACAAGAGTTGCGCGCACCATTTCGCCGGTCTCCAATACTTCGGAGTGGCTGATTTTTTGCGGAAGGATGCCGGCGGCCATGTTGGTTACACAGGAGATGCCTAGCACGCGTATCCCCATGTGATTGGCTACGATCACTTCGGGCACGGTGGACATGCCTACCAGGTCGGCGCCGATGGTCCGCAGATAGCGGATTTCGGCGGGGGTTTCGTAGCTCGGTCCCAGCACGGCGGCGTAGACGCCTTCGGCCAGCCGAATACCGAGCTCGCTGCCCACTTCGTGCGCCAGCGTCCGCAGTTGGCGCGAGTATGCTTCCGACATATCCGGAAAACGCGGACCCTGTGCGTCGTTATTCGGACCTACCAGCGGGTTGGACGCTTGCAGATTGATGTGGTCGGAGATCAGCACCAGGCCGCCGCGTTCCAGCGCCAGATTGATGCCGCCCGCGGCATTCGTAAGTACGATGGATCGCACGCCCAGCGATCCCAGCACGCGCACGCCGAAGGTGACTTGCGCCGGCGTGTATCCTTCGTACAGGTGGACACGGCCGGCCATCGCGGCGACTTCCAGCGTGCCCAGCTTTCCGAAGACGAGCTTGCCCGCATGTCCGATGGCGGTGGAGCAAGGCCAGCCTGGAATTTCGGAGTAGGGGATTTCGGTGGGGTCCGCAAGTTCATCGGCGAAAGCGCCCAGACCGCTGCCCAGCACGACCGTCACGCGCGGACGCAGCGCAGTGCGCGATTCCAGGAACCGAGCGGCGCCGTCGATTGCGGCGTCGGTCACAGCAGCATCCCCGCGATGCAGGCCGACATGAAGTTGGCCATGCTGCCCGCGGCCACGGCCTTCAGGCCCAGCCGCGCCAGGTCGGATTTGCGGTTGGGAGCGAGCGCGCCGATGCCGCCGATTTGTATGGCGATGGAACTGAGGTTGGCGAAGCCGCACAGCGCGTAGGTGGCGATGGTGAACGAGCGCGGATCTAGCTGCGGCTTGAGCGGTCCGAGCTGCAGAAACGCCACGAATTCGTTCAGCACCAAACGCGTGCCCAGCAGATTGCCGATGGTGGGCGCATCTTTCCACGACACGCCCATCAACCAGGCCAGCGGCGCGAATACTACCGCGAAGATCTGCTGCAAGGTTCCCGGCAGCCACGCCATATGCGGCAGCGTATGCACCCAGCCGAGAATGCCATTCAGCATGGCGATCAATGCGAGAAACGCGATCAACATGGCGCCGATGTTCAAGGCCAAATGCAGGCCATCGCCGGCGCCTTGCGCGGCCGCGTCGATCACGTTGACGGCGGTTTTTTCAATCTTCACTTCCACACGGCCCGCGGTGGCGGGCTTGTCCACTTCAGGGTAGAAAATCTTGGCGAGCATGATCGTGGCGGGTGCGGTCATGATGACGGCGGTGAGCAGATGCTCGATGCTGACGCCGGCGATTTTCACATAGGCGGCCATCACCGCTCCGGAGACGTGCGCCATGCCGCTGGTCATGATGGTGAACAGCTCGGACTGCGTCATGCCGGCGATGAAGGGCTTGATGGTGAGGGGCGCCTCGGTCTGGCCCATGAAGATGCTGGCGGCCACATTGAGCGATTCGGCGCCGCTGGCTCCCATGACTTTTTGCATCACGATGGCCATGGCCTTGACGACGAATTGCATGACGCCGAGATAGTAGAGGATCGCGAAGAAGGAGGCGATGAAGATGACGATGGGCAGGACCTGGAAGGCGAACACCACGCCGAAGGGTCCGGACTTGATGCCCAGCGGTCCGAAGACGAAGTTACTGCCCGCCTCGGCGTAATTCAGCATGGCATTGACGCCCACGCCGATGGCTTGGAAGATCTTGCCGAAATCGGTCTTCAGCACCAGGAGGGCGAAGGTGATTTGGAGGCCCATGCCCCACAGGATGATGCGCAATTTGATGGAGCGCTTGTGGGCGGAGAACAGCCAGGCTATGGCCAGGATGACGATGAGGCCGAGCAGGCCGGTGAATCGTTGCATTATAGTGGGGCAGGCGTCCACGCCTGCAGCGGGTCTCCAGACCCGCCTGGGGTGGGCCGGTCTGGAGACCGGCCGCGGACCTGGAGGTCTGCCCCACAATTGCCGAGAAATAGAGAGCGCCGGTGGCACTGTTTGTTCATGGAAGTATCACACCGACGTTTGCCACATATCTATGCGATTGGACAGCCGCTTTTCGTTACCTTTCGGCTTTTCGGTAGTTTGCCCGTTGGGCGCGAGTTCCCAAAGGAAAGTATGACATCCGGGGAGGCGTTTGTGGCGATGGACCGGTTGCTGGATACGGCGCGCTTCGGACCCTGCGATCTGAAGCGGCCCGAGGTTGCCGGGCTGTTCCGCGGTTGCATTCAACATTGCGCCCGGGCGGATTGCGATATGCACGCGTGGGTGATTATGCCCAATCACGTTCACTTGCTCTTTACTCCGCATGGCGACGCATCGCGTCTCTTGCGCCGGCTGAAGGGCTACAGTGCCCGACAAGCCAACCAACTGTTGGGACGCACCGGGCAACGGTTTTGGCAGGATGAAAGTTACGATCGGTTGGTGCGGAATGGGGAAGAATTTCGCCGCATTGGGAAATACATTGTCAACAATCCTGTCAAGGCTGGGCTGGCTGCATCTGTTGAAGAATATCGATGGTCCAGCGTCGCTGAGAGATAACCCCGCACAGGCGGGTCTGGAGACCCGCCGCAGGTGTGGACACCTGCCCCACATCCACATCAGCTTACGACTTCCAGGATCAGTTCCCGGTCATCGGGCCGCTGCGCCGAAATGCGGAAGGCGTCCTCGACCATCTCGGCCGCTTCTTCCACGCGATCTTCCTTAGTGTGGTAAAGGCGGCACAGCACGGAACCCGCCTCCACTTTTTCGCCGACCTTGACCTCGAGGATCACGCCGACGGCCGGATCGACCGCGTCCTCCTTGCGGTCGCGGCCCGCCCCAATCATGTTGGAAGCGAGGCCGATATCCCGCGCGTTGATGACGCTGACGTAGCCGCCGCGAGGCGACACGACTTCCCGCATGCCGGTGGCATTGGGCAGCAACTCGAACTTGTCGAGCGCCTGGGCATTGCCGCCCTGCGCATCCACCGCCTGCTTCAACTTCCGATAGCCGGAGCCATCCACCAGCAATTTCTCCGCGAGGCGGCGGGCTTCTTCGAGCGAGGGCGATATCTTGGCGACGAAAATCATGCGCGCCGCCAGTTCGATGCAGAGGCGCGTCAGATCCGCCGGGCCGGCGTTTTGCAACGTTTGGGACGCCTCCATCACTTCCAAAGCGTTCCCCACCGCATAACCCAGCGGCTGGTTCATATCCGTGATGAGCGCTTGTACGCGCTTGTCCATGCGGCGCCCGATGCCCACCATCACCTGTGCGAGCCGGCGCGCATCCACCTGCTTCTTCATGAACGCGCCATTGCCCACCTTGACATCGAGCACCAGCGCATCCACGCCCTCGGCAAGCTTCTTGGACATGATGGACGACGCGATCAGCGGGATGGATTCCACCGTGGCAGTTACATCGCGCAAAGCATATAGCCGGCCATCGGCTGGAGCCAGCTCGGAGGTCTGACTTAGGAAGCAAAGTCCCACCGCGGCGAGCTGCTCTTTGAGCTCGTCGACGGTGAGATTGGTGCGCATCCCCGGGATCGATTCGAGCTTATCGACAGTGCCACCGGTATGGCCGAGGCCGCGCCCCCCCATGGTGGGCACGATGACGCCGGCGGCCGCTGCCAGCGGCGCGACGATCAGCGTGGTCTTGTCGCCCACGCCGCCCGTGGAATGCTTGTCCACCTTGACACCCGGAATCCCGGAGAGATCGAGCGTTTCGCCCGACTGCATCATGGATTCGGTTAACCGGCTAACTTCCCGGTCCGTCATATTGGAATAAAAGACAGCCATGAGAAAGGCCGACATCTGGTAGTCGGGTATTTCTCCGCGAGTGTATCCGTCGACCAGGTACGAAATCTCTTCGGGTGACAGTTCGCCGCCGTCGCGCTTTCTCTGGATCAAGTCAACTGTACGCATTATGAAGCACTTAGCGTATCATATTTGGGGAAGGGAAAGTAAAGGACGGCTGGCGGCGGCGCAAAGGCTGGCGGCGGCCGGTTGTCGTCCCGTGGAACGGCCAACCTGAGGGCAGTCCTGACGCCCGCTTCGACAGATGCTTCAGCGCCCCGCTCTGTCGCCCTCTTGACATCGTCCTCGCCGAGTTCGTCTTCGGAATTCGGTGCGGCCGCCACGCAACGCACAGACCTGATACGGGCCTTGTCCACTTGTCTCGGCCGGCTGTTTGGATGGAGTCGGGGGTATTTGGTGACGGTTCATTGAAGAAATGCGGGTGTGACGGTGACTGCGGCGGCAAACTTCGATGGCGTGGCCTCCGGGCTAGTAAGTTACCGCG
Organism: Bryobacteraceae bacterium; assembly: GCA_050008575.1. Lineage (GTDB taxonomy): Bacteria > Acidobacteriota > Terriglobia > Bryobacterales > Bryobacteraceae > Bog-159. Next base: position 49,822 of record JBEKMJ010000076.1, read on the forward strand.
TAGGCCTCGGTTTGCGCGCTGCCGGTGTGGTCGTCGCGCGCGGCTCTTTCACGCAGGCCTAGCAATCCGGCGAGACTCCGAAGATCGGGGTAATCCCCGAGGTCGTTTGTCAAGGCGCGCTCCGCAGGCGTGTGGACGAGCTTCCGCTCGTCAGACGAACCCAGGTCAAGTAAAAGGGCGGCCTCATTAGCGGCTGGCAGTCGGGATCCCCCTTTAGTTCCCGGCGAAACCGGACCGGCGATGATGAACCGGCTGCCCGGCCCGGTACGCGATCCCCGCATACCGACTGGCCGTTCTCCCGCGAAACGGGTTGCCAGGGTTCGCCAGGGGCACGCGGCCGGAGGCTGGCGGCGAGGCCGCGTCAAGAGCGAGCCGGAGGCAGGCCGGACGGAAGCGGGGTCGAAGGGGGAGCGAATTGGCGCGATCAGCCCTTCAAGTCCTGGAAAGCTTCCTCGATCTCGCGCTTGGCTTCGGGGGTGGGGACCGACAACGGCAGACGCGGCGGACCGCCGTAGTAGCCATTGAGATCCATGGCGTGCTTCAAGCCGGGGATGCCGTATTTTGAGGTGACCAGCGCGGCGGCGCGCGCGATGCGGTTCTGCCAATCGCGGCCGGCCTCTTCTTCGCGCGTGCGGTAAGCTTCCCAGATGGCGATGGTGGCGTAGGGCGCGGCGTTGGCGAATGCCAGGATGGCGCCGGTGGCGCCCATCAGCAGCGAGGGCCACAGCGTGGGCGCCGAACCCACGGTCACCTGGAAACCGGGCCGCGACTCGCGCATCATCTGCATAACCTTTTCCATGTTCCCGGAGCTTTCCTTGATGCCGACGATGTTCGGGTGGTGCGAAAGCTCCGCCACGGCCGACGCCGGAATGTCGAGCTGGGTAGCCTGCGGAAAATTGTAAATGATCACGGGAATATGGGCCTGGTCGGCTACCGCGCGGTAGTAAAGCGTCTGGGCATCGGCGCGGTTGAGCAGGTTCTTGTAATAGTGCGGCGTCTTGACGAGCGCCGCCTTATAGCCCAGTTCCGCCGCGCGGTTGGTGAGACACACGGTCTCGCGCACGCTTTCGACGCCGGTGCCGGCGATGAGGAGTTTTTCGGGGGCGGCGTAGCGCGCCACCATTTCCCACAATTCGACCTTCTCCTGGGCCGTCAGCAGGACGCTTTCGCCGGTGGAGCCAGTGACCACGTATCCGGCGAGCGTGGTGCGGTTCCACTTCTCGATATTGTGCTGGAGCTTGGCGGCGTAAATGTTGCCGGCGTGGTCGAAGGGGGTGGTGATGGGGGGGAATATGCCTTGTAGTTTCATGGGTTGATTGTCCGAATTACTAGGAGATTCGGTAAACGTAGGCGTCTTCCACCCAACGATTGCCGCTTTGTTGTCCGCCCAAGCGCATACCTGCCACGTTCCTGGCCTTTCCGAAGATCCGGCGTAGCGCGCGAACGGTGGGATCCGACATGGGCAGAATCAAGACGGACGGCTTGTTCTCGATTGGAAAGCCCGCAACCCGCAACGCGTCGTTCACGATCCCATGCGCTTCGAGCGGGCCAGCCGCGTCAAATCGGCGGGAAGCGAGGACAAGGCGCCAATTGTTGTACTCCTCCAGGCGCGCCCATAGAGCAACGCTCGCTTTGAGGTTCGCCTCATCGAGAATTCGAAGGATTTCAGCTCCCGTATCGAGATCGATGCTTACCAATAACGCTTGACCCATTTGATCACTCCATGACTTCTGTCGCCGATGGCTTCAATGAGCGCTGGTGCGCTCTCCGCAGAGTGCTTACCATAACGGCTCTGCTCCGACCATGATTCCACGATATCCCAGTATTTGAGAAGCAGCGGATCGCTCTTGGTCGCGGTTCGAAGCGCGGTTTGCAAGTCGGCGACTCTGACCAGTTCTTCGAGGTCGTGCGTGTGGCTGGCGTTGACTCGCTTCTTCTCGGGGAATTCGTACCGCTGTGTCTCCTTGGCGATGCAGGCCTTCAGCGCGCATTCCACCGCATATCCGGCCAGATAATACGCGCCGTCCGGCAGGCCCGCCTTCAGCAAAGCCCCGGCCTCCGAGGGCCGCACGAGGGATAGCGAGCGCAGGTCTTTCCGGTCCATCTGAAAACAATGGTAGCGAAGATCGGAGGCGTTCGTGGGAGAATGCGGTTGAGCGCCGATGTTCTCCGTCGAAATAAACTGCCCGCCGGAACAGAACGACCTGTTGATCGCAGAGCTCTGGGCGGAAGGCTCGGCCGGCATCGTGGAGCTGGAGGGCGGCGGGCTGCGCGCGTTCTTCGAAGACGATGCGGACCGCGGCGCGCTGGCCGGGCGGTTTCACGCGGTGAACTGGAGGCGGGAAGAACAGCGCGATTGGGTCGAGGTGTCGCGCGCGAATTGGGAGCCGCTGTTGGTGGGCGAGCGATTTTTCCTCGTGCCGGAATGGCGGAGCGACCGGGCACCGGGGGGACGCTTCCGCATGGTGGTGAATCCGGGGATGGCGTTTGGCACGGGTAGGCACGAAACCACGCAGTTGTGCCTGGAGGCGCTCGAAACCTATGCTCGGCCGGGAGTGCCCATATTGGATGTGGGAACGGGCGCCGGCATCCTGGCGCAGGCGGCGGCGCTGTTGGGCGCGAGGCCCGTGTGGGCATGCGACCTCGACCCGGAGGCGGTGGAGATCGCGCGGGACAAGGCCGGGCCCAACCTGTTTATCGGATCGGTGGATGCCGCGCGTGCGGGCGCGGCTGGATTGATCGTGGCCAACATCGGTCCGGAGACGATCGCGCGTCTGGCGCCGGAACTGCTGCGCTGTCTGCGTGCGGGCGGCGTGGTGCTGGTGAGCGGCTTTGAGCGGCACGAAGCGGCGGCGGTGGCGGCGGAGATGGAGCGGCGGGGCGGTGCAGTTTGCGAGACGCGCTACAAGGGGAGCTGGGCGCTGTTGGTGGTTGGCGTTAAACTCGTGGGGGGAGTTTAGGATGTCCACCACCAGACGTCGGTTTCTGAGCGCGGCTGCGCCTTTGGCCGGCGCGGGGGCGCAGCGCGCGGCCTCCGCGAACGACCGCATTCAGCTTGGCGCGATCGGCCTGGGCGGGCGCGGCACCGCGGATGTGCACGTGGCGCTCGATGAGGTGGGAGGCGCCGCGCTGGTGGCGGTGGCCGATCTTTATGCGGGGCGGCGCACGCGGGCGCGGGAGGTGTTTGGCAAGGACATCTTCGCGACGGCCGATTATCGCGAGCTGCTGGCGCGTAAGGACATCGACGCCGTCATCGTAGCCACGCCGGACCACTGGCACGCGCAGGCATCCATCGACGCCATGAACGCCGGCAAGGATGTGTATTGCGAGAAGCCGATGGTGCATGCCATTGCGGAGGGCCACGCAGTGATCGCGGCGCAGCGCAACACGGGGCGGATCATCCAGGTGGGCAGCCAGCGCGTGAGCTCTATCGTTTATCGGAAGGCCAAGGAACTGATCCGGGATGGCGCCATCGGCAAGTTGAATTTGATTGAAGCCTGGTGGGAGCGGCCGGTGGACAGCGACGAATTGGTGTTCCGCAATTCGATTCCGCCGGACGCTTCGACCGCGACGATCGACTGGGATCGGTTTGTGGCCAACACCACGCGGCGGCCTTTCGACGCGCAGCGGTTTTTCTGGTGGCACAACTATCGGGATTACGGCACGGGCATACCGGGCGATTTGTTTGTGCATTTGTTTTCGGGCGTGCACTTCGTGCTGGAGGCGGAAGGGCCGGAGCGGGTGATCGCCACCGGCGGCACCCGTTATTGGAATGACGGGCGGGAAATTCCGGACCTGATGCTAGGGCTGGCCGATTATGCCGAAGGGGCGCACCACCCGGCCTTCAATTTGGGGTTGCGGGTGAATTTCGCGCAGGGGTCCGAGGAGACCTCGGGATTCCGGTTCGTGGGCGAGAAGGGCATCCTGCATATCCACGGCGACGGCGTGCGGCTGGCGCGGCATAATCGTCCGCCGGAGCCGGGCTACAATATCGAAACCTTCGCGGAGGCGGCGCAGGAGGAATTCTTGCGGGAGTACCGCAGGCAATACCCGGCGCGGCCGGCCACGCCGGGGAGCATGCGCCAGACACCAATGGAGGACTTCCTGGCGCCTGAGGATTATAGCGATCACGCCGCGCACATGGCCAATTTCTTCGCGGCGTTGCGCAGCCGCAAGCCAGTGGTGGAGGACGCGGTATTCGGTTTGCGCGCGGCGGGTCCGGCGCTGTTGGCCAACGTGAGCCACTATGAGCGGAAGATCTGCGGTTGGGATCCGCGGGCGATGGAGCGGTTATGAGGCGCCGCGGGCGTGCGTCACATCGCCGGGAAGTAAGGCAGGCGGAACCGCCCAATGTCACTTAGTTTTCGTAATCCTGGTACTCTGGGCTCGATTGGAGGGCGGCCAATCCTGGCCGCAGCCGCCTTTTGAGGCGGCTGGAGCCAGCTGCGGGCATAATTGCCCGCCCTCCAATTTATGCGGAATCGAGTCTCATTGAAAAACTAAGCGGCTTTGGGCGGAACCGCCTGCCCCACTCTGCCCGGGCCGGTTTACATGCTTTTGCGTTTGCGGCGGCGGGCCACCAGCAGCACCAGCACCACTCCGGCGGCGAGCCATAGAACGGCCTGAAATATCGTGTTAGTCATTGTGCGGTTCCTCCTTTCTCATTGAGTCCCCTTCATCAGGGGGAATAAGTATTTGAAAACCTGTAAAATGCCCGGTCCGGCCGCCACCACCAGGATGGAAGGCAGGATAAAAAAGAAAATCGGGAATACCAGCTTCACGCCCACCTTAGCGGCCCTTTCCTCGGCCTCCTGACGGCGGCGCACGCGCATGAACTCGGAATGCGTGCGCAACGCTTCGGCCATACTGGTGCCGAAGCGGTCCGACTGGATCAGTATGGCGGTCAGTTTGCGGAGTTCGGATTCGCCGGTGCGCTGGGCCAGATTGCGCAACGCCTCGGCGCGGCGCTTACCGGCGCGCATTTCAAGGGTGACTAAACCGAGCTCGTCACTGAGTTCGGGATGCGCCACGGCCAACTCGCGGCCGACATTTTGCAGCGCCTGATCCAGCCCCAGGCCGGCCTCTACGGAGACGACCATTAGATCCAATCCGTCGGGCAGCGAGAGGCGCAGCTTCTCTTGGCGCTTGGAGACTTTGCGCTCCAATAGGAAACCGGGAATCCAGTATCCGGCCGCGGTGGCCGCCAGAGGCAACACGATGCGCAGCACCGGGTTCGCGGTAATGCTATCCCGGAACAGGATCGAGAGGATTGCCAGGGTTACCGCCATGATCAGCTTGATGCCGTAGAGCAAGGCTACGGCGCTTTCCGAGCGGTACCCGGCCGCCATCAGGGCACGCCGGGTGGTCTGCGCGTCCGCGGCCGAAATGGGGGCATGTTGTCCGATGGCTTCGACACGGCGCGCCCAAGCCGGCTGTTTAGGCTGGCCGATGCGGTCGAGCGTCAACGCGGCGGACGGCTCGGGGTCCAGTTGCTGCAGAAGCCGCGCCGGTTTGGCGTAACGTCCGTAGCCATAAGCGGTGATAGCCGTCGCCAGCAATCCGAACAACGCCACGGAAACCAATAGAACCATATTCCAACCTTTGTCCTACACCTTGATCCTGATGATCTTGCGAATCACCAACTGACCCACGATCTGACCCACAATGGATCCCGCAATCAGCTTTTTGCCGTCCGGATCGTTGAGCATCGACTGTAGATACGTGGGCGCCGCCATCATCATGAGGACGGCAGTGGCCGCCGGCAGAATCGTGAGCACCAGCGCCGTGACTCTGGCGTGCGCGCTAGCAGCCTTAACCTGACCCTTCAACTGGAACCGTCCGCGGATGATTTGTCCCAGCCGGGTGAGGATTTCGCCCAAATTGCCGCCGGTTTGCTTCTGCAAGACCACCGCCGATACGAAGAAACGCACATCCAGCAGCGGAATCCGCTCCGCCAGGCTGGAGAGTGCCGTATCGAGCGGCGCGCCGAGATTCTGCTCATTGAACAGCGTGCGGAACTCCAGGCCCAGCGGATCGGGCAAATCCTCGCTGGCCATGCGGAGGCTGATGGTGAAAGCGTGGCCGGCGCGCATGGAGCGCGCCAGAAAGTCGAGAGCCTCGGGAAACTGCTCCTCGAAGGCCGCCAAGCGGCGCGTGCGCTTGCGGCGCAGGAGGAGGTAAGGCAACGCGGCGAAGAGCACGGCCAGAGCGGTAGACGTCCCTGCCCAGACAAAAAGGGCGGGCAGCATCAGGGACAATAGCACCGCACCCACCGCGCCGCCTGCCATGGTCAGGAGCAATCCGCCGGGCGTCCAATTCACGCCGGCTTGCCGGATCAGCTTTCTGGTCTTCTCCAGCAGCGTTAGGTGCTCCAACCACACCTCCAGTTGCGGCCGCTTGGCGGCGATACTTCTCAGCAGCGGAGTGTTTCCCGGGATAGGATCTTCGGCGGCGGTGCGCAGCATGGCCGACATCTCGCGCTTGCGCCACCACTCATAGAACTTCAGCCCGAGAGCGATGGAGAGCAGCACCCAGGTAAACAGAACCAAAAAAAGAGGAAGGGAGACGTGCACGGCTAACCCACCTCCTGATAGGTCTCGAATATGCCGGCGGGCAGCAGCAAACCGCACGCGGCCAACCGTTCGTAGAACTTGGGCCGGATGCCGGTAGCGCGGAAGCAGCCCCGCACTTGTCCCTTTTCCGTGATGCCTTTCTTCTCAAACACAAACAGGTCTTGCAGCGTAACCAAGTCGCCTTCCATGCCGGTGACCTCCGTCACGTGGGTGACTTTGCGGGAGCCGTCGCTGAAGCGCGACACTTGCACGAACAGATCCACCGCGGAGGAGACCTGTTGCCGGATGGAACGTACGCCCATGTTGGCGTTGGACATCCCCACCATCACTTCCAGCCGGCCCACCGCATCGCGCGGAGTGTTGGCGTGGACGGTGGTGAGAGAGCCGTCGTGGCCGGTATTCATGGCTTGCAGCATGTCCAGGGCTTCTTCGCCGCGCACCTCACCCACGATGATGCGGTCCGGGCGCATGCGGAGCGCGTTGATGACCAGTTCCCGTATGCGGATGGCGCCGGTGCCTTCGATGTTGGGCGGGCGCGTTTCCATGCGGGCCACGTGCGTCTGCTGCAACCGCAGTTCGGCCGCGTCTTCAATGGTCACGATGCGCTCGTCCTCCGGGATATAGCTGGAGAGCGCATTGAGCAGTGTGGTCTTGCCGGAACCGGTGCCGCCGCTGATCAGGATATTCAGGCGGGCCTTCACGCAATATTCCAGCGTCTGGCGCATGCTCTCGGTCAGGGCCAGGCTGCGTACCAGATCCTCGGGGCGCAACGCGTGCCGCCCGAAACGCCGGATGGACAGCAGCGGGCCGTCCACCGCCACCGGGGGAATGGCGGCGTTCACGCGCGATCCATCCGGCAGCCGCGCGTCGACCAGGGGCGTGGATTCGTCCACGCGCCGGCCGACTTGCGCCACGATCTTCTCGATAATGCGCAGCAGGTGGGCGTTGTCTTTGAACTGCACGGGCGTGCGCTGCAGTTTGCCGGCCCGCTCCACGTAGACCAGGTGGGGAGTGGTCACCAGGATATCGGAGATAGTGGAGTCCTGTAGCAGAGGCTCCAGCGGGCCGAGCCCGAAAACTTCGTCGAGCACCTCTTCGACGACCCGGTCCTTGTCCGTGCGGCTGAGGGGAGTCTTTTCCTGATCCACCAGGCGGACCAGCGCCGTGCGGATCTCCAGGCGCGCACGTTCTCCGGGGATGGAAGACAGGGCTTCCAGGTTGAGGCGGTCGAGCAACTGCTGGTGCAGCGAAAATTTCAGTTGCTGGTATTCCGGCGTAGACGATTCGCTTTGGAAAAGCCGCGCCACCCATCCCGATTCCACCGCTGCCTGCGGCGGCGTATGCCATCCATTAGCCGTCATAGCGCTCCTTTATCCGAACAACCCGAACCGGCGCTTGCTCTTCTCCACCGGCGTGCCCGCCAGCCGCATGGCAAAGGCCGACAGTTGACGGCTCAGATGACTGCCCGGCGGCAGCAGCTTGCCTTTGCAAAAAGCGTCGTAAAGCGCGTAGTAGTCGTTGGGCAACATCGTGTCGATCGGCAAGCCCAGAATGCGCTCCAGTTCCTCGGCGGTGACGTCCGGCCGCTGCGGCGTACGGTTCAGGACCGCGTGCAGCCGGTTTCCAAAACCGGCATTAATCAGTGTCTGCACTGCCTGCTTGGCTTGGTGCAGCGCGGGCACTTCCAGCGTGGTGACCAGGAAAATATCGTCGACTTCATCGAGCACCGTGACGGTGGCCAGATTCAGCGTGCAGCCCAGATCGACTACCGTCCAGGCGTAGTTGGCACGCACAAACGCGAGTACTTTCGCCAGCGATTCTCCAGGAACGGGATCCTTGGGGAGATAGCCGGAGGGCGCCGCGACGATCTCCAGCCCGGGCCAGTCGGCCGAAACCAAGGCGTTCCAGTAACTGACATCCAGCCGATGCAGATTTTGCACCGCATCCAGCAGGGAATACGGCGATTTAACCTTCATCAGGAAACCCACAATTCCCGACTGCAAATCCAGATCGGCCAGTAAACTGTGCTCGGCGCGTTGTGCGCTAACGCGCCCCAACTCCGCCGCCAAGTGGCAGGCAATGGTGGAGGCGCCGCAGCCGCCTTTGGCCGCGAGGAATCCCAATACCTTGCCGGGCGGCCGGCTATTCTCTCGCGGACGGGGACGGACTTCGGCCCGGCGCTCGACCGCCTTCCGGAGATTGTTCCCGAGCGGCGGGTATAGAAACTCGTTCGCGCCGGCGCGCATGGCAGCCAGAATCGTGTCCGGTTGCGCGGTCGTGTCGAGCGTCACCAGCATGCAATCGGGCAGGGCGGCGCGCACGCCGCGCACGGCCTCTTCGAGCGGCTGCGGCAGTCCGGTAATATCCAGCAGCACGACTTCCGGCCGCAGAAACTCCAATCGTTCGATCAGGGAGGGCCAGTTGCGGAGGTCGCGCTGCTCCATGACCACGCGCACCGCCAGACCCCGCAAGCCTTCCTGCACGGGTCCCCACAAATCGGCCGCCGCGATGGCCACCCCCACCGTGGTCGGCGTGGCTGGGGCTTTGGAAGTGTCGTGCTCGAACACGAGGGAAGCCATTACCGTATTCCTCCGGGCGCGCCGCCCGGCGCCGGACTGGCCTGCGGCGGTGCTTGCGCGTCCGCTTTATGTTTCTCGATCTCGAGCATCTCCTCGAGCGGTATATCTTTCCTGGCCGGCGGTGAGGGAACCGCTCCGGTGACCGGCGGGCCGGGAGTCCGGGGGGCGACCGCGGCGGTGCCCGGCAGAAACTCCTCGGGCATGCGGATCTCCGGGAGGGCCGCGCCCGCCGGAATCGGCCGCACCAGCTCCGGTGTGATGAGGACCATCAATTCGGAGTTATTCCGCGTGCGCGAACGGCTTTGGAAGAGCTTGCCCAGCAATGGAATGTCGCCTATGCCGGGCATCTTGTTGAGGCTTTCGGTGATGGTGTTGTCCAGCAGGCCCGCGATCACGAAGCTCTGGCCGCTCTCCAGCTCGACTTGGGTCTGCACGCGCCGGGTGGCCAGCGCCGGGATGGTGAAACCCTGGAATTGCAGCGCATTGGCGTAGTCGAGCGAGCTGACCTCGGGGGACACCTGCAGGCGGATGGTTCCACGGGGCGTCACCACCGGCAAAAAGTTGATGCGCACGCCGTATTCGCGGAACTGAATGGTGACCGCACCGGCCGAGGCGCCGCTTTGCACCACGGGAAAGGGAAATTCGCCGCCGGCCACAAAGCTGGCAGGCTTGCCATTGAGGGCCAGCACATTCGGCTCGGCGAGCATTTGCAGCAGGTTTCTGGCTTCCAGCGCCTGGATCACGGTGCCCAAGTTCAGGTCTTTGCGAAACAAAAAGACGTTGAGCGCATCGGAGAGCGTAAAATTGACGGCATTGCCCTGGACGCTGGGCGTGGCTGGCCCGAATTGGCCCGTGGTGATTTGCCCCACGGTGTTGGCCGCGCCGGTGCTCAGCAGGTTGAAGCCGAACGAGGCGGTGGCGGAACGATCCACATCGGCGAACCGCACGCGGAGCAGAATTTGCGGTTCCGCCGCAGGCACCTCGACGCGCAGCAGATTGACGACCTTTCCCAGCGTGGCCGCCATGCCGGCGGCGCGCTCGGCGCTGGAGAGGTCTTTGACGGTGCCGCGCAGAAAAACCGTGTCGTTGGCGAAGTCGAGGCTGACGTCCTGCCCATCGAGTGCGCGCCGGAGTTGTCCCTGGACGGCCTGGAGGCGGGTCATATTCGGGCGCACGGTGAGATCGTACATCGTGCGCACGCCATCCTGCTGCCACAGAATCAGCGATGTCTCGCCGGGCGCTTTGCCGTTGATCAGCACCTCCCGCGGATTCACTGCCAGGGCCTCGGCGAGGTCGCCATTGGCCACCGCGACGCGGCGCAGGTCGGCGGGAGTATCCAAAACGATCGACTTGCCCACGGTGACCGCCAGATCCACTGGGCTACCGTGGTTGGCGCATAGCGCGGGTAGCGCCACTGAAACCAGGGATGCCACCAGCCAACAGCCGCGCCGTGTCATGGCCGGACCTCCCCCCGTACTTCGAACTGCGTTTCCGTCCGCTTGATGCCGTGGATCACCTCGACCACGCGCGGCTTCGGCAACGGAGGTACTGCCGCGGGTGGAGACATAGGGCGGGCGGGTCTAGTCTGCCCGACAAGCCCCGGTCTTGATTCGGTCGAGAGTGGCGCACCCGGATGGAACAATTGTGCGACCGCGCTGCCGGTGGTTTTGGCGATGGCATTGTCCAACGGATTGCGCAGCACCAGTTGAATGCTGGTCTGCGTGCTGGCCAGACTCAACGTTTCGGCGTCCTCCGGCGAAACCAACAGGTTGACGACGGGCACCGAGACGGGCTTGCCCTCGGCATCTTTCTGGAAGTTCTGGCCGGCGGAGAGCACTTGCACGTTTTGCAGCAGGGTCTTGGTGACGCCGCCCAAGGCGGCCTCTCCGGGGGGACTGCCGGATACCAGCACGTCCACGCGCATGCCGGGCACGGCAAAACCGGCCACGCCTACAATTTCATTCACACGGATGGCCACGGCGCGCATGCCCTTGGGAATCAGGGCCGCCAGTCCGGCGCCTCCGCCTTTGGGAGCCAAGCGGCTTTCCATCAGAGGTTCGCTGTTCATGATGGGTGAAATCACGCCGCGCCCCACGATATCCTCTTTCTTTTGGACCGCGCCTTCGGGCATGGTTCCGGTCCAGTCCCCCACGCGGAGATCCGCGTCCCGGATCAGGGTGCCGGGCTCGAGGTCCCGCGCAGCCAGGATGAGTTTGCTGGATCTGGGCGCCGCCTGCGTGCTTACGCGGCCAGACAACAGCCGGTACAGCAATAGGCTCGCGCCGGCGGAGACGATAAAGGCAAAAGCCAGAACGGAAATCAGTCGTTGATTCATGCTTCGCTCCCGGGCCGTATCCACTCGCCGGATCCCCAGCCCCGATCCGCTTCTCTCTCCGGAGACCTTAGGACATGTCCCGGTGCGGCTCGCCTTGTATATCGGCGGGGGGGTGGCGGGGCTATAGGCCGGGCGCTAGGAACCCGCCGCGGTGCTCAACTGAGAATTGGTGTCCGACCAGATGGTATTGATGCTGCCTCCGGCGGTCGCAAACAGGGCTGCCGAAGCCAACGCCACGAAGGCTAGCATGAGGGTGTATTCGATCAGGTCCTGGCCCTGGTCGTCGCTCCAGAAACGGGTCAAAAACTTCGTCATAGGTGTTTGTCCTTCCTAACAATGGTTCGGATGGACCGCCGCCGCCGGAGGAATGGGCAGAGGCTTGTTGCAGGGGCAAGGGTGCGGCGTGGGCCGACCGGAAGATCAAGGCCACGCCATCGTCGTAAATCAAGCGCCAGGCGCTGGATTGCCGCAGCGCGCCGGCCAAAGGCGCATCCGGCGGCAACAGAACGGTTTCGACGCCATAGCGGCTCAGATACGGCTCCCAGCCGGCCATCGCTCCCATGGCCTGGATGTACTTGCCGGCGAACTCCGCGCCGTAAAAGTCGCTGCGGCCGTCGATGAAAACGCGGCCGCGGGGATACTCGCGATAGATGAGGTAGCCGCCCCAAAGATCTTCCGTGAAGACGCCGCCGTAGAGGCCGGCCTTCTCGAGGCGGACGGCGGCGGCGACGGGAAAGGACTTGGGATCGTAGGACGCGCGGAAGGCGGAGGGCGGTTGCGGAGCATAAACCAGCGCTCCCAGCGCCAACAGGGCCACCATGCTGGCGGCGTACCAGCGCGGCCCGCCATCGAAGGCGTTCCATTCGTGCGTGAAGTCGGCCAGTTCGCCTAGACCGCGACGTAGCCATCCGGCCAGGCGCAGGGCTGGCGCTCTCCGCACTCCTTCGGACACGATTTCAGCGGCCGGAGTGGCCGCCAGCAGCACGAAGATCTCCACGTTGCGGGCGGAGTAGAGCGCCAAATGCGCCCACACGGCAAACAGCAGCGGCCACACCAATCGCCCCCGCCGGAACCCCCACAAAGCCGCGGCCGCGCCCGCCGCCAGCAGGATTTCGAAATAGCGCGCTTGGCCACTTTGAAAATTCAGCGACTGGAATTCCATGATGTTGCCGCGATAGAACCCGTCGGACAGGTACTGAAAGATGTGCGCGTGCAGCCGGTAGACGTACGGATTGATGAGTGTAGCCGCGCCGCAAGCGGCGGCGGTGAACAGATAACGGCGGCCGCGCCGGAGCGCCAGGCGGCGTTCCGCGTCGCCGGTTTCGCGCAGCAACACGGCGAACTGCCCTGCCGCATAAGCGCCAATCAACAGGATGCCGACGAAGAAACCGCCATGCAGGTTGGTCCACAGCACCATCAGGGGAGCCAGCATCCACAACCGCCGCGGGACGCCGGGTTCGCGATCGGTCCGCTCCAGAATGGAATAGAAGACCACCGTGAACAACATGGTGAACAGGTGCGGGCGCGCGAGCCAGTGTCCGGCGGAGCCGGCGGCGGCCACCAGCGTGATCGCCAGCGCCACCAGCGCGTCGCTCGAGCGGCGCGCCATGCGGAACAGCAACGCGAAAGTCAGCGCCAGGATCAGGCTGCTGGCCAACACCACGGCAGCCATGCCGGCATGCAGATGCAGCCAGCCGAACAGCACATCCCACAGCCACTCCCAGGCGAACCACGGTTGCCCGGAGCGGGTAAAGGAAAAGATATCGCTTCTAGGCACGCGCCCGTGCGCCAGGATCCATTCGCCGGTGCGCAAGTGCCAGCCGGTGTCGCCGTCTCCCAATAGTGTGTGCGCGCCCTTCATTCCGCAGAACAGGAATACCAGAGGCATCACGAACGCGGCGTCCGTCATGGACGGGAGCCATCGGAGAGAGCGAGAGGGCTTAGACGAGTGCATGCGTGCCGGTAAACCATGGGCACGGGCGGGGCCAAAGAAGCGGCGTGCCGACGCAAAGTATCTCGTCCGTTTTCAATTCGCGCAAAGGAACCGCAGGGCCAGACCGCGGAGTAGGTGTACCAATCGGAGAAGAGTGTCTGGAATTGAGACACGCTCCGGACGGTACTCCGACAGTACGAATAGGACGCGGCGATCGGGCGGGCGCTGGGTAAAATATCGGTTGAACGCACGCTATGAGTTTGTTTGTCCGAACGGCGCCCCGGTGCGCTCCGTTCCCGAACACGCGGCTGAGTATTTCGCCGTGCGTGACGGATGCCGGACTGGCCGTGTTCGACGCCATTCTGAGTCGTCCGCGCGGCCCGATTTTGCCGCCGGGGATTTCGGCGGGGCCGCTCCCTGACGGTCGCGGCTCGGTAACTCGCGGCTCGGTAAGTTGCGGCTCGGCAAGTTTGGGCTCGGTAAGTCGCGGCTCGGTAAGCCGCGGCTCCGCCAACCGGGAGCGGCGCGGTCCAAGCTGCGGCTGGACGGATGTGCGCCGATCCGTGGCGCACCACTTCAGCGATTATGTCCTCAGCGTGGTCGGGTTAGTGCCTTACCGCTGCCGGACCTGCAGCGACCGGTTCCATCGCGCGCGTCAGACGGCGCCGAGTCCCGGCCGGTTCAACCCGGAAGTGTCCAGCATGCCGTCGCGCACTTTGAAGATACCGGGGAATTTATCCTCCCACGGCTTATTCGCGGCCGGGACGTACTCCCGCGCGTTGGCTTCCATGGCGGCCACGCCTGGAATGTGCGCCGCCAAGCCGGCGGAATGGATCAGGGATGCACCGGGGCAGGTCAGATCCTGAACGCATAGGAACATATTGTATTTTTGGGCCGCGGCGGCCATCAGCAGCACCTGGCTCTGGCCTTTGCAGGCCTTGAGCGCCGCGCCGGAGTAACCCATTTCGCGCGCCAGCATCAGGCTCTCGATATCGGTGAGCGACTCGTCGATCACCACCGGCCGCAACCTGGCGGCCGCGTGCATTACGTTGGCGCGGTCCGCTTTCAGATCGCGCGCGGTGGGCTGCTCCACGTATTGAATGCGCGCGAACCCTGCCGCGGTGCGCTCCCGCAGGCGGCGCAGGAACTCCAGCAAATAGTCCACGTTGGGACACTGCTCGTTGAAATCCAGCGAATAGAACCAGCCGGCGACGCCGCGTTCCCGTTGCGTTTCGGTGGTGGCCCGGTCGATGTCGATCACCCGCGCGAGGTCCCAGGCGAGGTCGTTGCCGGCCAGTTTGATCTTGATGCGGCGCAGTCCGTTGTAGCGGATCCATTCGGGCAGCGTTTCCGGCAGCCCGTCGGCGATGCGGGTGCGGATGTCGGAGGCGACGATCGGGTCGGAGGCGCCCACGGAATGATACAAAGCCATACTTGACGTGGGCTTGGGCAGCACATAGCGGCTCAGATATTCGCCCTTGTAATTCGCCCCTAAGTAGTGCGCGAGATCGTACGGCATGGCGTCGCTGCCGTAAGTCAGATAACTGCTCAGGCCCAGCGCCTTGCCATAGGCGTCGTGGATGGCAGCATCGAACGGGCTGGCGGTCACCAGCGTGCATAGTTTCGGAATGGGATCGGTCAATTTCAAGCCGGTGGAAACCGCGTGGGCGGCCTTGAGATACTCGGGTTCCAACGCGCAGTTGATATCCACCGGGTGACCTGGATCGCGATAATCGCCGGTGATGCGGGCGATGCGCGCCGCCAGGGATTTCATGGCGCCGAGGGTTGTATCATAGGACATGGTCCGCGACGGAAACGACCAGGCGTTGCCCATGGTCATGGAGCCGAAGCCGCGCACGGGAGGGCCGGTGCCGATGCGGACCGTGCAATCGACGTTCAGCAGCGTGACACGATCCACGGTTTGCGCGCCGAAGCGGTAGGGAGTTCGGTAACGGAAGTCTTCGTAAGAGAAGCGGACCCCTTCGATGCGCATGGCCGGACGGTCCAGGGCGCCGCGGCAGATGCTGAAGGCTGCGGGGGCCAGGGCAGCGGATTGGAGGAATCGACGCCGGTCCATATGCGACCCTGCCATGGTATCCTGTTCGTCAACGGGATGCACGCGAGGCTCATGGTTTGGTTTGCTTTGGCGCTGGCGCTTGCCAGGGTGCAGTGCGGGGGGTTTTGCGCGGAACTGGCTACGGGAACGCCTCCTTGTCACCGGCACCGCTCCGATTCCGGACCGTGTTCGCATTGCGTGGTGGCGCGCGCGGTGCCGGCATCTCCTTCTTTGCATCTTGCTTTGCATCTTGCTTTGCAGTTTGCGGCGCCCGTTCCGACGCCGGGCAGCGTCGCGGCGCCTGCGGGGATCACGCTCCTTTTGCGATGCCGCGAACGTGTGCCAATCTTGCCTGCCTCATCTCCACCCGGTTTGATTCTCCGTATTTGAACCGCTCCCTGACGCGGCTTGGCAGGTCGCGGCTTGGTAGGTCGTGGGCCGGTAGTTGCGTGAGGAGAGTCATGCTTCGTCTTAGTTGCGTATTAACTATCGTGGTGTGCGCGGCCGCTCCATTGACGGCCCAGGACCCGGGCATGTTCCTGATGGGCCTGGCTTCGGGCACGTCCGCAAATCCGGCGTCATGGCCGATGCCCATGCGCATGACGCAAATCGGAAGTTGGAACGTCGCGTTCATGGGAACGGCGTTCGTATCCGAAATTCAGCAGTCGGGACCACGCGGGGGCGACAAATTGTATTCCACGAATTGGTTCATGGCGTCCGCCGAGCGCCACGCCGGCGCAAAGGGCGCGTTCGAAACCGAACTGATGCTCAGCCTGGAACCCGCCACCATCACGGATCGACGCTATCCACTGCTATTTCAGACCGGCGAGACAGCCTATGGACTGCCGCTTACCGATGCCCAGCATCCGCACAATTTCATCATGGCGCTGGGATTCCACTATGTGTACCAACTTGGTGAACACACTACCTTGGACGCCTACGCCGCGCCGGTGGGCGACCCAGCTCTAGGGCCGACCGCTTATCCGCATCGCGCTTCGGCGGCGGAGTTGCCCGAAGCGCCCATCTCGCATCACTGGCAGGATTCCACACACATCGCCGACGACGTGGTGACGCTGGGAATCTCGCACAAAACGATCAAGCTGGAAGCCAGCGGATTCCACGGCGCGGAGCCGGGCGAGAACCGCTGGATTGTACAGGCCGGCGCGATCGACTCGTGGTCGGCGCGGCTGTGGTTTTTTCCGGCTGAGAATTGGGCGGCCCAGGTTTCGGCGGGCAGGCTCGCGCACCCCGAGGCACTGGAGCCGGGCGACCAGGTGCGCGTGACGGCATCGCTGCATTACACGCGGCCGATGCAGGGTGCGGCCTGGTCGTCGAGCGTGATTTGGGGGCGGGACCACTCGACCGCGACGTTCCGCAACCTGAACTCGTACCTGGCGGAATCCGCGCTGCCGATCCGCCGCAAGAACTGGATTACCGGCCGGTGGGAGTTGGTGGATAAGGATGAGTTGTTCGGCAATCAGCCGGAAATTGAACAACAACTCGACGTGCTTTACGGCAGCACTTTCCGGATCGGCGCTTACACGCTCGGCTACACGCGCGACGTGGAGTTGTTCCGGCACGTCGAAACCGGCGTGGGCGCCAACTTTACCGCGTATTCATTGCCGGAGGCGATCAAGCCTTTTTATGGCGACCGTCCGGTGGGGGGCAACATCTTTGTGCGTTTCCGCCTGAGGACGGCTCCATGAGGAGATGTCATCAGCTCGTCCAGATATCCGGTGGTCGCCGTTGCCACCGATCACCTCGTCGGAGTGCCGGTAACTGGCTCTGTCAAAGCCGTAAGCCCGGTGACAGCTTAGTTCGTGTCCAAGGTCACGGGTGCGGACAAAATGCCGTCCACTGTCAGGATGACAGAAGAGCACCCACAGGGACGCCCATCGGCACCGTCGCATTGACTTGGTAGAGGCCCACGGAGCCAGGAGTAAGCCCTGACCAAAGTACCGGAGCCGGAAGACCGCCGATGGTGGCCGTCACGGGAAAAGTAGTGGAGGCCAATGCAGATCCGCTAGCCGCTACACCGTCCACTTGAGGAACGGTCACCGGACCTAAGCCGGTGCAATAGATCAGAATGACCTTGCCGGAAGAAACCGGATTGGCAGCGGAGACAAGCCGGTAGCTCGCATTCTCGATAGCTCCCTGGTGTTGTGGCGACATTTGAAACACGGCTGGAGCGACGACGGGAATTGACGGAAGATTGGTTCCGTTTACTAGTATTACAGGCGGAGAACCCGTCGCAGGGAAGCGGGTAGGCCGCTCCACAGCACTTGCACTCCGCTCAAGATAGCCGGAAGAGGCAAAGATGTGGCGCCGGCGGTTACCACCCCGCCGAAATTGCCGAAGATTGTGGCCCAACCTCCGGGGGCCACGTTGTTCACAGCGAAATCGGCAGCGCCGACAAGGGATGTGACAGAGGAAACACAAGGTGTCACCGTAACACTCGTCGTCCAGGTCCCTGGAGTGCCATACTCCAATGCCGCTCCTGCCGGTAAGGGCGCTTCGCCCAAGGCATCGTCATGGGAGTCGGCAAGGGGCGGGCCGGGAGAGTCGATGAGCGTCTCACCGCTAGAAAGTAATGCGATCGCTTGTGGTGAGTGGTGAGGCAGCGAAGGTGAAATTGTTGCCGGTGTAAGTGAAGGTGGTCTGCGCCGTGGCCATACCTACACAGACGAACAAGAACGCTGCAAGAGATTTCCGGGGAATTTGTGGGTGATTTGGGGGTTCAGCGGGGAGGCCTACCGAGGAATCGATGGAACGTGCGGCATGTGGAATCAAAGGACCGCTGCTGTTGCTCTGAGCTGACGCCGTAGATCAGCGGGCCGCCATCGCCGTCAATCACATCGAAGAGAACCTGTTTGATGCTCTTCCTTCTCAGAGGAGGGTTTTCGTTCAGATCCCGGATGATCTCTCCGCCCAGCGCCCAGAGATTATCGACGTGCTTCTGCATGGTCTTCGGCGACAGATCCGCACACGTCACCAGGTATTCGAGGAATGGCCGGAAATAGGCCACGAGCTTCTCGCCCGGCGGCCGGTCTTTTTCCCATCCCATCCACGAGCGCGGCCAATCGTTCAGGCCACGGCAGTAACGCTCCAGGTCCGCGGCGGGCGCAGGGGCGGCGCGGTTTATCCTGGTAGTTCTCGCCGCTGCTGCCTTCTTCGCCATGTTGCCACTCATCACGATTCTAAACCGCTGCCATCATTTCCGGGGCTTCGTTTACCAGCATGCCTGCTTCAGTTCCGATCACAAAAGCATCGAAATCGCCGTGCGTCCGCGCAAAGGTTCGACAGCGGTTTGTTCCCGTTGCCATCAGCCGGCGCCCGGCTACGATCAACTCGCGGAAAGGCGTTACGAATTCATCCCTTTCTGGGGATTTCTGGTCTTCCTGCTGTACGCGTTGCGGCGCGTCGAGTGCCGCCGCTGTGAAGCCGTGGTCGTCGAGGAAGGTCCCTGGGGCAACGGCAAGCATCAGTTGACCAATGCTTACATGCTGTTTCTGGCCCGCTGGGCGCGGCGGCTTTCGTGGAAAGAAACGGCCGAGGCGTTCCACAGCTCCTGGGACAAGGTCTGCGATGCGGTCGAACATGTCGTCACGTTTGGACTGGAGCACCGCACGCTCGGTCAAATCGATGCCATCGGGGTCGATGAAATCCAGTACGCCAAAGGGCACAAGTACCTGACCCTGGTTTATCAGATCGCTCTCGGCATCACCCGTTTGCTTTGGGTCGGGAAGGAGAGAACCATCGAATCCTTTCAGGGATTCTTCACCACCATAGGTGGAGAAATCACCTCCAAGATCGCGTTCGTCTGCTCGGACATGTGGGAACCCTATCTGAAAGTCATCCGCGAGAAATGCTCGGAGGCCCTGCATATTCTCGACCGTTTCCATATCGTGGCCAAAATGAACAAGGCTCTCGACGAAGTCCGCGCCGGAGAATCGCGCCGCATGGCGAGCGAAGGTCGGACACCGCTACTGAAGAAGTCGCGCTGGCTCCTGCTTAAACGCGAAGAGAATCTGAAGAC
>JBEKMJ010000077.1:0-39203 GCA_050008575.1 Bryobacteraceae bacterium
ACGTCGAAGGACGTGGCCGACGCGCTGGCTGCGAAGAACTTCACTATCGACCGCCGCAAGGTGTTGATGGATGAGCCGATCAAGCAGCTTGGGGAATTCAAGATTCCCGTGCGGTTGCATAAGGATGTCACCGCCGAAGTTACCGTACAGGTGGTAAAAGAAGACTAGTGGGACAGTCCTCCTGGCCTGTCCGGGAGGCATCTCAATGCACTTTGAACTGACGGGCCAGACGGCCATCGTCACGGGCGCGGCCACCGGCATCGGCGAAGCTATCGCTCGCCGTCTGGCGCGCGCCGGAGCGGCTGTGGCCGTCGCAGATGTGAACTTCGATGGCGCGGCGGTTGTCGCGCAATCGATCGGCGGACTGGCGTTCCCCCTCCACGTCGACATTACGCTTTCCGATTCCGTGAATGCGGCCGTGGCCGAAGTGCTCTCGCGCACCGGCCGCATCGACATCCTGGTTAACAACGCTGGCATTGCGGGCCGCACCGCGCCCGTTTGGGAAGTCACCGACGAGGACTGGCAACAGATCGTCGCGGTGAACATGACCGGCGCCTTCTACTGCTGCCGCGCCGTGCTGCCGCACATGCGCGCGCGGCGCTACGGACGCATCGTCAACATCGCATCCATCGCCGGCAAAGAAGGCAATCCCAATATGTGCGGCTACTCCGCCACCAAGGCCGCTGTCATCGGATTCACCAAATCGGCCGGAAAGGAAGTGGCCACCGAGGGGATCTGCGTGAATGCGGTGGCGCCGGCAGTGGTGCGGACGAAGATCCTCGAACAATTGACGCAGGCGCAAGTCGATTACATGACCGAGCGCATCCCCATGCGCCGGACGGGCACGCCCGAGGAGATCGCGGCGGTGGTGCATTTCCTGGCCAGCCCGGACGCGGCGTTTGTAACCGGGCAGTGTTATGACGCCAGCGGCGGGCGGGCGACATACTGATTGCGGGTCGCGCCCCGCCCTCAACCACAGGTGGAAGGCCGGCCATGGCCCCTCGTCGGCAGGACGCTTCCTCACTTTCGAGGCGGCGACGCAGGTGGTCGAATCGGGGTCGCGGATGGCGTAGCCCTCCGCATCCCAAGTCGTTTGTGTGAACACGCATCCCACTTTGATTTGACGTCCCGGTGGCGGGCGGGATGCCCGTCCTTACCCTGACGGCCCACCGTTTCTTTCTTCACCACCGGTATCCCCGTGGCGTCGATTTCCACACACAGAATCGGTATTGGCTTTCCCCGCACGATCGGCAGATCCAGTTGCTTGGCCCGCTGAATCTCTGCCTGCTCGCCGGCGGCGATGTCCTGTCCAATCGCCTCCGCGGTGAGATCCACATTCTTGGTCGTCACCTGCTGGCGTCCGTGATCGAAAGGGGCCTCCTGGCCCACCAGAGCCTGCATGCGGCGCACCCCTGGGGAGAACTCCGTGTTTACGATATCCAGTTCGACATCGGCGGGGAATTGGCCGTGATGCAGTCCGTGCATAGGTAGCAGGGCCGCGAAGCTGCCGCCGGGCCTACCGCCGTGAGGACCGGCTTGGAGCGCAACTTTTTGATAACGTGAATGGTGGCCGCAAGCGCAAGCAATGTTCCGTTGGGCGGCAGTCGGTACGGGGAACTGCAACAGTTGGGTCAGCGCGGCTGCCCCGGCCCGATGCATGGCCACGCGCAACAGTTGGTCTACTTCGCGCGTGACTTCCTTTTGGATGGCTTCGGCCGGTTTTTTTCCTGGGCAGACGGCGCGGTCTCCTCTACCGGCCGCAACTCGCAGATCTGTTCATTGACATCCAACAGTTGATCGCCCAGTTCCCGAAAGCGCTGGCATTCGGCGACCTCACGCTGCGCTTTGGCCAGACCGGCAGGAGAGGCAAACGTTTCGGTGACGGTCTTGCCTTTCACCTTGCGTGTCAGTCGATAGTAGGGTCCGTGGCCGGGATCGCCGGTCCGATGGCAGTGGCAGTTTGGATTCCCACAACGGCCACCTGTTCCGGTAATGGAGCCAGAGCGCATGTCGCCCAACTGAGCAATCTGCGACTGAACGGCGGCGCGCCGGCTTTCCAAGTCAAGCAGAGAAATCGGGCATGTACAGTCTCTTCAGTTCTAGCGTATCACTACGCTAGGTTTCGGCCAAGAAAAAGGAAACTCGGCCCGTCAGCTTCTTCAGCCTCGCTACTGAATCTTGGAAACGACTCTCTTGCTCCGGTATGCATACTTTGCATGTATACCGGTAACGCTGTCCGGCACGAACCCGGTGGTTCTGAGACGCGCCCCGGCCCACCGCGCGCCTCCCCCATAACGGTGGTAAATCCGATGTCCAGCCCCTCCATAGTCATCAGCGCACCTGCTCGGCCGGATGCTGTCGGACGGACGCTCGCCTTCCGGATGCGAGCGCTGGACTTCGAGTACCACATCCCAAATCGCGCCGCACAATCGGGTGTTCCAACTCCTCCTCGACCCGGCCGGCGCTCTGGCCGCAAACCGCGATGGTGTGAACGTTCTGCTGGTACGATTCGAAGACTGGCCCGAGGAGGGGGCGCGCCTGGCAGCCGACATCGGGCATTTCGCCGCCAGCCTCAAGGTGGTGGTAGTGGCGCCGGGAACGCGTGGCAGCCGCCGGCCAGTCACTTGTACACGTCGCGCTTTAAGTCGTCCGGCAGATCGCTCAGCCGCCCCAGCATCTCGTAGACCCGCGCCACCGCGTTGTCTACGATTCGCTCGCCCGTGCCCGGCTCCACCCACGTGCTGGCGCTGGCCGCACCGTAACCGCCGCGCGATGCCGCCAGTATGGTGGGAAAGTAACCGTTATAGCCGTTCGTGTAGCCCAACAGCAGCGCGTGCGGCACGGGACAGCGGTCGCGCCAGTTCATCTGGAAATCCACGAACGGCTCGCCCGGCATGGTCATCAGCGCGATATCCCCGTTAATGAGCACGGTGGTGACAGGCAACTGTATTTCGGGCACGATACGCGCGCCATAAATCTCCATTCCATCCGGCCCCAGGAACTTCAACAGCGCGGCGCGAAACTTATCCATATTCCAGCGCAATCGCACGGTGATGGTCGATTCGGCAAAGTCGATACTCGGCGCATCGGGAGCGAGGGTGTGAATCTCCTTGGCAACCCTGGCCGCCTCCTGCCCCAGGCGCTCTCCGGTCCAATCGCGGCGGCCCACCGCATCCTGTTCAATCGGAGTAACAGCGTAGTAAGGATTGATATCGCCGGGCGCGCCTTGCAGAAAAAAGCTCTGCGCGCGCCCGCCGAGTTCCCGCTCCACCACGCGGTTCATCACACCCGGAAAGTCGGCCGAGTAACGCAAATTATCTGCGCCGAAGACCACCGGGTGGCAGGCGTAGTTGGTGAGCGCCGCCAGCGGCGTGCCATCGGCGCGATCGATGCGCAGCACGGTTACGGTGGGGTCCACAGGCGCCGTGGGGATGCGCGTAGGATTGCGTTCGAACCAGCTCACCGAACCGTCCGGGTTCACCCGCAAGCGGTTGTGTCCGATGTAGACGGCGCCCGTCCCGACGCCGATGCGCGCGGGCTGCAACGTGGCCGCGGCCTCCACGATGGCGTGCGCGATCTTGTCCAGCGCGGCCTGCTCCCAGGCCGGAGGCGCGTCGCGATATTCGTCACGGATCACGGGCGCGCTGTGCGTGTGCGACGCAGCCACCAGCAGACATGAGATGCCGCTTGAGTTTTTGGCCGCATCGCGCAGGCGGGCCAGCGAGCCGGGGCCGAAGCTGCGGCCCAGATCGAGCGTTACCAGCGCCAGGCGGCGGGGCGCGCTGTCCGAACCGGCTTCCAACACCAGCACACGCGCGTACAAGGGATCCAGCGTGCCTGTGGAAGGCTGCCGCCGGTCTTCATAGCCCCACATCTGCTCGCCCGCCGGCGGGGTGATGTCCACACGCGCCACGCCCGCCCGCAGCGCGGCGCCGCAGATCCCCCGCGACGCGAACAACAAGATCAATGCCACTCTCGCGATTCGCATATTGGAGTACAGTCTACCTCAATCCAGCTCCGGCAGGTCTTTCGGCGCCAGAACCTGAATCGACCGGCCGGTATAAGCTTATAGCATGGCGGACGATTTTGCGGATTCCAGCGAACCGGTCCGTATCCCCATCACCGATGTCTTCGACTTGCACAGCGTTCCGCCGCGCGACGTCCGGGGCGTGGTGGAGGCGTATTTGGAAGAGGCCCACCGGCTCGGCTTCCGCGCCATCCGGATCATACACGGCCGCGGCATCGGAGTGCAACGCGAGACCGTTCGCGCCGTCCTGGCCCGCACCGGCTTTGTCATGTCATACGGCGACGCGCCCGCGGAAGCCGGCGGATGGGGCGCCACGGTCGCCACGCTCGATAGCCCGCGTGCCCGCTAACGTTGGTTAACATTCTTTTCCCTGGCGGCCTTCGCTTACACTTTGAGATGGACGCCATCGGAAATGACGGCAGTTGGACAGTGCGCACAGGCGGAGACTGCAACCATGCGCCGGACCATGGACCGGCGCGGTACGCGGTGTTACCGAGGCGCCATCGTCTTCCTGGCTCTATGCTATCTGGTGCAGGCCGCCACGCCCCTCCGCCTTCATCCTGACAGCGTAGTGTTGCTCTCCATGGCAGATTCGTTTGCGCATGGCGGCGGGCTCCTGTTCCACGGGCAGCCTACGGTATTTCCACCCGGATATCCTGCGTTCGTCGCACTTCTTCTGAAGATGGGGCTGGCGCATAACTGGGTTCTTCTCTTGTTCAATTTCGTTTCCTTGTCGGCAGGATTGTGGGCGGCCGGTTATATTCTGAGCCGTCGATTGTTCGACACGATATACCCGGTATGGATTGTTTGCCTGGTATCCGTATGCTCGTTCGTCTTTGTCAAATACTCTACGATCCCGCTGACAGAGGCCGCCTTTTTTGGCCTGGCGATGTGCTCTCTGGCTGTGCTGGAGTCCGCTTCACAATTAAGGTTCGGGCGAGAGTTCTGGCTGCGAATCATAGCCGGCTGGCTGTCGATCCTGGCGGCATTGACCGTGCGCCGGGTCGGCCTCGCGCTCATTCCGGCGCTGTTGTGGTCGATTTTCTCACATAAAGAAGTCCGCGCGTACGTCCGGCGGCTGTCCATCTCGATGAAGATCGCGACTCTTCTTGGTTTCGGCTGCGCCTGCGCTATTACCGCCTGGACAGTTATTGAAACGTCGACGCTAAGGGACCGTCAGGGCGTCATGAGCAGCCTGCCGGATGTGATTTCCCGGACTCTGATCGCCCGGTTCAGGGAACTCAGTGAAATGACGTTGAATTTGTCGTTCTCCGTACTACCGTCGACGGTTCGACCGGTAGCGCTGCTTGTTGGAGGCATGCTGCTTGCCTTGATCCTGGGAGGCGTAATGAGGTCAAGGCGGCAAATACACACGACTACTGTATTCCTGTGCAGCTATTGCGTCATTATCTTCGCGTGGCCTTATTACGATACGCGGTTTTGGCTTCCGGTGATTCCACTACTTGCGGCCTACGCGGGACTGTCGATCGAACACCTGATCGCGCGTTACCGGTTTCTGCGGGGATGCCTGCGGGTTTACCTGGCCGTATTCATGTTCATTGGATTACTGACGATTGGCTGGAGCACTGCGATCGCGTTCTCCGGCGAACGGTTCCCCGATACCTATCAGCGGCCTAAGGCGGGCGCCGGTGCAGGCCCGCCGGCGATGGGCGCCGTGGCACAGCGCATTATGCCGGAGGGGCACTACTTGTGGGGCGAGGAAGGCACGTTTCGTTCGACATACTGCGTTATTTTTCCGTCGTGCGGCGAAATTCCGGCGCAGGCGGACGAATCCGCTCTGCATGTATTTCTAACCTTCAGGTAGCGTGCAGGTAGCGCGCTTCGATTCCAGATCCGCCAACTTATTCAGCCCGTCGATGTAGGCCTTGGCGCTGGCTTCGATCACGTCGGTGGAAGCGCCCCGGCCAAGCACCTTGCGGCCGCCCAGCTCAAGCTGCGCCGTCACCTCTCCCAGGGCTTCGGTCCCGCTGGTCACAGCGCGGATTTCGTACCGCACCAGTTTGGCGGCGCTCTTGGTCACTCCGGAGATGGCCTTGCACACGGCGTCCACGGGGCCGTCGCCAATGGCTGCACCTTCGCGGGACTCGCCGCGCACGCGCAGCCTGACAGTCGCGGTCGGAATAGCGGACGTTCCGCTATAGATGTGCAGATAGTCGAGCTGATAAGTCTCGGTCGCGGGATGGATCTCATCGTGTAAGATCGCGATCAAGTCTTCGTCGAATACTTCCTGCTTTTTGTCCGCCACGGTCAGGAATCTCTGGTAGGCCTGGTTCAACTCGTCCTGAGAAAGAGCGTAACCCAGCTTTTCCAAGCGGTCGCGCAGCCCATGGCGCCCGGTGCGCGCGGTCAGCACCACGCGGCTCTCGGTAATTCCCACGTCCTCCGGCCGCATGATCTCATAGGTCTCCCGCTCCTTCAGGAAACCATCCACGTGAATGCCCGAACTATGTGAAAACGCATTCCCGCCCACCACGGCCTTGTTCGCCGGGACGGGCATTCCGAGCATGTCCCCCACCAACCGGCTGGTTCTGTGAAACTCCCGCGCGTCGATGCCGGTGTCCAAGCCGAAATAGTCGCGGCGGGTGCGGAGAGCCATCACCACTTCCTCCAGCGCGGCGTTGCCGGCCCTCTCGCCGATTCCGTTAATGGTGCCCTCGATCTGGCGCGCGCCATTCAGCACGCCGCTCAAGGTATTGGCGACGGCCAGCCCCAAGTCGTCGTGACAATGCACGCTGACGACGGCCTGCGCAATGTTAGGCACGTTGTCGCGGACCGCACGGATGAGCGCGCCATATTGCTCGGGCACGGTGTAGCCGGTGGTGTCGGGAATATTGACCACCGTAGCTCCAGCCTCGATGGCCGCCTGCAGCATCTCGAAGAGATAGATCGGATCGGCGCGGCCGGCGTCTTCGGCGTAGAACTCCACGTCACTGACATAACTCTTCGCCAGCTTAACCGCCGCGACGGCCATGGCGAGCATGGTGACTTTCTTCTCCGTTATGTTCCTGCCGTAGCGGTCGTCCCGGAACTTCCCCACCACATGGATATCCGAAACGCCGATACCGGTGTGAATGCGCGGGCGCCGGGCTTTGGCGAGCGCTTTGCCGCAAGCCTCGATATCGGACGGCACGGCCCGCGACAAGGCGCAGATCACGGGCCCCTCGATTTCCTGCGCGAGCAGTTGCACCGCCTCGAAGTCTTCGGGCGAAGACGCCGGATAGCCGGCTTCGACGACGTCCACTTTCAACCGCGCCAACTGCCGGGCGATCATGAGCTTCTCTCTACTGCCCAGCCGCGTGCCGGCGGCCTGCTCACCATCCCGCAGCGTAGTGTCGAATACAGCGACTTTGTCGAACATGGCTGTAGCTAAGTACTATAGCGCATGTTGAGGGTCGGACAGCAATCGCCGCGGGCGAGGCGTCCTTAGACCGTCAGGCACCCGCGGGCGAGCGTTGCACGCCTAAGAGCGGGCCTACGAGGCCCGCGCAGGCTGCGAGCCTGCCCCACTTACTTTACGTACAATTGGGCGGTTGTGGAAGTCACTCCGCCGATGGTGCAGGCGATCGGTTGGGCACCCGCCGATAGGCCCGTGGGCACCTGCACGTTCACCTGGTACAAGCTGACAAACCCCGGCGCGAGGCCGCTGAACGTTACGTTGCTGGCGGGCTGGCCCCCGATGGTGATGGCCGGAGTCGCCATGGTCGCGGCCAGACCGGGCGGTCCTGGCGCCGCAAGCCCATCCCCCGGTTGGTTCGTAACCGGTCCCAGCCCGTTCATATACAACTGCACGTAGGAGCCGCGCGCCACGGGATTTCCCGAATCGACAAGGTTGTAGCTCAGATCGAGTGCGGCGACATCGTTGGCCTGGTCAATCACAAAAAATCCCGGCGAGTAGGTGGCCAGCGAAAGGGCATACTCCGCGCTGTAAGTATAGTTGACGATAACCTTTACCACCGCTGAACTGCCGGACAACTCCCAGGGAACCTGTAAATTCAATTGGTTCGGGCTTACGTAATTCAAACGTCCCGGCAGGCTTTGGCTCGACGTATCGAAGCTGAAGGCGGCACCATCGATGCCCATCGGCAGCGGTTGAGTCACCACGCTGCACGCGGAACAGAAAGCGAATGCGCCGTTCACTCCATTGTTGCCTTGCGTTGTGTCCGTCATGTTGGTCCCAAAAACGGAAATCCAAGATCCGGGAGCCAGCGATGTGAGCTTGAAACTGGCTGCGTCCACGACCCCGCCCGCATTGATCGCCGCTGGCACGCGCGCATAGCCATCGAAGGGTAGTACCATCCCATTCACGTCGACGGCGAACTCCTGCGGGCCGGGCGCAGACCCGACATAGACCGCCGCGCCGGCAATACCATTGGCATTCGTATAGGTATCGCTGTTGCTAAGATCGATCGATCCGTTGCCTCCTGTTACCCCCCAGGTAACGGGGTAGTCCGTCACCGGCGCCCCATATTGGTCGATTACCTGGACGGCGATCGGACCGTAATCGTTGAGGCAACTATTGTTCCCGGTATCGCATGTCGTGTACCACGAATCGTAAGCGCCTACCGCGCCGTCGAAGGCAATGTAACCCTGGCCCGGTTGGGTGCCATTGAGCGGAATGATATCGTACGGAATTCCGTCACCCGCCAGGAACATGTAGGGGATCGTGAGCGGCACAGGGCCTCCGGTCACGGTGATATAGCCTTCAAAGCGTCCGGCAAACGCCGGCGCAGCCCCGGAAAGCGTTACGTTGACATTGGTTGTGCCGTCCGCCGGCACGGTGACGGTAGCGGAATTGGCGCCGTTTACCAAGATGTTTGTCCCGGTTGAAGGGACAACCTGCACAACGGTCATGGCCAAGGTGACCTGACTTGCGCCCGTGTTGGTGATTGCCAAAGTCTGCGAGGTGGTGAGCGAGACTTGATAGATCCCGAACGACACCGACGATGGCACGATCTGCACAGTGGAAACGACCGCATTTTGGGTCTGCAGCAGCCCGGCGCCCACTTCCGTGACGGATGCCTGCGCGGACGTGTCGGAGGTAGTTAGGTTCGAGAGAACCGCGCTATTCACCAAGGCGGACTTAATCTGCAGGGGAGTCAGATTGGGATTAGCCTGCTTCACCAGCGCGGCGCTGCCGGTGACCATGGGAGTCGCGAAACTGGTCCCCTGGGTCGTCCCGTACCCTGCGAAATTGAACAAGTCCCCGCCAGGATCGTAGTTCTGGGTGGGAATCAGGAAATCGGTAGCGGCGGCCACCAGGTCCGGTTTGAGCCAACCCGTTTCAGTCACCGGACCGCGGGAGGAGAAATACGCCACGGAATAAGGCGCCAGTCCCTGAGATACCGCGGATACCTGGTATGGCTTGGGATCCATGGTCGCTTTCGTCCCTGGATTGCTATCGATGTAACTCTTCATTGTCGCGCCGTCGGCCGGGGTTACGATGAATGTGGGAATATCGGTGCCGCCAAGTCCGGACGGGAAGTAGAACTCATCGGAAGAGGCAATTTCGATCACACCCACCGCCCCCGCATTCTGTGCGTTGGTCACCATGGTGGCGTCTGCGCACGTGCCTTGCAGCACCAGCGCAATTTGGCCGGAAAGAGCGGCGGGGCCGGCTGGAGCGCAGAGGCTGTTTCCGATACCGGTGGCGTCCACCAAAGTCGCCGTTAGCGGCGCATCGGGCGGAGGGCCATCGTAGCTTTCGTAGGCGTTGGTGGGTTGCAAACCCGATATTTGCACCTGCTGGACATAAGTGACATCGTTCTGGATACCTCCCACGGCGATGACGGAGGGCGCATACGCGGGGGTACCCACGGTGCTGAAGGTGGGCGCCGAATAGTTATTGCAGGGCGCCGCGCCGCAGCCATAGTTGAACTGAAATCCGTCGGCGCCTTCGTTGCCCGCGGCGACCACTACGGTAACCAGTGCCTGCTCCATGGCGTTTTCCAGTTCGTAAGCAAACGGATCGCAGGCGTCGGTCGGAATCGGAATCGGCGAATTTGGCAGCGTGTAGGGACCACAGCCGGTGTCGAGCCATCCGCCGAAGGCTGGACTGCCAAGAGATAAGTTGATGACGTCCATGCCGTCGGTAACGGCATCTTCGACCGCCTGGAGGACATTTCCCGAGCCATTCGGATTTACCTCATCCGACCCGAATATTTTGTAGCTACCGAGGAATGCCTTGGGCGCCACGCCTGTGATGCTCACACCGTTGTAGGTCGTGTTTACACCCGCCGCCACGGAAGCCACCCCGGTGCCGTGGCCATCCAGGTCTCGCGCCGAGAGGTCGTCGGGCCGCGACGCAGACGCCAGGTTAGTTGCGGTAGAAGGAACGTCGGAGTAGACGATTTCGCATACATAGCTGCGGGCGACGATAATTTTGTTGTTGGTATACGCACAGTTCGAGGGCAGGGTGGGGCAGTCCGGCGGCGGCACATCACAAATTGGATAACCGCTGGGCGGGGTGAGCGAGGGGTCCTGAAATGCCGGGTTAGTATAGTCGATGCCGGTGTCGATAATCCCGATTTTGATGCCGGCGCCGGCATTGGTTTCACCGCCGATCACGGACGCGCTCCAGGCCGCCTGGACATTGCTCAGGCTAAGCTGGTCCGCTTTGTGGTACTGGCGCAGAGGCGCGACGGTGCGTACTCCAGGCAGTTTGCGCAGCGCGGCGGCCTGCGCCGGCGTGGCCACCACGAAGATGCCGTTCAGCAGGTGCTGCAACCCGCCGGTGACCCGCGCATGCGTGGCCTCAATCCGAGGCTGCAGCCCGGCTTGCACTTGCCGCAGATGCTGCCGGTAAGGCGCGGCGGCGGCGCGCACCTTCTCAATCCTGCCAGGGTACTGTTCCACTACGGATTTTTCGTTCAGGAGCACGATCCATCGGGTAGCTGCCGGCGTAGCCACGCGTGCCGGGGGCGCCGCCGCAAGGCTCGCCGCGAATACAGACATGAAGAGCGTGAAGTATGTTAAGCGCATGTTAAGCAATGTCTCCAAGAGCTGATAAGATCCTACCAAAAACCTATGAGACGCGAGATGCCGCTCAAATGGTACATAAATACGGAAGTATGAGATCGTACGAGTGAGATGGGCTCTTTACGCCGTCAAGTCACGTGTTAGCGCCGCGAGAAAGTCCGCGCGATGAGTTTGCAGGTAGAAGTGGCCGCCGGGAAATACGCGTACGGCAAACGAGGATGTGGTCTCGAATGCCCAGGCTTCCAGATGGGCGCGGCTTACGTTCGGGTCTTGCTCTCCGCCATAGGCGCGGATCGGGCAATCGAGCGGCGCCTCTTCGGAGTAGATGTAATTGCGGTAAATGGCGGCGTCTTCGCGCAGCGCCGGCAGGATAAGTTGCATCAGGCTGGGATTGTCGAGCACCTCGGGCGGCGTGCCTTGCAAGCGGCGCAAGGCTTCCATGAATTCCGCCTCGCTGGGTTCGGGCGACGGCACATGCCGGTGGCGGAACCGTGGGGCGCGCGCGCCGGATGCGACCAGGATGCGCGGCAGCGGCCGGTCTCGACGCCGCAGAAGACGCGCCAGCTCGAACGCCACGGCCGCGCCCATGCTGTGTCCGAAGAATGCGAACGGTTGGTCCAAATATGGCTGGATGGAATCGTACAGCGCCGCCACCAGTTCGGCCATATTGTACGGCTGAATCGGCCGGGGCGGGCGCATAGGCAGCACCGCAATCGACCGCGGCAGCCGCTCCGCCCAAGTCTTGAACGCCGCACCTCCGCCGCCGGCGTGCGGGAAGCAGAACAGGCGCAACGCGCCGGGTGCAAGCTGGCCTGCAGCGGCGGAGATCCGGTGTAAGCGGAGCGCCAGCAGTTTGCGGCGGTCGGGGGAGAGATGGTCGAGGGGCGAGCTTCGCTCGCCGTGGCTGGTGGCTGGTGTTTGGTGGCTGGTGATTATGTTCTGTTTGAGCAGCGCCTCGAACGGTTCCAGGGTCGTGATGGCGGCATCGGCCAGGGCTGCGTCGCGAGATTTCCGCGAGAGTTCTTCATAGCGCGCGCGATCCGAAAGCAGCCGCGCAAGCGCCGCCTGCCACGGACCAATATCCTGCGGCGGCACATCCGCCAGCGGCACCATCCGCTCATCGAGCTGCGCCCCGTACTTTTGGATCGGCTGCACGGGCAGCAGGTAATCCACGCCTAGCTTGGCCTCCGGGATGCCCCCGATATTGCCGGCGATCACCGGCACGCCCCGCAGCATGGCCTCCACCACAATCCGCGACCGCGCTTCGGCCCACAGCGACGGGACCAGCAGCACGCGCGTGCGGCGCAGGATATCGTCCACATTATCCACCGGATCGAGCAGCGTGACGTTCGCGCGCCTGGCGAGCGCCGCGCGGTCGGCCTGGGTGGCGCCCCAGGTGGGAACGCCGGCAAACCGCACCTGGGGCATGGCGTCGGCCAGTTCCAGAAAGATGGAAATGCCCTTCACCGCGCACGGGTTCACCAGCGTGACGAATTCGTTATCGAAGCGGCCCAAGTCGGGATACGGCGGCGGATCGAGCGGCGAGATGGGCACATGCACGGCCCGGATGCCGCTCCACTGGCGGATGTACTCGGCGACGTAACGGCTCACGCCCACTACCGCGTGCGCCCGCCGCAGCACTTCTGTTTTGGCCGCGCTGGGGAAGGCGCAATCCGGACCGAACGGCAACGCCAGGGTGGCGCGCGCCAGGTAGATGGTGCGGGCGCCCGAACGGAGGGCGACTTCGAGGAGCAGTTGCGCAGGATCGTCGGTGGAAGTCAGAATCGCGTCCGGCTGGAACGTCGCAATCTGTGTTGCAAAGCAGGCCCGCAGGTTGGGGTGATGGGTGACCACGAACGCATCCACTCCCGCGCGGCGGAAAACAACGATGCCGTCTTCCGCGGCGTTCGGCGAAACCCCGCGCGCCGCCAAATCGCGCAGGTATTGTGCGTGCCCGGCGGCCCCGAAGCGGGCGATACGCGCCACCACGCGGCACTCATGACCGCGCGCCGCCAGCGCCTCCAGCAGCAGACGATTGGAACGGTCGCCGCCGCCATACGACGGAAAGTAGAGCGCGTTTTGGGCGAGCAGGATGCGCATTCAGAGCTTCCGGCCGCGAGCCATCCGCAACAGCAGCGCCCGCTTCTGGGGAGACAGGTTGGCCAGCGAGCGACGCTCCCGCACCGCCTCACCCGGCTTGAGCGATTGCAGAAACCGCGGCATACGCCCGGCGTCCAGGCTGCCCGCGAAACGCAGCGCGGCTTCCCGCGAAGCCGCCGAAACCCGCTCGTATAAGGCGCGATCGGTGAGCAGCGCGCGCAGCGCGTCCTCCCACGGGCGCAGGTCTACCGGCTCGATTACAGGCTGCGGCAGCGAGTGCTCATCGAAGACCGGCACATACCGCTCGATGGCGGGTGCGTGCGCCACGAACGGCGTTCCCAGCTTGGCCTCCACCAGCCCGCCGGCGTCGCTCGCGATTACGGGGATGCCGTGCAGCATGGCTTCCGTTACGGTCAGACCGAAACCTTCATACCAGATCGACGGCATGAGCAGAATCCGGGTGCGCCCCAGAAACTCCGCGATGTGGCGGCAGTTCGGCAGCATCGTTATATTTGGGCGCGCGGCGAGTTCCGCACGGTCGGCCGCGGTGGTGCCCCATCCGGGCAGAGCGCCGAAGCCATATGCGGGGAAGCGCTCCGCCAGCGCCGTGAAAATCGAGATACCCTTGACCGCGCATGGGTTGACCATAGTTACCAAGCCGATGTCGAACGATGCCAGGTTCGGAAACGGCCCGCTGCCGTAGATAGGGGGATGGATCACCACGGCATCGCGTCCGGTATGCCGACGGATATACGCGGCGGTGTGCTGCCCGATGGCGACTACGGCGGCCGCGCGGGCGACCAATTGGGTAGCGCTGGGATCGGGGTTCCAGCTTGCCGGCCCGAATGGGAAGAATTGGGGTGTGTGCGCCAGGTACACGACACGGCCGGGTGCGGAATCGTTCGCTTCGCGCAGCAGCCCGTGGCCCAAATCTTCCGACGAAACCAACACCCAGTCGGGCTGAAACTCGCGGATCTGGCGGTGCAGCTCGAGCGCCAACCGCGCGCGTTCCGAGACTTCGTGAAGCTCCACGCCGCGTGCCAGGAGCGTTCGTTGGCCGAGGCCCTCCTGCGCCATTTGCGCGCGCTTGGCGGCGCCTTCGGGCAGCGCGGCCGCCACGATGCGGCAGGCGTGCCCCTCGGCCGCCATGTACTCCAGCCACAGCAGATTGCCGCGCGTGGCGCCTCCCCGGGGCGGCGCGTAGGATGCGTTGGCGGTCAGCAGAATCCGCATCGCTCAGTAGTGCGCTTCCCCGCTTTCCTTGGCCAGCAACTCGCGCACCTCCTCGTCGGTGAGGCTTTCCACTTCGGCCAGCATGGCGGCATACCGGTCCGCGCCGGCCATCTCGATTTCGCGCAGCTCGATGGCTTTCGCCAGTTCAGCGACGGTGAAGTCCGCGCCGTACACCACCTCGAGCGACAGCTCGATGCCGAGTTCCTCCTTCAGGCGCGAGAGCAATTGTACGGCGAGCAGGGAGTGGCCCCCCAGATCGAAGAAGTTGTCGTCGACGCCGATGGGCTGCACGTTGAGCATCCCGGACCAGATGCGGCAGAGTTGGCGTTCCAGGTCCGAACGCGGCGGCTGTGGCGGGACTGAAGTCCCGCGCGGATTAAAGTCCGCCCCCCGGCTCCGCACTTGCTCAAGGATCTGTTCGACCGTGCGCAGGTCGTTGGCGATCCGCGCGTAGGGGATGCCGTCGCGGCTGGCAGTTGAGGGTTGTGGAGCGGCGCCGGCGGCGGGGCGCGGGGCAACCGATGGTTCGTATCGGACCCCCGCGGCGAACTCCGCCGGAAACCGGAATAACAGCGCTTCGCCGCGCACGCTCTGGAACTGCAGGCCGACGTTTTCCAGAAACAGCAGCGCGGGCCGGTTGCGCGGGCTGCGCACATAGCGGGCCTCCACGGCGGTGAGCCCGCGCTGTTGCGCGACGCGCCCAAGCGCGGCGAGCATGCGATGTTCCACGCCGCGGCCCAGCGCGCGGCAACTCAGCAGGAACGTGTCGATGGCGATGGCGTCCACGCCGCTGCGGAATATCATGGCGCCCGCCAGGCCATAGCTGCCGAAGCGATCGCTCACGTGCACGGTCAGGCATTCGGCTTTGCCCGATTCGAGCAGCGCCTGGATGTCGCTCTCCGAACGCCGCACGGTGGTGAAGTTCATCTGGTTGGTGCGCTGCGTCAACTGCGCGACGCGCGCCAGATCCTTCGGCGACATGGGCGCGATGCGCACTTCAAGGTTGAGGTTCCGGAGAAAATCGTCCAGGCTGGCCGCCTGCTTTTCGGCACGCCGGCGCTGCTGCTCCTGGGCGTACATGGCCGGGCGCGCACGGTCCTCTTGGGTCACCCGCAGCCGGTCGAAAGCCCACACGTGCCGCAGGAATTCCGGGATCCGCTCGTCCGGCAGCGTCAGCGCCAGGACTTGCGGATGAGCCGCCTCCAGCTCGCGGCACTCGCGGGGGCTGTCGTCCACCAGGATGAAGCCGTCGAGCGACAGATCGAGCTCTTCGGCGAGCGCCGCGAGGTTAGCGGACTTCGACGACCAGTTGATGCGCCACGCGGCGAAATGCTCCATGCGCAGCACCATTTCGGGATGCAGGCGAAAGGTATCCAGCACGTCTTCGACGTTGTTCTTGCTGCACAGGGTGAGCAACATGCCTTGCGCGTGCTGGGCCAGCATGAACTCCTGCAGCTCCCGGCGCGGCGCGTCCACGACCACGCCTTGCGGTCCGTCCTCGCCGCAGATGCCGCGCCATAGGGTATCGTCGCAGTCGAGCGCGATGACTTTAAATGGCGGCGTCCGCAGCGCGTGGATCTTGCGCGCCACCATGGTGCCCAGCGCCGCGAAAAATGCCGGAGTGTAGGGGATGTGGCCCAGCCTGTCGGCGTGCGGGTCGTGCGGCTGCGCCACGGGATAGTGCGCATCGATCTCGCGCGGCGTCACCAAATGGACCGAGCCGAGATCGGCGACGGTGGCCGCAACGAGATCCTCCATGCGGCTCTGGAAGGCGGCGTCGGCGCCCGGCGATGCCGGACAGACGCATACCAGCAGCGGCACGGCGAAGGATTGCGCGGCCGTTCGTAGGCTGGCGGCGAAGTGCTGGATGTCGGCTTCCAGGTGCGGCAGATCGTGGGCCCAATCTTCAAACCGCACGAGTACAATGTCTACGCCGCCGCGATTGGTTGCGAGCGCGCCGGCAGGGTCCAGCAGCAGTTGGAACACCTGGTTGTACGGGGCGATTTGGATGTGGTACTGGAAGCCGAGCTCGCGCATCCAGAAGGCGAGCGTCGGTTCGATAGCGTCCGCGGTGAAGGTGGCGCCGATAACGATGGAAGGGCCGGACATCGGATTCACCACCATTATAGGAGGAGGCGGGTGGTGCGCCGGGGCCGTGGCGCGAAAGGCAGTGAACGGGCTCTGCATCGATTCGACGCCGTCCGGCATGTCCTCCCGCAGCCGTTGCGGATGGGCGTACCGGCACGCTAGGATCACAGCATATGCGCAAGGTGCTGCTGGTCGCGGTGGCGATGACGGTTCTGCTTTCGGGCTGCCACCGGCACAAGGTCGCGCGGAAGCCGCCGCCTCCACCTCCGGCGCCCGCCCCCGGCTCGGCGCCGTCGCCGTCGCCAACGCCGGAATCCGGCGAAACGGGCCTGGCAAGCTGGTATGGCCACCCTTATCACGGGCGCGCATCGGCCTCGGGCGAGATCTACGACATGGAGCAGATGACGGCCGCGCATCGCACGCTGCCGTTCGGCACCATGGTGCGCGTGCACGATCTGGATAACGAAAAGTCGGTGGACGTGCGGATCAACGACCGCGGCCCGTTCGTGGACGGGCGGATCATCGATCTGTCGCACGCGGCGGCGCGGGCCATCGAAATGATCGGTCCCGGTACGGCACGCGTGCGGCTGGAGATCGTGAGCGCGCCCGCCGCGGCCGGCCAAGCGCATTTCGCCGTGCAGGTGGGCGCGTTTCGGAATCGGGAAAACGCCGAGCGCCTGCGCCGCGCCATGGAGGCGAAATACGGCCGGGCGAAGCTGGTGGAACGCGCGGACACTCCGGGCTTGTGGCACGTGGTGGTGGGGATGGAGCCGACCGAGGATGGCGCGTCCGCCTTGGCCGCGCGTATCCGTGGCGAGGAGCGCGCCGTGACCTCTACCTTCGTGGTTCGCCTGGATTCTGTATAATCGAAGCAGCCAATGGAGCGTGGTGCTAACGGCTGGTCCCACGGCCTGGTGGGCCAGTCGCCGCAGATCTGCGAGATCCGCCGGCTCATTGAAAAACTCGGAAAAACGCGCGCGCCCGTGCTGCTGCTGGGGGAAAGCGGCACGGGCAAAGAGGTGGTGGCACGCGCCATTCACGCCGCCAATCCAAGCGGCGAATTCGTGGCCATCGACTGTGGCGCGCTGGTGGGGCCGCTGCTCGAAAGCGAGCTGTTCGGGCACACTAAGGGCGCCTTTACCGGAGCGTCGGAAGCCAAGCGGGGCCTCATCGAAGTGGCGGACGGCGGCACGGCTTTCTTCGACGAGATCGGCGATCTTCCACTGGACGTGCAGGTGAAGCTGCTGCGGCTGCTGCAGGAGCGCGAATTCCGTCCGGTGGGCTCGCTGAAGCAGCACAAAGTGAATATCCGGGTGATCGCCGCCACGCATCACGACTTGGCGCGCGACGCCACGCATGGAACGTTCCGGCAAGACCTTTACTACCGGCTGAACATCGTCAGCCTGCGGCTGCCGGCGCTGCGGGACCGGAAGGTGGATATTCCGGAGCTAGCCGAGCACTTCCTGCGGCGTTTCAGCGCGAATCACCAACTCACCCCGGACACGCTACAGGCCATGATGAACTACGATTGGCCGGGGAACGTGCGCGAGCTGCAGAACTCCATCGAGCGCATGGTGGCGCTGAACACCGGTCCCTGGTTGCATATCGCGGACCTGCCCTCCTGGTTGCAGAACCACCGGCAGGCCGAGCCCACGCTGGCTTCCGCGGTAGCCGCCGGTTCGGAGACCGCGCTGCTGCCTTTGCTGCATTCGCCGCCGCGGACAACGGGATTGTTCCTGCCGGCGGTGGAGAAAGAGACCATCCTGAAGGCGCTGGAACAGACGCACGGCGACCGTGCCAGGGCAGCCCAGTTGCTGGGCATCGGCCGCACCACGCTCTACCGCAAGCTCAAGGAATATAAAATCGAGAATTGAACATCGCGCTGGATTCCACGTATAGCGTAGGCGCGGACCTGTCCGGGGTGGGCGTGTATTCGCGGGAGATGATGGACGGCCTCGCGCGCGCGCATCCCGGCGACCGGTTCGCATTCTGCTACCGGCCGCACAGATTTTTGCGCTCGTTCGGTGAGCGGTTGCCGGCCAACGCCGGGCGGTTCCTGCTGGGCGAGCGGCGCGCGCCGCGATGGGCGGACGTCTTTCACGGTCTGAACCAACGGCTGCCCCACGCGCGCCTGCGCCGCGCCGTCACCACCTTCCACGATCTGTTCGCGCTCACGGGCGAGTATTCCACGCCCGAGTTCCGGCGGCGGTTCGCGGAACTGGCACGCGACGCCGCCCGCCGCAGCGACCGCATCATCGCGGTCTCGCAGTTCACGGCGCGCCAGGTGATGGACCTGTTGGGCGTGGAGGAGGCGCGCGTGCGGGTGGTGCATCACGGAGTCAGGCCGGCAGCGGGAGCGGCCGCCGCGCGCGAGAGGATCGTGTTGCACGTAGGCGCGATGCAGCACCGGAAGAACATCTCGCGCCTGGTGGACGCTTTTGAGCGAGTGGATTCCGGCTGGCAACTGGTGCTGGCAGGGTCCGCCGGATATGGCGCGGCGGAGATCCTGGCCAAGATCGGCGCGGCTCGCAGCCGGGAACGGATTCGGGTGCTCGGCTACGTGCCGCGGGCTGAACTCGCCAATTGGTACGCGCGCGCCACGATCTTCGCGTTTCCCTCTCTGGACGAGGGCTTTGGGATGCCGGTGCTGGAAGCCATGGCTGCCGGGACGCCGGTGATCGCCTCCAATCGCTCGGCGGTGCCGGAAGTGGCGGGAGATGCGGCTTGGCTGGTGGATCCGGAAGACACCGAAGAACTGGCGGACGCGTTAGTGGCGCTGACGCTCGATCGGGAGCGGCGGGCGGAACTTTCGCGCCGAGGGTTGGCGCGCGCGGCAAAATTCACGTGGGTGGGAGCAGTGGAGAAAACGCGGCGCGTTTATGGCGAGTTGGCCGATGGCAGGCCGGACTAGCGGGCTTCGTCGTCCACAGCGATCTTCAGGGCTTTCAGGAAGCGGTGGTCCTGGGTGGTGAACTTGATCTTACCGGCGCTTTCGAAGCCGCGTTTCCGTTCCGGCTCGGCCCCCGGCTCGGCTTCGGAGGTTTCCTCGCCATCTTCCCGCTTATTGAAACCGATGGTGGCTTCCAGCACCAGGAAGACATCGTACCCGGCGCGCTTAATCTCGCCAATCGCCTCGGCAATCCGGTCGGATTCTGAGAGCGAGTCGTTGATCGCGTTCCCCAGTTCCTGCATCAGGTTTCTTAATGGCTCGTCCACAACGACCTCCCCCTAATATTGTGGGATGCGACCGCCTTACATCTCGTTGCAATTTCAGCAACCGCAACCACCGTACCCGTTTAGATTGTAGTGGAGGTTGTACGGCTTCACAAGATCTCCACCTAATTTTTTTATCGGCATCCCAAGCCTAAACCAACAGGTACCATTACTTCTGATAACATCGAGATGTTGTGCCTAAGCGTAACATTTATCGAGACGGAGCGCGAGTTTACAAAGAAGGCCGCCGCTTCCTGGGGTTCGTAGTCCCGGCGGTTCTGAAGCCAGCCCGCACGCTGTGGCACGAAATCCTCGGATTCGTGTTCATCATGATGGCCATCGCCTTTGTTTTCTCCGGTTTCCGCGCCATCCGCCAATTCGACGGGAGCGCCGCGGCAGTCCTGCGGCTGGCCATGCTGGCCGTCGGCGTTTGCCTGCTGGGCGGATACGGCATCTCCTCGTTCCTCCGGGCACGCAAGATTTCACGGTCGTGACGCTGGCCGGCAGGCCCAGCCACCGCTACATGTGCATTTCGATCCCAGCGCTGGGGGCTGCATAAACCTCGCGCACCGGCTCCGCGGGCGGAGCGGCGGCAGGCTTTGGACGCAGACCCAGGCGGTGCATCAGGCGGCCCACGTGATCGGGATCGTAACGGATGGCGAAACGCGCCTCAATGGCCTGCGCCAACCGCGCGGTGGTCCAGCGATCCGATTCAAAACCGAAAGCTCCAGGGCCGGAAGCGAATATCTCGCACACCTCCGCAAGTTGGCTGACCGAGAGCCGGCTCGGGCGTCCTGGCGCTTTGCGTTTGCGCAGACGATCCATGCCTTGTCCCTCCAGAGTGCGGTACCAGCGGGAAGCCGTGGTCCGGCTCACCCCGAACTTGCGGGCGACCCGGGCTTGGGTGGTTCCCTTCAACAGGTCCTCGGCAGCTTCGAGGCGCCTGCGTTCCATTTCATCGCGATTTAATGTAACCGTAACGGCAGCGTACATTCCTCGCGCGGATTATTGGCCAGAGCAATATCAATATACACCAAAACATTTTCGATGTAAATTGATTTTTCACGCTGCGGGAAATATTTTTTCGATGGCCCCCGCGAAGCGGCCGCTGGACGGCCAGCGCCAGCGCAACCCAGGTGGGCTTAGAACTTAGATTAGAGCGCGCCCTTGACGATCTTGCGGTAGTTGTCGAGCGCCGCGCGGCCTGGCTCCGTAAGCCGGCAGATCGTCAGCGGGTATTTCCCGCGGAAGGTCTTTTCGATCGCGATGTACCCGGCATCTTCCAGCTTGCACAAGTGGACCGACAAGTTGCCCTTGGTAAGCCCTGTCGATTGGTGCAGATACTGGAAGTCGGCTTCCTTGACCGCCGCCAGGAGCGCGACCACCATCAGCCGCGCCGGCTCGTGGATAACCCGGTCGACCTCCGCGAGTCTCCGGATTCTTGCGCTCATCTCATTCGCCCGCCTCGATGGGCCGCCGGATCAGGCGCAGGAACGCGATGCTGCCCGAAATCAAGGCCACCAAGCCCTGGAAACCGAATAGAATCGCGAAGCCAGCCAGGAGCGGCACTCCGGAGAATGCCACCAACAAGCCGGCCGCCGCCATGAGGGCGCCGCCGATGACAAAGCGGGGCAACCGGCCGCAATAGGCAGCCAGGGCGCCTCCGAACAGCCCGGTCCCGGCGAGCAGCCAACGGTCCGGATGTGACAGCCGGGGCACCACCCCGAACAGCGCCACGCCCATTAGAACGGCCAGCCCGATGCCGGCGCCGATCTGTTTCAAGCCCATCGGGTAGCTTTCCACATAGCCCACCCTGGCGATCAGATATCGTCTTCGCACCCACTTCAAAATCCACGGCGAGCCAAGCATCAGAGGGGTCAGCAGGAGCGGGAAGGCTGGTCGCACAGTTTTTCTCCCGATGAATTCCGGGTTCCGAACTTTGAGGATGAGATCGAGCGCAAGGGGGTTCCTCGGCGCGTTTCGCTGCGGCACTCGAGTAACCGGGTAGCTTCATTCACACTCGCCGGCAGCCGTCGGCCACCCATACCGATTCGAGTAGCGCCAGCCCACCGGCGTTCAGCGGCTTGACGATATGGACCTCACTATCCCTCTGCGCAAACGAGAGGCCGAGGAAGCCCAAGCGCTCGAAGCGAACTTGCGATTGCGAGACATCACGCTCTATCGATGCGAAATAGACGGTGCCGGCCCTTTATCGGAGACAATGGAGCCAGCCCGCCTGCTTGAGTCTGAGATTGACTCGGAACTGAGCCGCCGGGATGCATCCGGGCTGGACTTTGCCGTCACCCTTCGAATCATGTGCGACGAACCGGCATTTCACATTCATACTACCTTCTTAGTGCGGTACCTCTTTGCGGATGCCTCGCGGAATGGCTCCAAGACGCAGGTTGAGGCATTCCGGAAGAGTCACGCCGTGATGACAGTGTGGCCCTATATTCGGGAATTTGTCCAAACCATCACCGCCCGGATGGGTTTCCCAACCGAGCCTTTGCCCTTCGTTCGTCTCGCCACGCGCTCGCGGTAAGGACCCCACTATCCCGCACCTGTACCCCGCGCTACCATGAACGGATGGCCCCAGTCATCCGCGCACCCCGCGGCACCACTCTGCGCTGCCGGGGATGGAAGCAGGAAGCCGCCCTGCGCATGCTCATGAACAATCTCGACCCCGACGTCGCCGAGCGCCCGGCCGACCTAGTGGTCTACGGAGGCACCGGCAAGGCCGCCCGCGACTGGCCCTCCTTCCACGCCATCGTGCGCGAACTGGAATCGCTCGCCTCGGACGAAACACTGCTGGTGCAATCCGGCCGCCCCGTGGGCGTGTTCCGCACGCACGAGGAAGCCCCCCGCGTACTGATCGCCAACGCCAACCTCGTCGGCCACTGGTCCAATTGGGAGCAGTTCCGCGCGCTCGAGAAACTCGGCCTCACCATGTACGGCCAGATGACCGCCGGAAGCTGGATTTACATCGGCTCGCAAGGCATCCTGCAAGGCACTTACGAAACGTTTGCCGCCGCCGCCCGCAAGCACTTCGGCGGATCGCTCGCCGGCCGCCTGGTGGTTACCGGCGGACTGGGCGGCATGGGCGGAGCCCAGCCCCTGGCGGCCACCATGAACGGCGCGGCGCTTCTGGGCATCGAAGTGGACCCGGCGCGCATCCGCAAACGCATCGAAACCGGCTACTGCGACGCGATGACGGACTCACTCGATGAAGCGCTTGCCATCCTGCGCG
This sequence comes from Bryobacteraceae bacterium, assembly GCA_050008575.1. GTDB lineage: Bacteria > Acidobacteriota > Terriglobia > Bryobacterales > Bryobacteraceae > Bog-159. The sequence continues at coordinate 22,905 of JBEKMJ010000077.1, forward strand.
CGGCCATGGATGCCGGCGCGCCCAAGTCGGTCGGCTTGGTTGCCAACTGCGCCGAAGCGCTGCCCGAAATGGCGCGGCGCGGTATCGTCCCCGACATACTCACCGACCAGACCAGCGCGCACGATCCGTTGAACGGCTACATCCCCGCAGGCCTCACCGTGGAGCAGGCCGCCGAACTGCGCGCGCGCGATCCGCAACAATATCTCGACCGGTCGCTCGATTCGATTGCCACCCACGTGCGCGCGATGCTCGATCTGCAACGCGCCGGCGCGGTCACTTTCGATTACGGCAACAACATCCGCCGCTTTGCCGCCGACCGTGGTGTCGCGGACGCGTTCAAAATCCCAGGCTTCGTCCCCGAGTACATCCGGCCGCTGTTCTGCGAAGGCCGCGGCCCGTTCCGATGGGTGGCGCTTTCGGGCGAGCCGTCGGATATCGCCGCCACGGATCAAGCCATCTGCCGCCTGTTCGGTTCCAACCCCAGCCTCACGCGCTGGATTTCGCTCGCGCAGCAGAAGGTGCATTTCCAGGGCTTGCCGGCGCGCATCTGCTGGCTGGGCTACGGAGAACGGGCGCAGTTCGCCCTCGAAATGAACCGGATGGTGGCGACCGGCAAGCTGCAGGCGCCCATCGTGATCGGCCGCGACCACCTGGATTGCGGCTCGGTCGCCTCGCCCTATCGCGAAACCGAAGACATGCTGGACTCCAGCGACGCCATCGCCGACTGGCCCATTTTGAACGCGTTGCTGAACACCGCCTCCGGCGCAAGCTGGGTTTCGGTGCACAACGGCGGCGGCGTGGGTATCGGCTATTCGCAACATGCCGGGCAGGTCACCGTGGCCGATGGCACCGATCAATCCGCGCGCTGCCTGGAACGCGTGATGACCTGCGATCCCGGTATCGGCGTGTTGCGGCACGTGGATGCCGGATACCAGGAAGCCATCGATTTCGCCGGTCCGGCCGGGCTGCGCGCCCCCATGCGGAGTGCCGAGTAACGCCCGATGACGACGCTGGTGAGAGGTGCGCGCCAATTATTGACTCTGCGCGGCGGAAGCGGTCCACGGCGAGGGACGGCGTTGCGCGAGCTCGGCATCGTCCCGAACGGCGCTGTGTTAATCAAGGATGGCGCGATCGTGGACGCCGGTCCCGCGCGCCGGATCGAGAAGCTGCCCGCCGCCCGCCGCGCGCGCGAGATCGATGCCGCCGGCCGCGTCGTGATGCCCGGATTCGTGGATAGCCACACGCACCTGGTCTTTGGCAGGCCACGCCTGGTCGATTACGAAATGCGTCTCGCAGGCGCCAGCTACGCGGAAATTGCGGCCGCGGGCGGGGGCATTTTGTCGAGCGTGGAAGCTGTCCGCGGAATGTCCGCCGGGCAGCTTGAAGCGCAAGCCCGGGCGCATCTTGACGCCATGGCCGTGCACGGTACAACCGCGCTGGAGGCCAAGTCCGGCTACGCGCTGGATGAGGCCGGCGAACTCAAAACACTACGCGTGTTGGCGAAACTAAATGGCGACCCGCTGGATATCGTGCCGACCTATTTGGGCGCGCACATCCAGCCTCCCGAATACCGTGGGCGGCCGGACGCTTACATAGACTGGGTCGCGGCCACGACGATGCCACGGATTTATCGCCGCAAGCTGGCGCGCTTCGTGGACATCTATTGCGATGACGGCGCGTTCTCGCTCGATCAATCGCGGCGTTACCTGGAGCGCGCGCGCAGTCTCGGCTTCGGGCTGAAGATCCATGCCGAGCAGTTCGCGCGTACCGGCGCCGCACGCCTGGCCGTGGAACTGGAAGCCGCCAGCGCAGATCATCTGGAGCAGGCCGGCGAAGAAGACATCCGCGCGCTCGCGCAATCGAACACGATTGCCACGCTGCTGCCCGGCTCTGTTTTTCATCTTGGCCTGCGTAAGTATGCGCCCGCCCGCGCCCTGATTGACGCTGGAGCCGCTGTAGCGCTGGCCACCGATTTCAATCCCGGCACCAGCCCGACATATAGCATGCAAATGGTGCTGTCGCTGGCCTGCACCGAGATGCGGATGACCCCGGCGGAAGCCATAGCCGCCGCCACCATTAACGGCGCGCACGCCCTGCGCTGCGCGGATCGGATCGGCTCGCTGGAGCCCGGCAAGCAAGGCGACCTGCTGGTGCTGAACGCATCGGACTACCGCGAACTACCCTATTACTTCGGCACGAACAACGTGCATCTAACCATCAAACGAGGAACGCGACTAGCATGAGCGCCAACCACCAGCCACCAGCCACCAGCCACCAGCTTATAGAGTGCGTCCCCAACTTCTCCGAAGGCCGCGACGCCGCCAAAGTAGACGCCATCGTCGAAGCGATCCGCTCCGTGCGCGGTATCGCCATCCTCGACCGCGAGATGGACGCCGACCACAACCGCTCCGTGGTCACCTTCGCCGGGCCCGCCACGGCCGTGGTCGAAGCGGCCTTCCGCGGCGTGGAGCGCGCCATCGGCCTGATCGATCTGCGCCATCACACCGGCGTGCATCCGCGCATCGGCGCTTGCGACGTGGTGCCATTCGTGCCGGTGGAAGGCGTCAGCCTGGAAGATTGCGTGCGCCTGGCCAATGAACTTGGCTTGCGCCTGTGGGAAAGCCTGCACGTGCCCGTGTATCTTTACGAAGCCGCCGCCCGCCGCCCCGACCGCCTGAATCTGGAGAACATCCGCCGCGGCCAATTCGAGGGCCTGCGCGACGAAGTGCGCACCAATCCCGACCGCCTTCCCGATTTCGGCCCCAATTTTGAAGATGCCGAACTGCACCCCAGCGCCGGCGCCACCGTGGTGGGCGCGCGCAAATTCCTGATTGCCTACAACATCAACCTGAACACGGGCGACGTGGAGATCGCCAAGCGCATCGCCAAGGCCATCCGTTTTTCGTCGGGCGGATTCCGCTACGTGAAGTCGATGGGTGTGCCGCTGGCTTCGCGTAATTTGGCGCAGGTTTCCATGAACCTTACCGATTTCGAACAAACCCCCATCCATCGCGTGTTTGAAGCCGTGCGCGCGGAGGCCGCCCGCTACGGCGTGTCCATCGTAGGCAGCGAGATCGTGGGCCTGATTCCCAAGCGCGCGCTGGAAATGACCGCCGAGTGGTATTTGCAGGTGGAGAATTTCCATCCTAGGCTGGTATTAGAGAACCGTCTCGCGGAGGCCGCTCACATGGTTGTAAACCACGATGGCTTAAACGAGTTTCTGGACGAGCTAGCCGCGCCCACCGCGACGCCAGGCGGCGGCAGTGCGGCGGCGGCGGCGGCGGCCATGGCGGCGGCGCTGGGCGCCATGGTTTCGGGATTGGCGAAACTGCCCGCCGAGGCTTTCGAGACGGATCGCAAGTTTTTCGCCGAAGCGGTGAAGCGCGATGCAGCGTCCTACGACGGTGTGCGCGCGGCCTACAAACGGCCTAAAGACGAGCGTGCGCCGTTTGTCGAGCAGGCGTTGCGCGGAGCCGCGGTGGTGCCGCTGGAAGTGGCCGAAGCCGCCACGGCTCTGAAGAACCGGCTGCGCGACCTGGCCGCCACCGCGCCCGCCAAATTCGGATCGGACATCGAAACCGCGCAAGGCCTCGCACAAGCCGGTATCGACGGCGCATTGGCCAATGTGCGCATCAACATCGCATCGATGAAGGACGAATCGCTCGCCGCGCCCCTGCGCGAGCGGCTTGGCAAACTGTCATGAGCGCGAGCTTGGTTTCCATCATGCCGACCGCGCCGCCCCGTCCTTCCTGGCTGCGCGCACCCGCGCCCGTGGGCCAAAACTATCGCGATCTGAAAAGCCTGATCGACGGACTCGGCCTGCACACGGTCTGCGAGAGCGCGGCTTGCCCGAACGTGGGCGAATGCTGGAACCATCGCACCGCCACGTTCATGATTCTGGGCAACGTGTGCACGCGCCGTTGCGGATTCTGCGCCGTGCAGAAGGGCGCGCCGCTGGCAGTAGATTACGACGAGCCGCGCCGCGTGGCCCAAGCCGTGGCGGCCATGGGCCTGCGCTTCGCCGTGATCACCAGCGTGAACCGCGACGACCGCGCCGATGGCGGCGCCGAACTGTTCGCCCTCACCATTCGCGCGATCCGCCAGCGCATCCCCGGCTGTGGCGTCGAAGTGCTGGTGCCCGATTTTCAGGGCAGCCATGCGGCCATGGACACGGTGATGGCCGCCGCGCCCGACGTGCTGAATCACAACACCGAGACTGTCCCGCGCCTTTACCGCCAGGTGCGGCTCGGCGCGCGCTACGAGCGCTCGCTCGATATGCTGGCCTATGCCAAGAGCACGTCGCCGCGGACGCCGGTGAAGTCGGGACTGATGCTGGGTCTCGGCGAAACCATCGACGAAGTGTTGGCTGTAATGCGCGATCTGCGCGCACACAGGGTCGATATTCTGACTGTCGGCCAGTATCTGCGCCCTTCGCCCAAACACCTGCCCATCGTGCGCTACGTGCCGCCCGCCGAATTCGAAGATCTCCGCCGCGCCGGCTACGAAATGGGCTTCGCGCACGTGGAATCCGGCCCGCTGGTGCGGAGTTCGTATCACGCCGCCGATTCGGTGCAGCTCGCATAAATGGTGTTGCGCGGCGAGATGGCACGTATTACCCTATCTTATGCGAACGATTTCACTGAAGTTGCCGGACGATCTTTTGGCCCAACTCGAGCACGAGGCCAAGTCGAGACGGACGACGAAATCTTCGCTGGTGCGTGAAAGTCTGACAAAAAGGTTTTCCAGGAAATCGCTATCGGGCGCGCCCTCATGTTACGACATGGCCCGCGACCTCGCCGGCAGCGTGCACGGACTCTCAGAGGATATCGCGGTGAATCCCGAATACATGGAAGGTTTTCGCCGGTGAAAACAGGCCCGTGCCTGCTGGATACGGGCCCCCTGGTGTTTCCTTGCTTCGGGCGTGAGACACCACGCATGGGCTGTCGAACAATGGAAGCGGCCGCGCCCGCCGCTGCTTACGTTCGAGCCGGTCCTTACCGAGGCGGCGTTGCTTCTGAAACGCGATGGCCGCGATGCCGACGCTCTATTTGAATTGTTGGGGAGAGGTGTGATTCGGGTCGCGCTCGCTGTGCAGGAGGAGCAGGCGGATGTGCGGGCGCTGATGCATCGCTATCGCAGCCGGCCGATGTCTTTGGCCGACGCCTGTCTGGTCCGCCTCTCGGAAATTTCACGCGGCTGGCGAGGTTTTCACGCGCGACTCCGATTTCCACATCTACCGCCGTCGCGGCAACAGAGTCATCCCGGTGTAGATGCCCGATTGAAACGCGGAGCGTGCCGCAGCGAATTCGCCGTTTGCCGCCAATCGCACGTACAATGATCGTGTGGCGTGTTTCCTCAAGTCGATCAGGTTGAAGAACATCCTGAGCTTCAAGGATGCCAAGCTGCCTCTCGATTCGCTGAATGTTTTGATAGGCCCGAATGCCGCGGGCAAGTCCAACCTGATCGACGCGATCGGGCTTCTGCGGGCTGCGCCGGACGATCTGAACGGCGCAATACTCCGCGGAGGCGGCGCCCAAGCTTGGATTCGTGTGGGCGAAAAGGGCGCGTCCAAGATCGGCGGGATCGAGTGCGAAGTGACGCTGGATTCCGGCGCACTCGAATACGCGATGGAATTTTCCTCCGCCGACGGGGCCTTCGTGATGGAGCGTGAGAGTCTGCGCCGCGCGTCGCAGCGCAGCGCGGGCGTGTACTTCGAAAGATCCGCTGCAGGTGTCAAGTTCAAACAGCGACCGCACAACGGGAGCCCGGCGGCCCAGACAGCGCCCATCGCCTCCCAGGTCTCTGTGTTCTCCGCTATTAGGGACCCGCTCGACCGGACGCCCATTACGCGACTGGGAACGGAACTCCGCCGGATACGAATCTATAGGACTTTCGATACAGGGCCCCAAGGGCAGGCGCGCACGGGCGCCCACACCAGCCTCCCAAAGGAATTCCTGGACGACACTGGCTATAATCTGGCAGTCGTCCTGCATGAGATGACGTTCAACGGTACTATCGAGCGAGTGAATGAGTATCTCCGGCGGCTCGCCGATCAGTTTGAAGGTGTGCGCGTCCGGCTGGACTCCGGAGTCGCTCAAGTGGCCATCAAGGAAAAGGGTATTGAGCAGCCCATTCCGGCTACCCGGCTTTCCGATGGCACGTTGAAGTTTTTGTGCCTGATGGCTCTGCTATTGCACGCCAATCCGCCAACGCTGATCTGCCTGGAGGAACCCGAACTCGGGTTGCATCCCGATGCGCTGCAATTGGTCGCCGAAGTCTTGCGCGACGCCGCCGAACGCTCGCAGTTGATCGTGACCACGCATTCTGAGGCGCTGGTAGACGCCCTATCCGGAAAGCCCGAAGCAGTGGTTGTATGCGAACGCGATTTCGACAACACCACGTCGTTCCAGCGCCTGTCGCGCAAGGAATTGAGCTTGTGGCTGGAGCGGTATCGATTGGGTGAACTGTGGCGAAAAGGCGAGATCGGCGGAAACCGGTGGTAAGCGAGATCCGCATCCACTATGAAGGCGCCCCTCAACTGAAGGAAGGTTTCCGCACGTTCTTTGGCAAACTCGTCTTCGGCGACTATTCGCGCCGGCGCCGTGTGCAGTTCATCGCCGGTAGGGGAAGATCCGATACGATACACGACTTTCAGGATGCACTCGAATCGCATCCGTGGTCGTGGAATGTCTTGCTTATCGACAGCGAGGGACCGGACGATGGGCAGCTTTTCGAACGGTTAGCTCTCCCGGCAGCGCAGGAGAAATCCGTATTTTGGATGGTGCAGTTGATGGAAACCTGGTTCGTTGCGGACATCCAAGCTCTTAGGAAATTCTACGGCCAAGGCCTTCGAGAAGCGCATCTGCGCATCAAACGAGACGTGGAGCAAGTGTCGAAAAAAGACGTCTTGAAGTGGCTTGGACACGCCACGAAGACGACTCAGAAGGGTAAGTACGACAAGACCGATCATGCTCCTCGCCTGCTGAGCTTGACCGATCCGGCTCTGGTCCGGGAAGCGTGTCCCAATTGCCAGCGAATGTCGGACGTGTTCCACGCGCGGTTGCGCAAAACCTGAACCCCACTACTCCTACCGCAAACCACGTGGCCGATTCCGTGGCATCGGCGTGAACCGGCCTAGCCGGACGCGGTGCCAGTCCACGACTGGCAAGAACAGGAACTGGCGCAGAAGAGCGAACCTAATGAAAAATCCGGCTTCAGGACTGGCCTGGGACGAGGTGAAACGCAAGGTACGTGCCCGCTATGCCGGTTGAGTGGTCATCGCGCCGGAAGCCGCGTTGGACATTGTAGAAGCAAGACAGCGCGCGCTGAACCTACTCATACCGCAACGCCTCCACCGGGTCCAGCCGGGCCGCCTTATACGCCGGCCAAATCCCAAAAAACAGCCCCACGCTCACCGACACCACAATCCCCAACACCGCCGCCCACAGCGGCACCTGCGCCGGCAGCGACGTGAACACCAGCCGGCTGATCAGCGATATAACCCAGCCGAATAGAATTCCCGCTACCCCGCCCAGGCTTGTCAGCACCGACGCCTCCAGCAGGAACTGCAAGATAATATCCCGCCGCCGCGCGCCGATGGCCTTGCGCACACCAATCTCCTGCGTCCGCTCCGTCACCGACACCAGCATGATGTTCATCACCCCAATGCCGCCGACCAGCAAGCCGATCGAGCTCAGCACCGCCATCACCAGAAACGTGATCGCCGTAATCTGGCGGAAGTCCGCCACCATCTGGTCGGCCGTCGAAAGCGCGAAGTTATCGGGTTTATCGTAAGGCACTCGCCGGTCGATGCGCAGAATGGTCCGCACCTCATCCAACGCTTTGGGAAGCTGGCCGTCCTTGGCGGTCACCACGATGGCATTCTCCCGCGCATTCGGGAACATCTTCTGCATCATCCAATACGGAATCAGCACGCGCGTGTCCTGGTCGCCGAAGAACGATGCCGCCGGCCGGATCATCGTGCCGATCACTTCCAACTGGTGGCCATCCACCGTGATCGTCTTGCCGATCGGATTCACGTTCGCATACAGCCCTTTTTCGATGTCCGCCCCAACCACCGCCACCGGCGCCTTCCGCCGGTTTTCTTCATCGGTGAAGAAGCGCCCCAGGTGCATGTCAACTTGCCCACCCCGCGCATAGGCTTCTTCCACGCCCATGAGATTGATATCGTACAGGTCGTTCCCTTTATAGTGCGCGTTCAGGATCTCGTCCGGGCCGAAAAGCATCGGCGAGACGTCTTTCACCGAAGGGCAGCGGGCCCCGATATCCATCGCATTTTGCCACGTGAGGTCTTTGCGCGTGCGCTCCTCGGCGCTCAGGCGATGCGTGCGCGGTCCTACGGGAAACTTGAAAACGATGATCGAATTCGGACCGAAGCTGCGCAGCACGGCGGTGATGGAAGTGTCGAAGCCGGTCATGATCGCGCCGACCCCGATGATGGTCCCCGTTCCGATAATGACTCCCAACACGGTCAGAAAGGCGCGCAACTTGTGCGACCGGATGGTCTCCAGCGCCAGCATGAATCCGTTGACAAACGCCAGTCTGGTCATCGGTTACCTCTCCACCCGCAAGGCTTCGATAGGGTCCAGACGCGCCGCCCGCCGCGCCGGATAAATTCCGAAGAATAGCCCCACCACGCCCGACAGCCCCACGCCCAGAAACACCGAAGACCAGGGCAACGCCATGGGCACTGAGGTCAAGTTGCGCACCAGCACCGCCAATGTCCACGCGATCAGTACGCCGGCCAAACCGCCGGTCGCCGCCAGGCACGAAGACTCCACCAGGAACTGGTTCAGAATGTCCCGCCGGCGCGCCCCCAGCGACTTTCGAATGCCGATTTCGTGCGTGCGCTCGGTCACCACCGCCAGCATGATGTTCATGATTACGATGCCGCCCACCAGCATGAACACCGACACAATGCCCACCGCCATGGCGGCGATCGCGGAGGTGAGCCGCTCCCACAGCGTGACAAAAGCCTCCGAGGCGAAGATCGAGAAGTTGTCGTCCTGGGCCGGCCCCAGGTGCCTGTACGAGCGCAGCAGCGTGCGCGTCTCGTCCTGCGCCTCGGCCAGGTGCTCCTGGTCGATGGCCTTGGCCACCAGCCGAATTCCAGTGTGCGCGCCGTACGTCTTGAAGTAGCTGTCCACCGGAATCATCACGAAATTGTCCTGCGAGTTGCCAAAGACGCTGCCCAGCTCCTTGGCCACCCCCACCACCTGGTACGGCGTGCCCTCGATCTCAATGGTCTTGTCAATGGGGTCCACTGTGGCGAAGAAACGCGTCCGGATGTCGTTGCCGATGAAGACCACAGGCGCGTGCCGCCGCGCTTCTTCCGGCGTGATCCCGCGCCCGGACGCCACCTGCACGTTGTTGATCGCCGGAATGTTGTCGGTCACACCCTCCACGTCGACATCCTCCATGGAGTCGCCCTTGTAGGCGACGCGGGTCCGCTTCGAGACCATCATCCCGACGTCCTTCAGCAGCGTGGCCTGGCTCTTGACGAACTCATATTCGTCGCGCTTGATCTCCGGGTTGCGCTTCATCATTTCGTAGAACTTCTTGGGGTCCCAAGGGCCGAACCACGCCATGCGGACGATGCGGAAGCCGTCGGCCCCCATGTTCGACACTTTGTCGGAAATGTACACATTCATACCATGGATGAGCGCGGTCACGGCGATCAGCGTGGTGGTGGCAAGAATGATGCCCAGCAGCGTGAGGAAACTGCGCAGCTTGTTCTTGTGCAATGAATTGAACGCGATGCGGGTGGCCTCCCAAAAGGAGGCGCTGGGGCGGAACTTGCGTGTATGGCTCAAAGGGTCCTTCTAGAAAGACGGTTGCACGGGGCTCTATGTTCCTGACGAAAAAACAGCCCAAACATAACGGCGCGATATGTTAAAATCGATTTGTATCTCAATCGCGGATCGCCCGATTGACCGGCAGTCTTCCAGTTTTTGTCCAAGACATGGGGGCGCAACGGATTCGACGGGATTGAATCGTGATGGGGAGGCGTGCCGGGTTCCGAGCTCCCGTAAAACGATCGGAAAAACAGAACTGCCAACAACCAGTTCGCATACGCTGCTTAATTAATTAAGTAGCCGCTCCAGCCGTCGAGCCCGCGCGGCGGTGAGTGAGCGTCATATAGCGGGATAGGCTGAAGTGCTTCGGTCCGGAGCATCAGGCCGAGATCAATCGGGCTAGGCGGCCGCCACTCTTGCCGATTCTGAGGCGGAAGCTGAAGTTGTTGAATCGCGCTACGCACGTAGTTCTCTTCATTGCGGGCTTTCTCGGACGTGGGTTCAACTCCCGCCGCCTCCACCATTCCTCGGCCCACATCGTTAACGAGTCGATTTTGAGTTTCGGCTCGTCTTGACGCGTGTAGCGATGCGCGCTACAGTGCGGTGTGATAGTTGGGTTTCGGCACAAGGGCTTGAAACGGCTCTTTGAGAAGGATGATGCTAGCGGGGTTCGACCCGACCTGGTCGACAAAGTACGTACTATCCTAATCCAGCTCAGCGAGGCCCAGACCATCGAAGACATGCGCATGACCAGTTTTCACTTGCATCCTCTCAAGGGCGATATGAAAGGCCTCTGGTCAGTGACGGTGCGCGCCAATTGGCGGATTATTTTCGGGTTTACGGATGGTGACGCCGACGCGGTCGAACTGATCGACTACCACTAAGTTGAAAGGGAAAAAGCCAATGCCCATGAAGAACCCGCCGCACCCCGGCCTGTGTGTGCGGCTCAATTGCCTTGAACCGTTTGGCCTCTCGGTTACGGGAGGGGCAAAGGCGCTGGGCGTCAGCCGAACCACCCTTTCACGCCTCATCAACGGCCAGTCGGGGGTATCCCCCGACATGGCCATCCGTCTTGCCAAAGCTTTTGGGGCAACGCCCGACATTTGGATCCGAATGCAGGCGGCATACGATCTGGCGCAGGCGCGCCAGCACGAGGACGAAATCAAAGTAAAGCTCTACCAGCCACGGCCGGCGGCATAATTGCGATCGGTTTTGTAGGCTTCCGCGGGGCGGGGGGGATCGCCCTTGGCAGCGCCCCGCCCCAAACACGGTAGACTCGAATTATGTCCATTCGACCCGTGAAACGCCTTATCAAATCCAAGCCCACGCTGGAAGGCGCCGGCGTCCACCTGCGCCGCGCATTCGGCTTCGGCAACACCTCGGATTTCGACCCCTTCCTGCTCCTCGACGACTTCCGCAACGACGTTCCCGAGGATTACCTGGCGGGCTTCCCGTGGCACCCCCACCGCGGCATCGAGACCATCACCTACGTCCTGGCCGGAACCGTCGAGCATGGCGATAGCATGGGCAACCAGGGCGCCATCGCGGCCGGCGATGTCCAGTGGATGACGGCCGGCAGCGGCATCATCCACCAGGAGATGCCCAAGGGCGACCACGCGGGCCGCATGCATGGCTTCCAACTGTGGGCCAATCTTCCGGCCGGGCTGAAAATGACCCCGCCCCGCTACCAGGAGGTGAAAGCTCCCGATATCCCGGAGATCACAGACGACGACGGCACCCACGTGCGCGTAGTCTGTGGCAAGTTCTGGGGGAAGTCCGGGCCCGTGGATGGCATCGCCGCCGACCCCATGTACCTGGATGTGTCGGTGGCTCCAGGCCGCCGGAAGACCCTGCCGGTGGAGACCACGCGCCACGCTTTTGCATACGTTTTCGCGGGGAGCGGGAAGTTCTGCAACGCCTCCGGCCCCTTGGCTGTACCCACCGAGGCGGTCGGCTGGGCGGACACGGCGCCGCCCTCGGAAGCCGACAACCGGTCGCTCGTGCTCTTCGACCGCGGCGATGAGCTTACGGTGCAGGCCGGAGAGGAGGGCATACGGTTTCTGCTGGTCTCCGGTCAGCCTCTGGAGGAGCCTGTGGCATGGTATGGCCCGATCGTGATGAATACGCAGGAGCAGCTCCAGGAGGCATTCCGGGAACTGCGGGAGGGAACGTTCTTGCAGGTGGAATCGCGGAAATAGCGCATCCCTGACCGGCGTACCACAGTTGTATTCCCAGCCTGCCCGATCTGTGCGTACAGGCGGCGCGCGAAATTCTCCGACATTGTTTCCTGAGAAATCTTGCCCCCGCCGCGCACCAAAATGTTATGAGCGCAACCGCTTCACTTTTGCCCGCACCCAACACCGACCTGATCGCCAACGTTTTTGACTCCTTGCCCCTGCCGGCGTTCGTCGTGGACCACGATTTCAACATCGTCGACTTCAACCTTGCTGGAGCCAGATTGTTGGATCGGGTGCCTTTCGCCGTGCTGCGGCTGCGCGGCGGCGACCAACTGCAATGTGTTCATTCGATCGAAACCGGGGACGGCGCCGCCCCGCAAGCGTGCCAGGAATGCATCGTCAAGAACTTCGTCAAAGAGGTTTTCGGTGAAACCAAAGCCTGCCGCAAAACCGGACGGCTACGCCTCACCAGCGACGGGAAGGCGTCCGACGTGGACTTCCTGATCACCGTTGCGCCGGTTGCCGATGAGTCCGAACCGCTCGCGCTCTTGATCCTGGACGACGCCGCGGAATTGTCCGGTTGGCTCCACCCAAGGGACCGGCCGGCTACCCCTGCCGCTTCTTCTCCAGATTCCAAAGCCCGCGCGAAAGCACCCGGCCGCAAAACGGACAGTAGTTAATCCCCACGAAACTGTGCCGTTCCTCGCCAAACACAAAGTAGTATTCCGTGTCGATCTCCGTGATGATTCTGCCGTTGGTGAGCTGGTAGGGCTGCGCGTGGCGCGCCAGTTCCAGATCCATGAGTTTGTCGAAATCGGCGCAACAGGTCATAGTTGTACACTAATGGATTGGCCGCCGCCACACAAGCCGCCCCGCAGCCTGTCTCCTCGCCGCCCGCTCCACGCCTGGCGCATCGTTGGATCATCACGCGCGGCATCGACCTGACATTCGTTATCGGCAGCGCCCTGGCCGGATATGCGTACCTGGTAGCGAATGTGGCGCTGCACGTCCCGATTTCACTGCTGTGGTGGTTCTGGTCCGTGGGCTTCGACGGCACCCACATCTTCGGCACGGCCTCGCGCACGTTCTTCGATAGCGAGGCGCGACACAGCCGCCGCGCGCTATTGTTCGGCAGCGCGGCGTTCTTTTTCGCCCTCGGCCCCGTGCTGGTGCTGCTGGGCGGCAAGGCCGTGCTGGCCATGATCGTGGCCGTGTGGGCCTACTACCACGTGATCCGCCAGCATTACGGCTTCATGGTTCTGTACAAGGTGAAGAATCGGGATTTGGCCCGGCTCGACAACTTCCTGGACCGGTGGTTTCTGGGCGTCATGACGGTCTTTCCCCCGTTCCATCGCTTCTTCATTCACCACCCGGAGGAACTCGGCCTGCATTTCTCGTTCCCGCGACTGGAGCCTTTCCTGTGGACGTTGGTGGCAGCCACCGTCGTGGTGTATCTGGGCCGGCAGGTGGTGCGCATCCGCCGCCGCGATTCCGTGAACCTGCCCAAGTTTCTGCTGTTCGGCGGCGTAGTCCCGCTGCACTGGCTGACCTTCGCCTACATGAGTTGGATGGGCGCCGTGCCGACGGTCACGATCGTGCACAATCTTCAGTATCACGCGCTGATCTGGTTCCACAATCGCAATCGTTATGGCGCGGAGAGCGGGGAGGCCAGTCACGGCCGCATCCCGCAAGCGGTTTCGCACAGCCTGCTGAATTATGTGCTGGTGGCGCTGGTGTTCAGCGCGCTTTACCGCGTGCCCGGCTTCCAGCTTGGCCAGGCATCCGACCTGGCCTTCGGCTTCTTCTGCGGCTTCGGACTGACGCACTATTATCTGGATAGCAAGATCTGGCGCGTACGCAGCGACCCATCCCTGCGGCAGGCGCTTCAGTTAGGCTGACGGCTCATTTCACCCAGACCGTCACCGTGTTACTCGCCGCTCCCGGCACGTTGACGATCACGGGCATCTCACCGGATGTGCCCGCGGGCAGCGCCACGTCGATCTGCCACAATCCCGCAAATCCCGGCGCCAGGCCTGCGAATAACACGCTGGCCGCCGCGCCGCCCACCGTCGCGGTGACCGTAGCGGTAACGTTCGATAGCGGATCGGCGCTGGCCGCCGCGCCGGTCGGTACTGCCGGCGATACCGCGCCAAATCCGGTTCCGAACAGTTGGATATAAGACGAGGCGGGATTATCCTGCGAATTGATCGAATAATCGGGGTTCAGCGCCGCCGCCTGTGGGCTGCCATACAGCGTGAAAACGCCGGGTCCAGCCGCCGCGATGGTGACTGTCTGCGATGCCGTCACTCCGGCGTGCGTTACGGTCAGGGTCGCGTTGCCGGGCGTGGCCTGCCAAGGCACCTGCGCGTTGATTTGCAGCGGCGAAACATAGACCAGCGGCGCCGCGATTCCGTCGATCTGCACACTGGCGGCCGCCATCGTGGCGGGCAGCGGCAAGAGCAACGGCTGCTGCGCCTGGGCTGCGAGGTTTGTGCCATAGATCGAAAACAGTTCGCCTGGACTCAAGGCCGCCGCGGGAGCCGCCGCGTTGATCGCTCCATTGGCCGGAAACGAGGGCGCCGGCACCGCCCATTCATAAGTCGCCACGGCGCCCGCCGGCAACGTGTCGGTAAAGTTCGCGCCATTCCAAGTCACCGCGAAAGTCGAACTGCCGCCTGCCGCGTTTAGCACCAGTAACACGACCGACCCGTCCGGGTTTTGAAACGCCACATCTTCGAGCGAGCCGGAGCCATACGTGTTCGAATCGATGCGATAAGCGCCCGGCTGTACGAACTTACCCAGGTGGCCGAGCACATAGTATTCCACGTTGCGCGTGATCACCGGCGGCGAGACGCTGTCATCCACCGTCACCACGCCGCGGCACGCAGTACATCCGCCGTTCTGCGGCCCGGAATTCTGGTCCAACGCGATGTTCCACAGAGTCACTCCGCGCGCCCAGTTGCGCGTGGCCCCGATCAGCAGGTTTTCCGTGTTCCAAGCCAGGTCGCCCGCGAAGCTGGACCCGACAGTTCCCGAACACTCCGTGAACCAGATGTCCTTAACCGGGTAAGCCTGCTTCACTTGCGATTGCGCGCTCACGCCGCCGGCATAGCAATGGAATGAGCTGCCCGCCAGATAGCCATATGCCGCGGTATCCGCCAGCAGCGCCTCGGGATACTGGGGCTGGTCCCAATTATGTTCATAGCCGAAGATCTTGACCCCGCCCAGTCCCGCGCCGGCCAGCGCCGGCCCAAGATTGTTGCCGATGAAGTTCGCTTCGTCGGAACTGGCCACATACGCCGAGGGATAAGATCCCGTGGAGTTGAGCGGCTCGTTCTGCATGGAAATGGCGTAAATCGGAATCCCTTGCTGTTGATAGGCGGCGATGAACCGCGCGAAGTACTGTGCCAGGATGGGAAAATCGGCGGTCAGAATGTTCCCGCCATTCATCGAGGCGCTGGTTTTCATCCATGCGGGGGGACTCCAGGGCAGCGCGTGTACCTTGAGCGACGGGTTGATCGCCAGCGCCTGGCGCAGCAGCGGGATCAGGTAAGTCTGGTCGTGAGCGATGGAGAACTGGGCTAAGTTCGGATCGCTTTGCCCGGCAGGCACGTCGTCGTAGCTGTAGTTACCGCTGGCGGAGAAGTCACTCGCGCCCATCGGCTGCCGCAAGATGCCAACGCCAATGCCCGTATTGGGATCGAACAGGCTCTGCATCAACGCATCGCGCTGCGCCTCGGGCAAGTCGTTCCAGAGGACGTAACCGGCCGAGTCGGTGAGCGAAGCGCCCACGCCATCCATCTGCTGGTATGTGTTGCCGTTGTCCACCGCGATGGTGAAGGCGGGCGAGCCGGACGGGGCACCGGGCGCAAAAGCCAGTCCGGGCCTCTGCGCCAGGAGCTTGGATTGATCCCCATCGGTTTCGACAACCTGCACGCTCTGCCCCCGCACCGGTAAAGCCGCGACGAGCGCAATAAACAACGAAAGACCGACCCGCATATCGCCTATTGTAATCGGCTGCGCGGCGCGATTCTCAACGTACGGGCGCCACTTGGAGCCGCCTTCCCGCGCTCCGGCAGAGTGGCAGCGCCGCTTCCGACCGCAAGGAAGTGTCATTACAAAAGCCGGTAGTGGGTCATTTTGGATTTGGAGGGCGGCCCTTGGCCGAAGCCGCCTTTAAGGTGGCCAGAGCCGGCTCTCCAGAAACCCACTCGCCAACCTGTCGATTTGCGAGGTGCGGGGCTAAAGCCCCGCGCGGGATAAATCCCGCCCCCCAAGACCTTGGGTTTCTGTCCCTGGTGACGGCC
>JBEKMJ010000078.1:0-37695 GCA_050008575.1 Bryobacteraceae bacterium
CACTCCCGGTGCAAAGACCTCGTGAGGATCACCGACGACCTCCAGCGCATAGGGGTAGTCGCGCGCATGGAGTTGACGTTCCAGGACGTTCGCCACTTGGGACCCAACCCGTAGGATCACGGCGCCATGCGCGGGAGTGGCCGCCCGGATGGCCATCCGGAGCGCCGCGTATTGCTTGATGCACTGCCATGGGCCGTGAAAGTCAGGCACACCGTGAAACAGAATATTCTTGCAGTTCACGGGCAGCCATCCCGCCGGAGCTTGCTCCACCTGGGCGGCCCGAGCCACGATTCTGACTCTGTCAAACACGTTCAGGTAGCGCTCCCAGAAACGTTGCGCCATCCCGACCTGCGACCATACGGATCCGTCGGGGGCGACCGCGTATCGAGCGTCAAGTGCGATTGTTACATCCATATGCCGACTATGGCCTCGGGTTGCCACCTCCTCTAGAGGAGGCAACCACGCGAGTGCTAAAGCGCGCCTCCCTGCCTCCGCCAACTAACCCTCAGCGGAGAGATTGCCCCCTGCGCCGGAATGTGGGACAGTAACATTGGAGGAAGAACCTATGATTTCGAGATACGGCTTACCCGGATTCTGCGTTGGTTGGGCGATCTCATGGGGGCTGGCTGCGGCACCCCAAGCCGCGGCTCAGGTCCCTGCCACGGGATTCGTCTCGGTCAAGGACTTCGGCGCCAATGGGGACGGGGTCACGGATGATAGGGCCGCTATTCAGGCCGCAATCGATTCGGTTACGGCTGGTGCCGTGTACTTGCCACCGACTGCGCGCGCCTACCTGATCACTCCTACCCCAGACAAGAAAACGTTCCTCACTCTGAAGGCGAATGTCCAGTTGATTGGCATCGGTAACCCCCTTATCAGAATCGCCGCGTCGTCGGCACCCTATGATGCCGTAATCTCCGCTTCTTCATGTGACAATTGCGCGATTCAGAATCTCACGATCGATTCAAACATCGACGGAAATCCCATTGAGAACAAATCCGGACTTTACGCCCATCCTCGATTCGAGATCCTTCTCGGAAGCGGCCACCGGATCCGAATCGAGCACGTGACGATACAGAACTCAAGCTCAATGAACTCCATTGTCTCCGGAGTTCCCATCTCGGACATCACGATCAGTCACTGCATATTCAGCGGCAACGGTGACGATCCGAACCATGTCCCGCATGACCATTCGGCCCTTTACATCCACGCTGACGGCGCCGTTATAGACGGCAACATTTTTACCGCAGTCCGGCGGGATGCACCTGCCGCCGTTACTGCGATTGAAACGCACGGCTCCGGGATTTTGGTGACCGGAAACATTATCACGAACTATTCCCAGGGAATGAACGTAACCGGTTCAGCGCCATCCGATAGCGTGGGCAATGTTGTGAGCGGGAACACCATCAGGGGGACCCTGAACGGAATAACAATCTGGTCGCACACCGACCGTGGACATTTGACTGGCTACGGAGAAAATGGACTCTTGATCGCTGGTAACACGATCATAGTTAATCACACTTCCTATGCGGGCTCCCCCGGGACCGCTATGGCGACCTCTGGGATCGCGGTGGATCCACACTCAGACCTACCTTTCGCAAATGTCATCATATCGGGCAACACGGTCATCTTTGACCGCGAGGACTCTTTGCGCCCGGCAAACAGCGCCTCGATTGGCATCGGTTGGTGGTCGACTTCGGGACAAATGGCTGAAAATCTCATGATCGTGAACAATATTATCGACAACGCGCCGGTCGCTGGTATCAGATTGGCGGCCGCACTTAAAGGCTGTAGAGTCCAAGGGAATATTATTCGCAATGCAGGATCTTCGCTTGACACCGCAATCGCTGCGAACTACAAAACGCCAATATTCATCGCGGGTGCCCCTTCGATCGATGTCGAGGTTGTCGATAACCAGCTAATTGACAGCCTGGAGCCCTCGCGCATGAGGACTGCGTTGTTTCTAGCAACAAGTAAGGGCATATCTTCCGGTGTACAAGTTCGCAACAATTCTGTTTCGATTCCGGCCGCGAACAAAGCATCATTTACCTCGTATGTGCAGATCGAAGACGACAGTACTAAACCTTTGCTCGTGGCAACCTGGGACGATTTTGTCGCGCCAACCCAAAAAGTTGCCGCTGGTTCCGAGGACATCGACTCCAAGAGCGGGGCAACATGGCGAGCAGGCTCCGACGGTATCATGTTGAGGCAGCGCTGACTGGGAGGTGTTGCCACCAGCCTAGATGGTTCTTCCCGGCAGGAAGTCAAAGCTGGCTCGGGTTGCGGTCAAACGGAAGTCTCAACGGTATTTGGAAGTCGCGCCCCTTCGGCGCGACTGAGAGCGATGCCGGTTGTGACTTGCGCTGTTTTCGTTGCAGAAGGCTGCAAGCGGCATACAAGCCCACCGAGTACCAGACGATCGCACGGACTATCTCCAGAGACTCTGCCCGCGCTAACTTTGGCGCAACGAGTAAGAGGCAGGCAATGGCCGCCCAGACCGCGGGGTCGTGCGTGGTGTCGGCCCACCGCGTCAGCCGGGCAAATCCAGTGCCAACGAGCCACATGATCGCAACTATGCCGATCCACCCAAAATTTACATACGCCTCGGCCAGGACGCTGAAGCCCTTCCCTCCGCCATGCGCGGCCTGGTAGGGATCGACAGTTGACACTAGCCACATTTCTAAAGATCGGCGGGCGCTGGGATGCAACTCCCCCGACAAGTTCGGTATGACGCTGCCCACAGCCCATAGGTAGCTCATCCCAAAATCGAAGCCGCGTGCGTCCGGTACCAATTCGATCACGTACGCAAGAACATCAAGAGAGCCGCCCATCTCCACAACGCTGCTCTGGACCGGGTTCTCGACTTTGGATAGGGCATTGATCCAAACATCCGCTGAAAGCCGTTCACTGCCCGTCAATCCGCGGGTGATCCAGATCAATGGAAACGAGACTAACAACGCGGCCATCAAAACGGCCAAGAAAGTTCGAGAGACTCTTCTGACAGCCCTGTCATAAAGCCAAAGTGCTGCAACTAACGTCATGGTCCCGTCACTGCGGTCCCCAACGAAGAAAAACGTCAGGGCGGTGGCGGCAACGCAGGCGAATGTCAAGAGTTGGCGGCCTCGGGACCTTGGGCGGCCGACAAGGAAATAGAAGGCTCCTGGAAGCAGGGATACCGCGAGAATGCGCTTCCACGCGTCAAGCCCAACGATGGCGTCTTCTAGGTGAAATGCACCATACGAATGGGACATGCTAAACGCAAGCGCTGTGCCGGTCTCGATCGCCGCCGGAATTATCGCGACGGCGACGATTGCTCCACCGATAACCGAGGGACCTCGCAACGAGGTCGCGCCGGGCCGTATCACAGCGCGGAAGCGCTGGTCACCGGTGCCCGGGAGCATCAGTGCGCCCAAGTGCATGCACATGATGCCCAATGTTGCCGCACCCACAGTCTGAAAACTAGTCTCAAGATTGAAGTGGTCAAAAAAACCTAGTGCTGTGAGGCCCACTGCGTGCAGGACACAGTGGCTCAGGTTGAAGAGGATTGCCGAGACCAGAACGAAGCCATACGGATCGAATAGGGTGCCATTGACTTTAACCCACGTCCAGAGCATCCAGAGGACTGCAGCGCTCGCAAACACACAATAGGCGTACAGACTATCCTCGGGCTTGCCGATGGTATGCCCGAGCAGCGGTATCAGGATGCCGCTAAGAAGGGTAAACACAAACTGCCAACCAACGATGGCCCGGCGACCGCGATCTGGCTTAGGCATGTTTCTCGTTTGCACCAGATGCAAGTACTGGGTAGACCTGTCGAAAAGCTGCAACACTTGCTCGCATAGTGAATGGGCTTGCGGCAAAGGCGCGAATCAACCGACTCTGTAAGGTGCTGTCTTGGCAGAGATCCACGGAAGCAGCGGACCACGCCTCGTTTGAATCCAGCAGCGACATCGTCCTGATAGGCAGGTACTGGGAGACCTCGAGCATTGGCGCGATATCGCTCGTCAGCGCGGGTGTGCCAACCGCGGCCGCTTCCAGGACTGCGCCCGGCAGGCCTTCCCGCATCGAAGGGCAGATCATCAAGTCCGAAGCCATGAGCAGCCGCTTCACGTCGGACCGGCTGCCGCACTCGATCGCGTGGCCCTCCAAATCCAGTTCGCGAACCAGTTTTCGCACACCACTTATTACCGGCTCGCTTTTGGCGCCAACGAGGAGCAAGTAAGAGTTGGGCACACGCTTCACGAAACTGGAGAAAACTCGAAGCAGCCGGTCATGGTTCTTTTCAGGACTCCATCTTCCGACGTGGATCAGAAGGGTCGCGCCAGTTGGTATTGCGAACTCGTTTCTAACGTTTTCGGAATCACGTTCGATGCCGCCTGGGCCACAGTCAATGCCGTTATAAATCACCTTGCATCGGGGATCGGAATTCCAATCCGCCCCTAGCGAAGCATCCAACGCAGCCCGGCTGACACCCAGAATCTGAGTTGCGTAGGCGTCGATCCAGTGCTTCAACACGAGGTTGCGCGCTTGACGCCACAGGCTCGTTCCCTTCCCATCATTCGTGGTGCGAAAGTGGGCGATGCGGCACGGAGTTCCGGCCTTTGCCGCCAGCCTGAGGAGAAATCCCGAAAAGTAATGTACGTGTGAATGCACAACGGAGAAGTTACCGTGAGTCAATAGGTTTCGGAATCTCGCGGGGAAGCCGGCGCTGCTGAGCTTCACAAGGTGGACTTTTCCGCCCAGGCGGAGTATCTCGTTATCCAACTCACCCGCCTTGCCCGATAATGAGCAGAACTCGAATCTATGCTCCGTCGGATCCAGATGGCGAAACAACTCCAGGGTTCGCATTTCTGCACCTCCTCGATCCATGCGGCCGAAGATGTGCAGTATCCGCATGGGTTCCGCGGAGCCGTCGTGGCGGGTATCGGGACTTACCGGCGATTCGATGCAGGTATCCATCGCTTTTTGGCCTCGAAGCGCTCTCTCTAGGGCTCGTCGAGCCTGCCCTCAGAAGAAGAGGCGGCCCCGGG
The DNA here is from genome assembly GCA_050008575.1 of Bryobacteraceae bacterium. Taxonomy (GTDB): domain Bacteria; phylum Acidobacteriota; class Terriglobia; order Bryobacterales; family Bryobacteraceae; genus Bog-159. The sequence continues at coordinate 5,031 of JBEKMJ010000078.1, forward strand.
GCCGCGTCGACTATACTTAGCCTGGAGATGACGCAACTTGATCTGTGCAAGGTCTTGCAGCCGCGGGAACGGCTCTCTTCGAAGAGACCGCGATCTCTGAATGGGCTGCTGAATTATCACCCCTGCCCACTTCGCAATCACTTGCGGCAGAGGTGTGTCCGGGCGCAAGTCGTTGGTCGGAAGCGTATTCGGTTGCAAGACCCTCGAATTCGAAGCCCTTCCCAAGCCTCTCGACGACATCTGCCCGGCCGCGCGTCTTCTGAAATACCGTGACGTCGTTCCTCTGCGCAGCCTTTTCGAGCGTCCTGCCAGCGACGAAGACTCCCCCATCGCGGAGAGCGTCGAGAGCGACATGGATTCCTCGCCGGATCTGCTCGATGGGGAGGGCATAGGGCTGGTATAAGTTCATGGCGCGGATCACATCGCATTTCAATGGTAGTTCAGAAAACGCGTCGATGTGTGCAACCCTGAAGCGGCCATTTTGGGCAAAGGAGAGAGCCGTTGGATGCACCAACGGAATCTGCCGCAAAGACCATGGGCCGATATTCACTACACGATAGTCGGGCACACCGTCCCAGCGTACGGAAGAGGCGCAAGATTGAACCTCTCGTGTGTGCCGCCGGGCCCAGGTCCGTACCAGCGTATTCACGATGTATGCGGCGTGTTCCCTCACATGGAGCGGTACCACGAAAGGCGCCCTCGTGTATTGGACCGGCGTGCCGTCGGGTTCCAGGATATAGGCCTCCCCGGAGTTCCACACTGCTTCGGTGAAATAGAGGACGACATCCGACGCGGTCATCCGCGCTGCAGGAAAGTACTCGAATATTCTCTTCGCCCACAACATCGAAAGCAGACAATCGGAGGCGGCCAGGTCGTGAATTATCAAAGGCCGGTCTACCGGGAAAATACGTTTCAGAACCGTCTGCACAAGAGGATCGAGGTCGCCGAAGCGCTCGGAATAGGTTGTCCGGCAGATTCCCGACGACAGTTGGACCGTGCGTATTACTGTTTCAAAGCGAGCGATGTCGACGGGCGTTGCGTGAACGCCAGTCTTCAAGAGACAGTACGAGAACTGCCGAGTCTTTCCCAGAAGGGCTCGGGTACGCGTCATCTTTTCGCCGCGCCAAATACCAAGTTTATACATGATTCAGTTCTGAGCGAGGCCCTGGTCCGCGTGAGCGGAAAACAGTTCCGCAGAGATGCTTGCCTTGTGCTTCAGTGCAGATCGCAACAGTATCGCGTAGCTGCCAAGGCCTCCCGCGCCTACTAGTACGGCAACGAAGGCGGCGCCTAGAATTCCCTTCGACGGAATCAACACGGCACAAGCGGCGACACCCGCCAGCGTACAACAGAGGCGGATCCAGGCCTGCTTCCTAAAAACACGCATGGCGGTCAACCCTACTCCCAGCACGCTGGAAAGCCATCCGAGTGTTCCGGCGGCCATCAGCCAGAAGAATGCAGGGGCCTGTCGCGCGTACTCTGGGCGATAAACCACCTCCAGGATTTGCTTCCCGGCGACCCGTGCAACCAGAATACCGGCCGCTCCGACCACGAGTACACACATCATCTGTTTCGTCAGGATTCGGCGAAAGCCCACCAAATCGTCATTGGCGTAGTGCTTTGCTAACCGCGGCGAGGCGGCTTGGCCGATGGCATTAATCAGAATGGCGCCGGCCACGAGGAAATACGCCATCGCTGAATATATCCCGACCGCCGCAGTGCCGCCCTTTCTTGCCAGGAAATACCGCGGGAGGTTATCGCTAACCGAGAGGAGCATCATGAGGAACCCTAGCGGCAGCGTTAGGAGAAAGAGCTCCTTAAACACCGTTCTTCGGAAACGCGGGCGAAGCTCGCGCCGCCAGTTTGGAAGCATCGAGGCGCCTTGCGGCAGATCGTACAGGGCCAGGGTAGTAGCCCACGCCACCGCTAGCATCGCCGCCGCGACCACGATGTTGTGCAAAAGGAACAAGGCGAGCCCGACCAAAAGAACCGAAAGCAGACCCTTTAGGATCAAGGACACCGCCGCGCGGTTCATCTCCTCGTGCTTCTGGAATAACCCTTGGAAGATGTCGCTGACGGACTCAAAGGCTTTCGCCACCCCAATGAGTACAACAACCGCGACCGTCCCTGTTTCATGGTTCCCAACTACAGCCAGTACGGCAATTAGGGCTAGGCCTACCGAGGACGTCAGGAGCCTAAGCCCCAAGTAGTCGTTGAACCCATAGACGCTTAGCGCGTCGGTCACTTGAGCCGTCCTGAGTTGGAGGTTTGCGAACTGAAATACCGGAGCAGCGAGCGCTAGACCTAGCGCGAACTGCCCAACCATAGAAGCATTTCCGACCTTTGCCAGCATTAAGAGAATCAGCCATTGGCATCCTCCATAAGTCACATTTCCACTGAGCGCCCAGAGAGAGTTTGAGGTCAGCCCGCGCCGAGGGATTGGCACCGGTGTAGCGAGTTCTGCGAGTGTCTGTGCGGACATCGGAAAGGGTGCCGATGGCGGGCCATACTTCATGACTCTGTGTGCGCGTAGCGCAAGCGTAATTTTGAGGTGGTATCGAAAGGGCGAGCAAAAACCGTTTTGGCAGCTAAGCAAGGGGCGACTACATCATAGCCGGCCCGATCTCACGCAGCCGCCGATCGCCGCGAGGGCCTGTCAGGCATCCCCCGCCGGCTTATAGTATCTGTTGTAGTTGCTGTAGTAGCCATAGTAGCGATAGCTGTCGCTCATGTCCGCGGTCACCTCGTTCAGCACCAGCCCCACAACGTTCGCGCGCATACGCTGCAGGGTGTTGAGGGCGGACCCCACAGCGTGGCGGTTGGTTTGGCCGGCCAAGGCGACGATGACAACGGCGTCTACGGCGGCGGCTATCTGCAGCGGCTCGGGGAAACCTAGAATGGGCGGCGAATCGATGACAATCAAATCGTAGTCCGTGGCGGCTTCTTCCAGGATACTAGGGAGGCTGGCGCCGATGAGGTCGGCGGCGCGACGGCTGGAGGAGCCGGTGGGCAAGATGTCCATGTCGGGGAGTTCCACGAGTCTGCACAGTTTTTCGCGCCATTGCAAGCCGTTCTGGAGCGCGGCTGCCAGGCCGGATTCCGGATTGATTCCCAGCTTGCCGTGGACCCCGGGACGGCGCATGTCGCAGTCGATCAGCAGGGTCTTGTGCTTCTGCTGGGCATGGGCGATGGCCAAATGGACGGCGGTGGTGGTCTTGCCCTCGGATGGCGCGGCGCTGGTGACCATCAGCGACCTGATACGGCGGTCGAAGGTACCCAGGAGGATGGAGTTGCGGAGGGTGCGGACGGCTTCTTCGAAGCTGGTTACATTGTGTTTTCGCTCCTCTGGCTCGGCGCCATTCGCGCGTATCAAAGCCGTAGTAATTCCTTGTTCCGTGCGGGCAGTGGCCAGGCGATGACGCCAGGACTTCACCTGAGGCAGGCTGCCCATCACCTCGGTCTTGAAGAGGCTGGAGATCTGCTCGGGGTCGCGGATGGATTTGTCGAGCAAGTCGCTCATGACTGCGGCGCCCACCGCCAGCAGAGTGGAGAACAGGAACGCCAGCACCACGTTGAGCCTCATGTTGGGGAAGACCGGCCTAACGGCGGCGCGGGCGGGATCGGCAATGCGGATGGCGCTGTTCTGGAATCCAGCGTTGATACCGGCCTCCTTGATTTTGCGGACCAGTTCCTCATAGAGCGTCTTATCGGCGTCGGCTTCACGCTTGAGGGACTGGTACTCGAAGCTGTGCGCGTTGAGGCGGTCAAACTCGGCCTTGGTCTCGGCGACCGCCGTCCGCAGCATGGTTTCGCGGTTGACGGACTCGCGATATTCGACCTCGACGCGCCGGGCCGCGTTCTGGCGTGCGTTGCTCAATTGCTGCTCGATCTCTTCGACTTGAACCGCGGCCTTGCGGTACTCGGGGTGGTTGGCGCCATAGTGTGTCTTGATGTCGGCGAATTTCTGGCGGGCTTCGTCCAGTTTGGCGGAGAGGGTTTTGAGGTTCTCTCCCTGGGTGGAAACCTGGGCCGATTCGAGCGAGCCACTTTGGACGGATGTCCAGGCGGATTCCTTACGGACGCGGTCGGTCTGCGCGTTAGTGTACTCGGTGTTGAGCTGGAGCAGCCGGGAGGAGAGGATGCTGGTCTTTTCCTCCGGATTGATGACGTTCAATTCGCGCTCAAACTGGGCGAGCGCGGCGGAGGAGCGCTCCATTTTGGCCTTCAATTCCTCGAGCTGCTTTTCCATGAAGTTCGCCAGTGAAGCCGAGGAACGGAATCGGATGTCGTAGGTATGTTCGACATACGATCGCGCGATGCCGTTAGCCACGTCTGCGGCCAAATGAGGGTCGGTGGAGCGATAGCTGATTAGGAGGAGATAGGTGTTCGGGGGCCGCGAGACCTTGAGCTTTCTCAGAAGGATTGGAGCATCCTCCAGGGCCGCGGACACTTTCTCAGGAGCCTGTCTTTCCACATCGAGGAGGTGGTACTGATCGGCGACCGGACGGAGAACGGAATCCGACTGAATAAGCTTCACCTGGGTGGCCAGGAACTGGTCGGCGTCATTCGCGGGCGTGCGGGCGGCGTCCTGACCGATGACGGCGGAGGGCATTTGGCGATCGACATCCACGGTGACGGTAGATTCGTAGATTGGCGTGAGGCGCGCGGAGATGACGATAGTGGCCGCCACGCAGCCGAGGACGAAGCTGAGGATCTTCCAGCGATGGCGGCGGAGGATCCAGAGGTAGTGGGTGAGGGGGACGGAGGACAGATCGGACGGCTCGGCGTCGTAACCGTACCACGCGGGCTGTATGGCTTGGTTCGGGGCGGGTGGAAGGGCTTTTTGTTCAGGCATGTTGTTGGACCGGGGATAGATTCGGCGCGAACTGGTCAATGTCAATGAACGACAAGGATGGCTGCCGCGGTGGCAGCTGTACCTAATACGAACATTTTCTCCAGGGCGCCCAAGGTCATGCGGCGGCCCTTGTTATCGGGCACATACAAAATGTCGTTTGCCAATAGCGGCGTGTCGGGGGCTTTACGTTCCATGATTTTAGTCAGAGGGATAGGGATCTCGTTCTTGCTGCCGTTCCCTTCGCGGCGGTAGATATAGGCTTCCTTGGCGGCATACGGCATGAGCCCTTGTGAGAGCGCCAGCATCTTGAGAACGGTCGACTCGGTGCCATCTCCCATGGGATAGGCGCCGGGCATTTTGACGTTGCCGATCACGTAAACCTTGCCGCTCTCCGGTACGCGGACCTCCTCGCCGCCGTTCAAGACGATGTTCAGGGCGGGATCGGCGGCATCGATAAGGCCTTTGACCAATATGCGCTGGACCAGGGCGGACGAGGCTCCGTCCGAGCCAGGCTGTGTGCGGGTCACCAGGATTTCGGGGCCGGCTTCCGGAGCGAGACCGCCGGCGCGGGTGATCGCTTCGAGCAGGGTGACAGGGCCAGTGGCCTGGAATGTGAGTGGTTGCTTGACGGCGCCAGCCACGGAGATGGGGTGGCTGTTGTATTCCGATACAGTTACCGTAACGAAGGGGTCCACGATAATCTGCTCGTTCTGCAGAGCCTTGGCAATTGCCAGTTCGAGTTCTCCCGGCATCAGGCCTTGCGCCTTGACCCGCTGTTTGAGCATCGGAAGGCGGACGAAGCCGTCGGCGCTCACGCGCACAGTGCGGGTCAGTTCCGGCGCGTCGTACACCGAAATAGCGACTAGGTCGTTGGCACCGATCGGTTGAGCGGGAAGATTGGCCCCCTGAGTCTCCGGCGCGGTAGCCGTGGGTCGTGTTTGCGCATACGTGGCGGGCAGGAAATGAGAAACGCAGACAAAGATCAAGACTGGCAATAGGGGTTTACGATCCGGCAGCGCTTGTGGCATTGTTGTTGAGTCCTTCCAGAGTAGATTGGAGACGCAGCATGGTTTCCTGGAGTTCGGCCATGCAATTGACCACCGGGCCAAGTGTCTCATCGAGCCGGGCCCCCGCGGCCTGCGAGTTGAGAAAACTCAGAACTTCGCCGCGGGTGAAGTCGGAGAGATTGCGGGCACCACTGCTTTCCGAAGCGGCTTTCAGCTTCAGGTATTCGTCCTGGCTCAGGCGAAAGACTACCAACCGTTCTCTGCGGTTACGGCTCATAGGTCAAGCAGTCGGGAAGAGACGGGCCATCTCCGCGTAAGGGACCGCCCTCGACGGCACGGATCATCTCCCGGTTGATTTCCAAGGCTACGGACGCCAGAATCATCTTGATCCGGGCAATCTCACTGCCTGCCGATCCTGACAATGGAAGCGGCAGAAAACAAATCCCGGGAACAAGCGGCGCCGTCCGGAATAGATTGGCACACACTCTTCCAGCCCGCGGCTACGAAGCGGCCGGGCCACCACCTCCTCGTTTCGGGGCTTCACCCTGAGAGCGAACCACTCTGGCCGCGGTGTCATGCTGGCTGCCCCGTCGGAATTAAGGGTGGCTCGGTTCGCCGAATCCGCGACCCGCATGCCCGGCGAGTGTATAGACTTGTCCGTGCGGGCGATCGGGCGTCCTTGGAGCGAAGTGAACCGCAGCCATCGAACAAGGGCGCCGAACCGGCTGTCGGGGGCGATACGGAGGGTACCGAGAGTTCCAGAGCATCGTGGATGGGTACAGAGACTAGGTCCTTAACGCCCACGCGCTGGGCAGGGAACTCAGATCCGGACGGGCCGGTGCCCGCTCAACATGGACGGCTCCTTTAACGGAGTTGGCTAATACTCCGGTTGATACTGTCGACGTCTGCTCGCAGCCTGCTGATTTCTTGTTCCAGGGCAGCGAAGCCGATGCGGACTGCGTCGGGAATCGTGCCGGAGTTAAGAAATGCCAGCACTTCGGACCGGGTGAAGTCGGAGAGGTTGGCTGCTCCGCGTTCATCACTGGCTTCCTTGAGCTTCTGGTATTCGCTCTGGGTAAGCCGGAAAACGACGACCCGATTTCGAGGGCTTCTAACCATAGGCGATTATCGGAACGGGCGCTGGCGGATTGGAGAAGGAGACGATAGAAGTGACGCCAGGAGTAATGTGGCCAGCGAAGCGATGCTACCGGCGGAATCAGTAGCCCGGGAACAGCGGCTGATGGACGTCCTTGACGCGGTTGGATGATTGTTTATGGACGCCAATAAAAGCGAACGAAACATGTCGAGGTTCCTGGCGCACAGCGCTCGGGTGACGGCCTTCATGAACTCGAACGGGTGGGTCATACCAGACCGGCTGGCCTGAATCCGACGACAAACTGTCATTCCGGTCGCTCGAGTACCGTATATCATGCCGTATCCATGCGTTCGGCGAGCGCAATCACCTGTTCGTCCAGGCGATCCAGACGCCGTCTGACCCCGGCGAGTTGAAGGCTGATGAATGCCGGAGACGAAAGCGCCTCCGGCAAATCCAGTGCGGACACGGTAGCTGCGCGGACGAACTGAGACACATTGGTGGCGCCGCGTTCGCCGCAACGGGACTTGATTTTGCGATAGTCCTGATCCGATATCCGGATGCTGATCATTCTGGACATGCTCTCGGGACCAGACTGTTGCGGGACTTAATGCGGCGGGGCCGCCGGCTCCCCCGATCTAGTCAGAGCGCCGAACGGGCCACCTGTGCGATCTCATGCCGTGCAGTCCGGTCTGGTTAAGAGGGCCCATGCAGCTCACTACGAAGAGCTCGGTCGCGTTCGATCGGATATTAGAAATGCAGAGAACGCATTCCGTGCCCGCCTCACGCCACAGCCCCGGCCGCGCATCCGGAACCGGCAAGAGAGACAGCCATCCTACTGGGTCTGGCCCACCGGCGGTCAATCCTTACGGATAAGGAACGCTGCAAAATAGAAACCTCTAGGATCAGCCGGCTCTCTCCCTCGGTCGTGATCAACCTGCCGACAAGGCCCCGCAAAGGCCCCTCGGCTATCTCTACCGCTTCCCCCACCTTGAGAAAGGGCCACGGCTGCGGTTCCGTTCCGGAGCCGACCGCGCGGCGCACGCTCTCCAACTGAGAAGCATCTACGGGAGCCAGTTTGCTCCCAAATGCCACAAATCTGAAAACTCCCGGGGTGCTGAGGACATACCCGCGTGAGTATGTACCGAACCTGCAAAAGACATATTGAGGGAACAGCGGCAGGTCGACATCCTTGAAACGGCCTGCCGACCGATACCTGCCGCGATATACTGGCAGGTACCGCTCAACGCCTTTAATCGCAAGAGCGTCGGCGACCGCTTTCTCGCTGCGTGGCCTGACCACTACCGCGTACCACTCCGGATTCTCGATCGATATGGGGAACAACACCGGAATTGGACCTTGCCGAAAGAAAGCTCACGCTAGCTAAGGATCGCTCGGCGGCACGAGAAAGACCCTTTTGCCACTGACGACAAGAGCCCTATGGCTCTAAGGGAAATACCTAAAGAGTACCAAAGCAATACCCCGTATGGTACTAAAGGAATACACAGGAAGCATACAATGTTTCGGAATTGGTGTCAAGCGGAAAATTACAAGCGCCAGACAAGAAACACGGCTTCTTTAGGCTAAAATATCTACAGTTGTCCTATAAAGCGTGATATTTATAACGGTAGGGCTGGTGTAATCTGAGCTCACTCGCTCACGTGTCCAAGATAATACGACCAGAATCGCTCACATATCGCTGGCCTGAAGGCCGGCGGGCCAGTTGGCTCGTGATAAAGAACACCTTGTTGGCCCGCGGGTGTGCTGCTTGATCCCATTTTGAAGTACAACTTCACCGGAATGCGTGACTTGTTTGTAGGATCTCCACGATGTTCTGTGTTGTTGCGGAGAACTTCAGCCACATCGCAATTTCAGCAATCATAGTAACTTACGCGGTAACCTTACGCGCCGCAGGCCGCCCGGATATGCCTTGGAAGATTCGATGAGAGGATCGCCGGATGATCGGGTTGCGACGCTGCTTTTATTGTGCACCGGACGCGAACCGGCGTCTCCCGAGCCTGAGCGAGACGTTCTTGTTGCCGTACACTGTGTGCCATCGGCGAATGCGAATAAACTTGGGGATGTCAGTGTGCAGACCCAAACGGCAAGATCCATAATGGTGGACTCCAGGGTGCATAGACGCGGAATCCGGGTGCCCGCCCATGGCATCGTGTTACCGCGGCCAGGCGATTTGGATCGGCAATCGGGCGAAGTCTGCTACAGAAGATGCGCTAGCCGTGGGTCTCGTTCGCATCCGGCGGGCCCGTGGGCGCGCCAGCCACACCTCAAATCTCCCCATGTTAAGTTGCTGGTGCCTGATCGCAAAGCAGCCATCGATATATCGGAGGCGTTCGCGCTTACGTCAACTGAGTGAGGCTTTCGAAAGGTACGGGTCCCGGCAAGACAAATCCTGTGAAGTGGCTGTGGCGGGACGGTTGACGCCCAGCCAAGCAATTGCCCGGCGCGGAATCCGAACACGCCGAGCGGATGTCACGGATTACCGCCGCTGCTGCCGTACCAGCACAGCGGTACCTGAGGTTAATGCGGTCTGGCGGCCGAATGCGGTTGTCCACCAAGTCACTTCTATGGAATCAGAATCGCGCAAGGCGATTTTCAGTTGCCCTTTCGCGCCATCTTCCGACATCCAATTGAGGGTAGTGGTATTTCTTTTCTCCAGAGCGCCAAATACCCTGAACTGCACCTCGGGCGATATGGGTTTATCCGGAATCCGGTAGCGCGCCCAATATTTGCCGGACAAAACGCCTCGATCTTCGGAAAGGAAGAACTCTATGAACTCCGGCGGATACATCCCTGGTGTCTGCGCGTTTTGGGCCCCGGGGGCATAGAACCACTGCCCAGCGAAGGCCGGAGCGGCTGGACGTTCGGTGGTAAGGTGCGACTGTGCAGGTGCTTCCGGTGCCGTTTGATGTGCCTGGACGAGGGGCGGCGCCGTTTCGGTGGCTTCACCCGCTACGGCGGCCAACGACTCGCTCGCGTCAGGCAATTGATTCGCCGCTTGGGCTGGTTCGGCGTTTCCCGCCGGATTGAAGTTTTTGGGCGGCGGTGCCTTAGGGCGTGCCAGGGGACTCTTAGGCGGCCGGTTTTCATTTAGGGGCCGGCCTCCAGCTTTGACCGACGTGCTTTCAGGAGGGGCTATCTGGTTCGGCTGGGCAGAACGTCCCGAGGCCGGTGCTGGGCCTCGATCCGCTGAGTGCCCGCCGGATTCATTGGAGTCCAGATACCAGAGGCCGACACAAAGGAGAATGCAGCATGCTAAAATCCAAGGCCACTGCCGGCGCAGGAGGCGGGTGGGCGCCGGCGGTGGCGGCAAGACTGCTTCGCGGAGCGCAAACTGCTTGCACAGGTTCTCGTCATACTTGCGCCGTTTCTCTGGGTCCGCGAGGGTGGCAAGGATCTCGTTGAGCCGGACCATCTGGCGTTCGGCTGCCGATTTTAGCCTGTGGTCCGGCTGGTTATCCGGATGCAACAGGCGCGCCAACACGCGATACGCCTGGCGAATCTCCTCCAGCGATGCATCCTCTGCGACGGCTAGCTCTTCGTAGTAGTTCATTAGGGCGTGCTCTGTATGACGCCTGTATATGTCCTGCTTAACGTATAACGTTTGTACTCTATCTCGAGGAGAGTAGAATTTCGTACTTATGCGAGACAGAAACCATTGCTTCTTTATCCTTTCAGATGTAGTATGACATAGAAGCCTCTCCCGAGGTAATCAGACTATGAACTCTCCAATACGATCGTTTCTCTCGCTTCTGACCAGCGGCTGCCTGCTCCTCTTGACGGCGGCGCCGCCGTCCATCGGCGTCATCCGGTCCAACGGCGATTTCCAGGTGGACGGCTCTACAGTCAGAGGAAATGCTACCCTTTTCGAAGGCAGCACCGTCCAAACGGCTGCGGCTCAATCGAAGATCCGATTGTCGGGTGGGGCTCAAATTGTGCTCGAGCCAAATACGCGCGCGCAGGTGTACAAGGATCACCTTGAGGCCGCCACATTGCGGATTTCGCCAACAGGCACTCACACCGTCGCGGAAATCGTGGCCCAAGACGGCAACCACGTCTCCATCAGCGCAGTCCAGGGCTTAGTGGATGTCCGGAATAGCGCGGGAGTATTAGTCGCCACCGTCCGTCCTGGCTTGGCACTGGCTTTCCAGACGCAAGCTGGTGGCGCGGCAACGGCCACCCAGATGAGGGGCTGCCTGGTTATGAAAAACGGCCATTACCTCCTGACTGACGACACCACGAGCGTGACTGTGGAACTGCAAGGATCCGATCTGGCCAAGGACGTTGGTCATCAAGTCCAGATTACCGGTTCTTTGATCCCGGGCGCCACGGCGGCAGGCGGCGCTTCGCAGGTAGTCCAGGTGGTGACCGTGGCTTCAGTCGGTGCTAAGTGCAGCATCCCGCCCGGCGCGGGGGTAGCAGTGGGCGGGGGTCTGTCCACCGCCGCGATTGTCGCCATAGTCGCCGGGGTGGCGGCAGTCGCCAGCACCGTGGGTTTGGCGGCGTCCGGGACTTTTAGCGGCAAATCGGCGACCAGCACTCCGTGAGCGCGGAAGAAGTCACCTACAAGAGCCGTTCTATCAGTCCTTAAGTTCAGACGCGGCTGACTGCTTGCGTGTGGCAAGCAAGGCGATCATCACCACAATCCAGGCCGCGAGGGCCGGACGCGAAAAAGGGTAGTCTACAGTGGCATGCAAGAAAACTGCAACCACCCCTACACCCCAAGCCGACCCAAACGCCGGGCGCAAACACCAAAGAAACAAAGTCGCCATCGCAACTCCAAAGGGCAGCCCGCCTTCGGCGGTCCACTCCAGCCAGTCGTCATGTGCACGGTTAGCGAATTTCCCGGTATCGACGATGGCATACGCAGGGTACACCACGGGCCACGCGCCCAGGCCGAACCCAAACCACGGGCGGGCGGATATCATGCGCATCGAAGAGATCGCGAACTCACGACGGTTGGCGAATGGATCGGGGGTTTGTAGGCGTTCCCAGACTTTTCCCCACCCCACCACGGCGGTGAACACCGCCAGCAGTAGGGCAACACGCACTAGCGACCTCCCGACGGCGCGCTCGGAGGTGCGCCCTTGAAGCCACAAGAGTGCCGCTACAGTCACGATTTCGACGGAGGCCAGCACGAATCCGGCACGGGAGGCGGACGCGATTACGGACGCGTACATCACCGCGGCCATGCCGGAATAGAGGAGCGCGTCACGCCGCGGGCGAAAGGAGCCATAGATTGCCAACGGCAGCACCACTTCCATGAAAGCCGCGTAGTGATTGGGAGAGAGAATCGGCCCCATCACCCGCGCGATGTTTTCGGTTTGGAAGATCCAAAAAACTTTGCCCCCAGCCGTAAAGGTCTGCAGAGTCGCGAGCACCGCCACTAGGAAGCCGAACCACAGCATGGAAGAGCGGAACCAGCGGTGCACACGCGCTTTCTGAAAAAGTACAAGGCCGGCGATGAAGACCGCCAGTAACGTTGCCCAACGCGCGAGCGCGATTCTCGTCTCGAAAGGGGAAACCGTGCGCCCTGTGCAGTACTGGAGCAGGCCCCAGAATACGGCAAAAAGAAGCGGCGCCAACGGGTAAGCAAATCGCGGCGGAGCCCGAAGCGATCGGAGCACAGCACCAACGGCCAGCCCGAACATGCTGACCTCGAAAACGGCGACCGCCCAATATCCGGGCACCCAGAGCGTCAGAATGCCAAAAACAATCGTTGCGGCCAGGAGGTAATGCATCGAGTTCCGTAGTGTAACCCGAAGCGGGGCTGGTGCCCGGCGGTGCCCAGGCGCCCACGCAAACGGCAAGCCTGCACTCTTCAGACGCGATGTTGTACAAATTAGGGGAGACGCCGTGAACGCATCCATGCCAATCCGGGCAGCTCGGTTTGCGGCAGTCGCTGCGATCACCGCCATATTTGTAGTCATGTGCGTTTGGAGCGTCCGCATGGCGCTGGCGGACTACTGGTTTCGGCAGGAAACCCTGCCCGGAACCAGACAGGCGCTTTTCCTGGAACCTGACAGCGCCGACTACTATGTCCGCCTGGCGGCCATAGTGCAGGAGGGCAACTCAGTTGCATCCACGCAGGCGCTTCACCGTGCGGCGGGGCTGAACCCGTGGGATTCCCAATCCTGGATCGAACTCGGATTGCGCGCCGAAGCCGCCGGCGACCTGTTGGGTGCCGAGCGTAACCTGTTGCGCGCGGCCAGTGTCGACAAGCAGTACTTACCCAAGTGGTCTCTGGTGAACTACTATTTCCGGCGTGGCGACGCGGAGAAGTTCTGGTTCTGGGCGCGCGAGGCAACCGGGATGGCTTATGGCGATCTTACACCGCTGTTCACTTTGTGCTGGAAGGTCACCAGTGACGGCGCACTCATCGAACAAAGGCTGGACATCCCGAATGCCAATGTGGAAGCGAACTACTTGACCTACCTGGCAGGCCAGAACCGGATCGAGTCGATGACGCGGGCTGCCACCCGGTTACTCGCATGGAACCGGGAGGCCGACGCGCCGGTGCTGGTGGCCGCTTGCGACCGGCTGATTGCGGACGACCGCGCGGACCATGCGATCCAGGTTTGGAACAAACTCGCTGATCTGCGTAGAATTCCCTATGGAGTTTTGGTGCCCAGCTCTGGCAGATCTCTGACTAACGGCGACTTCAAGATATGGCCCAAGTCGGAAGGCTTTGACTGGCGGTTGCCGGGTGCCGGGGGGGTCACGACTTTGCTAGAGGAACATCCCGCGGGACTGCGGATTTCGTTCTCCGGTCGACAGCCGGAAACCTGCGACGTACTCACCCAGGTTCTGCCGGTCATGGAGACCTCAAGCTATGAATTGGGGTTTCTGTATCGTACAAACGGGATCGCGGCACAGACGGGGCTTGGGTGGCGGATTACGGATCTCAATGGGTCCAAAATTTTTGCCCAAGGGGAGAGCTTGGCGTCGGAGAGTGAGAGAGAGGAGAAACTCCCCTTCAGGACCCCAGTCGGCATCCGGCTCGCGCGCCTGACACTCGGGTATCAACGTGCCCCTGGAACTACTCGCATCGAAGGCTACATCGTTCTGCGCGAACTGCGCCTGACGCAGGCTCATTCGCGTATACAGCCCCTTAGACCGTAGTTCCTGAAAATCGCAAGTCCCACCGCTCCACTGATTTATCGCCGCCGTCGAGCCACCTGCGTTGCCTGGCTCCTAACAACAGTATGGGGCAGCGATGTCTGGATGTCCAGACCGTGGCCGGCGCTCGCCGTAGGTTAAAGGAACAGGTGGCGGAGACGAATTCCGCTGCCTGGCGAATCACTTAGGGCCGAGGCGGCGGCTAGAAAAGACGTTGAAAAGAAAGGAAACATAGTTTCCAAAATAATGACCCTTAGTGGGCCAGGGGCCCAAACCGGCTAACTGGGCCGCCGTATCAACTTGCTGAGGGTGCGCCTAACGAGGTACATTCATGGGCCGGTCCGAAGGTTCGCCTTTGCTCACACACTTACAACGCCCCGAGGTTCAGGAATGCTTGGATCGCGGCGCGCCCTATTGGTTCTTCCGATATTGGGAGGATCAACCGTGAGTTCTCTGCAAGCCTGCATGACTCCCGACGACTGTAATTGCTAACCTCGGTCTTACGCCAGGCAGTGGCAAGGAGGGCCAACGAGGGCCGTCAGAGCGCAAAGCGACGTGCCGGACGGCATGCAGAGCGTTTACCGGCGGTGGGTACTTGCCGTTCGTCGCAAACTCTTCTGGAATCCACGCAACCTCTAACGCAGTACCTTTCTTCAGTGTGCATTGTCGATAGAAGGCCACGGCAGAGTCCTCCAGGCACAATCATACAAGGTCCAACTTTGCAACTTCAACAAGGCGGTCGTGCGGGGCGGCCGGCGCATCTACGCTTCGTAATCCCGCTGTGGGTTCAAGACTGCGCTTTGTAGAACACGTACAGGAACACGGCGACACTGACGCTGGCCAGCAAATTTATAAACTCCATCAATACCGTTATCGCAGCAATCGCACCGGCAAGGACAGCCGATACGTCACGGATGAACACCACCGCCAGCATAACGGTTAGCAACGTCATGCCGATCAATGCGAAGAACGCCGCATTCTTGAGGCTCATGACGGGAGTATAGCACCGCCACCTGATCGCTATTGGCGTGCGGAGTTCATCTGGCGACGAGTTTCCGACGAGCTATGATCCAAGTATGGCCGATGTCGAACAGCGTGATATGGTTTGGGAAAAGGACGGCAGTTCCTTGGAGATTCGGACGCAGGGCGAATTGCCGGATGGAAGGCACGCCCTCGACGAAATTGTGGCCGGTGGCGCTTTCGTTCACCTGGAGCAAATGGCGCACGATCATTGGTGGTTGGGTCTGGAAGCTGGCGGGAAGCACTTCCATCTGAACTTCGGAGTCCAAGGCGGGCGCTTGTGGGTTCGTCTGTCTGACCAGGGCGGCGAAAACACGGAATGGGAAGGCGACGACCGGGAGAGGCCGATTCCAGGAGTCGATACCGCAACGTGAACCCCTTCAGTCGGTCAAACCAAAGCACCGAAACCGGCTATCCGTCAGAGGCCCGTTGGCAGATTTCGGTGCCGCCAACACTATCGTGAAGGCACCCGCCGCACCACGCCACTCCGCTCATCGGGTGTGGAACGACTGAAGGACCCACGTTCTGGAACCGTTTTCCGACCCGAAGCCCCTTTCATCGGCGTCGGCGGCACTTCCACGAGGTAGTCGTAGACTCCACGCCGCCGCTCAACTGGGGCTGGTGGGATGACCGTGCGCTTCTCCAGGATGACGAAGCCCTCGACCATGCCGCCGACCTCGTGAACGAATTGCGAACGAATCGTCTTGGTCATCACGGCTCCCTACTGAAGCTGAAGGTAACACGCTTCCAGATTCGATGTTGACAGGCGCTTTCTTATGGGATGGCGATCGGTAGGCCACCGCTTATGCCAACTGATTGTTCGTGCCGTCGTCCAAAGGTGTATTCAGAGCCCGGTTCGAGGTACCCGCCAAATCGTTGCTTTCGGGACGGCCAGAACATGAAATCGAGCACGGCTTCAGCGCCGGATGAATTTGTCGTCATCCTATTTCCGTCGCATGCACTCACACGGGACAAACGCCGAACATGAACTCGACTTTTTCGGTGAGCGTCCAAGGTCTCTTGAACAGAAGGTCGGTATCCCATTCGGTCGAGTGAAGAGCGAAGGTCGGCGTGACACCAGCTTCAAGTTCCAGCCAGTTCTCAATCGGCGCAATTTCAACCGCCACTGTAGGGCCGACACTCGATCCGCCGTTGTCATTTCCGCACCGCCACCGCCTCGCTGCCACCATCAAACTCGACCAGCCACCGCCAACCGCATGCTCCTGCGTGCATTTGAAAAAAGGACTATTATCATCATAGGAGACTCGTATGTCCGTTTTGCCTGCGGTCGTTCGATGGCTGGCTCGGTTGTCGGGTATGCTGATCGCCGGGTTGTACATATACTTCGCAATCGGCGAATTCATAACGCCCCATTCCGGCCCTTCACCGACATTCGTTGAAGGGACTGGCATCGCCCTGTTGACCGCTACGTGCCCCGGAATGCTCGTGGCTTGGCGTTGGGAGTTGACGGGAGCAATCGTGTCGCTGGTATCGCTGATCGGCTTTACATTGCTCATCCGAGTGAACAATCACAGCGTAATCGTTGCCCTCGCCGTTCCGGGGATTCTGTATATGCTGGATTGGCTCCTTCACCGCCACCGAGTGTTGAGTCCGCTGGCCGGAAACTGAGGCCTTTGCCCGTGAAATCGGCCGTTTTTGTTTACAGGAAAACTAGCCGGCTGGTGCTTCAGCGCTGCGTCTAGCGATTTTGTTAGCTGGCAGTTTCCGGTGCTGTCGCTTTCACCGCCGCCTTCTTTGCAGTACCCTTCTTCCATGCCGGTGCCGCCTTCGTCGCCGCCTTTGCAGCAGACCGTTTCGCCGCCCACATCTTTTTTGTGGCGGCGATGATTGCAGCCCTACCGGCGGCGCTCAGCTTTCTCTTCCGCTGCGGCGCTGGTGCCGGGGAATACGCCTATCGAACAACATTTTGCACGAAAAAAGGAACGACGGTTCGAGGGAAAAATGACGACCTACGCCACTCTACGGCCGCTTTCAATGCGCGCGCTTTCTTGCGAATGAGCCGCTCCAAGCCGCGGTCCGGTGCCGCCAGCAAGCTCTCCAGCGCCAGCCGCACGTTTCGATCCACGAAGTGCGCTTTCCACAACTCGTCGAGCGTGCTGCCCCGCATCATATCTCTGCCGAGCAGAAGCGGGGTATCCGTCAGGAGTTTGGGATCGCTGTCCGACACGCGGACGATCCGGAACAGCCTTTGATCGGCGTCCACCTCCGCGTGGGGATTATAGGTTCGGTACTCGTCGCCGTTTGTCAGAACCCACCAGCAGACGCCGACTGCCATCGCATACGAGTGATTCTGCAACACCCATTTCCGGTCTCCGAGGTCCTTTTCCAAGGACTTCGCTTCCACAAGCAGGCATTCCGTCCGGTTGAGGAACAGCGCGTAATCGACGGGATTGTCAACAATCACAGCCCATGGCCTCGTCGCCTCCTGGCCCGGGCGGACGGGCGAGGCGTGCGAGGCGCTGCGCCTGTTTCCGGGAACTGCTGCCCGACCGGGAGCTGGTGCTGGGCACCGAACACCGTGCTTTTGTTCCGGCATCGCGTGGCAGCAAACGTTTCATATATTGGGCGCTTCGGCCAATCCTTTACGATTTCTCTTGAAAATCGTGAAATCCTCCGCTGCTTTCCGCATTACGGGTATGAGATGCCACCGCTGGCATACCAAACCGGAAGCAAAAGGAGAAGTCAGATGAAGACAAGCTTGAAATCAGCCGGGCGGCTCGCCGCTTTGTGGTTCCTGGTAACCTACGGGCCAGTGCTCAGCCGGGCGCAGACGTCCGAAACGCGAATTGGCCATTTGGCAGGCTATAAGCGTGCTGGCCTAAGCGCTTACCGTGCCGGCAGTCAGGCGGTGCCAGGCGCGGTCCAAAGATATGTGTTTGGCAGAGCCGATTTGGCCGCTGGGAATGCGCCTGGGGCCGTTGCCATTGGTGCATTCCAAACCGGAGGCAGGCTGAGTATGGCCGTCGTCGACCTCGGGTCGAACAGTGTCTCGATTCTGCTCGGCAACCCTGATGGGACGTTTCAACCTGCCACGAATTACGCCAGCGGACAAGCCGGGTTGGGAGATATAGTCACTGCCGATCTCAACGGCGATCACAACCTCGACCTCGCCGTCGCCTGTGGAGACAATACGGTAGCCATCTTTCTGGGAAACGGCGATGGCACCTTTCAGCCCCCCATGAGCTACCCTACGGGTGCAGGATCCTACTCCCTGGCCGTTGCCGACTTCAATCAAGACGGCCACCTGGATCTGGCGCTGGTCAACCAAATCACTTACACAGTCTCAATATTACAAGGCAACGGCGATGGCACCTTTAAACCACCGGTAACCTATGCCACTGGCAACGTCCCCACATCTGTAGCGGTCGGCGATTTCAACGGCGATGGGATTCCGGATCTGGCCACCACTAATGAGGAAGGTCCTACCATTTCGATTCTGCTCGGGAATGGCGACGGCACTTTTAAGCCGCAAGTGGAGTACCCCACTGCGAATTTTCCATACGCCCTGGTGGTTGGCGATTTCAACGGCGACCATAAACAGGATGTCGCTACTGCCAACGTGGGCGCTAACACGATTTCAGTACTTCTTGGCAATGGGGACGGCACCTTTCAACCACACGTGGACTACGCGACCGGTAATGGTCCCGAGAGTCTGGTTTGTGCGGACTTCAAAGGCGATGGCAAGCTGGATTTGGCAGTCGTGAATTCCGACGATAACACTGTCTCGGTGCTGCGCGGCAATGGCAATGGAACATTTCAAAAGCATGTGGACTACGGCGCGGGCCTTTCGCCTCGAGCGCTGGCCCCCGGGGATTTGAACGGGGACGGCAAACTCGACCTGGCCATCGCAAATACCGAAGCAAACACGGTCACGATCCTGATCGGCGAGGGCGATGGCGCCTTTCAAAACCACGCCGACAGCGCTACCGGCCAGGCGCCTTACGATGTGGCCATCGCGGACCTGAATGACGATGGGAGGCCCGATCTGGCCGTAACCAACGGCGTTAGCAATTCAGTTTCGATACTCTTGAACCAGGGCGGCGGTAAGTTCGCCGCGCATGTCGACTATCCCACCGGATTTGGCCCTTACGCCTTGGCGATCGCCGACTTCAACGGCGATAGCCGGCCGGATTTGGCGGTGGCCGCGACCGGCTCAAACGCCGTTTCCATACTGATGGGCAACGGGGACGGCACCTTCCAAGCTCAACAGCAATACCCGACACCTAACTACGACCTTGGTATTGCAGTAGGCGATTTTACCGGCGATGGCGTTCCGGACCTCGTCACGTCGAATTTCGACTACAGCAGCGACTCCATCTCCATTTTGCTCGGCACAGGCACCGGGGCCTTCCAGCCCCATGCGGATTACGCGGCGGGATCCCTTCCCGAGTCCACCGTGAGCGCCGACTTTAACGGCGACGGCAAGCTGGACCTCGCGGTTGCCAGCTATGAATCGGGGGTGAGCATTCTCCTCGGAAATGGCGACGGTACTTTCCGGCCCTCCGTCATCTATGCTACCGGCGCTTATCCCTTATGGATAGCGGCCGGCGACTTCAATCAGGACGGGAAACAAGACCTGGTGGTCCCGAATTCGGGCGCCAACACGGTGTCGATACTGCTCGGCAACGGGGACGGCACTTTTCAGCCTCACGTGGACTATCCGGTCGGCATCGTGCCCGATGCGGTTGCGATCGGGGATTTTAATGGCGACGGAAAGCCGGATTTGGCCGTAAGCAACGCGGTGTGCACCTTCCTGTTGTCCACATGCCCTCGCGGCACGGTGTCCATCCTCTTGGGCAATGGCGACGGCACATTTCAACCCAGCGTCCAGTACCTGGTTGGGCTTAGTCCCGTGGGACTGGCCGCTGCGGACCTGAATGGTGATGGTGGTGCCGATGTCGCGGTGGCCAACACCTTTTCCAACTCTGTTTCCGTGCTGCTCAATCTTCCGGTGATTTCCGTTTTCCCGAACACTATTGCTTTTGGAAACGAGCCGGTGCACCACAAGAGCAACGCGCAGACCGTCACGATTGGCAACCCCAGCGGTACGCCGTTCGAAGTCGCCAGCATCAAGATTGCCGGCGTCAATCCCGGGAGTTTCGCCGAGACCAACACGTGTCCGGTCTCGCCGTCCACGCTGGCATCCGGAGCCACATGTTCTATCACGGTCACATTCACTCCCTCGGCCACGGGAACGCGCAGCGCCAAGATCGAAATCTCGGATACGGTGCTGGGGAGTCCGCAGTTTATAACCCTCACTGGTGATGGCACGTAAATACACTCTCGGGGGAACAGACGGGTGCCGCTGGCATCGCATTCACACGGCCTGTTCCTCAAGCCGCTGGAGACACCACCAATCGCCTTGAGGCTTATCCATAGGGAAGTTTGGCAGCAGGACGGCCGCAGTCGCGTACTATTGACGTTACCTGGAAATCGCGCACACGCTAACGCGGTTTGCGTGCCCGTTCCAAGCAGGCCGGGAACAGGCCTTTACAAGGTTCCGCAGACGGCGCCTGCCCCGACCGTCGCCGAAAGTTAATCGGCATGTTTCCAGCCTGTTAGCAGGCGGGGCTTTGCACGTGGAGAACCGATGTCTACTAGAAGTATGAACAGTTTTGACCATATTATATCGAGGTCGGTGAGCAATTTTGACCAGACAGAATATCCGGTACCTGCTAGGTCTGATAATGGGTCCAGATTGAAACTGCGTGGGCAGACAGTCTGCGGAGTGGAAAAGGGGTGTTGGTATGAAGGCTGAATCCGGGAAACGGGCGGAGCATACCGTCCTCCTGGTGGCTGATGATCCCCGCGTTCGACTCTTGGCGCATGCGGCTCTTACCGGCAAGGGACATCGGGTGGTCGTAGTAAGTGACGCACAAGGCGCTGTCCGGATCCTCAAGCTAAAGCATCTCCCAGTTCATTCTGTGGCCATCCGCGCCGGCATGAGCGGTTGTGAGGAAGTGCAGGATTGGTCTCACAGACGGGGGGCCAAGCCATGGACTTTTCATTGTACTGTCAATGACAGGCGAGTCCTGCTGGAGGGACTGGCTTCGGGAGCCGACTGGGAAAGCGCCGCCGGGCAGGCGTCTTGAGTTCAAACTTACTCGCCACTGCGGCAGGACGGCCGCTGGAGCAGCAGAGGACCAGCGGAGGAAAGGCATGATTCCCGCACCTGCAATTAGATAGTTGCTTCAACCGTGGGCCAAGTCCGTGTAGGATAGACAACGACACAACCAAAACGATTAGTGCGACAGGAAAATCCGACTTCGTTCTATTGCGGTTGGCGTTCCGTCACCGGCCACGACCTTGAGCGGTATTACCTGGGCATGGTCAAAGACGAAACCGAACTCGCCGCGCTGGATGAGCACATCCTGGCATGCGGATCGTGCGCCGAGCGAGCCGACGGCGCCCAAGACTACGTGAACGCGGTCCGCGCTGCTGGGCTCGATTTCATAGATCGGTAGAGTCAGGGAGGGGAGCGACTCTGGGAAAACGTCAAAACCCGAGCTGCTGTCGGAGTTCTCTTTCGAGATCGTCAACATACGCCGCGACCCTGGCGTCCGACTCTTCGGGTGATAGATTATCAGCCCGCCCGTTGATGCGGTCGGCGGTTTCCTTCTTGATCGCGGCGAGTTCCTCCTGCGTGAAATGTCCTCGCCCCTGCTTTCCCGCCTTTCTTTCCCGACGAACCGCCAACGTCCCATCCCACGCTCGAGCTCCTAGACAGCCTCTCGCCGCCAATCGTTTCGCACATGCGCCCGCTGGCGGTTGCGGCGACGGACTACGCGGGACCGGCCGGCGGAGAGTCGGCTTTGCTTTAGCTCGGCCGTTGGAGGTACTCTGAGCCATGGAGCGAGCGATACCGATTCTTCCAGCCGAAGACTTGGCGACTGCGAAGTCGTTCTACGTCGATGGCCTGGGCTTTCGCGTGACATTCGAGGTGTCGGAAGACGGCCGGTCGGGACTGCTCGGCATCGAGCGTGGAACCATTCAGATGACCCTCGATAGTCCGATGAAGGGTCACGGCCGGAATTCCTGCGTAGCGCTCCAGGTGGACGACGCCGATGCCTACTACCGCGAGTGGAGCGCGAAGGTGAACGTCCTGCGAGCTCCGAAAGATGAGGGGTGGGGCGCGCGTACGTTCGATCTGCTCGACCCATCCGGCAACACCATCTTTGTCATGGGGCCGGTCAGCCGCGCAAACCAGGGATAAGGGGGCTATGATCGCACTTCTCCGGCGCCAGGCGCTCGGGCGTGGTCATCGCGTCGAGCGGCGTGCGCCCTCGCGGCGCATGGAGTCCTGCTCTCGGGCCGCGTCCCGTCGCCCATCGCATCGCGCCGGAACTGGCCGCCGGGCCTCAGGCTCCGCGAAGCGCCAACCGTGCTCCTGGGCTGCCGGATGCGCCGGTCGGATGCCACGGCGCTTGCGATGGGCTGCGGCGAGTGGTGGAAGCCATGACGGTGCGGAGAGGTAATCGAACTCCGAGAGATTTTGGCACCAGATGTGCTACAAAGTTCATCGCTTTGCGCCGATAAGTACAGAGGGTGGTTCCCAATATGACGGGCGACCGCGAGTACGTCAACATACCGGGCGACAAGATGCATGAGCTTCCTCCACTGCTAGTGCGGAGGGCTTCGGAGGCGCCAGAGGTGGATTTGGTCTCGGCCATCCTGGAGGCCGAGGAAATGCTGCCGGAGGTGGATGTTGAGGAGATTCTTCTGGAGCGGCGCAAGCTGGACCTGGCACTCACCCTGGCAGAGCAATATCGTGGTCTGATCGCGCATTGGCAATGGGGCGAATCTATCGTGGAGTGGATCCGGCAGTGTGAGATCACCTTCCAGTCGCAATCGGCGCTACGCGATCTCCTGCATCCGGATGTGTGGCCCCACGCCAGCCGCAGCAGTTTTGTAACCCTGCTGGCCGATAAGCACGTGACCACTCCTGGCGTGCCTCTTCAGACCGCTGTGGGTTTGCGGTTAACGTTCCGGCAGCCTCCTCCCATCGATTGCTGCAGTAGTGAGTTTCTGTTCTGCCTGAACTCCTCCATCGCCGATTCGGCCTATAGGGCTTGGGCCCGTATGGGCGCCGGCATGCCCGCACTGCTGCCTCCACACCGTTTCCATTTCGACGTGCTCAATTCGGATCTTCAATAGGCCTCGCCCAGTGCCCGTTCGCGGGGCGCATGCTACCGCGGGGGTTCTATCTCTCTCCATTCTTCACCTTTTGGCTACTGGATTCACTTGGAGATTCAGTTCGGCAGCCGATTGAAGCGTCTGCAAAGCCCCGGCCACGGAAATCGTTGATTTCGCCTTGCGACCGGGCGTTTCCAGCGCATTGCGATGCAAGCAAAGGTCGCGGACTCGCGTCGCATGAAAGACCCGGCCTTGGCCGCCTTCTCGTCGCCTATCGCATACCCATCCGTCCGCTGGCGGTCGCGGCGACGGGCAGCGGGCGGGGGCGCTGTTGGCTCAGCAAGGCGCCGGTTCGAGCGCCTAGCTATAGCTAGGTCTAGGATAGGGTGGACTCTGAGCGGTTTGCAGCACGTCTATTCTCGGCCACGTCGCTGAACGACAGGACCGCCGCGATCGGTCGGCCATCTCGATCGGCGATGGGGCAAGCGCGGGCGCGGATAATAACCAGCCGCCCATCGGCGCGGGAGTACAGAAACTCTTCTTCGATTGCCCGGCGGAGTTCCACGCACCGGCGCCAGGGCCATTCGTGCGGGCTGTATGAGCCGCCGTGGGACGCATGATAAATGCAGGGGTACCCTATAGATTGGATTCGCTTCACGTCAGGACCCAGGATCGAGCTGGCTTTCTCGTTTGCAAAAACGATCTCTCCGGATGGGGCATCCGACACCAGCACGCCCAGGGGCAACTGATGCAGAATGCCTTGCAGGTGCGCGGTCTCCGCCGCCAAGGATTCCGCGGCCCGACTACGCGCCAGCGAGTGCACAACGGCTTCGGTTCGCCTCTTGCGTATCCCGACCAAGACAGTCGCGGTTAGTGCCGAGGCGGAGAATGTGGCGACGCGAATGCCGTCCTGCCAGGCGTCATGGTGCAAGCCGGAGAACACCAGTAGCTCGTAGAGCACACCGATGGCGGTGGCGATCAGTCCGGCTTGCCACCCGGCACAGAAACTCGAATAGCCGACGGCGGCCACCAGCACCATGCCGGGGGTAGGTGCGGAGACGCCAAGGAGGGGAAGGACTTCGAGCGTGAGAATCGCTAGAGTGATCGGAATCGCGGCATCGATGAACCACCAGAAGCCGCGCAGATATTGGGCGAAAGGGTGCCGCAAGCCGCTGTCCAGGCTGGAAGCAGGCCGGGACCTGGAGTCAGAAGACTGGCCGCTCTGGAGCGCAGGTAAGAATCCGCGGGGGAAAGAACAGTCGGAAACGCTCATGCCAGGGGCAATGCACGCGGGCCTCCAGTGGAGCAGCTCTGTTTTCAATTACTTACAAGCTGGTGCTGGCATCATCAAGTTGACGGTCCGCAAGCTCCGTCAAGGATCTGACGGTTGGACAAACAACTCCTGCTCGTCTCATCGGCAAGTTCTTAGACTCTTTCTAGCATTTTGGCGATGTTTCTTCGTACGGGATATAGGCCAGTGGAATAGACCGCATGAATCCATCATTTCGCGCTTCGGCCGGCTGGCGCTGTCGCCGGCCGCTGGCATTAGGCTGCGCTGCGCCAGAGTCGCCGCTCCCGATGGGCCGCGTCAAGCGGCGGACGCCCTCCCGGCCGATGAAGGCCCGGGTTATGCCCGCCACGCCGCGGATTGCCGCTGAGGTCCTACACTCACCGCACCGCCGAAGCGGACCAGCCGCGGCAGGGCGGAAGTTGCAATGGACGTCTGCGCAAAGATCGGTTGGACCAGCGACAGACAAAAGGCCGCGAGAAAGAATATCCAGTGTCGTTTCATATACAGTCTCTTTGTACTCTGATCTGGAACTGTGGCTTCCGGACATCCCATCCCCTTTGCTCCGGGTTGGGAAGGGTATACACTTTTGTCCAGCACGTGCGGAGTCGGTTCACTCGCAGAGAAGCAGCCATTGAGACTCTCTGGAAAAAAGACAGGTCCAGGCGTCGTCATTCCCGTTCGTCTGACCGGACTCTATAACGGATGCGGTGTCGGATGAAGCACAATCCGCCTCGGGTGGCGCTCGTTTGCGTCCTCGGCGGTCACTGTCACGCGCAGGCGCTTGGCCCAGGCACGACGCACAACATTCGCCACGTTGGCTTCCCGGCTGAAGAAGTGAATCCTGTCGCCGTTCTCGTTTTCCAGAATGAAGCCCTCGAAGTCGCCAAAATGATCGTAGACTAAACCTTCGATCTTCCCAACCAGTTTGTGATCGTCGTGACCCGGCGGGGCACCAGGCTGGCTACCGCCGCCTGGCTGTGGCTGAGAGCCCCCTCCGGGAAGGCCCCGCCCTCCGGTCCCCGAGGGTGGGATTTTGCTTGGGTCGCCACCTAGAGCAGTTACCTGACCGGCGACAGCGCAGAGGTCCGCAAAAATATGGGATACCAGCGGCTGTTTGGCGGAATCGACTCAAATATCCAGCTCAAAATTGAGAGATTCTGCTCCACGCAGGGCAGCGCTTTCCGGCGGGTTTTCACTTTGAACGCGAGGTTGAACGTTCCCGCTACCTTACGCCAAGCGAGCCGTTTGCCCGTGCCCGGCAACCCAACCACCGCCGGAGCGATCCGAGGCGCGGCGTCGCGACTTCCGATACTGGCCTGCGCGTTGGTGATTTGGTTGACTATGATCGTGAATTGGTCGCCAGTCTTGACGGTGGCGGGCAGCTCCACGTCGATGAGCCCGGCCAGGTTACCCTGCGCCCGTGGAATGGGCAGGTATGTAATACCCTTGGCGTGGCAACTCACGGTATGGCCGTCGATCCGGGTGAAGGGTTGGTAGCCGTTCAATCCTGCGGCCGTTTCGAGAATATCGTCGGCACTGACACCAGGCAGATAGACCGACGCCGTCGACGCCGCCGGCAGGGTCGTCCAGTCGATCATGAGTTCGTCCGGCTTGGCGCCGGCGGGCGCGGAAGTCGGCTTCATGTCGAAAGTGCTGAGAATGCGGCGATGCGAAGTCATGACGTCACCAACCCAAGATTACGCTGCGCGAGCCAGGCCGAAGTGCCGGGAACGTCGCCCTGGGGGATGACGATTTCATCGAAGGAGATTTCCGCTATCAAACACTGATGGAGATCGTTCATGAAGGCCTGCTGTATGGTGCTCGGATTTTGGAACGGCCCGTCCCATTTGGGCGTGTTCGGGGGCACGGCCGTGGGCACAGTTACGGGTATGAGACTGGTGTCTTGATTGATGTCGAGCCAACAGCCGTAATACCTCACCGCCGGGCCGGTGGCCGATGCCGCCGGAATGTCGTGCACGTTCGGCGTGTCCTGCTGGCCGAGCATGGATTGCGTCGGATCCAGGTTCACGCGACCCGTGGCGAAGAAGGGGATCGCCGTATATTCGAGTGTCGCCGCTCCACCATTGGGCGGAGTCACCCAATTGACGCCCAATAGGGGGATTTTGACGTCATTGGAACCGGTTCCGGGCCCGGTCGCCGGACTGCTCCGGTAGAATGCCGGAACGTATGATGGCCCGTTGGTAGGCCCCTGTGCGTCATAGGTGGCCGAAGTGACCGGTGCCCGGCAACTGCGGAAAAACACCCGAACGTTGGAGGCGATCGTCTCAGAATTCATGTGCACGCGGGCGAGCGCAAAGTTGAAAACCGGCGTCACTCCGGGAGGTTGCAATAGCCAGGGGCAGCGCGTTCGCAGCCTCGTCTGTGTTGAGAGCGTCGAAGTCACTCTCTCCTATTCCTAGATTCAAATTGGCGATGACCGCCTGGATAAAGGTTAAGGCGTCTGTCCCTGTGGCTAGTGGCGGATGCTGCGGGTCGCCCAGGGTCGCGTTGAACATGGACCCGCCGCCCGGCAGCGAAAAGACAACCAATTCCCCGCTGAGATAAGCCGTCTCTTGGAAAAAATTCTTATAGAATTGCGGATCGTCGGTGCTAACCAACTCGAGTTCCGCAGTCGCCGTAAAGGTCGCATCGACCTGGAAAGAAGCATTGACGGTGTAGACGTTTGTTGTCCCCGGCGTCCCCTGGCCCGACGGCGTCGGCGGGAAAATCCGATCGAAATTTGAAAAGACCAAGTCATAGGTGAACGTAAATGTATAAGGAACGCCTGGATCGATGGGACAGCCTGTTGTGGTGGTCGTTACCTGGCTTGGGTCCTGGTCGATGGCGATCTCACTGGGAACGGCTGTGATAAACCCATTTGAAAATGCGATTGCCGGAACGCGCGTTGTGCACGGGCCGGTAGGAGACGGAATACCGGTGCTCAGCATCCCCAACGCGTTGGCATTCACGAGTTCGTTTGGCTCAAAACCATAGACGACGACGCTCAACGCCCTGGAGAACGTCGCGGTGCTACCGCCATTCGCGGCCGCCGTCACTTCCGCCAAGTCATAGGACCCGACCGGCATGACGATCTCGCAGGATTGCACAACCGGCGGCCACGTCTGGCAGGTTGGAGGCCTTAACGTGCTGGTCTTATTGGGCAAAAACCGGCTGTATGCCAAGGTCGCGTAAGTCTGAGCCAACGTTGGGGTCGGCGGAGAGGTCGGCGGATAC
The DNA here is from genome assembly GCA_050008575.1 of Bryobacteraceae bacterium. Taxonomy (GTDB): domain Bacteria; phylum Acidobacteriota; class Terriglobia; order Bryobacterales; family Bryobacteraceae; genus Bog-159. The sequence goes on from JBEKMJ010000078.1 coordinate 32,822, forward strand.
GTGTACGGCTGCGTCCACGGGAATACGCTCATGACCTCGGCTGCCGAAACCGGATTGTCGAAATTGAAGACGGATGTCAGGTCGCCGAATGTTTCGCGCCGCCAGGAACCAATATTCGTACACACCACACCGCCGGGCGGCACAAAGTTTTGCGTCACCAGCTCCAGGAATTGCAGAATAGACGTGTGATCGAAAGGCTCATGTTGCACGGGCTGATTGAAGGTCCACGGCGAAACAACGATCGCCGGGGCGCGGAATCCTCCGCCAAAGGGCTCGTTGGGCAAGCCGGGCAGAAACTCGCCTGGTGTCCCCGCAGGCGCCACCGGCGGAACCACATGATCGAAGTGCCCGCCGCTTTCATCGTAGATCAGGATGAAGACCGTGCTGTTCCACAGCGGATTACCATTGGCATCGATGCCGTTGAGGATCGCAGCCAACTTCCCCGCGATATAGGCGGCGCCATCGGAAGGATGATCGTTTTCCCATTCACTGGCCCAAAACGGCGGGATGATCCACGAGATGGTTGGCAAAGTCCCGCCGTTGGCATCTGCTTCGAACTGCCCAGGGGGAGGCTGGCTCACTTGATATTCGCTCCAGCTTTGAAACTGCTGCAATATGTTCAACGAGCCCCAACCATTGACCGGGCTCGGGCTCACGATGGGCGAAGGCTGAAGAATGCTGGTCTCGTCGTAAACCTTCCATTGCACATCTTGTCGGAAAAGCATATCCGCATAGGTTTGCCAGCTCAGCGTACCAAGGCCCGTCTGACTCGAATATAGAGATTCCTTGTTCGCAGCGGCATAAGCCGCGGCCGCCGACCCTAATTGAGGCGGATCGTCTGTGGCCTCGGATATTGCCGGTCCCGGCCAAAGACCTGGACCCGGAATGTAACTCGGATTCGTCAGAAGCTGTGGATCCTCGACGCATCCACTCATTAGGAACAGGCGATTGGGGGCAGTGGCTGACAAGGCCGAGCCGTAGTACCGATCGCAGAGCGCAAATGTCCTGGCGAGATCCCAATGGAAAGGAACGTCGTTGGCGGCATAGTATCCAATGACGGATTGAACCCCCTGCCGGCCCCAGTTATTCGGCGTGCCGCTCGTAGCGCCGCCGTAGAGGCTTTGAAATGTGTCCCAGTCATGACCGTTGCCGTCTCTCTGCAACCCGCTGGACGTAAACGTGCTCATGCGAAACGGCAGAATACCGTTGCCATATTGATCGGTAAAAGCACCCGCCGGGTCCTGAAACCCCGCCGCCCCCGGAAACGTGCCGAAATACTCGTCAAAAGAACGGTTTTCCTGCATCAGGATGACAACATGCTTGATCTGGTCCATGCCCATTGCGCGAACTCCTTCTTGTCAGATATTCGTTGAACCAGCGCAAGGTTTGCCGCGCAAACGCGCGCCTGGAGTCCGGACTCTTCACATTGGAGTCCGCTCACCTGAGATGAAATCCACCGAGACGATCATCGGTAGGACTGCGCTCTCTATAGGTCGGTATTCCATGACGGAAACCGTCTTGGCGGTCCGCGTTCGGACTCACCAATACGTCTAGGGCTTCAACTATATCATAGGTTATCGATTGACAAACGGGAAAAAGAAATATTTTCAAACAAATCGCGGCGGCAAAGCGGTTTCATCACATCCTAATCATGAGTCCGAGGCAATCGAGATAAGTAAAGCCAAGGCGCTCAAAATGAAAACGTTCACTTGTCGACCACGACAACAACATCAGCGTGTTCGCCACCGCCGCAGAGGCCGCCGCAAAGCCCACGCCGCGTTCTCCTCCTGCATGCAGCAGGCGACAACAGGAAAACGACCTCGGAGGGTTGTCGCCTGCTCCCACCGTGATACGTGCCTATGGCCCAGCACGCACGGCGGCTTGGAATTGGTGTTGCACATCGAGCCCCGGCCCGCTGGCACCAAGACCCACCAGGGAAAACAAGTCGAGTACTACTCCTCATAATTGTCGAAGGTCGGGTCTATGTCCATGTCGGGATGCACTTTCTTAAAGCGCTCCGCGAACCCGTTGCCGAATTTGAAGTACGCATCCCGGCTCGGGTACACGTCCACGGTTGGGGCTTGATACCTCAGGTCGCCAGAGATTCTCCTGCACGTTCAGAAACCACCCCCGTGTCGCGCCGATTTTTCACCATCGATTCCGCGAACGGTTGCCAAACCTTCTTCTCGTATGCCATCCACCCACCCAGGGGCGCGCTCATCTAATCTAACCCGCTCCCGCCTTACGGTTGCCCGAAGGACGATTCATGGCGGGTATCTCCGCGGCCGGCGGCAGGACCGTGCTTTACGATTTTAAGACGCGGAAGCAATCCGAGGTCTCCAGGCCCCTGAGCGGTTATCCAACCTGGTCCCGGGACAGTGCATCCCTGTTCTACGTCACTTTCGGTGACGACTTGTCCTGGTGGAGGCTGCGCATGCGCGACCGGAAAACGGAGCGCGTCACGGCCCTGAAAAATAAGCGGGTATTTCAGTGGTTCGCAACGGCTCCCAACAATTCCCTCATCACTACGCACAACGTGGTTAGCCACGAAATCTATGCCCTCGATTGGGAAGCGCCCTGAGATGGCAATGAGGTCCTGGTCCACGGCGCTAGCAGGCGAGGCACGAACTCGCAGGGTGGCGGCAGCCATCCTTCTCCGCGCTTGGTTTGCGTTGCGCGGTTTACCGGCAGGTACGAATCCCGCCAGAGCTAACTAGGCAAGGCTTCGCCTTGATATCCCAGAACAATCGCGGCACTACAGTGCTGCCGCGAAGGCGCGCGTGCGGTAAGCTTCCAGGTATCTCACCACACTGGAGGTTTTCATGAACGCCTTCTACGAGCATCACCAGGATAACATTCGATTTGGCTATCGGTGTTTTGACCGATTGCTGCTGAACGGGATCATTCAGTCGTTCCAGCAACCGGAACGAGTCTTGGGCTTCTTTAACGCATACCGCGACGGCAAGCGGGTGACCAGGCGGTGCCTCGGGGAAATGGCCGATCAATTCCAAAACTGGGTGAAGAACCGGGCAGCTAAATGGGTGGCGCCGATTCTGGAAGACCCGGACGAGAAGCGGCGAGATGAGTTTGTGCAACCGTATTTTGCCAGGCCAAACCGGATCAAGTGGTGGCCATCCTCAAGGCCCGCGAGCCCGCGCGTATTCTGATGGCGAACGGTAGCAAGGATGACGAGAGTCCGTATCTGGAGCTCAAGCAACGGTGGGTGAACCAATACAACTTCTACTTGAACGATTCGCGATGCTAACAACCGATAGCACTTACTTCCGCACAGATTCATGCCAGACTGCGGACATGCACGTCAACTCGATCGCTTCCGGTACATTGGCGCTGGCCTTGGTGTTGGGCGCCATCGGCCAGGTGTCCGCAAAGCCGAATTTCACAGGCGAATGGAAGATGAATCCTGACAAGAGCAATTTCGCTCCGTTGCCAGCGCCGGACAAGCTGGTGCGCAGGATCAACCACTCCGGCTCTCGCTTGAAAATCACCACTACGCAGGCTGGCCAGCAACGCGAGATCGTCACCGACCTGGCGTACACGACCGATGGCGCGGAATGCAAGAATGCGATCCGCGGCGAGGAGTTCTCCGGCACCGCGCGGTGGGATGGCGACACGCTGGTGATTGAGAGCAAGCGTGAGGTGCAGGGGATGGAGATCGTGCAGAAGGAGAGGTGGGCGCTGGCGGGGGACGGGCAAACCCTCACCATCGTCAATCACGTGCACACGCCGCAGGGCGGTTTCGACATCACCATCGTTCTGGAAAAACAAGCGGCCAGGTAGCGCAAGCGTCAAATAGAGCCAGACGACGTTCTCGTAGGTGTCGACTTCGGAGCCGGAACCACCGCCTGCACGATATTCGACGGGCCACTTTCACATTGTTTGACTTATCCACGCGGTAGAATAATACCAATAACTCTGCTCGGCCTGGACGGCTGAATCCGTGTACGCGCAGGAAGTGGAACCGCAGGCGGCCGCCGATATTGAACCAAGGTTCGTATATGGCGTGGCTGGCGCGCCCGAGTTGGATGACGTGATCCGGTAGACGTTGTAGCTGGCCACGTTCTGAGGATTGCTGGGGGGGCCAGGTCAGCGATACGCCATGGGGATTTGACTCCAGCGCCCGCGAGGGCCTCATCAAGCGGCGTGTTGAGTGCGTTGCTCACAAATGCAATGCTGCCGCTCGCGCTCTCGGCGGCCGCAGGAGTAAAGGTCACATTGAAACTCGCGCTCTGTCCTACCGCTAGAGACGGCCCGCCGATGCTCAACCGGTATCGGAAACGGTCGTCTGGGAAACCGTGGTGCCGGATGTCCCGGAACCCATCCGTGTTATGGGTTTGTGTACCCCTGCTGCCCACTGTAACGTTACCGAAGCCGATGCTGGCGGGGACCAGGCCGAGCGCAGCGCCTGTGATCTCAACCAAGACGGAACAGTCAATATTCCGGATGTGCAGTTGTCCACCGACATGGTTCTCGCTCCCACAAACGGCACGGCCCCGTATGGCCTGCCTTGAATGAAGACTCGTCAGAAGAAATCGTGGGTAGACTCGGGCTCGGGTAGCTTGCCAAGTGAGTGATAGAGGGCGAGTTCGAGGACCCGGAAGGTGCGGAAGCCGTAGGATTTTCTCATGGTGACTTTGGCTTTATTGTTCAGACCCTCCACGACGAGGCTGGAAAGAAGCTTTTGAGCGCGGAAATAGTTGAGGATCAGCTCGCGGTGCTGACGAAGCGACCGGGCGATCTTCTTCATGGGTTCGATGCGCGAACGCATCGTTTGCCGGCACCACTCATCGAGGAACTTCCGGCCCAGGCTGGCGAGGTGTAATCCCAGAGCTGTTGAAAGGCTTCCTTGAGAAGGT
>JBEKMJ010000079.1:0-37682 GCA_050008575.1 Bryobacteraceae bacterium
CGCCCCTGCCGCCGCCGCAAATAAGGATGCACCATCTTGCCCACGATCGGTCCCGGCCGGATGATGGCCACTTGCACCACGATGTCGTAAAAACGCGCCGGGCGTAGCCGCGGCAGGCACGACATCTGCGCGCGGCTCTCCACCTGGAACATCCCGATGGTGTCCGCCTTTTGCAGCGCGCCATACACCGCCGGATCGTCCGCCGGAAGGTGCGCCAGGTCCACCTCTTCGCCGTACGATTCGCGGATGTGCTCCAGGCACTCCTCGATGGCCGCCAGCATTCCCAGCCCCAACAGATCCACCTTGACGATGCCCATGTCCGCGCAGTCTTCCTTGTCCCACTGCACCACCACGCGGCCCGGCATGGTGGCCGGTTCCAGCGGCACCACCGAATCCAGTTGCCCCTGGCAGATCACCATGCCGCCGGAATGCTGACCCAAGTGCCGCGGCAGATCCTGCACGGCCTGGTACAGCTCCAGGAATTTGCGTATGCGCGGATTCTTCAGGTCCAGGCCGGCGTCGCTGAAATGCCGCTCCGGCGTGTCGCTCGCGTCCTTCCATTCCCATGCGCGCACCAGGCTCGACAGGCGATCCAGCGTCACCAACTCGAAGCCCAGCGCCTTGCCCACCTCGCGCGCCGCCGATTTCCCGCGATAGGTGATCACGTTGGCCGTCATGGCCGCGCCCAGCCTGCCGTAGCGCTCGTAGACATACTGGATGGCGCGCTCGCGCTGATCGCCGCTGGGCAAATCCAGGTCGATATCCGGCCATTCGCCGCGTTCTTCGGAGAGGAAGCGCTCGAACAGCAGGTCCATGCCGACCGGGTCCACTGCCGTGATCCCCAGCGCGTAACACACCGCGCTATTGGCCGCCGAACCGCGCCCCTGCGCCAGGATGCCGTGGTCGCGGCAGAAATTCACGATGTCCCAGACGATCAGGAAATAGCCGGGCAGTGCCAGCTTTTCGATCAACGCCAGCTCGCGCTCGATCTGCCGGCGCGCTTTGTCGTGATACGGATGATAGCGCCGCCGCGCGCCTTCATCCGTTCGCTTGCGCAGGAACGAATCCATGGTCTCGCCTTCCGGCACCGGATAGCGTGGAAATTCGTAGCCCAGATCCGCCAGCGTGAATGCGAGGCGCGACGAAATCTCTCCGGTATGCGCGATGGCTTCCGGCAGGTCCGCGAACAGCCGCGCCATCTCCGCGCCGGACTTCACATAGCGCTCCGCGTTGGGCGTGAGCAGACGTCCGGCGGTTTTGAGCGTCGTTTTTTCGCGTACGCAGGTGAGCACGTCCAGCACTTCCCGTTGTTGCGGCTGGGCGTAGCACACGCCGTTGGTGGCCACCAGCGGAATGCCCAGACTGCGCGCCTTTTCGACGATAGCCTGGTTGCGGGCTTCCTCATGGCGGTCCATGTGCCGCTGCAATTCGGCATAGAGATTCCCTTTGCCGAAAATGCCGGCCAGCGTTTTGTCGATCTCCGGCGTGATGCAGATCAGCCCCTGCGCGAACTCCGCGATTTCTTCCAGCGTGGCGGCGCCTTCGCCCTTCTTGGCGCGCAATTTCATGCGCGTGACCAGCCGGCACAGGTTCCGGTAGCCTTCGCGGTTTTCGCACAGCAGCGGATAACGCTGGCCGTTGGTGCACGTGATTTCGGAGCCGATATGCGCGCGCATCCCCGTTTTTTTCGCCGCCATGTGAAAGCGCGGCGCACCGTACACGCCATCGCGATCGAGCAGGGCCATGGCCGGAATGCCCAGGTCCGCGCAAGCGGAAACCAGATCCTCGGGTACGGATGCGCCTTGCAGAAAACTGAAGGCCGACCGCGCATGTAGCTCCACATAAGCTTCAGGCATAATTGTGGGGCAGGCTCGCAGCCTGCGGCGGCCTCGTAGGCCGCCTGCTCCTAGTCATAACAACCCTCCAAAAACCACCTCCCCTGCTCGCAATAAATCCTATAAATCCCCCCGTCGCTAATCGCCACATCCCACTCATCGCGAGCCCAAGGATCCGCAGTCCACCAATCTCCCGAGGTGCGCCAAGGCCCAGCAGCCGCGGTCACGTGTCCGCGTACGCCCTCCGCCTGCACATGCACCGGCTGCCCGGAGGCCATCTGCACGCGAGCCGCCCGCGCCGGCCGTATCGCCCGCATGACCATCGTCGTGTCGCCGCGTCGCCGCGTCGCCGTGTCGCCGTGTCGGCGCATTTCGAATGCTCCCGGGCGATGGGTGTCGAGCAGGACCGGGGACCCTACGTTCGCTTCGCCTACCAATGACTTCAAACGAGCGAGAGTTAGCTCTAGTTTTTCCGGTTCGGGCGAGAGGGGGATGAAGAGACCGGTTTGCGCCGCGCGCGGCTTGGCCGGCTCCGCTTGCAGCCATACCTTTATTACAGGCGCCGGCGGCGGATGCGCGCCCAGATCCAGATCCATCAGCTTCAAAAATGCCTTGGTATCCAGCATGGGAACGGGAAAGCGCAGCGTGCGTGCATGCTCGCCGCGATTTTCCAGCTTCAACCGCAACCGCAATTCATTGGTGGCCAGGCCGCGCGATGCCAGGCGCGCGCGCAGACCGTTCAACAACTGCGCCAGCACGAACATCAGCGGTTCCAGCAGTTCCACCGGATATTCCAGTTCCGCCTCTTCTTCAAAATGGAGCGGCTCCTCCACGGGAACCAGCGGCCGGCCGCCCACGCCGCGCGCCAGTTTATGCAAGCGCAACCCTTCCGGGCCCAGCCGCTCCGCCAGGCCCAACTCCGGCAGCGTGGCCAACTCGCGGAACCGCCGTATGCCCCAGCGCTCCAGCGTCTCCAACATTTCCGGCGTGGGACCCAGCACCGTGAGCGGCAGGCTGCCCAGATATTTGGCTTCATCGCCGTAAGGAATCACATTCACGCCCGCAAACCCGCGCGCCGCATGCACCGCCGTATCCAAATTCGCCGCGATCGCCACGCTGGCTTGCAAGCCTCGCTCCACGGCGCGTCGGGCGATGGCTGCCGCGATTTGCTGCGGCAGGCCGTGGATGCGCTCCAGCCCATCTGCATCCAGCGCAACTGTGTCCGCGGCGGTCTGCTCCACAAGCGGCGAAAATTCCTGCGCCAGCCGCAACAGCTTTTCGGAGTCGCCAGGAGCGCCATGGATTGCCGCAAACATAACTCGTTACAAGGTGGGGCAGGACTCAAGCCAGCGGCCGGTCTTGCAAAAAAGATGCGCGCCGGCCTGGCGGGTCCTGGAGGACCCGCGCAGACCTAGAAGTCTGCCCCACAAAACATAACTCCCTACCAGCGCGATTCAAAAGATGCCACCATCGCCGGCACGGGCTTGCGCCGGTCCACATGCACCCGTATACCGCGCAGCAATGTGGGGCAGGACTCCAGTCCTGCGCGGGTCCTCCAGGACCCGCCTGCGTTTGCGCCCGACCAAACCGCCCCCTCACGCCGCACCTCCAGCGTGAGCGAAGCGCAGGTCTTGGCATTTGGCTGCTGCTCCACCACCAGCAAGACCGTGGGCGTGTGCTCCACGGCGCGGCGCAGGCGGAACCAGGAGGTCATCGAAATGCGCCGCGCGCTCACGGCGGCGGTGTCGGCCAGATCCATCACCACCATGCCGAATCCGCCGCCCTGCACCAGCAGATCCGCGGCTTTCAAGGCGTGCTCGGCATTGCCGCCGCAGCGTACCCACAGCAGCCGCTCCAGCCGTACGCCGGCCGCCGCGGCAGATGCCGGATCGAAAGCGTCGCTCGTATCCACCAGCGCGCATACATCCTCGCGGCTGGTGGACTGCGCCAGAGCCGCCAGCATCAGGCTGGTCCGCCCCGAGGATGCCGGCCCATAAACTTCGGTCATGCACCCCTGTGGCAGGCCGCCGGCCATGGCATCCACCTGCGCCAAGCCAGTGGGACAGACCTCCGCAAAGCCTACCTTGAATTCGAAATCCCGGCCCAGCGCCACGGCTCCCATATTCGCCTTTTATTCGCCTTCACTCTAATTTTGCAGGATGGCGGGCCCGGTGTCAAGGGGCGGAGTACGGCCTTAAACTAAGCCGTCGCAGCGTCATTGTTTGCGTTAGTGACGGGAATATCTGGCCGGAGTTGACCACCGTTGGCACGGCCGATGGTGTTGGACATTTATGGCTTGACAGAGTAACCATAAGTGGTTACCATTTGAATGGTGAAGGCGAGCGAGTTTAGACGCTGGCTGAAGAAACAGGGATGCACGTTCGTGGAGGAATCTCGACATACTCGGATCGTTCTCGGCGCAAAAATGTCGCGCATGCCCCGTCATCCAGCGAAGGAAATCAAAACGGGCACATTGCAAAGCATTCTGAAAGATCTCGATTTGAAAATGTGAGGACTTAAATGGAACCCTACCTGGCATTATTCGAACCCGACCACAAGGCCGGCGGATACGTCGTGACGTTCCCGGATTTTGGCTACGGCGTGACGCAGGGCGAAACCGATGAGGAAGCCATGGAGATGGCGCAAGATCTATTGATGCTTACGATCGGTGACTATATTAGGGAATCTAAACCCCTACCCATGCCCAGGCGCCACCGCGACTCGAAGTTCCGTTCTGTGGCGTTGCCGGCCTTGCAAGCCGCGAAAGTCGATCTGTACGGTACATTTCTGGAGTCGGGTCTGAAGAAGGCGGAACTTGCCCGTCGGATCGGGATTCCGAAGACCCACGTCGAACGCTTATTTTCTCTCCGGCACCACTCCCGCCTGAATCGGATCGAATCGGCATTTGCCGCGCTCGGCAAGCGTTTGCACGTCGAAGCGCGGAACGCGGCTTGAGGTCCGGATAGCCAGTGCTTAATTGTATTAAAACATTTCTGTATTCTAACGTTTGTGATGCCCCGGCACAGCCCCTTTGCACTCCTGCGATAAAGCGGGCTTGATTTTCGAGCATTCGATTGACAGCCTCTTTCACCAACTGCTCGGGGGCGGTCCCTTTATGGTTGGCGATTTGCGAAAGCTGCGCTTCCTGCTCCGGGGTGAAATGAACTTCCATACGCTTTTAGGGTAAAGGCCGCGGTCGCTTCTGTCAACGGACGTTTGATGGTGTGGGGCAGGACTCCAGTCCTGCGCGGGTCCTCCAGGACCCGCCCCTGGCGATTGTCCAATTGATAGGCCTCGTGGGGCGGTGCCATGCAGTGCCAAGCCGGCTTCTGGAGATTTACCATTTCAGTTGAGTAGCCCTCGTGGCGCACGCCCCCGGCGTGCCGTGTCGGCACTTCTGCCGACACAGGCGAGCTACGCTCGCCTGCGCTGACAAGAGTGTCAGCGCGGCAGGCATGTGTGCCTGCGCCACGAGGGCCGATCCACTGAAAATGGCCAAACTCCACCGGCGGCGCTAAAGCCCGCCCAGCGCGGGTTCTCCAGAACCCGCCCTCTTAGTCGCTTTGGCTTGCGTTCGCTCGCGCCTGTCTCTTTTCAATGCCCAGGATGGCGTTCTTAGCCGCCCGCGAGACATCCAATGCGGGCATCAATCCGAACCCGCGGCCGCGCGTGCCCACCGGATCGCTTTTGGCGGCCAATTCGCGCAGGCGGGGCAGATCGCCTGCATCGCCGCACTCTCCCACAATCAGCAGCGCGATCAGCTTGCTGGCGGGATCCCTGCCCAACAGCAGCTTGCGCGCCACCGGCAGCGCGGCAGGCTCATCGAACCGCGCCGCGCGGCTGAGGGCGGCCACTCCCACGGCTCCGCCGTCCGCCGCCAGGTCCAGCAGATAGGGCAGCACGGCGCGGTCATGATATAGGCCCAGCCCCATGACGGCGTTGGTCGCGACCAGCACATTCGGATCGTGCGCCGCCTTTACCAGCGCCTCGATCAACTCGGGCTTTTCAAACGATCCCAGCTCCCGGGCGGCCGCCGCGCGGACTTCCGGTTCCGGCGCGGCGAGGGCGCTCTTAAGCTCGTCCAACGCACCCGCCTCCCGCAGGTTGCGCGCCGCGCAGGCCCGCACCACCTCGCTGGCCAAAGCGCCGCGCATGGCCGCCACCACCTCTTGCGAGCGGTTGCCGCGCAGCGCGAAGCAGGCGTTGTTGCGCTGCGCCACGGTCAACTTTTCGTCGAGCATGCGGCCTACCGGATCGTCGGACGCCGCCAGCGCGCCGGCGCAAAATAAAAACAAGCCCAAACGTTTCATTGTGCGATCTCCTTCAAGGCGGCTTCGGCCAGTGGCGCCTGGCGCGGATCGAAGCGCGCGTTCAGCGCCAGCGCCCTTTCCAAATGCTTGCGCGCCTGGTCCGTCTGGCCGAGCGCGCGCTCGATCATCCCCGCGTGATAGTAAAACGCCGGCTCTGGCGTACCCAGTTCCAGGGCCTTTTCCTTCGCCTTGCCGGCTTCTTCGTATTTCTTGTTCTTGTAGAGCGCCCACGCCAGCGCATCGTAAGTGTAAATGTCCCGCCGGCCGCTCAATTCCCGTTCGACCAGCGCCAGCGCGCGATCCAGCTTGCGATCGCGATCCGCGTAGGCCATGGCCAGATTCCGGTTCACATTCAGCCCGCTGGCCTGCTCCATCTTGTCGATCATGTCCACCATCTCCGCCTGCTTGCGAGCTTCTTCCGCCTGGCCGGCGCGCGCGTAAAGATCCTGCAATGCGCCCGCATATTCCACCAGCGGCACTGCGGATTGCGCCCGCTTATAACTGTCGATCGCTTCCGTAATTTTTCCCTGCGCGGCGTATGCGCGCCCCAATCCCGCATGCGCCGGATAGTAGCCCGGAAAGGCCCGCAGGGCGGACAGGTAGGCCCGCTCGGCGTCGCTCACCTGCCCAATCTTGAAGTACATGTTCCCCAAATCCACGTCGCACCATGCCACGTTTTCCATGGACCGGCTGCCCGCGCCGATGGCCCGTTTCATCACTTCGATGGCGCCTGGGGCATCGCCGGACACGAAGCGGTAATACGATGCGCGATTGTAGCTGGATAGGTCCGGCCGCATGTTGACCATGCGCTGATAGGCCTCGGCGGCCTTGTCATACTGGCCCAATTCCATCAGCGAATCGCCCAACGTGCCCCAGTTCCAGGGATCTTCCGGTGAACTGGCGATCAATGCACGCGAATACTCCGCCACTTTGGTGAAATTGTGGCGCTCTAATTCGATCTGGCTGCGCAGCCGCAGCGCCTCGTAATCCGCGCCGTCGGCGGAGAGCACCGCCTCCACAATTTTCGAAGCGCGATCCAGATAGCCGGGATCCATGGTCTCGCGCATCTTCTGGATGAAGGCGCCGGCCAGCAGGTCTTGATAGTGGAAATCGCCCGGCTTGTAGTTGACCAGGGTCTCGTACATCTTGATGCGTTCGTCGGTCGCCATGCGCGCCACCGAGTCCGCCATGGCGCGGTCGTTGAACGCCTGCAACAAGCGGTCGGGCTCATTCACCTGCGCCCACGCGCCGCAGCCCAGAAACAAGAATATGATCGTTCGCATTGGTTGAATCCTCAAAACGTGGGGCGGGACTCCAGCGGGTCCTGGAGGACCCGCGCAGACCTGGAGGTCCGCCCCACAAGATTACTGCCCGGTAGGCATTCCCCGGCCGTTGGTGCCGTTCTCCTGGCTATGCAAATAGCCGGCATGCGGCGGTGCATGGAACGGGAACCGGTCGAGCAGCGGCACGTCGTTGGAGTTTACCCCGTCCCCCAACTCGTTGTTCGGCGCCACGTCAAACCCCGAAACCAACACGCCCGCGGCGGCGCGCATCCCGATATCCACCACATCGTCGCCCGGCCGGCGCCCGCCAAACGGCCATCCGGCATTGTCGCCGCCCAGTGGACCCAGCCGGCTCTGCTGCGCGTTGGGTATCCCCGGAATCGTCAGATCGATGCGCGTGATGTCCGGCACGTAAACGCTCAACAGGTCGTTGCGCGGCGCAGGCGGCACGTTGAGCATGAACACGCCCTTCAACACCGCACTCACGAAGAACGGATCGGCGATCAGCGGCGCGAACTGCTGGTCGACCGACGGAGCGCTGCGGTTCCAGTAATCCTTCATTCCCAGCGGAATCAACAACTCGACGGTCAGCGGGTTACCCACCCGGTCGATCTGCACATAGTCGCCGAATTGCACCGGATCGTTGGGGCTTTGCCGCACCGTTACCTGCTGCCGCAAAGTGGTGGCCCAGCCGGCGATGTGCGCGTTGGTGTCCGTGGTGTTCGTCGGAATCGAGCCGTTCGCCGTCAGCATGTTGATCGGCACTTCCACCGCGATCAGGCTGATGTTGTAGCCGGCAAAGCCGTCGACGGCGTTGGGATACGCGGCCCCCGGGCCCTGATCCGCGGCGCCGGCCAACACCGGCGCGGGAGCGCGGAAATTGAGGTAATCGAAGGTGGCGCCGCTATCGAAATAGAAAGCGTCGTCGCGCGGGCCGGCAAACACGCGCATGCCGTTGGCCAGCGTAAATATGGAAGGCTGGCCGAGGTTCGTTTCATAGCTCGGCGTGCCCTTCGGCCCGGTGTTCGGCGGGGCCACCGAAAGCACGTGGCCGTTCACGTCCGTATCGAAAAAGCTGGCAGTGCCCGTGGCCAGGTTCCGGACCACCACGACATACGTCTCTTTCAGAAAAATACCTGGGTCGTCGATGCTCGTGATCTGGCCCAAATACGATATGAAAGGCGCATTCGGCGTGATCTGGTCGACAAAGACGAAATCGATTTGCATGTCCGGATTGCCATCCAAACCGCGTGCATTGTTGACGTTGAACCGGTATAGGACGCTATTGGAAAACTTGTAATAGCTGGGCCCGTTGTCCGGATTCTGAAATCCTTGAACGCTCATGCTCATCACGACGTCGTTGGTATGGCCTTGCTCCCAACTGCGAAAGATGTAGAAATCGTTCAGGTTGGCTGTTTGATCTTCCAGCAGCAGCGGGCCGTTGCGATGGCTGGCGGCGAAAGCCCCGGATGCCACCAACAGAACGGACGCAGCTACTCTGTAGGTTGTTACTCGCATGCTTCCCTCCTTAATTGAAGTTTCGACTTCAAGGGGTATACGAGGGGGCGGTGCGATTTGGATTTAGAGGGGGGACGAGGCCCGGTGGCGATGTGCACCCGGCGCGCCAGCCAGCGGCCTTCCAGGTCAGGGGCATTCCCGTGGCCGGGGCGGAATTGCCGCCCACCAGGCTAAGTGACAAACCCAGGTTATGCGGAGCCCATCACCACGGTGTGCGGACTCCTGGGAATAGGGTGCGCGGTAATGCTGCCGAAGCCCGCATCCCGATACATCGTCTCCAGTTCGCGAAACGTGTAGGCATCGCCCGCGGGGGTGCTGGCCAACATGGTCATGCTGAAGGCCGCTGCCATGGGCGGGGTAATGCGGTCTTCGTTCGGCACGAATTCCAACGTCGCCGCACGGCCGCCGGGCTGCAGCGACGCGCGCACTTTGCGCAATAGACCGACGCAGGTGGGTGCATCGAAGTGGTGCAGGAAATTCGTGAGCAGGACGATGCCGTAAGGTCCGCCATACTCGACCTCGAACGCGCTGCCCGGCAGCAGATGGTACCGGCCGTCCACGCCGGCCTTGCGCGCATTGCCGCGCGCCACCTCCAGCACGGCCGCCCAATCGAGCGCGGTGACCTGCGCTTCCGGATTCAGTTTGGCCACCTCGATGCCGAACAGGCCGTGGCCGGCGGCGATATCCAGCACGCGCAACGGTCCGGATAGCCCGTCGAGCACGATGCCGCCCAGCGGTCCAGCCATGGGCGCCATCATGGGCGCCATGCTGTGTGCGAACTCTACCCAGACGGGATTCTCCGGTTCGACCGAACCATCTCCGGGAAGCACGGTATGGCCGCTGCGGACAATGTCCGCCAAGCGCAGGAAGGGTTCGGAAAACGCTGGGTGGCCGAGGAACCGCGATATGGAAGCGATGGACGCGGGCGATCGGGGATCCAGAAACACCGCGCTCGTCGGTGTATGCCGGTAATGGCCGTCTTCCTTGGCCAGCAAGCCAAGGATAGTGAGGTAATCGCATAGAATGCGGATGCCGCGCGGAGAGGCGCCGCACTGCCGCGCCAACGAGGCGGCGTCGCCCGGCCCTTCGCCGACCGCGCGAAAGAGGTCCAATTCGATGGCCGCGCGCAAGGCCGCGGTGCGTTGGTACGCGTTCAGGGTTTCAAAGATCAGTTCGGGCGAAGGCTCGCCGGCGTTTTTGGGGGTCATGCCTGTGTCTCTAGTTGGCTTTCCGCCTGATGGGGCATGTGGAATTGATATCCGACGCAAGGTTCCGTCAATATATAGCGCGGCTTGGCGGGCTCCGGTTCGATCTTCTTGCGAAGTTGATTGATGAATACGCGCAAATACACCACCTCGTTGCCGTAGTCCGGCCCCCACACCGCCTGCAGCAGGCGGCGATGCGGAATGGGCGTATTGGGGTTGGCCGCCAGATACTGCAAGAGGTCGAACTCGGTGCGGGTCAAACGGATTTCGTGGCCTCCCACAATCACGCGGCGGGCGGCGAAGTGGATTTGCAGGCCGCAGGTTTCGAGCAGCGGAGGCGCGGATTCCGGAGCCAGCGGCGAGCGGCGCAACCCGGCACGGATACGCGCCAGCAGTTCCTGCATGCTGAACGGTTTGGTCACGTAGTCGTCGGCGCCGGCATCCAGGGCGCCGATCTTTTCCTTTTCCATATCGCGGACCGACAGGATGATAATGGCCAGATCCCAGCCGGCGCGAATCGCACGGCAGGCTTCCAGGCCGCCCATGCCGGGCATCGCCAGATCCAGCAACACCAGATCGTGCCGGTTGCGGCGCAGCACGTCCAAGGCCTCTTCACCGCTGCTGGCGTCGTTCACCATGTAACCTTGCGCCGCCAGCATCTTGCGCATCACGCGCCGGATTTGCAAGTCGTCGTCGACCACCAGGATTTTGGCTCCGCTCACACGCTGGCCTCCTCATGCGCAAAGGGCAGAGTAAATGAAAATGTGGCGCCTTCGCCGGGCTGGCTCTCCACCCAGACGCGGCCGTCGTGGGCTTCCACCACCTGGCGGGCGATGGGCAGACCCATTCCCATTCCGGTCAGATGGCCGCGCCCTTGCGTTCCCCTGTAATACTTTTCGAATATTTGGCGCTGCTCGTCCGGCGGAATGCCGGGGCCGCGGTCGGAGACGCCGATCACCACCGCGGTATCCCCGGCGCGCGCGCGCACCGTGATGGGCGCGCCGGGCTGCGCATACTTCAGGGCATTGCCGGCGATCTCCCGGATCACCAGGCGGATGAGTCCGGCGTCGGCGGAAACCGGTGGCAGGCCCTGCGGCAAATCGATTTCGACTTGGGAACCGTTGGCCATCTGTTTCTCCAGGGCCGAGTAGACCAGGTCCTCTACCGTGTGCGTCTGCTTGTCGAGGTCCACGTGGCCGGCCTCGATGCGCGCCATTTGGATGGCTTCGGTCATCATGGCGCTGAGGCGGCTGCTCTCCTCGTTCATGATTTCGAGCCATTCCCGCTGATCGCGGCCCGGCGACTCCGCCAGCATGGCTTGCACGCCTGCGCGGATGGAGGTGAGCGGCGTCTGAAACTCATGCGCCAGGGCGTCCAGCAGCATGGACTTCAGTTCCTGATGACGCCGCGCCCCGTCGGCCTGCGCGGCGGCCTCCTGCTTGCGAACCCGATCCATGGCTAAGGCTACCAGATTGGCGATCGACTGCATAGCCGGCGCCGAAATCGCAGCTTTGGCAAATCCCAGGCTACCGACGGCACTGGCGCCCAAATGCACCGGGACCAGGGCCGTATTCCCGGAGGCCGCCCGCGGCGAATCGGTAGAGGCGGCCGTCTCGATCAACGCGGCATCCGAGATTTCCGCAACGGCTCCGGCGCGATGGACGTGTCCGGAAAGCCCGTCAAAGAAAGCCACGCCGGGACAACCGAAGATCGCCGCCACTTGTCCGGGAATGCCCTGGGCCAAAGCGGTTGCCGCGCTGGCTTGCATCAATCTGCAACTCAGGGCGTACATGCGCTCGATCTCGCTCTGCCGTTGAGTAGCTTCCAGGGCCCGCTTCCTGAGTCTTGCAGACAGTTGGCTGACCAGGAACGAAGTAATCAAAAAAGTGCACCAAGCTACCCAGTTTTGTGGATCGTCGATGCCCAGCGCCGGCACCGGCGGCATGAAGTAGTAGTCCAGGCACAGCATGCTATAGATGGAGGCCAGCATGGCTTCCGGCAGGCCCCACAGCATGGCCGCTCCCAACACGAACAGCAAGTAAGTCAACGCCGCCGTGGTGCTGTTGGCGTGGATGGTGTAATGATAGAGCGTGGACACGCCCGTCAAGCCCGCACCCATGATGGCAATGCGGAGGATTAGCCGGGTCCAGGTTCGTTTTCGCATGCTTCGGAGGGGCAGTCTTCAGCCTGCCGGGACTTTCGCCACTTGGCGGCTACAGGCCATTATAGCCGCCGCTCGACTGCCGCGTGTGCGCGCCGGGTGGCATCCGCAAAAAGCCTTGACACGACCGTAATAATCCGGTCATACTAGTTCACTCCCCACTCTTCAGAATTTGCGTTGCAGGGGGAGAATACTACATCGCCACTCCGGGGAGTGGCAGGAAAGGGAGTGCCCATGCCATCCAGGAGAATGCTGCTCGCGGCGGCCGTTTGTTTGCTTGTGTTTCTCTCGTGTCCGGTTCTTTATGGCCAGGCCACCGGGATCGTTTCGGGCACCGTAACCGACGCCACGGGTTCCGCGGTGGTGGGGGCGAAGGTGGCGGTCACTGCACCTTCCCTGGGCGTCACGCGCGTTTCCACGACCGACGAATCGGGGCATTATCTGGCGCCGCTGTTGCCCGTCGCCACCTTCACGGTCCATGTGGAATTCGCCGGTTTTCAGCCGGCCGAGCAAAGGGACGTGCGGCTGCAAGTGGACGAACATCGCGAGGTGGATTTCAGGCTGGTGCCGGCGTCGGTGAAGGAGACCGTCGAGGTGACCGCGACCGCTGTGGCTGTGGAGACCGCCAACCCCACGCTGGGCCAGGTGATCACTTCCCAGCAGGTGGCCGAGCTTCCACTGAACGGCCGCGACTTTGTGCAGTTGGCTACGCTGACTCCCGGCACGATCACGGAAACCAACCCGAGCAGTTTCTTCAATGGCGGCCCCAGCAGTGAGGTGGCGGCGCGCGGATCGTTTTCGCTGTCGGTGGGCGGATCCCGCGCTAACTCCACGGATTGGCTGTACGACGGGAACGACAACAACGAACTGACCGCGGGCGGCATCGCCATTTTGCCCTCGATCGACGCTATCCAGGAATTTAAGGTTTTGACTTACAACTACTCCGCGGAATATGGGACGCGCGCGGGACCGACCGTTTTGGTTACGACTAAGTCGGGGTCCAACGACTTTCACGGGTCGCTGTTCGAATTCTTCCGCAACACGGATTTGGACGCGCGCAGTTTCTTCGCCAGCTACACCGAACAATTCAATTTGAATCAGTTCGGCGGCTCGCTGGGCGGACCGATTCAGAAGGACAAGACGTTCTTCTTCGCCGATTATCAGGCCAAGATGCAGCGGCACGGGATTCCGTTCGTGGGTCTGGTTCCTACCGCCGCGATGCGCAACGGCGATTTCACCGACGATGCATTCGGGAATCCGAACTCAACGGTTCTGACCAATCCCTACATGACAGGCGCGCCCGATCCGCACTTCCAGTGCGACAGCGCAGGCAGTCCCATGCCGGTGGCGGCTAACGGCAGCCAGCCGATGGGTGTCGACTGCAATAAGATTCCGGCCGGCCTGATCAACCCGATCGGACAGTCGATGATCAATCTGTATCCTTTACCCAACGCCAACAACGCGGCGCTCGGTTACAACTATGTGAACGAGCCTGTGAGAAAACTCAACGAAGGGGAGTTCGACATCCGGCTGGACCACAATTTCTCCGCCAGGGACACCATGTTCGCGCGCTTCAGCTACGATCAGGCGGTTTCGTTCGTGCCGGGCGGCTCGCCGGGATTTGCCGAACAGGGCGCCTTCGCCAGCACGGAGAACATCACCAATCACGGGCGCAATGCCGCGCTTTCGGAGACGCACATTTTCTCCGAGCGGACGGTCAATCAATTCTCCATTGGATTCAACCGAATCAGCAACTATTTCACATCCTTTGGCAGCGGCACATGCGAAGCCAACCAACTCGGCATTCCGGGCGCCAATCTGGGAGGCATTAGTTGCGGGTTGACGTCCACGGAGTTGAGCGGCTACTGGTCGTTGGGCGACCGCGGATATTCGCCATTTCAGGGCGCCACCAACGTCTTCTCGATTTCCGACTCGTTCGACATGGTGCGCGGCAAACACGACATCAGAATTGGCGGCAACATACGCGCCAACGAGTTGAATGTCCTGGCCGTCGGCTTCCAGGACGGATTTTGGGACATCACCGGCGATTGGGGCGGAGACCCCGCCGCGTCGCTGTTGATGGGCTTCACCGATCTGGCCATCCACGATCAAACGTTCACCGGCGATGTTACCGGGCGGCGCTGGAAAATGTACCGTCCGTTTGTGCAGGACGATTGGCGCGTGAGTAAGGATCTGACATTAAATCTGGGATTGGCTTGGGCCATCGTTACACCTGAAAGCGAAGCCTTCAACCGCCAGGCGAATTTCGCCCTGGACAGCCAGACTTTCCTGATCCCGGGGCAAAACGCCGGTAAGTATGCAGGCGTCAAGATGGACTGGACGGCTCTCGAACCGCGCATTGGCTTGGCCTGGAAACCTTGGGGCAGTCAGACTACGGTTTTACGCGGAGGCTATGCGATCTATCATGATTCCTCCTGGAACATGGGCGCCCAGGGCTTATGGCAAAACCCGCCCTTTTCCTACGAGTCCGATGCATTTGCTTTTGGCGGCGGATGTCCATTCGCCACTTCCGCCTGCGCCACCACCTACGGCCAGACGCCTTACCCCGCCATTTCCCTGTCGCAAGGCTTTCCGATTGTCACCTCGGCACCGCCGCCGGGGGATTTCACGGGTACGATCAATTCGATGAACCCCAACTTCAAGCAGGGTATGGTGCAACAGTTCAACGTGAACGTGGAACACCAACTGCCCGGGCAGGTGTTGTTGACCGCCGGATACGCGGGGTCCCGCGCTTCCCACATTCTGGTGTATGGCAATAACTTGAATGTGGGATCTCCCTCCGCGTGCGGCATGGTCGCCGGATACACCCTGGGTTGCGGACCGGGCGGATCGGCCTTCGGCGTTCCCGAGACAAACTTCCCTTACTCCACCGTGGATAACATGACCGACGACGGGAGGGCTCATTACAATTCGCTTCAAATCAAGGCTGAAACCAAGAGCTCCCGGCATGGTCTCTATGCGCTGATTGGCTATACCTATTCAAGAAACCACGACACGGGATACACCGATGGCTTGGGCAGCAACTTGGGTGCGCCTTACTATCCGCTGCCGGGGTGGCAACAGTTGGATTGGGGTTTGTCTCAAGTCAATCTCAATCACGATTTCACCGCCAGCGTGATATATGAACTGCCGTTCGGCAAGGGTAAGGCGTTCGGCAGCGACTGGAACGGTGCGGTGAATGCGGTCTTGGGTAATTGGGAGGTAACTGCGATCCAGAAGGTCACCTCCGGATTCCCGGTTTTCGTGGTGGCGAACAACGGTTCCGGGGTCAACTTCGAAAACAATGGAAACAGCCTGAATCGCCCAAACCAGGTCTGCAACCCGGTGTTGAGCAACCCGACAATCAGCGAGTATTTCAATGTCAACTGCTTTCAATCCCCGCTCTCCGGCGAACTGGGGAACGCATCCCGGACTCCGCTCTCCGGCCCGGACTTCGTGAATACGGACTTCTCGGCTATCAAGCATTTCCTTCTGCCATGGCGCGAGGGGATGAGGCTCGATTTCCGTGCCGAGGTTTTCAATCTCTTGAACCATCCGCAATTCGGTACGCCTGGCAGCAGCATCTGCGCGGCCTGTCCGCTGCTCGGCGCGCCGGGATTCGGTTCGATCGACACCACGGTGAATAACCCGCGTCTGGTTCAGATTGCGCTTAAGCTACTGTTCTAAAAGCATCGTACTGGCGCTGCTGGCGGCGTCGGTTTGGAGGGCGGCCAATCTTGGCCGCAGCCGCCTTTCAGGCGGCCAGAGCCGGCTGAAAGCCGGCTGTGGGCAGAATTGCCCGCCCTCCAAAACCAAAATGAACCACTACGGATATTTCTGCTATGGTCAAGCGCATCGCGGCCAGGGCTCTACGATATGTTTGTGAATCCGATGACAAAGACAATTAGTTAGTGCGGTGTGCGTAACTCGATCACGAACTGCTGGATTTCGCTTCGTTCGCGCTCGATATCCTGCTGTGACTTCTTCGACATCCGTTGGTAAGTGTCCAATTCCTGGCGGGCCTTGTCCTTTTGCCCAGTGCGCGCGTAGGCTTGGCCCAGGCGATAATGCGGCTCATCGATGCCGGGACTAACTTCGATGGCCTTTAGATATGCGGCGATGGCCTCGGCGTCGTCGTCTTGGCCGGAATAGAGAATTCCCAGTTGCAAGTAAGCCGCGCCCAGACCCGGATCCAGACGGAGGGCCTTTCGCAAAAGCTCCCGCACGCGCGCGGGTGTTTCGGAATCCTCCGCCGGTTTGCGCTGCTTCCACAGAGCCACCGCGTAATAGTAATTGGCCCACGCATTATCGGGGTCAAGGTTCGCGAATCGTGCCAGCCTCTCTGCATAACCCGGCAGCGTGGCGATCTCGGCACTTTGCACCTTGCCTAGAAACAGGTATGGGGCGGGATCGCCGGGATTCAGGTCGCAGGCTTCGAAAAAGCAGCGCGCCGCCCGCTCATAATCGCCGCGCGCGTACCAGGCCGCGGCCAGGCCCAACAACAGCCGCAACGAGTGCGGGAACAGCCGATGTCCCTTTGTGAAAACTTCCGTGGCGGGCTCGGCCGCGCGATGCACCAGCAGCTCAGATCCCCAATCGAACAGATTCGGCTCGTTGGGGTCCATCTCCGCCGCGCGCTGAACCTCGCGCACGGCTTTGAGCGCGTCTCCGCGCTTCTCGGCGGACCCCTGCCGTTCGCCCAATGCCGCGGTCTCTTTCGCCAGCGCTTCAGCCGAGCGCAGCACCGTGTCGGAACCATGGCCGCCGTGGCTGACAGGGTCAATCACGCCTGCCACGATGAAGTTAGGCTCGTCGAAGAAAGCATACTCTACCGTGAGATCGATTTTCTTATTCTCCCGGTCTCCCAGGGTGACCGGAACGGTGGCAGCCTCGCCCGATGCGCCGCCTTCCGCGCGCAGCAGATAGGCGCCGGCGCTAAGTGCGGTGAAACGATAGGCGCCAGACGCGTCCGTGTGTGCCGTGAGAGTTTCGCCCGTCGTCTTTATTTGTAGGTGCACGGTGGCAACGGCAACCGGCCGGCCGTGCGAGTCGCGAACGTAGCCTTCGATCGTCCCCGCATCTTGCGCGCCCGCGGCCATGGCCACTAGCGCGCAAGACAATTGAAAGATCCGTAACTGGCGTATCTTGCGACGAGTGAAGCCCACTTTGAAGCACATTGTAGTCTATTCGTGGGGCAGGACTCCAGTCCTGCGGCCGGCGTTTACGCCGGCCTGTGCTTGTGTGCGGGTCCTGGAGGACCCGCGCAGGACTGGAGTCCTGCCCCACATTACCGCAATTGGTCCACAGCCTGCTGCGCCTGCGGGTGACCCGGATGCTGCTTCAGTAGGTCGCTGAGCACCGCCCGCGCCTTCTCCGGCGCACCCTCCAGAGTGTATACGCGCGCCAGGTTCAGGTATGACTGGTCGAATCCGGGCGCCACGCGAATGCACTCTTCGAACTTGGCAACGGCTTCGTCCCGGCGCTGGGTTCGCAGATAGAGCACGCCCAGATTGTTCAGCGCTTCGGGGTAAGTGGGACGAAGCTGCAAGGCTTTCCGCAGATACTCGTAGGCACGCTCCGGATCGTCGGTTTGCGCAAACACCATCGCCAGGTTGTAATTCGCTTCGGGGTCTTGGGGTCTGGCCGCCAGCGCGCGCGCCAGTGTCTTCCGCGCTTCATCCCAACGCTTTTGCAGGCGGTAAGCGTTCCCAAGATTCTCCAGCGCGATCCAATAATCGGGACTGACCCGTAGCGCATTCTGAAAGTGGGCGACGGCTTCGTCCATGTGTCCCTCGCGTGTAGCCAGCAGGCCGAGGTTGTTCCAGGCGTTTGGCAAGGTATCGGGATAGCTTGGGCTAAGCTTCACCGCCCGTTCGAAGTTCTCCCGGGCGTCGCCCGTTTTCTCCTGCTTCAGATAGACGCTGCCCAACCCGTAACAGGCTTCGGCGCTTGATGGATCGTCGCGCAGAGCCTGCCGGAATGCAGTCTCCGCCTGGTCGAAATAGCCGCGCTGAAAGAACGCCGAACCCAAAGAGAGCGAGTTTCGCCCGTACGCATACGTCTCGCTGACGCCGCGAAAAGGCAGCGCCTTCGCCAGACGCTCCGCGTTGGTTCGTGGAATGTTTCGGGCATCATCCTCGATATGCGCCAGCGCGATCGGCCCCTGGTAAACCTTTGCAATGTCTCCGCGCTCGTCGATGAGGAAGGCAGCGGGGAGCGGTAAGTCGCGATGCCTGTCAAACACATAGCGATAAAGGATGTTGTAAGTGGCAACTAAGTCGTCCGGTTGACCTGCGGCGTCTGGCTCGCGGAAATGCAGAATCGCCGGCTTGCCCCGCACGGCGGATGGAGGCAAGGCGGGCGCGGGAACCGGCGAAAGCAGCCAGGTCTCCACCGTCGCCGGAAGCGTTTCGCCATCTTGCGGACTGGAAACGGCGCGCAACGGTGCAGCGCGGAACGGTTCCACGGACGATGGTTCGGCGCCCTCGTCGATCCGGATTCTATGGTTGGGCGGCAAATCCTGGATCTGCTGCACAAGGCCACTCGGCCACCGGATGGTCGCTTTCACCGGCCCTTTTGACGCGCCCAGGCCGAAGAACACCTCTTTGCTGTGCTGCGAAAGAAATCCCGACCCCGCCTGCACCGTTTTGTTCTGCCGGCGTCCGTCGGTTTCCACTGTGACCGTCGCGCCAATTGCATCCCGATTACTCTTCACGCCGCGCAAGCGGAAAGCGATGGATGGCGGCAATCGCTCCACCACGTTTTTCAGCATCCGCAGTTGCGGCGCGTTGCGGTTTTTCAGCAACGCTTCCTGCCGTCCATCATGATCGAAATCCGCTAATGCGAATGCCCTGCCGTCTTCGATGAAATCCAGCCCAACCGCGCCGGACACATCGGAAAACGTGCCATCCCGGTTGTTCGCGTAGACTACGTTGCGCTCGAAGCCGCTCCACGTATAATCCGCGCGAATCAGTTCATTGAGGGCGTTCCAACCCTGTTCGTAATCGGGCGCCGCCTTGGCTTCATTCGGCGACTTAGCCACTACCTGCCGCCAGAAGAAGCTATTCAAGTCGGCGCGTATGGGGCCGGATAACATGCCATTCGTTACGTACAGATCGCAGTAGCCGTCATGGTCGAAGTCCCAGGCGTCGCTCGACCACGACCAGCGGCCCATCCCCACGCCAGCGTGCGCGGTGGCATCCTGGAACGGTTCCTCACGGTCGCGGCCCGGAGATGCGGGGCTAAGAAATAGCGAGTTGCCCATGGCGTGTTTGCGGTAGAATTCGCGGACACTGTCCGGCGCGCCCTTTTGAAAGGCGTCCTGCGCCGAAATGCGTACGCCGGGCGCTGTCCACATATTCGCCACGTAGAGGCCGTTCGAACCGTCGTTGTTGTAGTCCAGCCACGACACGCTCATGCCCGCGCCAATATCTTCGGCCCCTGCCTCGGCCGCCACGTCGGTAAACGTGCCGTCGCCGTTGTTACGGTATAGGTTCTTGCGGCCGAAGTCGTTCACGACATATAAGTCGGGCCATCCGTCGCCATTGTAATCGCTCCAGCCGCAACAGAAGCTATAGCGCGTATTATTCCGATTGAGACCCGTTTCCGCCGTGACATCGCGAAAGGTGCCATCCCCGTTATTACGCATCATGAAATTGGGAGGTCCGTTCTCCGCCGCATAGTAGGGCACCGGATATTTATACTGATCCGCGCCCTGGTAGTAAGCGTATAGGCAGAAATAAACGTCCAGCCAACCGTCGCGATTGTAGTCGGCGGCGGCCGCCCCGGTGAAGGTTCCCTGTGGAGCGTTGGCGAAACGGAATGCGCCAGGCTGGTGGCGGAACTTGCCGCCGCCCTGGTTCAAAAAGAGCAACGGGCCGTTCGCGCGCACCACCACCAGATCCTGGCGTCCGTCGTTGTCGAAATCCGCAAAAAGCGCGCAAGCCGTATTTTCCAGGATGCCGACACCCGAGGCTTCGGTGATGTCCTCGAAGGTGCCGTCGCCCCGGTTCCGATACAGCCGGTTGGGAAGGCCGGCCGGTTGGCAGATGTAGAGATCGTCGAATCCATCGCCGTCGATGTCGCCGGCGGATATTCCGTTGTGGCCGTAAATATCGATTCCGCAAGCCCCGTCGAGGACCGTGCGCCAATAGTCGACTCCGCGCAGCAACTGCTGGGAGTAAGACGGATTGCCGCCGAAGGCCTGCGCGGTCACATCGGCATACCAGGGCGCGGCGGACCGGCTGCGGGACTCTTCGGACATTCGCCAGCGCCGCACCAGACCGGCTTGCCATTCGAGTTCCCACTCGCCCACACGCTGCTCCCGGTGAAAGCCCGGGCCGCTGCCCACCAATTCATACCGGACGCGAGTGTGCAGCCGGCTGGGCGCGATCTCGATCCGAGTCACTTGGAATTCGGCGGTCAAGATCGTCGCGTAACTAGCCAGAGTGGACTGCAACTCCCGATGAAAAGGTTCCGCCCCGAGGGAGGCGCCGGCCGCGAACGTGACGCGGCGAATTTCCAGCGCAGGTCCAGGACGCACGATCCGCGATTCCGCCGGCCGGGGCGATGCTCCCTGAAAATCGAGCGCTAAGACTTTCTCGATAGTCCGAATATTACGCGGCGATTCCAGCAGCGCGGCGCGCCATTGCGCCAGAATGGCGGCGATCTGGTCGTGCGCCTCTTCCGTCGGAAAATCGTCGAGCTTTGCATCGACCTTAAGCCGTAGGGCGTCCAGCGGCGTCTCCGCGCGATAGTGCGGATGCAGATGGAACTCGCCCCCCGCGCTTGGGTTCTGCCCTTGCAGACG
This sequence comes from Bryobacteraceae bacterium, assembly GCA_050008575.1. Classification (GTDB taxonomy): domain Bacteria; phylum Acidobacteriota; class Terriglobia; order Bryobacterales; family Bryobacteraceae; genus Bog-159. Next base: position 21,122 of record JBEKMJ010000079.1, read on the forward strand.
GCGGAGGAAAGGCAGCCCCAGAGCGCGCAGGAGGAAGTTGCGTCTTCGAATATCGCCGGTGCGGCTCACATTGGGAATCTACCACACCGGCGACAAGCTTACTGCGCGACCTTGAAGACAACTCCACACCCGGTGGGGCAGAGGCTGAACTGTCCGCCGAGAACCACGCGGTCGTCCATGGGCGACGCTCCACCGGCCAAGCCGCGGAAGCGACAGAGCATGTCCTCGTTTCACGATCCGTCGGGTTGCGCGGTTAGCTTGAAGACCATGCCGCTGCTGAATACGCGGTGCCGGCCACGACGCTCCCGCAGGGTGGGACGCCGGCATGCGTGTTTCTTCAAATCTTTTTCAAACATTCCTAAACGCTCGCGCCCCGCGCCGCGTCAAACGTCTGAGCAAACCGGAATTTCATGAGACGCCTGGCTCTGTGGCTGCTCCCGATCGCGCTGTCCGCCGGTCAGGCGCGCTACGCCCGCGTGGGCGACTACGACGGCGATGTTCAGGTCCAACTGCAGGCCGCCGACGATTGGCAGGCGGCGCAACGCAATCTGCCCCTGCGCGAGCTGTCGTGGCTGCGCACCGCAGGACCCGCGCGCGTCGAAGTGGAACTGGACGATGGCAACGTCTTGCGCCTGGGCCCCGATTCCCTCGCCGAGCTTTCCGATTACACGCGCCTTTCCACAGGGCAACGCATCACGCTGATCTCCCTGGACCACGGCTTGGCCTACTTCACCGGCGCGGCCGAAGGCAAGGACGCGCTGGTGGTGGCTGTCCCCGGAGCGCAGGTGACCATCCATCAAGGCGCTCGCCTGCGCCTTGAAGCGCGCGATCCATGGAGCCAGATCGCGGTGTCGGACGGTGTGGCGCGCTTCTCCTCCCCTACCGCCGAATTCGATTTGACCGCGGGCCAGATGGTCAAGCTGGACCCGGCGCACCCCGCCCGCTTTTTTCTGAATCGCGAGATTCCGCCGCTCGAAACCGACCGCTGGTGCGACGAGCGCGACAAAGTGCTGCAATCGACCACGTCCGCGGCGCATGTTCCGGCGCTGAGCTATGGCCTCGCCGACCTGGATGCATACGGCGTCTGGATCCAGACCGGCGATTTCGGCGCCGTCTGGAAGCCAAAGGCGCCGGCCGGCTGGGCGCCATTCCGCAACGGCAGATGGCTTTGGTACGACGGTCTCGGCTACACCTGGATCGGCGACGATGCGTGGGGCTGGCTGCCGTATCATTACGGCCGCTGGACGCTATTGGAGGGCACGGGTTGGGTCTGGATACCCGGCGAAAGCACGGTGTTCAAGCCGGGCGACGTGTATTGGCTGAAGAGCGCCAAACTGGTGGGCTGGGGCGCGCTGGCGCCTGGCGAAGACTGGAAGCCGCCCGCGGCGCCGCGGCTGTTTCTGAACGCGAATACCACCTACGCCGTTTACACGCCGGAATCGCGCGAAATCGATCCGAACTTCGCCACTCGCCCCAAAGAGCCGTTGGCGACGGCTGTATTCGCGCTGGCGCTGCCGTCTCCGCCATTTCCCGCGGCGCGCCTCGACGCGGTCCGTCCGCCGTTGCATGCGGGCAGCGCACGCGCTGTGTCCGTCTCCACTGAAATGGCGTACGACCCTGCGCCAAGTCCCGCGCCCAGCGACGCGGCATACGTGCCACCCGCCCTACCGCCGGTGGTTATCGTCAACCCGACCCAGGAGGTTGACGTCGAAGTCGACGTTCCGGTGCCAGTGTATACGGGCATCATCATGGTGACCCCGCCGGGGTACCAAGCGCCCGCGGCGAAGAAACCGTCCAAACCGGTTTCGCCGCCGCCTCCGGCCAAGCCGAAAGTGCCGGACCCCGATAAGCCGGTGAGGTAGGGAGCTATGCGCGCATTCTTCACAGTATCGATGGGGTTGCTGGCGGCCGCGGCAAGCGGTGCCCAGGAGTTGGCGGTCCTGGCGGCGAGCCGCGCGGGACGCATCGAGATCTATAGCTCCACCCTCGGGAAACTGGGCGAGATCGGCGCCTTGGGAAAAGTGGAAAGCGTCGCTGCCAGCCCGGATGGCACCCGGCTCTATGTCGCGAAGAAGAATCTTGCGATCCGAAAGAAGGATACCGCGATGAAAGATACCGCAACGAACAGCGGATCTTCACACGAGACAAGCTATGGTTTGTATTCGCTCGACCTGGCCTCGCGGAACCTTTATCTTCTCGCCGCGCCGGCATTATTTGGCTGGCCTTCCGCGGATGGCCGATTCCTCTTCACGCAAGGCAAGAGCGGCGTGGACGTGTTCGATGCCAGGACCTTGAGCCGCTTGCCCACCATAAAAGCGACCGGTGCCTACAACCTGCAGCCGTCGCCCGATGGGCGTTGGGTCTTCGGCGTCACGAACACCCCCGATCCGTCTTTGGATATCTTCGACGTGAATTCCATGTCGCTGGCGCGCCGGCTTCCGCTTCCGGCCACCGGACCATTCACAGGTGCATGGGCCGGAAACCGCTTCTACCTCTTTAGCTACGGCGTGCGCGGACAGGGCCTGCTGTGGAGCGTCGGTCCGGAGTCCCATGAGGCCACAGCCACCAGGTCGGTCGATCTGCCGGATCTTCACGGGGCTTGCAATGAGCCGGTCCTGCTCATGCTCGCGGGCGCTCCGGATCGCCTTTTTCTCGCGGAAGCGTTCGGGTTCAAGGTGGATCGCCGCGGCGCCTGTCCCGATGCGGCACGCGATGGCGTCTATGTGATCCAGCCGTCCAGCGGCCGCGTGAGCCACATCGCTCCCTTGGTGCACGTCAACCGCATGGCGGTCAGTCCCGATGGGCAGGATTTGTATGTGATCCAACCGAGCGATCCCGGCGCCGCAGACGGTATTCGTCTATTGCATATCGATGTCGGTACGGGCCGCGTCCTGCAGGTGGCCGCGATGCAGGGAAGCGATTGGAGCCTGGCACTGGCCCACATCCCATCCGATCTCATCCCGCACGGCAGCGTGCGCGCCACGGCCTTCGGCTCCCGCTGACTGTGCGGCTGTGGTTTGATGGAACTGATGCAGTCGTACCGCTACATCCCCGCCCCGCCGCTATCGGAATTCGTGGGATTGCTGTGGCTGTACGAAGGCTACCAACAGCCGCACAAGAAAGAGCGTCTGCTGCCGGACGGCTCCATGGAACTGGTCGTCAACCTCAATGAAGACCTGACGCGTGTGTACGACCCGCACGAACCCGAGAAATTCCAAACGCTGCGCGGACCGGTGGTGGTAGGTGCGCATTCGGAATTCTTCGTGATCGACACGGCGGAGCAGCATACCGTGGCCGGCGTACACTTCAAACCGGGCGGCGCATTCCCGTTTCTCGGGCTGCCCGCGAGCGCGCTGCATAATACGCTGGTCTCGCTGGAGGATTTATGGGGCCGGCTGGCGGACCAGTTGCGGGAACGGCTTTTGGAGGCCGCCACGCCGCAAGCCAGGCTGCGCGTGATGGAGCGGGTCCTGCTGGCGCGGGCCGCCGAGCGGTGGGAGCGGCACCCGGCCGTTACATACGCGCTGCGCGAGTTTCATGGCCTGCCGCACACGCGCACCATCGCGGACGTGACGGGGCAGATCGGCCTGAGCGCGAAGCGATTCATTCAGGTGTTCAGCGGCGAAGTGGGACTCACGCCCAAACTGTTTTGCCGCGTGCGCCGATTCCAACGGGTACTGCGGCGGATCGGCGCGGGGCGCCCGGTGGAATGGGCGGCGGTCGCGGCGGATTGCGGCTACTTCGACCAGGCCCATTTCATCCGCGACTTCCGCGCTTTTTCGGGCATCAATCCGTCCGCGTATATCGCGCAGCGTACGGAACATCTCAACCATGTTCCGCTGGTTGAGTAGCACCGCCGGAATTACCCAATGCCATGTTAAATCGTGGGGCAGGACTCCGGTCCTGCGGGCCGATGTCCACGTCGGCCTGTGTGAATCCGCCCACAGCGGGTCCTGGAGGACCCGCGCAGGACCGGAGTCCTGCCCCACTTGGCCTCGCAGTTTGCCGGAAATGGAACTAGGTGGCATTGGCCAGAATTGCCCGCCCTACAATTTTTTACAATACAAGCCCCGCCGCGTTGGTCGACAATAGGTGCATGGCAAACACAGTGAAGGCAATTCCAGAGGGTTTCGAAGGCGCCACGCCGTACCTGTGCATCAAGGGCGCGAACGAGGCCATCGAGTTCTACAAGAAAGCATTTGGCGCGACGGAAACCATGCGCCTGGCCGGTCCCGATGGCAGAATCGGACACGCCGAAATCAAGATCGGCAAAGCCAACATCATGCTGGCGGACGAGCATCCGGAAGTGGGCTTCGTGGGTCCGCGCACGCTGGGCGGCTCGCCGGTCATGATCCACATTTACGTGGAAGACGTGGATGCGTTGGCCGCGCGGGCGGAAGCCGCCGGAGCGACGGTGCGGCGGCCGCTCGCGGACCAGTTCTACGGCGATCGCGTCTGCCAGTTCGAAGACCCGTTCGGACACGGCTGGCACTTCGCCACGCACAAAGAGGACGTGTCCACCGAGGAGATGAAGAAGCGCATGGCGGCGTTCAGCGCGGGAGGCGAATCATGAGTAAGCCTGCGGGATCCGCATCGGCGATTCGCACGTGATGGTCGTCGACGAGACTCCGCGCTTCCCCGAAATGCGTAGCGTGCATGTGGACGACGCCGACGCGGTAGCGCAGCAGGCGCTGGCTGCGGGAGCCAAGTTGATCATGGAAGTGCAGGACAAGCCGTATGGCGGCTCCGGCGGCGTGAAGGACCCTTTCACGCTCGATTGTGGGGCAGGACTCCAGTCCTGCGGCCGACGTCCACGTCGGCCTGCCGCGAAAAGCGAGTCCTGGAGGGCCCGTGCAGGACTGGAGTCCTGCCCCACGTCATTTTGAGACGCCAGAATGCCCCGATCGTAAGTGGGAATGTACGCGTTCCCGTTCACCACGGTGGGCAATGCAGACGGGGACGCCGTGAATTCATCGGGACTGGACCACGTTAGCGTATAAGGTGCCGGGGCCGGGCGCGATTTGCGCCACGCCCGCCGCTGTCGCGATGGCCCAAACAATTCCGCTGCCCGGCGTCGTGCCGTTCGAGGTGACCGCAATCGATCGCCCGGATAGTCCGCGGCCGTGGCATCCGGAACCATGGCCGATATCGGATTGACGAACGAACCGTTGAACGTAAAACTAACGTTGGTCACATCCGCCTTGAACCCCGGATTCACGCGCCTGGAGGACCGGATGCATCTGTACAGTACGCGCACTCCTTTCGCCGCGAACACGCACATCACCCTGCTCGTGGCAACCCTTGGCCTTGCAACCCTTACCCCCATTAATGCACATCTGCACCGGCACATAGGCGATGGCAACGGCCCGTATCCGTCCGGCCTCCAGGTCTATCGATAACATTCTGAAGAGCGGCATGCCGGTGTCCCGACACCCCTGTCGCTCAACTTGATTCGAAAGGACCTCGAACCTATGACTGAACACTCGCGAGGCGTTCTCCTACTGGCGCTATGTGCCCTCGCCACCGGCGTGGTGGGCTCCGCATCCGCAGCTACGTATAGAGTAGTTGCATACATGACTAGCCAAAACTCCGAGCCCCTCGGGATCGCCGAGGCGTCGCCTGGCATGTTCTTCGTGCAGGCGTCCGCCGCCCTTATCTTCTCCCTAACAACCCAGGGAACTGCGACTACCGTTGCGGCCTTCCCTGACCCGCCCAACATCGTCGAGTCAGCCCCAGGAACCACAGCGGCAAATAGTCTGTTCTACTCTTCGATCAAGCAGGTCGCAAGCAGTTCCGGCAATGTTGTCTCGGTATCCTCGACGGCGGGCAGCGAGCACAGGTACCCCTCTCACGGCCTCGTTATGACCCCGGCTGGCGGGCAACCTACCGAAGGGCAGGCTGTTTGGGCTCGTTTACAACTTCTCCAACGCCACGACTGGCATCGGGGCCAGCGATGTTAACGGCAATGTGTCGGCCGTTTACCAGTTCCCCGGTACAGACCGCCCCGCTACGCCGATTTACGGCGCGGACGGAGACTATTACGGAACCGCCTTCACCTACGGGACGCACAACGGCTACTTCTACAAGGTAACGCCCGCCGGCTCTTTCACGAGGGTGGCCACCCTTCCCTTCCAGGGCGACGGTATCGCGCTACAGGGCACCGACGGCAATTTCTATGGCGTGGAGCAGTCCGATTGCTCCACTCAGCACGGCACGATATACAAGATGACGCCGGCCGGCAAGTTCACGACTCTGCACGATTTCGGGCTGTGCGGTAACGCCACCGTGAACTCGCTAATCGAAGGCAGCGACGGCAAGCTTTACGGCGTGACTCAGGGCAGCGACGTAATCTTCAGCCTCACATCGACAGCAGCGGAGCGCTTTACGGCACCGCCGTATTAGGCGGGGCGCACAGCAAGCGTGCGGTGTACAAGCTGACACCTGGCGGCGGCACGTGGAGCGAGAGCGTCCACTACAGTTTCAGCGGCGGAAGTGACGGCGCAATTCTCCGTGCGGGCGTAGTGTTCGGCAACAGCCGGAGCGTGCTCTACGGCGCAACCACGCGGGGAGGATCGAACGGCTGCGGCGGAGAAGGCTGCGGCACCGTGTACGAGTTCTCCCACTCTCGCGGTTCGTGGACCGAGAGCATTCCGTACCCACCGGAGCGGTAGACGCTTCGCCGACTCCGGCGGGTTGCGGGCGCGCCCGCCCCACGCCGCTGTAACTGCGCAGGCGGGCGAGGCATCTACAGCATTGGATGCGGTTTCATATACTCCTCTGGGTCGCGCTGATGTGCGCCCCGCAAGCCCGGGCGGAAGATCTCGAACTGAAGATCCCCCCGGTCAAGACCTCGCTGGACGTCAAAGGACAGGCGGTCCAAATCACCGCTTGGGGAGCGGTTTCGAGCGGTCCGCAAGGGCTGTTCAAGCTGGCGTTGACGGCGGATTTGCGCGATCTGCAGGATAACATCGCCGCGCTGCTTGCCTCCCAACTCAACCGCTCGGACCGCTGCGGCGAGCGGCTCACCGTTGAGAGTGCCACACTCGTCCCCGCCTCTCCGTCCGCGATTCTGACCGCGCACGTGCACTTTGAGCGTTGGGGATGCATCAAGGCTCTCGGCCGGGATATGGTCAAGAGGCTGGTGGGCGGCAACGCAGTGGTCGTAGTGAAGCTGACGCCGTCGGCGGGAGCGCCGTCTGGAACGGATGCCATCTCGTTAGCTTCGGAGGTGCAGAAGATCGATGCCGATGGATCGCTTGGCGAGGTATTGCAGTCTGGTTCGCTTGGCACGTCCTTGAAGGAGAAGATCGCCAGCGGCATCGAGTCGTCGATTCGCAAAGGGCTGGATTTGAAGTCCACGTTGCCGTCGTCGGTCGCGGCGGCCGCCACGCTGCGGAGTGCGCAGTTCGTGAGCGGCGCGGAAGGGCGGCTGTGGTTTTCGGTGGATGGTGAGGTGCATATCTCCGCCGCCCAGTTTCAAGCCCTCAACTTGAAAAGATAATCCGCAATTGATTGTGAGGCAGGACTCCAGTCCTGCGGCCGACGTCCACGTCGGCCTGTGTGTTTTCGCCACGTGCGGAGCGGGGCCTGGAGGACGCCCACGGTCGAAAACCCACTGCGTTTCTGCATTCTGTCCGCCGCTGTGGGGCAGGCTCGCAGCCTGCGCGGGCCTCGCAAGCCCGCTCTTCGGCCAGCAAGGCCGCTCTTCGGCCAGCAAGCCCGCTCTTCGGCGAGCAGGCTCGCCCTCGGTGGGGCTAAAAGGCTCCGCGGCGGCGCATGGCGCCGCCCCACAGGGTTTTCATCACGATTGGTGGGCCGCAGGCCCATCCCGACAGGACCGGACTCCTGCCCCACCGCGCAGCGCAGTTCGCCGGAACGTCAGCGGCGATTGTTTCACAGCCCGGATTCGATATACTACGCGGGATGGCTTCCATCCACACAGTGCGGGGACCCCTCGATGCGGCGCAACTCGGGGTCACCCTGATGCACGAACACGTCTTCGTGCTTTCCACCGAAATCCTACAGAACTACCCGGATATCTGGGGCGACGAAGAGCGGCGCATCGCCGACGCGGCCGCGCGCCTGAACGAGCTTTACGCGCTCGGCGTGCGCTCCATCGTGGACCTTACCGTGATCGGCCTGGGCCGGTACATCCCGCGCATCCAGCGGGTGGCCGCGCTCACGCCGCTTCAGATCGTGGTGGCCACCGGCGTCTACACCTACAACGATCTGCCGTTTCATTTTCACTTCCAGGGCCCCGGCACCATCCTCGACGGCCCTGAGCCCATGGTGGAAATGTTCGTGCGCGATATCGAAGAGGGCATCGCCGGCACGGGTGTGCGCGCGGCCATGCTCAAATGCGCCACCGACCAGCCGGGCGTCACTCCCGGAGTCGAGCGCGTGTTGCGCGCGGTGGCGCAGGCGCATCGCCAAACCGGCGTGCCCATTTCGACCCACACCCACGCGGCCACGCGGCGCGGACTGGAACAGCAGCGGATCTTCGAACAGGAAGGTGTGGACCTTTCGCGCGTGGTCATCGGCCACTCCGGCGATACCACCGATATCGCGTATCTGGAAGAACTCATCGCGCGCGGATCGTACCTGGGTATGGATCGTTTCGGCATCGACACGTTCCTGCCTTTCGAAGACCGCGTGAACACCGTGGTCCGCATGTGCGAGCGCGGCCACGCCGGCAGAATGGTGCTTTCGCACGACGCCGCGTGCTTCAACGACTGGATTCCGGGCCGCGCCGCGCCGCTGATCCCCAACTGGCACTACCTGCACATCCACAAGGACGTGTTGCCGGCGTTGCGCGCCCGTGGCGTGACGGATGCGCAGATCGAGACAATGCTGGTGGACAATCCGCGGCGGATCTTCGAGCGGCAGGGGGCGTACCGATGATCCGGCCATTCGATGACAGCGGCATCACGCGCACGAGCGACGGCATCGCGCACTATGACGGCCGCCCCGCTTCGCTGGTCGAAATGCTGCGCGCCACCGTGGAGAAGACGCCGCAAGCCGAAGCCATCGTCGAGCTGGGCGGCGAGCGCGTCACCTATCGACAACTGTGGGACCGCGCCGCGCGGGTGGCCGGCGGCCTGCGCGGAAGCGGCCTGCGCCCCGGCGGCCGCGTAGCCATTCACCTGCCCAACGGTCTCCCTTGGTGCCTGGCATTCTTCGGCGCGCAACTGGCGGGCGCCATCGTAGTGCCCGTCAACACCCGCTTCAGCGAACCGGAAGTGGCGTACGTGCTCTCCGACTCGGGCGCGGCGTTCACCTTTCTTCCAGGGCAGGCGCTGCCGGACGGCCCGCCGTTTGTCACCGAACACTGGACGCCGCGGGATGTAGCCGCCATCTTCTATACCAGCGGCACCACCGGCTTTCCCAAAGGCGCCATGACCACGCACGAAGGCTTCCTGGCGAACACCGAGACTTGCCACCGCATCATGACGCTGCCCACCGATGGCAGCGTCCGCAATCTGATCTCGGTGCCGCTGTTTCATGTGACCGGCTGCAACAGCCAGCTTCTGCCCACCTGCGAAACGGGCGGAACGACGGTGATTATGCCCGCGTTCGAGGTGCAGGCGTTCCTGGCCGCCATCGGCGCGGAGCGCATCAATCTGCTGGTGTCGGTGCCCGCGATTTACTGGCTGGCTTTGAATCAGCCCAATTTCGCCGCAATCGATGCGCGCGCCATCAAATGGGTGATGTACGGCGGCGCGCCTATCGCCCCCGCGCTGGTGGGCCGCCTTCTTGAGGCTTTCCCCGAGGCGCGCCTGGGCAATGGATTCGGCCTCACCGAGACCACGTCGGTGGCCACCTTCCTGCCGCACGAATACGCCCGCAGCCGTCCCGATTCGGTGGGCTTCGCCGCGCCCGTGGTGGACCTGACGCTGTTCGAGGTGGATGCGCACTCGGGCGTGGGCGAGCTGCTGGTGCGTGGTCCCAACGTGGTAAAGGGATATTGGAACAAGCCCGAAGCCACCGCGCAGACTTTCGTGGATGGCTGGCTGCACACGGGCGACTTGGCGCGCATCGACGCCGACGGCTTCGTCCGCATCGTGGACCGCAAGAAGGACATGATCAACCGCGGCGGCGAGAACGTCTATTGCGTGGAAGTGGAGAGCGTCCTGGCCGCGTATCCCGCCGTGTTCGAAGTAGCGGTGCTCGGCGTGCCCGACGAGATGATGGGCGAGAAAGTGGGCGCGGTGATCGTGGTGCGGCCGGGCCCCAAGCCGGATGCGGGCGATATTCTGGCTTTTGCGCGCGAGCGCTTGGCGGATTTCAAAGTCCCGCAATACCTGGTGATGCGTCAGGAGCCGTTGGCGCGCAATCCCGGCGGGAAGGTGCTGAAGGCGCAGTTGCGGAGGAGCGTGGATTGGGGCACGCCGGTTGGGTAGATAAGCACAGGCGGGCATCCGCGCCCCAGGCAACCGTGTGATAATGTCCTTTATCACACGTTACTACAAAACACCAGGGAAATGTTTGGAGAAGGTGTCACTTTCAGAATTATTTGGCGCAGATCCGTCAACATTATTTGGCGTACTCTTCAAGTATGGACCAACTGGTCGGGCTCACGGAAGATGCCCGGAAACTCGCGCTTGATCGGTTTCGGCTGATACAACCTCACTTGGAGCAGAACCAGTCGTTGCAGTCTGTGGCGGATGCCGCAGGCGTTCCATATCGAACCGCGCAACGCTGGGTTGCCCAATATCGGCTGTTCGGTTTAGCCGCCTTGGCGCGCAAGAGGCGTGAAGATCGCGGCGAGCGCCGCGTCGTTTCGGCGAAGCTCAAAAAGGTGATTGAAGGCCTTGCGCTGCAAAAACCGCCGTTGCCGCTCGCGGCCCTATTCCGGCAGGTGCAGCGGTTGTCCAAGGACTTGGGTGAGAAGGCTCCCAGCTACGGCACCGTTTTCAGCATAGTCCGCGATTTGGGAGCTGACCTCGTAACGCTCGCCCACGAAGGCGCGAAAGCGTACAGCAACACATTTGAGTTGGTTCACCGGCGAGAAGCGGAGCGGCCAAATGCAATCTGGCAGGCCGACCACACGCCGCTCGACATTCTGCTGATCCGTCCTGACGGCGAAGCGGCCAAGCCCTGGCTCAGCACCGTGATCGACGATTACAGCCGGGCGGTGGCTGGGTATTTTCTCTCGTTCCAAGACCCCTCCGCGTTGCACACATCCTTGGCGTTGCGTCAGGCAATTTGGCGCAAAGAGGATTCGCGCTGGGCCGTGTGTGGCATCCCCGAGGTGCTTTACACGGACAATGGCAGCGACTTCACATCCAATCATTTGGAACAAGTAGGCGCGGATCTGAAGATCCGGCTGGTCTTTTCCATTCCTGGCAAGCCACGGGGTCGTGGCCGCATCGAACGGTTCTTCTCGACCGTGAACGAGATGTTTCTGTGCGAGTTGGACGGCTATGCTCCGGCGGGCGGCGCGGTGCGTGGGAAGCCAACACTGACGCTGGCAGAGTTCGACACGCAGTTCCGCGCCTTCTTGCTGGACGTTTACCACCGCCGTGAAAATGCGGAAACGAAAACGCCACCGTGCGAACGCTGGGAGGCCAATGGTTTCCTGCCACGGATGCCGGAATCGCTGGAACAACTCGATCTGCTGCTGATTCAAGTAGCCAAGGCGCGGCAGGTGCGGGTCGATGGAATTCATTTCCAGAGCCTCCGCTACATCTCGACAACACTGGCGGCGTACGTTGGAGAAACGGTCACACTGCGATTCGATCCGAGGGACATGGCAGAGATCCGCGTATTCCACGAGGACAAGTTCTTGTGCCGCGCTGTCTGCGCTGATCTTGCCGGTGAAACCGTGCCGCTTAGGGAGATTATCCGCGCCCGGAATCGGCGACGGCGGGAATTGCGCGGCGTCCTGCGGGATCGCGAGAGCGCCGTGAATACTTTGCTCGATCTGAAGCGCGGAGGAATCACGGAGAAAGAACATGCCCAACAGGAAAGCGGCTCTGCAGAAGAGCCTGCAAAGCCGCCACCAGCCGTCCCCCGACTCAAGCGATATAGAAACGAGTAGCGACGCGTCAAGCGCCGCCGTAGTGAAAACCCTCGAACACCGCCGATTCGCAGAGTTCTGTGATGCGTGCAAGCGCTATCGCTACATTGGCCTCTGCTACGGCGCGCCGGGCGTCGGCAAGACGGTGTCGGCGAGGCACTATACCAATTGGGACAGGATGCAGGACTTCTGGAACCATCCGGGTCGCGACTCGGCAGCGGTTGAGGAGATCGCAGCCGGCACTACTGTTTTCTACACTGCTCCTGTTGTTGGCTCCCCGCGCCTCATTGAGACGCAAATCGGGAAGCTCCGAGACAGGATACATAGCGCCGCCATCGATGTGCGGCGAAAGGTTGAGGAGGCGGAAATGCGCAGGCTCCATGGGATTCTCGATGACCTTCGTGATCGCCTTAAGAATCCGGATGGATATCGCAGCCAGGAGACTGAGGACGCTGAAGACGCCTTCCTTAAGCAACGGCATCGTGCGATGGGATTAGAAAGGGTGGTCCCCGATCCGACTGCGCTGTTGGTCATCGACGAAGCCGACCGGCTCAAGATCGCCGGACTGGAGCAGACACGGAGCATTTTTGATCAGGGCGGGGTTGGAATGATTCTAATCGGTATGCCGGGCATCGAGAAGCGTCTTGCTCGCTATCCGCAATTCTACTCGCGCATCGGATTCGTCCATGAATTCCGGACCCTGGCCGCCGCAGAGATTCGGCAACTCTTCGATCACGGTTGGATGCCGTCGGGAGTGAATCTACCCATGCAGCCTTGGGACCCCGAAACCGTCGCGATGATCATCCGGATGACAGGAGGCAACTTCCGATTATTGAATCGTCTCTTAAACCAGATCGAGCGGGTTCTTGAAATCAACGCGCTTCGAGAAGTGACGAGGGCGGCAGTGGAAGCGGCTCGCCAAAGCCTGGTGATCGGCGAAGCCTGAGTCTTCCCGACGGCGTGCCGCCAAAGTCGGGAGCTATGCCGGGCGACCGCTGGTTGGGTCCCAACTTCCGGATGCCCGACAATCCACTCGGAATCCGGCCATGTCGGCGGAATAGGGGCGTTAGCGGCGCCTCCCTACTTGCGAGCGGCATTACTCTCCCAGGGGTACGCTCCCGCAAATAGTCGAAGACGTTTTTCGAGGAGTACCACCGCGTGTTCCGGCTTGGGCACTTCCGCGCGGATTCTGCCTGCGTCACCACCAGCACGCGCTGCCTGCCCGGCACTCGGTGCCAACCAGCCACGGCCATTCCCAACCTTGTTACGGAAGGGTGATATTGAAAACCGTCCCGGTGCCAGCGCCCGGACCGCCGCCGCTTGCGGTGCCGTACAGCGCACCTTTAAGCAGAAGCAAGGGTGCCCCGGGGTATTGGCCATCACTGCCGTTAAAGGTATGCAGCACCGTCAAACTGCCGGCCGGGTCGAGCTTAAACACGGTCCCGCAGCCGCACGCGCCGCCGTCGTGTTGAGTCGTGCCGTAAAGGTTCCCCGCCGCGTCGTGGATCACCCCGGCCGGTGGATTCGCGCCGTCCGTTTCGCCCGTGAAACTGTGCAGTACCGTCTCTTGACCTGCCAAGTCTAGTTTAAATACGGTCCCATTCCCGTAGGCGCCGCCGTAATAAGTGGTGCCGTAGAGGTTGCCCGCGGCGTCCCGGATGAGACGGGCGTAGGGATTCGCACCATCCGCCCCCCCAGTGAAGAGGTGGAGCACCGTCTCCTGGCCTCCAGGAGCCAGCTTAAACACCACCCCGCACCCTTTTCCAGAGCAGCCATTAAGATCACCGCCGTACTCAGTGGTGCCATAGAGGTTGCCTGCCGAGTCCCTGATCAGGCCGCCAACGGGGTTCGCCCCATTCACGGGGCCGCTGAAGGCGTAGCGCACCGTTTCGCTCCCAGCGGTGCCCAGTTCGAACACGACCCCGTCGCCGAAATGGCCTCCGGAAAAAGTGGCGCCGTAAAGGTTGCCCGCTGCATCCCGAAGCAATGGGGCATAGGGATTTGCCCCGTCTATATAGTTGAAAGTGAGCAGTACTGTCTCGCTACCGACCGGATCCAGCTCGAAAACCACTCCGCTTCCGAAAGCTCCCGGCTGTATGCCACCGTAAACGGTCGTGCCGTAGAGGTTGCCTGCCGTGTCCATGACCAGGCCGCTCTGGGGCTGCGCCCCGTCCGCGCCGCCAGTGAAAGTGTATAGCACGGTCTCGTTCCCGGCCCGGTCCAGCTTGAAGATCACCCCACTGCCTGAAAACCCTTCCTGATTACCGCCATAGGCGGTGGCGCCGTAAAGGTTGCCCGACCCGTCCGCGATCAGGCCTGCATCTTGCGGATACGCGCCGTCCGCCCCGCCGCTGAACGTGTAGAGTAGCTTGAAGCTCTGCGCTTGCGCCGGTTGCGCCGCCAACATGGCTGCCGCAAGCGTCCCTGCCACCGCCAACGTTCGAGTTACCTTCGCTTGGATCATATTGCTCTCCCCTCTCATTAGTTTGGGTATAGATTCATACCGCAAGACCAGCTTGCGACATCGATCCTCCGCCTGTCACCATCTGTACAGGGGGGGATATTAACGAAAAAATGGGCTCCAAAGCCCTATTGGCTCCACGAACTATCTGTACAGATGGTTTGCCGTCAAACCACTCGGTCGCGGAGAGCCTTGGCTACGGCCTCGGACTTGGAATGCACCTGCAGCTTCTCGTAAATGCGCCGCATATACCAGGCGATGGTGCTGGGACTGACACCCGTCTCCACGGCGGCGGTTTTGAAATTGTGGCCTTCCACCAGCAGAGCCAACAGACGGGTTTCATGCGGCGTCAGGCCGTAATCGGCGTGGGCCGGTGGGCGGATCTCGCGGAACAGCCTGATAACCCGTCGCGCCACCTCCGGAGACATGGGAGCGCCGCCGCCCACCACCTCCCGCAGACTCTCCAGCAGGCGCGCGGGCGGCGTGCTCTTCAGCAGATATCCGCAGGCACCGGCGCAGAGGGCCTCGAAGATCCGCTGGTCGTCGTCGTAAACGGTAAGCATCACCAGCAGCACGCCGGGATTGCGCTGTTTCAGGCGGGGGATGCCTTCAATGCCGGACATCCCCGGCAGTCCGATGTCCAGCAGGATGACCGCCGGCGGGTCGCTGTCGATCCCGTCCAGCGCTTCTTCCACGGAACCGAAGCTACCGGTGCACCGGTAACCGTCCGTGCCGTCGATGAGCGCATGGAGGGCTTCCCGGGTGCGCACGCGATCCTCGACGATGGCCACAGGGATGTCCCGGTCCGCCTTAGGTTCGGTCATGGAATGTTCACCCGCAGTATAAGGCAAAGCCGCGGGCGCGGTCACCATCTGTTCAGATGGAAATATGCCTGCCAACCCGGCCCCGGCAGGCGGCCCAACGGAACTCGCAGCGTGACGGTGGTTCCGCAGTCTCGGCAGCCGGCGATTTCGATCTCCCCGCCGAGGGCCTTGGCTCGAGCCCGCATGTCGCTCAAGCCGTTCCCGTGGCCGGTCTGCTGCATTTCCAGTCCACGGCCATTATCGTGAACACGTAACACCAGCGTGTCTCCCTCCAAGGTCAACCCGGCCTCGGCTTCGGTGCAACCGGAATGGCGGGCGACGTTGTTGACGCTCTCCTTGAAGATCAGGAAAATATGCCGGCGCTGATCGACGTTCAGGCGCAAGCTGCTGGCCGGTGCACTGAATCGGAATTCCATGTTGCGGGCCGTGAGCAGGTCGCTGGCAAAGCGCCGCATGCGTTGGACCAGGTCCTGAAGGTGGTCCCGGCGGGGATCGATCGCCCAGACCAGATCGCTCATCGAACTGACCATCTCCCGGGAATCCATTGCGATTTGCGACAGCGGCTCGCGGTACCGGTCGTCCGCGCCCCCGCGCTGGCTCAAGGCTTCACTGACGGCCGCGATCTGGGAAAGGCTCGCGCCGATATCGTCGTGCAGGTCGGTGGCGATGCGCATGCGGACGCGCTCCAGCTCCAGCAGGCGGCTCACGTTGTAGCGGTGCGCGCCGTAAAGCAGGGACCCGCACGCCAGCAGCGCCAGCAGCCGGAACCACCAGCGCTGCCAGTAGGGTGGAAGGATGGTGAAGGAGGCGGTGGCAGGTGTCGGGCTGAAGACACCTGCAGAATCCACGGCGCGGACCAGGAAGCGATATGATCCGGGAGGCAGGTTGGCGTAGTTCACCGTGCGCTCATCGGTGAGACGCCAATCGGTATCGGCGCTTTCCAGCATATATTGGTAGCGGCGCTTCTCGGCTGGCCGGAAGGTGATGGATACGAAATCGAATTGCATTTGGTTTTGGCCGGCAGGCAGCGAGAAAGGGTGGACGGCGCTTTCGCCGAGTTCGTAAATCGGTTGCGGGATGCCCCGCACGCGCACGCCGCGGATCAGGATGGGGGGCGGAGAGTTCCGCTGCGGCGGATCGGGTAGCCAGCGGGAAAGGCCCTGCGTGGTGCCGAACCAGAGCGCGCCCTGCCGGTCGCGAAGGGCCGCCACCGGCTGACCAAGCGCCAAGCCATCGGTGGTAGTGAAGTGCTCGATG
>JBEKMJ010000008.1:0-117993 GCA_050008575.1 Bryobacteraceae bacterium
GAAGTCCGGCAGGAATTCCGGCGCCAGGTTGCCAAATCCCACGCCCGCCGTGCTGCTCCCCCAGTTGATCGCAGTGGCGCTCACGTTCCGGCTGCGCATCGGGTAGTAAGCGTTCGACAGGCCCACGCTTAGCGCCGTACCGGTGAAATTGGACCAATTGACGGTGCTGGCGCCCGTGTCCGTTCGCGTGATCGCCGACCGGCTGATGGCATATCCCACGCGCGACCAGAAACCATGCTGCTCGCCCCTGCGCCGGTACTTATTGTCTTGGTGGAACACCGACGCCATTACGAAATCGCTGAAGAAATTCTGGGTGACGTTATCGACTGACGCGGCCCCGAAGCGCTTCGCCATGGCGAGGCTGCCTACGCCATACCTGGGGTCCGTGTTGGTGGCCTGCGACTCCCCGGCCGTGGCGGCGCTCGCAACGATGGTGAAGGGAGTGAATGTCTCCTGCAGGAAAAACTGCCATTTTTTCCCGACGGTGACAGGCGCGCTTGCAGCGGCAGGGTCTGGCGCGTTCTGCGCATCGCCGCGGAAGGGCGCGGACAGAGCGGCGGCGATCGCCAGGTATGGGAGAAGCGTCACTCTTATAGGATGCGCTAAATCGGGCGGAGAATGCATCTATGTGAGGCCCCGTGCGCGCAGCGCCGCATGCGCCGCATGGAAGCCGCACATGCCGTGCACCGCTCCGCCGGGCGGCGTGGACGACGAGCACAGGTACACGCCCTCGAGAGGCGTGCGATAGAGCAGGCGCGTGGGCCGCAGCACGAGTTGCCTCAGATCCTGCGCCCCGCCGGTGATATCGCCGCCTACCAGGTTGGCGTTGTGGCTCTCCAGGTCCGCGGGCGTCATGGTATGGCGCGCCAGAATGCGCGCGCGGAAGCCGGGCGCGAAGCGCTCCATCTGGCGTTCGATGCGCTCCGTCATGTCCGCCGTGGAGCCGTGCGGCACGTGGCAATACGCCCAAGCCGTATGCCGGCCGGCGGGCGCGCGGCTGGCGTCGAACAGGCTAGGCTGCACCACCAGCACGAAGGGCCGGTCGCTCGGCGTGGTCCCGGCCAGGCTGCGCTCGGACGCCGCGATCTCCGCGAGCGTCCCGCCCACATGCACCGTGCCGGCGCGCGCACACTCCGCGGCCGTCCAGGGGATAGGCGCGCTTAAGGCCCAGTCGACCTTGAAGACGCCTGGGCCGTAGCGGTACTCCTGCAGCTTGCGGCTGAAGCGGTCTGGCAGACGGTTTCCCGCGATGGCCACGAATTGCCGGGGCGTCACATCGCAGAGAACCGTCGCGGCATCCCCCAATTCGTCGAGCGACCGGATGGGGCTGTTGGTCACGATGCGTCCGCCGAGCGACTCGAAGTACGAAGCCAGCGCGTTGGCGATGGCCTGCGAGCCGCCGCGCGGGATGGGCCAGCCGACGGCGTGTCCGGCCGCCGCCAGCAACCATCCGAAGGCGGCCGATCCGAGCGCTTCCAATGGCATTACGGAGTGCGCGGCGATGCCCGCAAAAAGCGCGCGCGCCGCCTCGGTGCGGAAGGTCCGCCGTGCCATGAACGCCGCCGGCCACAGCGCCAACGCCCCGAAGCGCGCCAGCACCCACGGATGCGCAGGCACGCGAACCAGCGGCGCCTGGACCATCGGCACCAGTTCCCGCCAGTGCCGCACGATGGGAGCGATCGCGCGGCGGTACGCGGCGCCGTCCGCACCCAGGCGCGCGCAGGTTTCGTCCAGCGGCATGGCCATGATGGCAGCCGACCCGTCGTCCAGAGGATGCGCCAGAGGCAGCGGCGGCTGGATCCATTTCAGGCCGTGCTCCGCCAACGGGAACGCGGCGAAAGCCGGTGAACTTACCGCCAGCGGATGCACAGCCGAGCAAACGTCGTGCACGAACCCCGGCAACGTCAGCTCGGCCGATCGCGCCCCGCCGCCGATCGTGGGCTGCGCTTCGAACACCGTGGTGCGCAGCCCCGCCTTCGCCAGGACGATGGCGGCGGTCAGTCCGTTCGGTCCCGAGCCGACCACGCAAGCGTTGTTGTTATGGGTGGCCATTAGTTGTGCGCCAGGACTCCAGTCCTGCCGCCGGCGTCCACGCCGGCCGGTTGGCTAAGAGCTTCGAAGAGAGCGTCCTGGAGGACCCTCGCAGACCTGGAGGTCTGCCCCACAAGCGCCGACGTTTGTACGGACATCGGTTCGAAGTACGGGCCGACGAGCTTCCGCGTCCACCAGTTGCCGGTCGCGGCGCGCTCGGGCGGGCTCGTGAAGCGATATTCATACAGCAGCGCGCGCACGGAGCGCGGCGGGCGGTCCGGAAAAGGATTGGTCCGCAGCAGCGACAGTACCGCGCGGTCGCCTTCGAGCAACTTTTGAATAAACGGTGCGAACCAGGGTTGCTCCTCGGACGACGATAGGGCGGCGAACCACATCAGCCAATCGAGCCGCAGATGATAGGGTGCAATCTGCGTAGGCAGGCGCGCCAGACCGCCGGGCTTGCCCTGGAACTCGTATTCGCGCCACTTAGTCGATTCAGTCAGCACCGGTTCGTCCGTCCCTTCCACGATCACCTCATAGCGCGGCCGCGTGATCGACCCGAATGCGCCGTACGTGCCCACCAGATGAAAACGATTGTAGACCGTGTTCATGACCTGCGCCGGGGACAGCATATTGCGAATAGGTTGGATGCTGAGAAACCCAACCAGGGCGCCCACGCCGATAGTGGCCAGCCGATGCGCCAGCGCCGGCCGCGCGGTCCCGGGCACGCGAATCGGAAGAAGCCGCGCCAGGAACCGGTCGTCGAACGTGCTGACGGCCAGAACGATAGTCAGCGCATTCAGCCACGAGAGATTGCCGCCCGCGAAGATGAGCGATTGGAAGGCGATGGTGATCGCGCCCGCGATCCCCGCGATCGGCTGCGGCAGGAAGTAGGCGAACGGAACCACCAGTTCCGAGAAATGGTTGAACAACACGCCGCCCTGGTGGAACCAGGCTGGCGCCCAATGAAAGAACCAGCTCAGCGGGCCCGGCATAGGCTGGGTCTCATAGTGGTAGTTGAGGCAGGTCAGATCGCGCCAGCAAGGGTCGCCGCGCATCTTGATAAGACCCGCGCCGAACATCAGGCGGAACAGCAGCCATCGCAGCAGCCAGATGCCGATCGTCTGCGGCGTGGCCCGGCGGCTGCCGAGGAAGATGGCGTAGAAGGTCGCCTCGAGAAGAATGGATTCCCAGCCAAAAGCGTAAAAGATCTGGCCTACGTTGACGAAGGAGATGTAAAGCAGCCAGAGCGTGCCCCACACGAGCATGGAGAGCCAAGTGCGGTAGCGGTCCGCGAGACCGATGAGCGCGAGGCATGCAAGTAGGACGCCGAGCCATGCCGCGATGGTGAATGCCTTGTCGTTGGGGGCGAAGAAGAACAGGCTGGGTGAAGCGCTGAACGGGACCGCTTTGGTGAAGAGCGGCACGGGAAGGAGTCCGTGCTCGCCAAGCAGGGGCTTGAATTCGAATGCGGCGTTGAGAAAGGCGATGAGCAGGATCAGGGCCAGGCCTCGCTGGTAGATGAGGCGGGTGAGATAGAAGGTTTCGGTGCCGATCCAGCGCATCGTGCGTGAATCGATGTTAACGCCTGGGTTGGCGGGCGTCAAATAGGCCGGGGATTAAGACTAAACAGTAGCCTCAATCCTAATCGAAATCGCTCGGGAAAGGAGAATCTTCAGCGTCTCGCGCACCTTCGCCGGTGGTCTCTCATATTCCCCGCCGGACCCATGGCACTGACACCAGAGTTCCGAATGTGCGTAGCACGTACGCATGGGTATGTGTTTTTGGAAAGAAGTTGAAAGCCCGCCCGTCCGTCGACAGAACCGGTGTCGGCAAGTCGCCCACGGCGCACTTCCAGACGCCCCAGCCAGCCAGTACCTGGCCGCCACAACAGTCTACGTGCAGCGCGTGCTCCGCCGGGCTGAACAAACCGCGGATAAAGGATTGGCCCGACGCGCTGGCGAACTGGAAAGCTGCCGGCAACAGTTGGCCATTTTGGAAGTGGTCGCAGCGATACCGCCGGAAAAGAAGTTCCGCCGGCCCGAATTCCGGAACGACAGGACGATCATCCTGTTGCACCGGCCGGGACTGACCGCTAGGTGGTAAGGTACTCACGAATTCCGTTTAGCGCATGTAGTGCAGCACCGCGGCATGGCCACTACCCCAGCTTAGGGGGCAAATCCGTCATCGGACCCATCCACTGCAACTCCCGCTCGATATCCTTATGCAGTTGATATTTCCGCCGCACCGCGGCGATCTTCTCGCCCCGCACTTCGATTTTATCCAGGTCGAACTGCCCCAGCCCGAACTGCCCGCAAAAGTTCAGATAGCCGATCCACTTGGGGTCGATCCCCATGGCCTCCACGCCCACACGATCCGCGGCGATGTAATCCGTCGATGCGATCGCCAGCCGCGACGGCACCGGCGTGCCCGACGACGGGCCGTTTCCCTCCATGCCCTCGAACCCGTCGATCACCGTAGCGCCCCAGAACGGCCGCAGCTTCTGCGCGGTCAGGAACATGTTGTAGTGGGTCTGGCGCAGCCCCGTGTGGTAGCGGCGCTTGTCGTTCCAATGTTGCGTCTCCTTGGGCGCGTAGTGCAGCGGCGCGCCCAGCACCATGTTCTTCACGGACAGCGTGGCCACCACGGTATTGTGCGTCTTCAGCATCGCCGCGCAGACGATGAAGGCGTCCGGATCGAGCAGCCGCGCGGCCAGCCGCACCGGCGCGGGGTGGATGTCGAAATCGATCAGGGGCATCGTTTGATAGCGGGCTTCCTGGTTCAGGTCGATCAGGCTCACGTGTTGTGAGCGCCGTTCCGCGGCCACGCGGTCGTAATGGAAATTCTCGAAGCCCTCCATAGTCTCGCCGGCGGAGGACTCCGCGATCATTACCGGCCCCTTGAACCGCATCTCCAGGTAGTCCAGTATCCCCTGCAGTGCATCGGCATTCGTGGCCGCCAGCGGATTCACCGTGGACACGTTGTTGGGCTTGATCACCACGTACTTCTTTTGCCGCAGCACCGGCCGAATCCGGTCGTCGATGGCCTCCAGCGCGTCGCGCACATTCTTGCGCCGGTCGTCGCCCTTGATCAGGGAAACCGGCGAAGCGCCCAGCGGCGCGCCTGGGCCTGCCGCGGACACCGCCGCGCCGGGCGCCGGATGGGATTTGGCGAGCAGGCCGTGCGCCAGTAGCGCGCCCGAGCCGCCCAGGAACAAACGCCGCGAAAAATCGGTTGGCATATAAAGTCGCTCCGGTCTAGAATAAGATTTTAGCATCCGATTAGGAATACATCTATGCCGGATTCATCCCGCCGCAATTTCCTGGTTGCCGGACTGGCCGTGCCCGCCGCGGCATCGGCCGCCCGCTCGTCCGCGGACGACCCCAAGCATGACGCTGCGCCGCGCCCGCCGCTGGCCCCTCCTCAACTGCGCTACCGCATGCTCGGCGACACTGGCCTGAAGGTCACCAGCGTGGGCTTTGGCTGCATGGTCACCTCGGACGCCAGTGTGATCGAGCGCGCCGCCGACATCGGCATCACGTATTTCGACACCGCCCGCGTCTACCAGAGCGGCAACAACGAGCGCATGGTGGGCGCCGCGCTCAAAGGCAAGCGCCAGAAGATCGCGTTATCGAGCAAATCGGGCGCGCAGACCAAAGCGGCGGCGCTCGCGGACCTGGACACCAGCCTGCGCGAACTCGGCACGGACCATCTGGACATCTGGTATCTGCATGCCAAGACCAAGCCCGCCGATGTGACCGATGAATTGATCGATGCGCAGCAGACCGCCAAGAAAGCCGGCAAGATCCGCTTCGCCGGCGTGAGCACGCACAGCGGCCAGACCGATCTGATCCCCGTGCTCGCGGCCAACCCGCACATCGACGTGATCCTGACGGCGTACAACTTCAGCATGGGCCAGACGCTCGACCCGGTAATCGCCGCGGCGCACGCGGCGGGCAAGGGCATCGTGGCTATGAAGGTGATGGCCGGCGGTTTCCGCAACACCAAGCCCGGCGACAAGCTCTATAACACCTTCAAGAAGGACGGCGCGCTGCTGTCCGCCCTGCGCTGGGCGCTAAAAAGCGCCGATATCGACACGACCATTCCGAGCATGACCGATATGGATCAACTCGACGAAAATCTGAAGGCTATGACCGGCGGCTTCACCAAGTCCGACGAGGTCCTGCTGGCCAGGCAACTCGAGCGGATCGCGCCGCTCTACTGCCGCATGTGCGGCCAGTGCGACGGCTCGTGCGCGAAGGGCCTGCCGGTCGCCGATCTCCTGCGTTACCTCACTTATGCGGATGGATATGGGCAGTTCTCGCTTGGGCGGGAGCGATTCCTGGAATTGCCGGCGGAGGTAGCGCGGGTGCGTTGCGACGCTTGCTCCACATGCACGGTGAATTGCCCGCATGGAGTGCGCGTCTCCGAGCGGCTGCGGCGCGCACAGGAACTGTTCGCGTGATCGGCCGCATCGTGGCGCGGGCACTCCTGGCTGCCGCGCTGGCACTGCTGCCGGCGCAGGCGGGCCCCGTTCCCCGGTGCGATCTGGCGCCGGGCTGGACCCAGCAGGGCGCGGCGCGCGCCTACGAAGCGTCCAATCTGTTCGAATACATGGACGGCAATGCCGAAGGCTATCTGCTCTACGGTTTCGTCGCGATGCATGGCGTCACCTGCGTGCATGGCGGCGATTCCATCCTGATCGACGTCTCCGAATTCGGGGATGGCGATTCGGCGTACGGCATGTTCAGCGCCAATCGCGATCCACGCCTGCCGGCCGAAACGCTGGGAGCGGGCGGGCAGGTCACGCCGCGGCGCGTCATCTTCACCAAGGACCGCTTCTATGTGGAGTTGGCCGCTAACCCGGACAAAGACCATACGCCGGCCCTGCGCGCCATCTCCGCAGCAGTCGAAAAGCTGCTGCCCGGCAGCACCGCCGTGCCCGCCGCACTCGCCTGGTTTCCAGCCGATGGGCAGAAGTCCGTCCGCCTGATTCCGGAAAGCGTGCTTGGCCTGCGCCTGCTGAGGCGGGGCTACGTGGCCGAGTATGAATTCGGCAAAGCGTTTGTGGTCGAGGAACCGTCGCCGGAATCCGCGGCCGCCGTGATGGACAAGCTGCGCGCGCGCTTCGAAGTAGGACAGGCATCCTTGCCTGTCCCTGCATTGCAGTTGACGGACCGCTATCTCGACCGCCTCTGCTTCATCTTGAAAGGCCCGTACATCGTGGGCTACGCCAACGTCGCGGAAGGAAACGACCCGGCGGCGCTGGCCCACGCTCTCGCCGCCCGTTTGCCGTAGAATATTGTAGATGGCAACCGATCCCAAGCGGGAACTTTTCCGTCATACCCTCGCCACCCTGGCCTATCGCGGCGGCAAAGCCGTGCGCGGCGCTGCCCCGGAGTTCGCGGGTTACCGCGCCATGGAAACCACGCGCACGCCGGCCCAGATCCTGGCGCACATTGGCGATCTGCTGGATTGGTCGCTCTCCATGGCGAAAGGGAAGGAAGCGTGGTTCAACTCCGCGCCGCTCCCTTGGGACCGGGAAGTCGCGCGCTTCTTCGCCGCGCTCGAACGATTCGACGCGTACCTGGCTTCGGACGCTCCACTCGAAGAATCCGCCGAGAAACTGTTCCAGGGTCCCATCGCCGACGCTCTAACCCACGTGGGCCAGATCGCCATGCTGCGCCGTATGGCCGGCTGTGCGATGAAAGGCGAAAACTACCATCGTGCGGAAATCGCCGCCGGACGAGTAGGGCCGGACCAAGTCCCGCCGCGCCGCGAGTTCGACTAAAGAGTGACAGCCCCGGTACGGGGCGCTTCGCCGTCAGGGAGCGGTTTCCCCGCAACGGTCAAGCGCCAGCCCCTTACCCACCGAAACGCACGCGCTCTTCTGTGCTAATCTTTGGAACATGCCTAGGCGCTCTCCTTTCACGGCGCTGCTGTTGGCGCTGCTTATAACCTTTGTTGCGGCATCGGCCCTCACGCTCCCGCTTCGTGCCGATTCGGATCGCGACTTTTCCGGTAAATGGGTGCTGGACCAAAACGCCAGCGATACCGCCTCCCTCGGACAGGTGGAAAAGCATCTCACCGTCTCCCAAGCCGGTGCCGGAATTATGTGTTCAACCGGAACGGCGGAGTGGTCGTATGCGCTCGATGGCAGCGAGACCCGCAAGCGGTTCGGTGAGGAATCCAGAAGCTCTGTCACCAAGTGGGAAGGGGCGGCGCTGCTCGTCAATACGCAGGTTTCCGGCCCGCGGCATTACACCGTGATGGACCGCTGGGAGATCTCCCACAGCCGCAACACCCTCACGATCGGCCGCCAGATAGTTAGCGCCGGCGGGGAAGTGGACGGCACATTGGTGTTCCGCCGCGAAGGCGCACCGGCACCGGTTCCGGCTGCCGCGCCAGCCGCCCCGGCAGCCCCACCCTCGGATGAAGCTCCCGCGCCGGCAGGTTGGCGCAAGAACGAGCCCGGTAACGACGGCTCGCAACCGGTGCTGGAGAAGAGACCCGAGCCGGGCGTAGCGGCCGACGTGACGCTCCCCTCGGGCACGCGCGTCCTCCTGTCGCTCATCGGTGAACTGAACACGAAATATGCCAAAGAGGGCGACCATGTTTACTTGCGGACGGCCGCGCCGGTGGCCGCCGGTGGGCGCGTCGTTATCCCCCGGGGCAGCGACGTCGAAGGTGTCATCACCAAGGCTAAGGCCGCCGGCAAGGTGGTGGGCAAGGGCGAGTTATTCATTCGGTTCGATTCGCTGATTCTCCCCAACGGTGTATCGCGCGACTTTCGCGCCCGGCCCATGGGAGACGAGGGCAAGGTGGAGGGCGGCACCAAGTCCGCCGATGGACGCACCGTGATCGAGGGCGCCGGCATGGGCGCCACGGTCGGCGCCATCACCAGGGGACTGGGCGGCGCGGCTGTGGGCGGTGCGGCCGGCGCGCTGGCGGGAGTCCTGCTCTCACGCAACCAGAACGTGGTGCTGCGCGCCGGCACTCACCTGGAAATGGTCCTCGATCGGGACTTGGTCTTTCATCCCGAAGAACTCCCCTAGAACACGGTCAGTCGCGTTAGCAGCTCGGGCACGCTTCGGCGCGGCATTTGACTTCTGATCGCGCGCCTGAAAAAATAGAAGAAGCCCAGCCAAATTGTGCGGATGTGGCGGAATTGGCAGACGCGCTAGATTCAGGTTCTAGTTCTCGCAAGGGAGTGGAGGTTCAAGTCCTCTCATCCGCACCAGTCAGATTGCAAAAGACTTAAATATACGAGGACCACATGAAGAAACTAAGCAATCTCACTAAGGGTAGCGCAGAGGGTAGCGGAAATCAGGGGAAATCATGTTTGGGCTACATGAACTTTCGCCGCTTGAAGGCTTCTACGTCCTGGCGGGAGAGGGAAAACCACTTCCCTCGCGCTGGTTGGGTCCGGTGCCAGGATTTCGGCGGAATCCTCGGGCTGATCGTCTTCGGTCGGCCGCGCGGCGATGGGCGCAAATGGTGCCATGACGTCCGCGCAGCCTGGTCGGCCTTTGCAGTAGTCTAGAATCGTTGCGGCGAGCTGTTGTTTTGATCCCAGTCGAACAAAGACGTTTAGGCTTGGAAAACTCGCGTCGCTTCGTGCCTTCAGCTACAGTTCTCTCCGCACCGGAAACTTCCCGAGTTCGCGCATGAGGACACAAACTTCTCAACGATCATCGCTGTATCATAGGCCGCGTTGAACTTGTTCGGCTCGTAGCCGGCCTCGCGGAGAGCTCACAGCAACTGTCCGAGCTTGCAAGCCGGCTAAGTGCTCTGCTGCCGACAGGTGTTACTGCAGCGGCAGATCCGTCTGCCCATCGTCGCCGTTCTTCCCATCCCCGTTCTCCGCCGCATCCGGAATCACCGATGCCGCCGCCACCTGGTCGTCGTCCTCCATGCGCACCAGGCGCACTCCCTGCGTGGAGCGGCCCGCCTGCCGGATCTCGGCCGATTCCAACCGGATGATCTTACCGTTCTTAGTAACAATCATCAGATCGGTATCTTCCTTCACCGACAGAATGCCGACCACCTTGCCGTTGCGCGTGGATGTCTTCATGTTGATAACACCCTTGCCGCCGCGCGATTGCAAACGGTAATCGGTCAACTTAGTGCGCTTGCCGAAGCCATTCTCGGAGATAGATAGGATGAGTCCCTCCTCTTCGACAATTTCCATGCCCACTAAGTAGTCGGCCGCGTCCAGGTCCATGCCGCGCACGCCGCGCGCGGGCCGGCCCATGGAACGCACCTGGCTCTCCGCGAAGCGGATAGCTTGGCCATCATGAGAACCGAGGAAGATCCAATTCTTGCCATTAGTCAGGTGCACCGCGATCAACTCGTCGCCATCGTCCAGAGTCACCGCGATGATGCCGCGCGACATGGGGTTGTCGAACTCGGTCAGTTCGCACTTCTTGATTACACCATGCTTGGTGGACATCACGATGTACTGGTCGGGCACAAATTCGCGCACGGCCAGGAAAGCCTTCACGGTGTCGTCCGGCTGCAGGTTGATCAGGTTCGAAACGTGCTTGCCCTTGCCCACGGTAGCGGCGTCCGGTATCTCGTAAATCTTGAGCCAATACACGCGGCCCTTGTCGGTGAAGATCAGCAGGTAACTGTGGGTGGAGGCCACGATCAGGTGCTCCAGGAAATCCTCCGTGCGCGTGCCCATGCCGATGCGGCCCTTGCCGCCGCGCGATTGCCGGCGGTAGGTATCGACGGAGGTGCGCTTCAGGTAACCGCCGTGCGTGACGGTGACGGCTACATCTTCGACTGCCACCAGGTCTTCCAGGCGGATCTCACCGGTGTCTTCAATGATCTGGGTGCGGCGCTCGTCGCCATAAGCCTTGCGGACTTCCTTCAACTCTTCGACGATTCGTTCGCGCACCAGCTTCTCGGAGCCCAGCAATTCCAGATACTCGGCGATGCGCCGCTGAATTTCAGCCAGCTCGTCGGCGATCTTCTGCTGCTCCATGCCGGTGAGGCGTTGTAACTGCAGCTCGATGATGGCCTGCGCCTGCCGCTCGGTGAACTGGAAGGCGGCGATCAGCGACTCGCGCGCTTCACGGGGGGCGCCTGCGGCGCGGATCAGGCGGATGACCTCGTCGAGGTTATCCAGCGCTTTCTTGAATCCGAGCAGGAGATGCTCGCGTTCGCGGGCCTTGCGCAGCTCAAAGTCGGTGCGGCGGCGCACGACTTCCACGCGGTGCTCGATGAAGAACTTGATGCAATCGATCAGGCCCAGCTCGCGCGGCTGGCCATTGACGATGGAGAGCATGATCACGCCGAAGCCGATTTGCAACTGGGTGTGTTTGTAGAGATTGTTGAGGACGACTTCGGCCTGCTCGCCGCGCTTCAGCTCGAAGACGATGCGGGTGCCGTCCCGGTCGCTTTCGTCGCGGATTTCGGAAATGCCTTCGATCTTCTTTTCGTTGACCAGGGCGGCGGCGTTTTCGATGAGGCGGGCTTTGTTCACCTGGTAGGGAATTTCGGTGACAATGATGTGCTCGCGATCCTTGCCGCGGCTTTCGATGGCGGCCTTGGCGCGAAGTTTGAGCTGGCCGCGGCCTTTCGTGAAGGCGTCGATGATGCCCTGCCGGCCGAGGATGAAACCGCCAGTCGGAAAATCGGGGCCGGGAACCATCTCCAGGATCTTAGCCAGCGGGGTTTGCGGATTCTGTATAAGCGCGATGGTGGCGTTGACGATTTCGGTGAGGTTGTGCGGCGGAATGTTGGTGGCCATGCCCACGGCGATGCCGGCCGAACCGTTGATAAGCAGGTTGGGCACGCGCGTGGGGAGCACCTCGGGCTCCTGCTCGCTATCGTCGTAGTTGGGGCGGAAATCGACGGTTTCCTTGTCGATGTCCTCCAGCAGGGAGGTGGTGATGCGCGCCAGGCGGGCTTCGGTGTATCGCATGGCCGCGGGCGGGTCGCCGTCGACGGAGCCGAAGTTACCCTGCCCTTCGACCAAGGTGTAGCGCATGGTGAATGGCTGCGCCATGCGCACCAGGGCGTCGTAGATGGGCGCATCGCCGTGCGGGTGATACTTGCCCATCACCTCGCCGATGATCTTGGCGCACTTGCGTGTGGGGCGGTTGGGGGCGAGACCCATTTCGTGCATGCCGAACAGAATGCGGCGATGCACTGGCTTGAGGCCGTCGCGGACGTCGGGCAGGGCGCGGCCCACGATCACGCTCATGGCGTAATCGAGGTAGGACCGCTTCATCTCGTCTTCGATGTTGATAGGGACGAGGTTCCGGTCGCCGCCCCCCAGAGGCATTTGGGGGCCGGGCGGAGGCGCGGGCGGACCTTGCGGCGGATTATCCTGATCGGGCAAGTGATCTCCTTCGGTGGGTGGTAAGTTCTATTTTACCAAGAGGCTGGCGGATAATGGGTGGCTTCACTCCAAGCCCTGGAGGAGTGCGCAAAGCCGCCGTTCTTGAGGATGGGGCAGGCTCGCGGCCTGCGCGGGCCTCGCTGGTCGCTCTTGGGCGAGCGTAGTTCGCCCAGGCGGCGCATGGCGCCGCCCCACTTTAATGCGGGGGCGCGCGCTTCAGATGGACCTTGCCGGCGATGGCCGTGCCGTCCATCGTGCCGCTCATTTCGCCCTCCAAGCGGTCGCCATCGAGCGCGAGCTCGAACTTGATCAAGCCGCTGGCTTCGGCAGACGATACCTCGAAGGTCAGGCGTTTGCCATCCAGCTTGGCGTTCTTGATGGATTCGCCTTCCTGGTCCTCTTGCCGTCCAATAGTGCCCGTGACGGCGTCGGCCTTCTGCCGCAACTCGGCACGCACCTGGGTGTCGACCGTGGAGCCGCTGGTGGGGTCGTCCACTACCACGTTTCCCTTCCATGTGCCGGATACGTCCGCCGCCATGAGCGCCGCGGCGAGGCAAGGTAACACGAGGAGCTTTTTCATTGCGATGGATAGCTTATCACGACCCGAAACAGGATAGAATAAGGGGCTTATGTCCGGTGGCGCGGGGCTTCGCTCTGCCCGCCGGAGAAAGGACATGTTGCATATGAAAACAACGATTGGTCTATTCGCTATTCTGGCTGGGGCGCTTGCCCAGACGCCTCCCGCCGCGGCGCCCGCCGCGCCACCCGCCGCTGAACCGGGCCTGTACGCGACGATGACTACATCCATGGGCGTGATCAAGTTGCAGCTTTTCGAAAAAGAAGCGCCCGTCACGGTGAAGAACTTCGTGGCCTTAGCCAAGGGGACCAAGGCGTGGAAAGACCAGAAAACCGGCGCGATGGTCGCCCGTCCACTGTACAGCGGCACGACCTTTCACCGCGTGATCCCCAATTTCATGATCCAGGGCGGCGATCCGGCGGGCAATGGGATGGGCGATCCGGGTTTTACGATTGCCGATGAATTCGTGCCGAGCCTGAAGTTCGATGGGCCGGGGCTCCTGGCGATGGCAAACACGGGCGCGCCGCACACGGGCGCATGCCAGTTCTTTATCACCGTGGCGGCCACGCCGTGGCTGAACGGGAAACACACGATTTTCGGCAAGGTGATTGAAGGCCAGGATGTGGTGACCAAGATTGTAAGTGTGCCGACCGGGGCGGAGAACAAACCGCTGACGCCGGTGAAGATCGTCAGTATAACGATCAAGCGGGTAGGCCCTGCGCCGGAGCCCACCGCCAAGAAAGCGGCGCCGAAGAAGCAGTAGTTGGTATTGGACCGCCACTGCGCGAGTTGCCCGGCGCGGCGACCGTGTAGTTGAGGACAGGCCGGCGCCGGATCCGGAGGCTATTTCGGGAAGTAGGTCGAGAGGTCCCGGATAATCTGCTGTTCCTGCGGCGAAAACTGGCTCCGGAATTCGTCGCCGTTCATGCGCGCCTGGCGCTGGGCTTCCGGCAAGAGCCGCAGTTGTTCGACTTCGCGGTGCACTAGCGGCTGGCGCGCCGCAGGCAACTGGCGGAAGTCCCGCAGGCGCTCACGGACGACCTGGCGCTTCTCGGGCGGGAGCTGGCTGAACGTCTGGTAGCGCTCGCGCAGCGCCTGCTGTTCGTCCGGGTTCATCTGGTTGTAACGCCGGATGCGCTGGCGGATCAGCCGGGCGCGGGCAGGTGGCAGCTTGGCGAGTTCGCGTTCGCGTTCCTCGGGGGACATCCGGTTCCACCGATCGATGGAATTGTCCAGAATTCGCTGCTGCTGCGCGGTGGGCTTATCTTGTTCTTGCTGGGATCTGGCCGGCCCAGCGGCCGCGGCCATCAGCACTAGGGCAAACCCGAACCGGAGAAGCCCGGCGCGTCCAAAATCACATCGCATCGGGATGCACGCTTTCGGCGGAGTTCGCCGTGCCGAACTGACGTAACAAGTCGAGGTCGTCCAGAGTCTTTTCCACTTGATCCGCGCGCACCACTTCACCGCGCGGCACAGCAGCCGGCGCCAGGGGGCCATGTTGCAGCAGCAGACCCGCCATCAGCAGCAGGCCGGCCGTGGCGGTCAGAGGTAACGCTTGGCGCAGCGGCATGGGGCGGAATGGGCGCGTCAGACGCTCCCACCACGTAAGCTGCGCTCCGTCGTCAATCCGGCGATAAAGACGCCGGTTGAAATCGGGAGAGACCGAGGGCGCCTCCCAGGCGTCCAGTGCCTTCCACACCGCGGTTTGGTCCGCCGCCATCGACAGACAAGCGGCACACCCGGCCAAGTGTTGTTCCAGCGCGCGGGCAGTTTCCGGATCGAGCTGGCCGGCGGCATAGGCCACCACCATTTCCGAATTGCGGCTTTCGATTGGGCAATTCATGTCGTTTCCATGTGCGCCAAGCGGGCGCGCAACGTCTCATAGGCCCGGAACAGCAACGATTTTATGGCCGATTCCGAGCAGCCCAGCACTTTCGCGATCTGGGTGTACTCCATCTCTTCATACTTGTGCATCAGCACGGCCGCCCGTTGCTTTTCGGGCAGTGCGGCTACCGCTCGGCGGACCTCATCCAGCTTGACGGCATACACAAGTTCCTGCTCCACGGAGGGCCGCCGGTCGGAAACTTGGCGGACCGGGAGATCCGTAGACACATCGTCCAGCCGCTCCTGCCCGCGCTCGTGTTTTTCGTCCCGCAGCCAATTCAACGCCAGATGCGTGGCGATGCGGAAGAGCCAGGTTTTGAACTTGGCGGTGGGCTCGTAGCTTGACCGGGAGCGATATACACGCAGGAAAACCTCCTGTGCCAGTTCCTCGGCGATAGCTTGCTCCTGCACCAGCCGGTAGACGAAATGAATCACCGAGGCGCGATGCTTCTCGAGCAACACGCCGAAACTGGTGCCATCCCCTTCCTTGACGCGAAGCATCAGCTCGGCGTCGTAGTCCAGGGTGGCGGCCACGGCTACCCCCATATCAGTCCTAACCCCAGGTGGTATGTAAGGTTGCGCGTTCATATGCAAAAGTTACTCCCCCTTGAGAGTGCGCTCCATCAGTCTGCGGATGGCCTCGCGGGGAGCCAGACCGAAGTTCAGCATTTCAAACATTTGCGTAGAGATGGGCATTTCGACGGCGTGCCGGCGAGCTAAATCGACCGCCGCATTGGTGGTTTTGATACCCTCCGCCACCATCTTCATGGAACTGACGATGTCTTCCAGTTTACGCCCGCGTGACAACTCCAACCCAACCGTGCGGTTGCGGCTCAGCTCACCGGTACACGTAAGGACCAGATCGCCCAGCCCGGCCAGACCGGCCAGCGTTTGCGGCCGTCCGCCGATTGCTATCGCGAGGCGGGTCATCTCGGCCAATCCGCGCGTAATCAGCGCGGCTCGCGTATTACTGCCCAACCCCAAGCCATGACAAACGCCCGCGCCAATCGCCACCACGTTCTTCACGGCTCCGCCAATTTCGACGCCGGCGGGATCCGGGCTGGTGTAGAGACGGAAGGTAGGTCCCGAGAAGCTGGCTTGCACGCTGGCTGCCAAAGGTTGGTCGGTAGACGCCACCACCAGCGCGGTGGGATCGCCGCGGGCCACTTCGCGCGCGAAGGTGGGCCCAGAGATTACCGCTACGCGCGGTTCGAAGCTTCCTGAAACCGATTCGCGGATTACCTCTGAGGCGCGCAGCAGGGTACCATTCTCCAGCCCCTTAGTGGCGCTCACGAAAACCATCGCGGGATCCAGGTGCGGCAGCATCTGGCCATAGATGGCGCGTACCAGGTGCGAGGGCATAACGCTAAGTACGACTGCGGCGCCCGAAAGCGCGGCGGCGAACTCGGTTTCCACAGTCACGTTGGCGGGGAGGCGGAATCCTGGCAGGTACAAATCGTTGACGCGAGTGGCGCGCATGCGTTCGGCGAGGTCCTTTTCATACACCCACAGACGAATGCGTGGGAACCGGGGCGCCAGCACGATGCAGAGTGCGGTGCCCCAACTGCCGGCGCCCACGATTGTGAGATCGGCGGCAAGATCGCTCACTTACGGCTCCCAAACGAGAAGACGGACTCGGTTCCGGCGCGCAGCCGCGTGATGTTTTCGCGGTGGCGATAGACGATCAGCCCCGCACTCACGATGGCCGCCGCGACCACGGTGACCGGCGGATGTTCAATCAGCCACACTGCCAGCGGGAAGGTCCCCGCACCCACGATGGAGCCGAGCGAGATGTGGCGGGTCCAGGCGGCGATGACCACGAAGACCACCAGCACGGCGGCCAGCGGCAGAGGCGTCAGGCAGAGATATGCGCCGACGAACGACGCCATGGCCTTGCCGCCGCGAAAGTGCAGGAATACCGGATAAGAATGGCCGATCATGACGGCCAGCGCGGCTGCGCCCATCCACGAGACGTTGCCACTTGTGAGCCGGCCTTCCAGCCACACGGCCAGGTAGCCCTTGCCCATATCCAGCAGCAGCGTGGCCACGCCCGCGGCGCGGCCGGTGGTGCGCAGCACGTTGGTGGCTCCGATGTTGCCGCTGCCGGAAGCGCGCACGTCGCGTCCGGTGGTCAGTTTCACCAGCAAGTATCCAAATGGAATATCGCCCAGCAGGTAGGCGATGGCAAGTCCGAGGGCTGCGGTCATCAATCGCCTGTTGGAACGATGCCCGCGTTTTCAACCATCAAGATCACGGTACGCTGCTGCGCGCGGGTTCGATGCACCGTGCCTTTCGGCACGACGAATCCTTGCCGCGGCGACAGCGCGACCGTGCGGCCTTCCAGATCGATCAGCAGACAGCCTTCCACAACGTAAAAGAACTCGTCGTCCCGATCATGCTTGTGCCAATGATACTCGCCCTCGACGACGGCCATGCGAACCACCGAATCGTTCACCTGGCACAGGGTCTGGTTATACCACTTATACTGGCACGCGTCGGCCAGCGCCTTTTCGTCGATCGTTTCGAGCGGCTGGTGAAGGATGTTGAGCCGGGTTTCGTAGGGGAATGGA
The DNA here is from genome assembly GCA_050008575.1 of Bryobacteraceae bacterium. GTDB lineage: Bacteria > Acidobacteriota > Terriglobia > Bryobacterales > Bryobacteraceae > Bog-159. Next base: position 17,414 of record JBEKMJ010000008.1, read on the forward strand.
GCGGTGGATGCAGCCATTACATCTCTCCTTGCCCCATGATACCGCCGATCGCCTGATTTGAAAGCGGAAACTCCGCGAGCTTGGTGTACACGGAACCGGCCGGACCTGGGCGGCTGCGATACAGAAAGAAGCGGTCGGCGCTGAAGCTGCCGAAATCGAGAGACGGCAGCGCGGCGATGGTCTCGCGCAGGTTCTGCAAGGGCACGGGTTCCTTGATGCGCGCCAGGGTCAGGTGGGGGCTGAAGGGTCGGCCTTCCGGCTCGAGGCCCAGCGGTTCGAGAGCGCGATCGGTTTCCGCGGCCAGAGCCGCGAGATCGGGCGAAGCTTCCACACCCGCCGAGAGGATGCGCGGGGAGTGCGGGTTGGGGAAGAAACCCAGCTTGCGGACGTGAATTGCGATCGGGGGATGGCCAGGGAGTCCGCCGAGGGCGGTCCGTAGATCCTGCAGGCGATCCTCAGGCCATTCGCCGATGAAGTGCGTGGTGATATGCAGGTTCGCGGGCGGGCTCCATTTGAGGCGCGCGGCGGGGCGCAGTCGATCCAGCAGGGTGTCGAGAGCGCGGACCACTTCGAGAGGAAGATCGAGCCCGGTGAACAATCGCATGCCGCGGTCCCATTCTATCGCCCAATAAGGCGCTTCCACCAACCGGCTTTTGGGTCCCGGAGGGATTCCGCACACTTCTCGATCGCTCGGTCTCTTAAGTGTTCGTCCTGGATTTGGACGATCATATGCATTTGATCCCGGTCCCTGTGGAATCGGTCCAGCTTGGCGTGCACGTCTTTATGGAGCTTCAGTATGGCGCCGCCGATGAGGTTCAACAGCGTGCCCGCGGCCAGTCTGGCCGAAGGCATCTGGGCGCCGGAACCCAACGCACCGGCCACCAGGATGACAGTTCCCATCGCCAGCAAGAGAATGGCGGACCAAAACGTCACTTGAGCTTCGACGATGCGTTGGTTATGGATAGGCCGGGTGATTTCGTCGAGCCCAGCCAAGCTTTGCACGATTTCGCATTCCGGCCGGATTCTTGGCACCATGCTGGAATAGTCCTTCGAAGACCGTAAAGTCTCACCAGGACTGATCCAGATTCTTAACTTGGCAGCACAATTTCTCTTACCGGCCGGCCCTCTTCGTCCGCGATCATGAGCTTTCGATTTTTCTTTGCCTCGATCATGGCGATCTTCAAGATTCCGAAAGCATATCGGAACAGTTGAGTCATTGAGATGTCCATCTCGTCCGCCATGGCCCTGACTTCCTTCGCTACCGTTGGGGAGACGTTGAAATTCAGCCTCTCCACCTCGCGCTGAGGTGCTGCAGCGGCATCCGTGTGGTCACGTCCAGGTGCGTATCCAGCCATTTGGTCTACCTTCCAGTGTTTATTATACACTTTTTATACTCTGTTGAAACGCCTTTCGTACCATCGCCAGCCGGGTTGGACGCACGACACATCGAGAACCGATGGAAGTATAGTCTTTTCAACGTGGTGGGAATACCAGATTACTAGGGATGAATGGATTAAAACTTGTTAATAATGCTGAACGAGAGTCGTGCGGCCTCGCACGATTGCTGGAGGCCGGCGAAATCGTCTATGATGCAAAAGACTTCCCAGGAGGGTGTATGAAGACGGTGCGCCTGTTGTGGCTATCGCTGGTGTGGGCCGCGGGAGCGCTGCCGGCCGCGAATACGGCCGAACCTCACGCGACCTTTTCAAAGGATGTCGCGCCCATCCTCTTCCGCCGCTGCGTGGAATGCCATCGCGCCGGAGAGGCCGCTCCGATGCAACTGATCACCTATAAAGAGGTGCGCCCGTGGGCCAAGGCCATCCGCGAGAAAGTGCTGGAGCGCAGTATGCCGCCGTGGCTGGCGGATGCGGCTTACGGCCACTTTTCGAACGACCGGCGGCTGTCGCAGAAGGAGATCGACACCGTCGTCGCCTGGGTGGATGCGGGCGCGCCCGCGGGCGACGACCGGGACCTGCCGCCCACGCCGAAATTCGAGGCGGGCTGGACCATCGGTAAGCCCGATGCAGTGATCCCGCTGCCTGACGACGTCGCGGTTCCCGCCGAAGGAGTCATTCCATATCGCTACATCACCGTCGCCACCAACTTCGGCGAGGACAAATGGGTGCAGGCAGCCGAGATCCGCCCCGGCAATCGGGCCGTGGTGCATCACGTGATTGTGTTCGCCGCCGATCGCGGCGGAAGCCAAAACAAAGGCGAAGGCGCGCGCGACTTTGCCAGCGCCAAACTGGCCGGATTCGCACCGGGCGAGCAACCCAAAATGTATCCGCCGGGGACCGCCAAGCTGCTGAAGGCCGGCGCCAAGCTCATCTTTCAATTGCATTACACGCCCAACGGCAAACCTGCTACGGACCGAACTTCCATCGGCCTAATCTTCGCCCGCGGCCCCGTCGAGCACCCCGCGCTGAGCGGCACGGCGACTAACTACCGCTTCGCGATACCGCCGGGCGATCCTAACTACGAGGTGCGCTCCAGTTGGACTGCGACTGAGGACGTGCGAATTGTGGATCTGATGCCGCACATGCATGTACGCGGGAAGGATTTCACTTACACGGTGGTTTACCCGGATGGCAAGTCCGAGATCGTACTGCGCGTGCCCAAGTATAACTTCAACTGGCAACTGGTCTACCGCATGCAAGAGCCGTTAGTGCTGCCGAAGGGCGCGCGGCTGGACTGCGTGGCGCACTTCGATAACTCACCCAACAACCCCGCCAATCCCGATCCGGGGAAGGAAGTGAAGTGGGGGCCGCAGACCTGGGAAGAGATGATGATCGGATGGTTCGATTACACGCTGGATAGTCCGCGGCTCACGGCGCAGCGGAGGAACTGATGCCGCTGGGCTGCCGGCTTGCCGCGCACTGACGCGTTACTGTGAGGCCGGAGACTTGCAGATCTACCACAACGCCACCGAGCGCGCCATCCGAGGCGTAGCGGTAGGCCGAAACAACTGGCTGTTCTTCGGCCCGATCTCCCCAGATCGGGCCTTGGCTCGCCCCGGTGATTCGCGGACGCTTACGGGCGTCGTGGCGCTGTCGTTCATCTCGCTTGTTCCAAATCCCCAATTTCTCGGGCGCTACCGCAGATTGTGCTTCTTGATTTTGTAGCGCAGCTTGTCGCGGGTGATGCCCAGAATGCGCGCGGCATGCACCTGGTTACCGCCGGCGCGGTCGAGGGCTTGCTCGATGACGCGGCGCTCCTGTTCGTCAAACGATAGTTCGCCGCCAGGGCTGGCGGGTTGCGCGGACGGAAGTGGCGTGGCGGCGAACCCGCTGGGAACGCCTTGCCGCATGTATTGCGGGAGATCGGCCACGTCTATGACCTCTCCCGCCACCAGCATGCAGGCGTGCCCGATAACGTTCTCCAACTCGCGCACGTTGCCGGGCCAGGAGTGGCGCGCCAGCAGGATTTGCGCGCGCGGCGTCATGGACTCCACGGGCTTTTTGTACTGCGCGGCATACTTCTGAATGAAAAAGCGCTCCAGCAGCGGCAGATCCTCCTTGCGGTCGGCCAGCGCCGGCGTTTTGATCTCCACCATGGAAAGCCGGTAATACAAATCCTCGCGGAAGCGCTTGTCGGCGATCTGCGTGCGCAAGTCGTGATTGGTGGCGGCCACCACGCGTACGTCCACCTGGCGCGCGGTCAACGAACCGACCCGCTGCACTTCCCGATTCTGCAGGACGCGCAGCAGCTTGGCCTGGGTGGCCAGCGGCATATCGCCGATTTCATCGAGAAAGAGCGTACCGCCGTTGGCGTACTCGAACAGGCCCATTTTGTTGCTGTCCGCGCCCGTGAATGCGCCCTTCACGTGTCCGAACAGCTCGCTTTCGAACAGCGTTTCCACCACCGCGGAACAGTTGCAAACCACCATGGGGCCGGACGCCTGGCTGAGCTTGTGCAACGCTTGCGCCACCAGTTCCTTGCCCGTGCCGGTCGGTCCGGTGACTGAGCAAGCGCGGTAGTGCGGGGCCACGCGGCGGATCTGCGCGAACATCTCCCACATCAGCGGGCTGCGGCCCACCATGCCTTCAAACTGGCTGGTGTCCATCAACTCGCCATCCAGTTGGATGACCCGCTGGCGGCGCCGCGCATCGGTAGCCAGCTTGTGGATGCGCTCGCGCAATACGGGGATTGAAATGGGCTTGGTCAGGTAATCGCACGCGCCCTTCTTGATGGCTTCCACGGCGGCTTCGGTGGAGTAGTGGGCAGTCATCAGGATGACGTCGGTGGCCGGATCGACCTCCAGAATCCGGCTCAACAACTCCATGCCGTTCATCTTCGGCATTACAATGTCGCTGAGCACGATTTCCGGGTGCTCGCGGCGCGCCAACTCCAGGCCGCGCTCCGGATCGTCCGCGGTGAGGATCTCGAGACCATTATCCGAGAGAGCCTCCGAAACGAGTTCCAGGCTGTGCGGATCGTCGTCGATGGCGAGTAGCTTGATGCGGGGGGGCGTGACGGGCATAACGTGCTATAAGAATCTCTTGATTTCCTGGCGCAGCGCGGCGATCTCCACCGGTTTGGTAATGTAACCGTCGAAGCCCGCGTCCAGCGCGCGGTCGCGGTCGCCTTGCATGGCGAAAGCCGTCAGCGCCACTACGTGCAGGCTGGAAAACCGCGGATCGGCGCGCAATTCGCGAAGCACGCCGTAGCCATCCAGGCGGGGCATCTGGATATCCACCAGCACCAAGTCGGGTACGTTCTCCCGCGCCCTGGTCACGGCGTCCCGGCCATCGGCCGCCTCGACTACGTCATAGCCGCTCATTTCGAGCACCTCCCGGATCAGCTCGCGGCTGGCGGTGTTATCGTCGGCCACCAGGATTTTGGCGCTCATGCGCGGCCCGCCTGGTGACCCACGGCCCGGTGCAGATCGGCCAGCAACTGCTTCTTCCATTCGCGGTTTTTCTGAAAGAGGCCGATGGTTTCGTGGCGCAGCATTTCGATTTCATGATCGGTCAGATCCTTGGCGGTCAAGACCAGCACTGGGATGTTGCGCAAACCGGTATCTTCCTTCAAGTGCAACAGGAGTTCGAAACCGTCCATCTCGGGCATGATCAGGTCCAGCAGGATGGCGCTCACGGAGATTTGCGCCAGCGCTTCCAGCGCCTCTTTGCCGTTGGCTGCCAGCACTGGGATGTAGCCATCCGATTCCAGCATTTCCTTGAGCAGATCGCGCGCGCCGACTTCGTCGTCCACCACCAGCACCTTGGCGGGACCGTTGGATCCAGGTCCGATGAACCGGCGGACCGTCTCCAGCAGCACATCCTTGTCAACGGGTTTTACCAGGTATTCGGCGGCGCCCAACGCGAGACCGACTTTGGGTTCATCGACCACCGTGACCACAATCACGGGAATCGTGGCGGTGACCGGCGTCTTCTTGAGCGCGTAGAGCGTGTCCCAGCCGCCTTTGCCAGGCGTGAGCATGTTAAGGGTAATGGCGTCGGGCACATGTTCGGCGGCCTTGGCCAGCGCTTCGGCCGACGATCCGGCCGTGATCAGTTGATAACCCTCGGGCTCCAACCAACTCGCCAGGAGCTCGCGGGCGGGGGCCTCGTCGTCCACTACCAGGACCAAAGGGCGATCGCGCGGCGGCCCCATCTCGCCGACGGCGTCGGCATCGGACGCGAGCGCTTCGGCGGAAGCGCGGCCCGCGGGCATCGTAAAGCTGAGCCGCGCGCCCTTACCCGGCTCACTCTCCACCCAGATGCGCCCGCCATGTTCCTCCACCAGGCGCTTAGTGATGGCCAGCCCGAGGCCGGTACCCTCCTTGATGCCTTTGGTGGTGGCGCCGGCCTGGTGAAAAGCGTCGAAAATAAGCTCCTGTTCTTCGACCGGGATTCCCAGTCCCGTATCGCTGACCGAGACTGTCAGGCGGCCGCGGCGCTCCACGGCCTCCACCCAGATCTTTCCGCCGTCGGGCGTAAACTTGACGGCGTTGCTCAGCAGGTTAAACAGGATTTGCTTGAAACGGATGCGATCCGCGAGGACCGTGACATCGGGCCCAATGCTGCTGTGTACCACGATGCTCTTGGCCGCGGCGACGGGTCGAATGCTGGTCAACACGTCCGCCAGGACCACGGCTACCGACACGTTCTCGCGATTCAACTCCAGACGGCCGGCTTCCACCTTGGAAAGATCCAGGATGTCGTTAATGAGCGCCAGCAAATGCCGCGCGCCCTGCTGGATGTGGCCGACGAATCGCTGCTGCTTGGCGGACAGCGCGCCGGCGATCTGTTCGGCCAGCAGATCCGAGAAACCGATGATGGCGTTGAGCGGCGTACGCAACTCGTGGCTCATGCTGGCCAGGAATTCGCTCTTCATGCGATTGGCGCGCTCCACCTCGCGGTTACGCAGCTCCAACTCTTTGTTGGCGGCCGCCAGTTTCGTATTCAGCGCGCCGACGGCTTCTTCGGCCTCTTTGCGCAGGGTGATATCGCGATTGGTTTCCAGAACGGCGGCGGGGGTCCCATCCATTCCGCGAACCAGGATGTGGCGGCTGTCGACGGTGATGCGGACGCCATCGCGGCGCGTGTGCCGCAGCTCGCCGTCCCAACGGCCGCCGCGGTCTAGCGCCGCTTCTACTTCTTCCAGCGAGACCGGGAATCCGGTCTGAAACAACGTGTGCGTGACATGGTCGGCGGCCTCCGCGGCCGTCCACCCGTAAATCTCCTGGGCGCCGGCGTTCCATTGCAGGATCCGGCCGGCGGGCTCGCGCACGATGATGGCGTCGTGCGAAGCCTCGATCAATTGCGCCTGCCGGCGCAAGTCCTCCTCGATGCGCCTGCGGTCCGTCATATCGCGGACCACGCACATCACCTGCGGGCCGTCCTTGGTATCGAGCGGACTCAAGGTGATATCCACCGGAAACTCACTGCCGTCGGTGCGCCTGGCCCACAAGTCCAAACCGGACCCCATGGGGCGCATGGCGGGCTTTGCCTGATAGTGCTCGCGGTAACCTGGATGCCGGCCGCGAAAACGGCCAGGCACGAACTCATCGACGGACTTGCCGAGCAAGTCGTCCAGCTTGCAGCGGAACATTTCGCCCGCCAGCGAATTCGCCAGCACGATGCGGCCGTCACGATCCACCTGGAGGATGGCGTCCGGAGAAGCCTCGAAGATCTGGCGGAACCGCAGATCCGCCTGCACCACATCGCGGGCGCCGGGATCGTGCCGCGCGGCTTTCAACTCCAGAACCTGCTTGGCGGAGATCGGCAGGCGAAAAAGTTCGCCGGTGTGCAAACAGTCGGCGGCGCCTTCCAGAACGCAATTCATCAGCAGGCGCGTCTCGGCTGCGCGCGACAACACGATGAGCGGGACGGGCGTGGGGCGTCCGCGCAAGGCTTCCAGGGCGGCGCGCCAGCTCCAGCCGGGGGCCGCGTATTCGGTCACCACCAGATCGTACGCGGCGCCATCGAGGATCCCGGACAGATCCTCCGGACTGCCGGCGGTGGCATGGCCGGCATCGAAACCCACGCCCGCCAGTTCCCGCATGCATTGCTCCGCGATTTCGGGCTGGGTTTTAAGGAATAGAACGCGCAATGCGGCCCCTCACTTGTCTAATAATATACAATCCGAAGCGGTGCGCGCCAGAAACTCGGGCGGCGGATGCCAAAGCCATGGCCGGCTCGGCGGACGTTCTTGTGACGCCGTGCCGCGGACCACCCGAAGGCGTGCCGGGACCTGCCGGAAGATCCGCCGGCATGGTGGCAGGCGTTACCCGGGTGGCTGTATGGCTGAGTGCGGGATGGGCTGAAGTTTGTCAGTTTCCGGAGGCAGGGAGAGAAGGCGAAACCGTCATAGATATTTCCCGAACGGGTCCTGCTCGTCTTTTGGCGGCTCGTCTTCGCGTTCCTCGATGGCGCTGACTTCGCGGAGCCACATCCCGCACCACTTGCATTGCTTCCAACGCTCGCTGGACAGTCCCCTAGTCTCGTGACCGCGCCGTTTACAGATCGCCAGTTCTGCAGGGTTGATCACGCCTTTTCCTTCTCCTCAATGTGCTTCAGGCGGGCGTCCAGCACGTCCTCGACACGCCGCAATTCCGCGCGCCACAGATCGCGCATGTCGTCGAAGCGTTTATTGACGTTGGCGAAGCCATCCTTCACGGAATCCCGCAGCAGCAGGAACAGCACCATGTTGAACAACATGGAAATGCCGATGGCTAGATAGAGCTGCGTGTTCGTCACGATTTTCCTGCCTGCTTTCCCCACCTGGCCGCCGCGCCTTCCCTGGCGATCTCCCGCCAGCGCGCTTTCGACAGCGAAAGTCCCTTGCGGACCTTCGTCTTCCCCCCATCCGAGCCAGGTATTGGCTGACCGCTGATTTCCTTTCCATTCCCTTTATACAATAACCCGCTAACTGCGGCAATGGAAGGGACCGAAGTACTCACGCGGCCACCATCAGGCTCGCTGTCGTTGCCGTCGCAGGTGCCGCAGACCGGCCCCGACCACATCCGGCACGGCGGCTGCCACGGATGTGTAGGCCTTCATTGTGAGCGCCTTTGGTAATCGAGCGGCGTCAGTCGGAGCAACCCGGGGTTGAACAAGGCGCACAAGTGTTGCCGGTGACCGTGATGCAGCAGGGATATTGGCCGACCGGGGCCGTGCACGTGGGGCAACTGTCCCCGCAACTGGTGACGTAATCGATGTACTTCTGAAATGCCAACTGATAGGCGGCCTGAGGCTGATTTTGCAGGCTCGCGCCGCTGGGCGTGGTAAGGCCAGCCGGAAAACTCGTGTTGTACAGTTCCGTGTAGGCGGAATTGTAGCTGCAGACGAAAGCGAGGGCCGTAGCGTCCCACTCGCCTGGCGTGTTGAAGGCGTCGTTGCCTACCTCGGCGAAGTTGCCGGTAGTGCTTTTCGGCCACATCGTTTCCTCCGAGTGCGGTCTTCGTCAGAATATACCCTGCTAAGATTACGTGTCAAGGCACGCCCGCATCTTTGATGCGTTCGGCGACTTACTATCTGAATTGTAACCGGGTAACCAGCCAGCTAGGAAGGGGGCGCCTCGATTTCGGCTCGCACGTCACTGGCGGCGAACGCCTGGTTGCGGCGAAAAGCCAGGAATATGAATCCCCCCAGGATGCAGAAAGGCGGCAGCCCCAGCAGCACGATACCCATGTTGAGCAGGTGCGCGCGGGCCGCATTCTGGGCGGCTGCCGTGCGGTAGCACATGACACACTGCGCCGAGCTATTCGCGGCGGCGAGGAAGAGCGCCACAACCAGCCGTTTCATTGGGGCCTCATCATCATCAGGCGGCTGGAATCCGGCATGAACATCAGGAGCATCAGGATGATACAAAGAATCAGCATGGGGAAAAGCGTCAGGAACAGACTTAGTTTCTCAAACTTCAAGTGCATGAAGTAAGCGATGATGAGCGCGGCCTTGATCACCGATAATCCTACCAGGGCTGTCAGAAAGATCAGCACGGGAGGCTGCATATAAGCCAGGACCACCTCGATGCCGGTCATGAACAGCAACGCGAACCAGACGGTGACGAACGACTTGGTGGTGGCGCCTTCAATGCGATCGATGGCTTCGGAATGAGTGCTCATGAGTAAGCTCCTTCGTTGTCAAACCTTAGCTGACATCAAATAAACCAGGGGGAAGATAAACATCCACACCAGGTCCACAAAGTGCCAATACAAGCCGCTCACTTCCACGTCTTCGGCTTTGAATTTGCCGCGGCCGACGGCAAACGCCATGATGCCCAGGTAAATGAGGCCGATGACGACGTGCGTCATGTGCAATCCGGTAAGCGCGAAGAAGGTGCCGCCGAACAACGGCACGCCCCAGGGATTGTCAAAGGGAGTGACATGCTCCTCGTGGATCAGCTTCAACCACTCACTGAGGTGCAGCACGACGAACGCCGCGCCGCCCGCCATGGTGGCCAGAATCCAGCCGACGGCCGCTTTGCGGTTACCGTGATTCATGGCGTGCACTCCCATGACCATGGTCAAGCTGCTGGAGAGCAGGCAGAAGGTCATGACCGTGGAAAAAATGATGGCGGGCGAAAATTGAAACGGCGTGGGCCAGTTGGGCGTGGACAGCCGCACGTAAGTGTACGCCATCAGCAGCGCGGAGAATGTCAGCGCGTCGGAGATGATGAACAACCACATCCCGAACTTCTTCGAATTCACCGCGTATGGCGAACGCCCGCCGGCCCAGACCGAAGTCATCGATGACATCGACAAATTACCCCCAAACGAGAAATAGAACCATCAAGTAGAGCCAAATGCCGTCCACGAAATGCCAGAAGAGCGCGCTGACATCGACTGCCGTACGTTTTCCCGGGCCCAGGCGCAAGCGCAGCGCCTGAACGTCCACATAAGCCAGCGCGGACAAGCCGCCCACGATGTGCAGGCCATGGGTCGCGGTGAGCAGGTAGAAGAACGAACTGCTGGGATTGGTGGCCACGAAGATGCCTTCCGCATTCAATTGCCGCCACGCCAGCGCCTGTCCCACCAGGAAGAGGGCTCCGAGGACCGTACCTGCTGTCCAATAGCGATTAAATGCGGTGCGCCGCCCGCTCCGCAGTGCCCATCGCGCCAACTCCAGCAGCAGGCTGCTGGCGAGCAGTATGGCGGTATTGACCCACACGATCCGCGGCAGTGGCAGCTCGACCCAATCGTTGGATATGCCGCGGCGCACCACGAACGCGCTGGTGAAAGCGGCGAAGGCCATGGTGGTGGCGGCCAGCAGCACCATCAAACCGGTCATGGAGGCACGGCGCGACGCACCGCGGCCGTCCGGCCCTCCACCGCCGCCGAAGCCGCCTCCGCGCGGTGGGGCGGGCGGCTTGATAATGTCCGATGTGATGGAGGATGGCATTTTGGTTAAGAGTCGGAGGGCGGGCAGTTTTGCCCGCAGCCGGCTTTCAGCCGGCCACTGCGAGCTTCGCTCGCCTGCGCTGGCAGGAGTGCCAGCGCGGCAGGCAGAAGTGCCAGCGCTACGTTTTGGCTAGGATTCCGCATGCACGTCCACCGGGTCGGTTTGCATAATGAAGTCGCGCGGCGCGCCGGGCACGCTGTATTCGTACGGGCCGTGATTCACCACGGGGTGCTGGCCGCCGAAGTTGTCGAAAGGCGGCGGCGACGGGATGGTCCATTCCAGCGTGGTTGCTTCCCACGGGTTCATGGGCGCCTTCTTGCCCTTTTTCATGCTCCAGAAAAGGTTAATGAAGAAGAGGATCTGGATCGCGGCGGTGCCGTAGGCCGCTTGCGTCATGAAGTCGTGCACGGGGAGCAGCTTGCCCAGGAAGTCGAAATTGGTGAAGTCGGAATAGCGCCGCGGGTTGCCGGCGATGCCCAGATAATGCATCGGAGTGAAGATGCAGTAAACGCCCAGGAAAGTGATGTAGAAGTGAATCTTGCCCAGGGTCTCGTTCATCATCCGCCCGTACATTTTCGGAAACCAGTAAAAGGTGCCGGCAAACATGCCGAAGATGGCAGCCACGCCCATGATCATGTGGAAGTGGCCCACTACGAAGTAAGTGTCATGGAAGTACAGATCGAGCGCGGGCTGGCCCAGGAAGATGCCGCTCAACCCGCCGGTGACGAACAGCGATACGAAGCCCAGCGCGAACAGCATGGCCGTGGTGAAGCGGATCTTGCCGCCCCACAACGTGCCGATCCAATTGAACGTCTTAATGGCCGACGGCACCCCGATGGCCATGGTCAGCACCGAAAACGCCATTGCCGAATAGGGGCTCATGCCGCTCATGAACATATGATGGCCCCACACCATGAAGCCCAGAAAGCCGATGCTCAGGATGGCGTATACCATGGCCCGATATCCATAGACGGCCTTGCGCGCGAAGGTGGCGAGAATCTGTGAAGTCACGCCCATGCCGGGCAGGATGGCGATGTAAACTTCCGGATGCCCGAAGAACCAGAACAGGTGCTGCCAAAGCAGCGGCGATCCGCCCTTGTGATTCAGAATCTGGTCGCTAACCATTAGTCCGGCCGGAATGAAAAAACTGGTTCCGGCGGAGCGGTCGAGGATCAGCAGGACACCGGCAGCCAATAGCACGGCGAATCCCAGCAGGCCCAGGATGGCGGTGACAAACCAGGTCCAGCAGGTGAGGGGCAGGCGCATCAGCGACATCCCCTGGCAACGCAGGTCGATGAGCGTGGCGATGAAATTGATGGCGCCCATCAGGGAGGCGCCGCAGAAGATGGCGATGCTGACGATCCAGAGCGTTTGACCCAGGCCCTCGCCAGGTCCGGCCAGGGGGCCGATGCCGCTCAGGGGAGGATAGCCGGTCCAGCCGGAAAGCGGCGGACCTCCTTGCACGAAGAAGGCGGCCACCATCACGACCAAGGCGATGAACGTGGTCCAGAAAGACAACATGTTCAGCACCGGGAAGGCCATGTCTTCCGCGCCGATCTGGATGGGCAGGAAGTAGTTTCCAAAGCCGCTTTGGGGCGCGGTGGTCAGCACGAAGAAGACCATGATGGTGCCGTGCATGGTCATCAGCGACAGGTATAATTCCGGGGTCATGATCCCGCCTTGCGCGGCGGTGGGCCACAGGTGCGCGAACCAGGCGACCTTGGCGTCCGGGTGGACCATGTGGAATCGCATGAGCAGCGAGAGACTCATGCCCACCAGCACTGAAAACAACGCCAGGAAGTAGTATTGGATGCCGATGACCTTGTGGTCCAGGCTGAAGACATATTTCCGGATGAAGCCTTCGGGCGGATGATGCGCGTGAGCTAGGGGTTCGGACATATGGTTATCACCGTGAATGGATTCATTAAAACGGGGCGCTGGAGAGACATCACTTATTGGCGGCCTGCTCCTGCTTCCACTTCTCAAAATCGGCTTCCGCCATGACCTGCATGGTGCTGCGCATCTGGAAATGGCCGAGGCCGCAGAGCTCGGAGCAAGGGATCTCGTAGGTGCCGGGCGTGTCGGCCTGGAAGTAGAGCGGGATCTCCATGCCGGGCACGATATCCTGCTTCAGGCGCAATTCCCGGACGAAGAAATTGTGAATGACGTCGCGCGAGTGCATGATCAACTTGATGGGCTTGCCAACGGGCACTTTCAACGATGCGCTGACGATATCGTCCTTGCCGGCTGGGTCTTTGTCGGTGAGGCCGAAGGGGTTTCCCGCGGAATCGTTCACCTGCGTGAGGTCGGTGGCGCCAAACTTCCCGTCCGGCCCGGGGTAGCGGAAGGCGAAGGCGAATTGTTTGGCCATCAGCTCGATGGGGATGGCGTTGGGGTCGGGCTCGGCGAGGTGTACGGCGACCCAGATTTTCGTGCCGGTCAAAACGAGACCTACGAAGAGGATGGCGGTGGCACTGGTCCAGATGGTCTCCCACTTGTTATTGCCGTGCGAAGCGCTGGCGCGGCGGCCATCGTCGCGGTAGCGGAAGATCACCCAACCCAGGGCGAATTGCGCGAAAAAGAAAATGACGCCGGTGATCACCAGCGTGCGCATGAACTGCGCGTCATAGGCCAACCCATGCTGGTTGATGGGGGGCGGAAACCACCAGACTTTGGCGGCGAAGAAATACATGATGACAACAGTCAGCACCCAAATGATCGGAGCAAGCAGCATGCGATGGATTCCCTCTTGTCCCAGGGAGTGCGACCCCAGGTTTCGATGACGATATCACACTGGTGGGGAGTTCGCAAGTGTGAGGTGGGCGCCGATGGGCGCCGATGGGGATGAAATGGAGTGAGGATGGCTGGGCAAGGCACAGCCAAGGTTTTGTGCCGAACAAACCCAATGATGTTAAACCATTTATTTTCATGGTCGGCAGGTACTGTGTTTGTGTCCGCCCAGTCGCCGGCGCCAAAAAATGCCGATGAAGCTAATTCCCGGTGTCACGACCGGATCGAAGGTGAGCCGCAGCATTTGTAGGGGTCCGCGCCGATCCGGCGAACTGCCGTGCTGCGGCGCAAAAGGTGATAACGTGGCTGGCGTGCAGCCGCTTTTCTAAAGAAATGCGCCGCTCACGCTCGCCAGCCAGGAGCGGCCGACACCCGGATGGAGCTTGCGCCAAGGTTCGAAAGGTCGTAAGTTTAAGGAGGTGCCACGACCGGTTTCCGGCTGTGGCTTTACTGCTACTTTCGGCGACGACGCCGCGAAATGCGGATCGTTACCGAGATCGCCGGTGCTAAAGCGATCATAACGGTCAACACGATGATTAACATCGGTTGCCTTTCGCCTAAACGTTAGATTTGCCAGCCCGGGTAGCCACCCGGGCCGGCAGCGTTTAGGACGCCATAAAACGCCCCACCGCTTTCCAACGGGCGAAAACTGTAACGCAAGAACTAAGGTGGCCGACGCGTAGCCGCATTCTCTAAAACAATTGGGAGCCCACGCTCGCCAGTCGGCGGGCCAACACAGAAAGCACCTTGCGCCAAGATCCGAAAGGTTGTAGATTCTAAGGAGGGGCCACGATCGGTTTCCCGGCCGTGGCTTTGCTGCTATTTTCGGCGACGACGCCGCGAAATGCGGATCGTTACCGAGATCGCCGGTGCAAAGGCGATCATAACGGTCAACACGATGATCAACATCCGTTGCCTCCTTTCGCCTAAACGTTAGATTTACCGGCCCGGGAGGCAATCCCGGGCCGGTAGCGTTTAGGACGCCATAAAACGTCCCACCGCTTTCCAACGGGCGAAAACTGTAACGCAGAAACTAAGGTGGCCGACGCGTATCCGCATTCTCTAAAACAATTGGGAGCCCACGCTCGCCAGCCGGCGGGCCAACACAGAAAGCACCTTGCGCCAAGATCCGAAAGGTTGTAGATTCTAAGGAGGGGCCACGAGCGCCGCGAAATGCGGATCGTTACCGAGATCGCCGTTGCTCCGGCGATCATAACGGTCAACACGATGATCAACATCGGTTGCCTCCTTTCGCCTAAACGTTGGATTTGCCGGCCCGGGTGGCAACCTCTGGCCGGCAGCGTTTAGGACGCCATGAAACGCCCCACCGCTTTCCAACGGGCGAAAACTGTAGCGCACGGACTAAGGTTCCCGACGTATTCTCCAACAAATGTTTGCGCGTGGGCGGCCGGTTGACTATACTGGGAACTGCAATCCAGGTTGCGTCCCGTCCGCGGGAAGGGATTATCCCACCTGAGCTGTTTGGCATTACCGAACATCAACCTCACTTCTGCCCGTCATAGCGGACATCGGGCTACAAAGAAGGAGGAGCGATGTCTCTGGATTTACCCGCAAAACCAAACCTCGAACATCTTCAGAAACAAGCCAAGGCTCTGCTGCGCAAGCTCCAGGTGGGCGACGTCGGCGCGAGTTTGAAACTGGCGGATGCGCAACACGCGCTGGCCCGCGACTACGGCTTTGCCAGTTGGCCAAAGCTGAAGGAGCACGTGGAAACGCTAGCGCGCGAACGCGAGCCCGACGAGTTGCTGACGGCGGCGGTCCGCGCCAGCGATGCGGACAAGACCGCGCGCGTGCTGGAAAGCCATCCCAAACTGCGGGCGCGGATCGACGAACCTCTGGCCGATTACGGCGCCGGCATGCAGGCCATGTTGGCAGCCGTGCAGCGAAGCGACCGCCGGACGATCGACGTGCTGCTGCGGGCCGGCGCGGATATCAACGCGAGAAGCCGGTGGTGGGCTGGGGGCGTGGGCGTGCTGGACGAGTGCTCGGCCGAGATGGCGGCATTTCTGCTAGAGCGCGGCGCCGTGGTGGACGCGCACGCGGCGGCGCGCCTGGAGATGTTCGGGAAACTGCGGGAACTGGTGACGGCGGATTCCGGCGCGGCCATCGCGCGGGGCGCCAACGGCCAGACCGCACTGCACTGCGCTTCCACCGTGGAGATCGCGCAGTACTTGCTGGAACACGGCGCGGACATGGACGCGCGCGACTCCCTGCACGAATCCACGCCGGCACAGCACATGCTGCGCGTGGTTCAGGCGCGGCATTACCGGAGGGACCGCCAGGAGATCTCGCGCCATCTGGTGGCTCGCGGTTGCCGGACCGACATCTTAATGGCGGCCGCTCTGGGCGATTTGGAATTGGTGCGGCGGCATCTGGACGAAGACCCTGCCTGCATTCGGACGCGGGTGGACGAGGTGTATTTCCCGAAGCGGGATCCGCGCAGCGGCGGCACGATCTATATACAGATCTTCGGGCCGAAGAAGACCCCGCACCTGGTGGCGCGCGACTTCGAGCACGAGGAGGTTTTCGAATTCCTGATAGAGCGCAGCCCGGAGGATGTGAAACTGGCGCAGGCATGTGAACTGGGCGACGTGGGCGCTTTCCACGCGTTGCTGGCCGCGCGCCCGCATCTGATCGAGACGCTCACGGACGATGAACGGCGCCGGCTGCCGGACGCCGCGCAAGCCAATAACACCGATGCCGTGCGGCTGATGCTGGCGGCGGGCTGGCCAGTAGACGCCAGGGGCGAGTATGATTTGACCGCGCTGGCGTGGGCGGCGTGGCACGGAAACGCGGGGATGGCGCGGGAGATTTTGCGATATCGTCCGCAACTGGAATTAAGCGACTGCCATGAACAGACCGCCCTGGGCGCGGCGCTCCACGGATCGGAAAACAGTTGGCATCGGACGACGGGGGATTACGTTGCCACGGTGGAGGCGCTGATCGGGGCGGGAGCGAAAGCGCCGAAAGTCACCGACGATCTGGAAGCCAGTGAAGCGGTGCGCGATGTACTCAGGCGATATGAGGAGCGTCCATATGACGGCAAGGACTAAGAGGGTGCTGGAGGCGATTTTCTGGTTTGTGATCGGCCATCTAAGCTGCGCCATCATGCATCACATGCACGGCTAGGCGGGCGATAGGGGGCACTGCGGGTCCTGGAGGACCCGCGCTGGAGATTGGCCATTTCGGTTGGGTAGCACTCGTGGCGCACGCCCCCGGCGTGCCGTGTCGGCACTTCTGCCGACACGGGCGAGCTACGCTCGCCGAAGCGGGTCCTGGAGGACCCGCGCAGACCTGGAGGTCTGCCCCACTACTGCGCGGCGATACGAATCTCCACTTGGCCGTCGCTGGTGGTAAACATCGACAATCCGAGGTGTTCATCGACCTGCTTGACCGCCGCGTCCACCTTTTCCATGGAGTCGTCGGCTAAAGTATCGCCTACATGCACGGGCAACGCCGCGAGCAGCTCGTCGCGAACGGCGCCGGTCAGCCCTCGGATATCGATGGCCTTTAGGCGGCGTCCGGCAAACGTCGAGGCGCCGCTGAAATCGTGGTATCCGGCCCGCAGTTCGGCCAACCTCTTCGCCAGGTCCGCCATTTGGGACGCCGAGTTTGCCGCCAGCCAGGGAGCCTGGTCCTGTAGAACTTGCAGTCGATCCTCCAAAATCTTGGCCTGTGCGCTGCCTTGCGACTGCGCAGGATCCCCGTACAACTCAATGCTCTCGGCCTGCAACTTCCTCATCTGGCCGGCCAGTTTCTTGGCCTCGGCTTGCAATTTCGACGCGTCGGCCGATTGCTGGCTTTGTAGAGTGAGCGCCTGTTCCGCCATGTTCTCGGCCAGTTGTTCTTGCACCAGGGCTTGAACCTTTTCCCGCTCCCGTTTCTCACGCGCGAGCGCCCGCGATTCCGCTTTGCGGACGCGTTGCTCCGTGGACCGTTTCGTGGCGCCGCCGCCGGCCGGCAATTGGAACGCGATACCGACCTGCCGCGTGCTCCCGGCCGCTCCGTGTGTGAAGTGCCACTGCAAGACCGATTCGAGCGCCGCCTTGCGCAGTTCCAGCGGACCGCTCAACACGCGCGCGTCGTTGACCACTCCATCCGCATCGAGCGTGGCTTCCACCACGACGGTTCCTTGAATACCTTTCTCGATGGCCGCATCCGGGTATTCCACATCGTTCCGGTGAATGACGCTGGCGCCGCCCAAATCGACCCGCACCGTAGGTTCGTCCGGCGGGGTATTTTCGACCTCCGCCGCAGGCTGTCGCGTGGGCGCGTCCTGCTGCTGGCCGCGGGCCCACTGCATGTTCAGCCCGAAGCAGACCAAGCCGAGAGAGAGTGCCAGGATGCCCGGCAGCTTGGAAGGTCCGCGCTGCCCACTTACCTCGCCGGCGAGGCGCTGGATGCGATACAACAACGATCCACCGGTGCTGCCCACCGCCAGGCGCGGCGTGGTCGCACGCAGCTTTTCGAGGCGCGTGAGAGCGCGTGCATAGCACAGCGCGTCTCCGCAGGAATCCACGGCCAGATCGTCGCAACACAACTCGCGCTCCTGCCGGATGCGCGCCGACGCCCACCAGACCGCCGGTTGATAGAACAGCAGCGTTTCCACCACCGTCTGCAGCATATTGACCAGGTAGTCGCGGCGCAGGATGTGGGCCAACTCGTGCGCCATTACGGCTTCGAATTGTTGGGGAGTCAGCCCCAGGACGGTGGCGGCGGGCAGCAGCACGACGGGCCTGATCCAGCCAACCACGCTGGGACAATCGGCCATCGCGGAAACCATCACGCGTACCGGGCGCGCCATTTTCATGCGCTCCTGAAGGCCGGCGACAAAGGCGAGCACGGCGGCTTCGGCGGGTTTCGATTGGCGCCGCAGGAGGGATATCTGGCGGGAGGCCCACACCAGGCGCAACGAGAAAAGCAGCACGCCGAGCGACCATAGAGGCAGCGCCCAACGCGCCAGCCAGTTTGCCCAATTCAAGGAGGGGGCGGCAGGGGCATGCACCGCCGCGAGTGTTCGTGGCGCGGCGGCCCACACTGGCGTAGCGCGCGATACGGCGGGTGCGCTGTATACCAGGCATGCGGTGACCACCGGAAGCAGCGCCATCGCAGCCAAGGCAAAGCAGCTTGCCGCGTAGCGGGCGCGCGGGGAATGGTTGCGCAACACAAAGAGAAGGGTCCACAGCACAAAGGCTGCCAACAGCCCCTGCCACACAAAATCGAGCAGCGCCGAGCTGAGCGCTTGAGCTATCGCGGTCATTTCTTGTCTCCTTCTATGCGATCCAAAAGCTTCTCCATGGCCTCCAACTCCCGCGGGGACGACTTCTTGGTGGCCAACGCCTGCAACACCAGCGCCTTCACCGATCCGCCGAAGGCGCGGTTCATCAGGTCGCCGAGCAATTGGCGTTGCGTCTGCTGCTGGGTATAGCGCGCGCGGTACAACTGCGGGCGGCAGGTTTCGTCGCGCTCCACCAGTCCTTTTTCGGTCATGATTTGTATGAGCTTCAGGACCGTGGTGTAGCCGGTGGGGCGCGTCTCGTTCAACACCTGCTGGATGGCGCGCACGGATTGGGCTTTGCCCTCCCAGAGGACGCGCAGGATCGCCAGTTCCGCTTCGGTGGGTCTGCGCCGCTTGGATTCCATGGAGGCATTATGACGAAAGTCTTCGTCATTGTCAAGAAGTTTTTCCGGCGGGTCTGAAAGCCACGCGCTTGAGTTTCTACATTCCGTGTGGTGGGGCAGGACTCCAGTCCTGCGCGGGTTCTCCAGAACCCGCTCCTGGCGCGCGTCGCTCGCCCTCGGGCGGGTCTGGAGACCCGCCGCAGGCGTAGACGCCTGCCCCACCAAATGTCAATCTCCAGAGGCGCCAAAAGTGCCGGCACGGTACGCAGAGGGCGTGCGCCATGAGCGGTTGGGTTGACAGTTTACCCATAAGCGTCTATACTCGGGTTATATGTCTACCCAAGAAGCCGCGGAACGCCTGGAGTTGTTGCAGGGCACGCTGGACTTGCTGATCCTGCGCACGCTGATCTTTGGATCGCAGCACGGGCAAGGAATCGCGCGCGCCATTCAGCAGACGTCGGAGGAGGAACTGCTGGTGGAGCACGGCGCGCTGTACCCCGCGCTGCAGCGGCTGGAAGACCGGGGTTGGATCTCCGCCAAGTGGGGGACCTCGTCAAATAACCGAAAGGCGCGATTTTATTCGCTGACCGCGGCGGGCCGCAAACAGTTGGTGAAGGAAACCGCCAAGTGGGAGCGCCTGGCCACAGCTATCGGGCGGATTCTGGCGCGCGAGGCCGCTGGAGGCTAAGCCATGTTCAGGCACAGGCGCAAGGCGAACGATTTCAACGCGGAGGCCGAAGCCCACATACAGTTTGAGATCGAGCGCTTGCAGGAATCGGGGCTAAGTGCGGAGGAGGCGGGCGCCGCCGCACGCCGCGCCTTCGGCAACGTCACGCGGGCGCAGGAACGTTTCTACGAAGCCCGCCGCTGGCTCTGGTGGGACGGCCTTTGCCAGGACGTGCGTTTCGGTCTGCGCATGCTGGGGAAAACGCCCGGCTTCACTGCGGTCGCCGTACTCACTTTGGCGCTGGGAATTGGCGCCACCACGGTGATCTTTTCCGCCGTTTATGCGGTCTTGCTCAAACCGCTGCCATTCAAGGATGCAGATCGTCTGGTGTTCGTCCAAAAGAAAAATCCGCCGCGCGGCTGGACCCGGAACAACATCTCGCCGGCCGAGATTTTGGCGTGGCGCGGCGAGAGCGGCGCCTTCGAAGACCTGGCTGCGTTCACCCAGCACTCCTGTGTGCTGACCAGCGCGGGTCAGGCGGAGGAAGACCCTTGTGAGGTGGCTGAAAGCAAGCTGTTCCAATTGCTGGGGGCGGCTCCGGCCCTGGGCCGCACCTTTTCCGCCGACGAGGACAAGGACGGAGGATCTCGCGTCGCGCTTCTAAGTTACGGGTTGTGGCAGCGACGCTTCGGAGCGGATGCGAGCGCTATCGGACGCACGATTGACGTCGACCACGTCGGCTACACGATCGTGGGAGTGATGCCGGCCGGCTTTTCGCACTTATACGCCAGCCCGTACGGAACCGTCCCGGCCATGTGGCTTTCCGGCATTGCGCTCGCGCCCACAAGCACGTGGAATGACTATTGGGGGGTTGGCCGGATGAAGCCTGGGATCGACCTGCGGCGGGCCGCGGCGCACATGGACCAGGTTTCGGTTCGCATCGAGCGGCGGGAGCCCGGTCTCAAGGGGTGGCGCGCGCAGTTGATGAGCCTCCGCACGATGGTTTCGGGAGATACGCGCGGAGCGCTGGCGGTGTTGATGGGAGCGGTGATCTTTGTCCTGCTGATCGCGTGCGCCAATATGGCCAACCTCCTGCTTGCGCGGGGAGCCAGCCGCGCGAACGAGTTTGCCGTGCGGAATGCCCTGGGCGCCGGCGAGGGGCGCATGGTCCGCCAGCTCTTGACGGAAAGCCTGTTGATTGGCGTGGGTGGCGGAATTCTGGGAGTGCTGCTGGCTTCCTGGGGATGCCAAGGCATGGCGGCATTGGCTCCGCGCTACCTTCTGAATTCGGCTCCAGGCCTGGCCGGCGGGGCAGCGGACTGGCGAGTTCTTAGCTTTGCGTTGCTCACCATACTGGCGACTACTTTCCTCTTCGGCCTGGCGCCCGCCCTACAGAACGCGCGGCCGCATCTAACGGAGACCTTGAAGCAGACGGGCCGCGGCGCGGGGCAAAGCCGGCGGAGCGGCCGTTTGCGCAGTGTACTGGTGGTTTGGGAAATCGCACTCGCCATGGTGCTGCTAGTGGGCGCCGGACTCATGGTTCGCACTCTCACCGGGCTCAGCGGGGTGAACCTGGGCTTCAATCCGTCCCATGTTCTTACGTTGCGGGCGCCGCTCTCGGGCGACCGTTATGAGCAGCCGCATGCGCAAGCGGAGTTTTGGGAACACGTGGTGGCGGCCACGAGGGCCCTGCCCGGCGTGGAATCGGCGAGCGTATCCCGCGGCCTGCCGATCGACGATTGGGCAGGGCAGTTCTTCACCACCGCCGATCGACCGAATCCGCCGGCGGGGCAGGTGCCCGACGCCAACTACGTTGTGGTGGGGCCGGACTATTTCCGCGCCCTCCAAATCCCGTTGCGGCGAGGTCGCGGTTTCAACGAGCACGATAGCGGAGCCGCCGGCAGGGTCGCGATTGTGAATGAGGAACTGGCCCGATGGTGTTGGCCTGGGCAGGATCCGATCGGGAAACAGTTGCGGCCGGGTTCACCCGGAGACACGGCGCCGTGGCTTTCGGTGGTGGGAGTTGCCGGCAATGTGCATAGCCAGGGCCCGGATACCGGATTCCATGCGGAAATCTACATTCCTTATGGGCAGTTCCCATGGTTGCTCAGTCCCGAGCATCTGGTGGTGCGCACGGCGGCTGCCGTGAAACCGGATATTGTGGTGCGCGCGGTGGTGCAGGCAATCCACGGTGTGGACCAAGGCGTGCCGGTAGCGGACATCGCGACGATGGAACAGATCGCGCGGGAGCCGATGGTGCAACAACGCATGGTGATGGCCCTGATGGTGTCATTCGCAGGCTTGGCGTTGGCGCTATCCGCGTTGGGCACTTACAGCGTGCTCTCTTATTCCATGGCACAACGGACTCGGGAAATCGGCATGCGCATGGCGTTGGGCGCGCAGCGGGACAACGTGCTGCGGCTGGTGATAGGGGGCAGCTTACGGCTGGCCGCGCTAGGGATCGCCGTGGGAATTGCAGCGGCGTTATGCTTGACCCGGCTGATGACGGATCTGCTGTTCGGCGTCAGGGCGGCGGACCCGGCGACGTTTGGCGCCGTGACCGTTGTCTTGGTGGCAACTTCGCTGCTGGCGTCTTACATCCCCGCGCGGCGGGCGATGGGCGTGGATCCGATCGTGGCATTGCGGCATGCGTGAGTGAGCCGCTGTCTCTCGCCGCTTTGCGTTCTTTGTCCCTTTGGTGAAGCGCCACGCGGGCGGCGCGGCTGTGCGCACCTGAAATTCCGGAGGGAGTCAGCACGGCCATCGGCAGCCAAAGTCCCGTGCCGATGCCTGACACGCTGTGCGGGCAATCGACGTCCAGCAGAGCTTGGCTCCCGCGCGCGGCGCAAGACACTGGCTTCAGTCTTGACTTGAGCGCGCGTACGCGCGGCCAGTTGGAGTAGCGAGCCCTGCCATTCGGCGCGCGTTGTGCTGTGGGCGCCGGCGAAGGTCCCGGTACTGCCGCTGCCCTCCGAGATCGCCTCGGCGCTTCGGGAGGCCGACTTGAAAGAGATATTCGCGGCGTTTCCGTGGGTAAGCGGAATCACATCATTTTGTGGATCGAGGAGGCGGTTCAGCCGGAGACGCGAACGAATGTGTAGCATGCGCGCCGCGAGCTGCCTGTTTGTCAGTACGTGTCTTCCCGGCGAAGACCGCAGTAGCCGAGAACCACCAACTTGCGCCAAGATGTCATAGCGGAAGCGCCAGCCACCGACGGAAAGCCGATACTGCCCGTCTCCGCGCGGCACATCTTCCAACTTCTTGATTTTATGGCTCCGCGACCGGTTATAGGGGTCTGCGGAGAGAATGGCTACCGCGCTGCGTTCCGTCGCTTCGAAATCGCGGTTGCCTTTGTGAAGTTTCGTCGAGAGCCGTTCGTAATCGGACGTAGGGTGGACGGCAAAGGAAGGAGTCATGCAACAGGGCGCCGGCGGGCACGCTTCCGGGCGCGGGATGCCCGTTCGGCAAAGAACTTCTCAATGGGGCGGGTCTTGCCTGCAAGGAATTCCTTGTGGCCTTTCCGGATCGCGGCACGGATTTTCGGGTCGCGAACCTCCCGCTCGTCCTGCAGCTCGTCGGCCGAGAGCTTCGGCACGATAGTGACGACACCGCCGGATGCCTTGACTTCAAGATCCTGACCACGCTTAAAGCCAGCACGCCGCAGCGCGGCCGGAGGCACGACAAACGGTGGCTTGTTTTTGACAGCAACGGTCATAGCTTCTGCTCCTTTTTAGTGTAGGGCCACGCGTTCCGTTCCGTCAAATCCCGCGCTGCGGAAGGATCGGACCGGGCCCAGGGCGAACTGGAGTTCACGCGTCGTGCAAAGGATCGGAACCTCGGCAGCGAGCCGCATTAGCTGACGCCCAGACGACGAAGTCCCTGGGACCTGTCAACTGTTATTGGCCTCATCCTCCCCCTTTCTCCTCGCTCCGCCGTACAATAAATAAGAAGGCCTCCCCGCAATATGCCCCTGAAAACCGATCCGGACCTGGGAATCAATAGCTGGCTCGAAGACGAGCTGTACCAACAATATTTGAACGACCGCACGGCGGTGGACGAAAGCTGGAAGCACGTCTTCGAAGACGCCTCCAACGGGCACTCCGATATCGCCCCGTCGCCCGCTCCCCCGCTCGCCCGCTCACCGGCAATTCCCGCGGCCTCCGACAACGTGCAGCCCCTGCGCGGCATCGCCGCCAAAATCGCGGAGAACATGAACGCCAGCGTGAGCATTCCCCTGGCCACGTCGCAGCGCGTCATCCCCGTCAAGGTGATGGACGAAAATCGCCGCATCATCAACCAGCACCGCACGCTGGTGGGCAAGAGCAAAGTCTCCTACACGCACCTGATCGGCTGGGCCATTCTGAAAGCGCTGGAGGATTACCCCGGCCTGAACCATGCCTACGGCGAAGCCAACGGCCAACCCGCGCGCAGCGTGCATCCGCGCATCAACCTGGGCATCGCGGTGGACGTGGCGAGCAAGGA
The DNA here is from genome assembly GCA_050008575.1 of Bryobacteraceae bacterium. Classification (GTDB taxonomy): domain Bacteria; phylum Acidobacteriota; class Terriglobia; order Bryobacterales; family Bryobacteraceae; genus Bog-159. The sequence continues at coordinate 41,840 of JBEKMJ010000008.1, forward strand.
TGGCGGCCGCAATCTGCTGGTCCCCAACATTAAGAACGCCGGCGCGTTGGATTTCGCGCAATACGTCGCCACTTTCGACGATCTGGTGGACCGTGCGCGCAGGGGCAAGCTGGCGCCCGTCGACTTCCAGGATACGACGATTTCGCTGACCAATCCCGGCACCGTGGGCACCATGACCTCCAGCCCCCGCTTGATGGCCGGACAGGGCGCCATCATCGCCGCCGGCGCCATCGACTATCCGGCCGAGTATCAGGGCGCCGCGCCCGAGACGCGGTCGATGCTGGGCATCAGCAAGGTCATGTCGCTTTCGTGCACTTACGATCACCGCATCATTCAAGGCGCGGAATCCGGCATGTTCCTGGGCAAGGCGCAATCGCTGCTGGATGGCGCGGACGGCTTCTACGAAGAGATATTCGAACATTTAAAGATGCCGCATCAGCCGGTGCTGTGGGAGCCGGACCGGAATGTGATGCTGCCGGGGGCGAGCGGACGCACCGCCGAGATCGCCAAGGAAGCCGGTGTGCTGCAGCTTATCAACGCGTACCGCGTGAGGGGGCATCTGATCGCCGATCTCGATCCGCTGGGCGGCGAGCCAACCAACCATCCGGAACTCGACCCCGTAACATACGGCTTGACCATCTGGGACCTCGACCGTGAGTTCCTTACCGGCAGCTTGAGCGAAGCCATCGGAGATCACGGCCCGAAACCCGTCGCCACGCTCCGCGAAATCCTGGAAACGCTGCGCCAGACGTACTGCGGCAAAATCGGCTGCGAGTACATGAACATCCAGCACCCCGAGCAGAAGCGCTGGCTGCAGCACCGCATGGAGCCGCAGGCCAACCACTGGCCGCTCGACCGCGAAACGCGCGTGCGGATTCTGCAAGGGCTGCTGAAGGCCGAGGAATTCGAGCATTTCCTGCACGCCCGCTACGTGGGCCAGAAGCGTTTCGCCCTGGAAGGCGCCGAAGCCGCCATCGCCATTCTCGACGAACTTTTAGAGCGCGCCGCCGGCCGCAATGTGCACGAAGTGGTCATCGGCATGGCGCACCGCGGGCGATTGACGATGTTGACCACGGTGGTTGGCAAGCCGGTCGGCGAGATTTTCGCGCAGTTCGAAGGCGAGCTCGACCCGGCCAGCACGCAAGGCTCCGGCGACGTGAAATATCATCTCGGGGCGCGCGGCGTCTACCGGTCCGCGGAGGGCCGTGAGGTGCTGGTTTCGGTGTCGCCGAATCCGAGCCATCTGGAAGCCGTCGATCCGGTGGTCGAAGGCATCGTGCGCCCCAAGCAGGACCGCCTCGGCGATACGCAGCGCGAGCGCGTGATTCCGCTGCTGATCCACGGCGACGCGGCGTTCGCGGGCCAGGGCGTGGTGGCAGAGACGCTGAACCTCTCGCAGCTCGATGGCTACTGCACGGGCGGCACCGTGCACCTGATCATCAACAACCAGATCGGCTTTACCACCACGCCGGACGAAGCCCGCTCCACGCCGTATTCCACCGACGTAGCGCGCGGCGTGCAGGCGCCCATCTTCCACGTGAACGGCGACGATCCCGAGGCAGCCATCCGCGTGGCGCAGATCGCGTTCGATTACCGCCAGCAATTCAAGAAAGACGTTGTAATCGACATGTTCTGCTACCGCCGGCATGGCCACAACGAAGCCGACGACCCCAGCTATACGCAACCCATCCTTTACCGCAAGATCAAGGATCATCCATCGGTAGGCAAGCTCTATGGCGAACGCCTGGTGCGCGAAGGCGTGCTCACCGCCGAGGAAGTCGCGGAGCGGCGCAAGGGTTTCGCGCAGAACCTGTCGGCGGCCTGGGATGCGTCCGAGAAAACCGGCGACCGGTTTGAAGGGCAGGAATTGGCCGCGGTTCCGAGCGACGAAATCGCCAGCTTCTGCCCGCGCACGTCGGTGAACAAGGCGACCGTCGATCGTGTGATCCGCGCGCTCACCCACTTCCCCGAGAATTTTCATCTGCATCCCAAGCTGCGCGGCTTCATCGGGCGGCGCCACGAGGCGATCGAGAAAAGCGGACCCATCGATTGGGCGTTCGGCGAAGCGCTGGCATTCGGCACGCTGGCGCTCGAAGGCACGCCCGTGCGGCTGAGCGGCCAGGATTCCGGGCGCGGCACATTCAGCCAGCGGCACCTGGTGTTCGTCGATTCGGAAAACTCCCGCAAATATACGCCCTTGCAGCACGTCTCGCCGGACCAGGCGCGCTTCGAAGTCTTCGACAGCTCGCTGAGCGAGTACGCGGTGCTGGGTTTCGAGTTCGGCTACAGCGTGGCCGATCCGCTGACCATGGTGCTGTGGGAAGCCCAATTTGGCGATTTCGCGAACGGCGCGCAGATTCTGATCGACCAGTTTATTTCCAGCGCGGAATCTAAGTGGGGACAGCCCAGCGGACTGGTGCTGCTGCTGCCGCACGGCTTCGAAGGGCAGGGGCCGGAGCATTCCAGCGCGCGCATCGAGCGCTTCCTGGTGCTGTGCGCCGGCAACAATATGCAGATCGCCAACTGCACCACGCCGGCCCAGTATTTCCACCTGCTGCGCCGCCAGATGTACGGCGGCGCGGACCGGCGCGGCATGCGCAAGCCGCTCGTGATTTTCACGCCGAAGAGCCTGTTGCGGCACGCCAAGGCAGTGTCGACCGTCGCCGAGCTGACCAGCGGCGGCTTTCGCGAAGTGCTGCCGGATAGCGGCTCGATCGACCCCGAGCAGGTGACGCGCGTGGTGTTTTGTTCCGGGAAGATCTACTACGACCTGTTGGCGGCGCGCGAGGCGCGCCAGGCGAACCACGTGGTGCTGGTGCGCATCGAGCAGTTGTATCCGTTCGCCGAGAGCGACGCCAACGACGCGTTGTTGCGCTACCCGCCGACCGCCGAAGTGGTATGGGCGCAGGAAGAGCCGCGCAATATGGGACCGTGGCGGTTCATGCAGGAACAGATACAGCCGCTGCTGGCGCCCACCAGCCGCGTGTTGCGGTATGTGGGCCGGCCGGAGAGCGCCAGCCCGGCCACCGGGTCGGGGCGGCGGCACCAGGAGGAGCAGGCCGCTATTACGGATGAGGCGATGTCGGAGAGGCCGCTGATCGAGTCGCGGCGGGTGCGGTTGGTGGGTGGTGTAGGGTTCAGCCGTTAAACACAGGCCGCGATCCGCCATCGCCTAGCGCGTACAATCGCATCGGAGAGCCCAATGAAGGTGATCCTATCCCCAGCCCTAGCGGAGCGAATCTAAACGGAGGTGTCGGCCGGCCGGTACCGCGACCAGAATCAGCTCATCGAGGATGCGCTCCGGGACTTCCTCGACCGGCGCCAACGAGACGAGAGCCGCGCTCAGGCGTTTCGCCGCCTCGCTCAAGCTGTCGATGACGCTGGCCTTGACGAGCACGTACTCCTCCCGGATCGCGAGTGACGGCAGCGGCCTCGGCCGTCCTGGACACCTGCGCACTGGTGAACCGTCCCTGTGCGATACCGAAGCCGGCAGCGAGCGTCCCCGCGGTGCCGGCCTTATCTATTGACAGCGCTGCCCATGCGCGTTACCATTTAGGTAATGCGATAGATGAACTGTGGGTTACCCGTTGGGGAACACATGGACATATATGTGGACGACAACACCTTGCGCAAGGCCATCCAAGACGAGGGCCTTTGCAAACGGCGCTATGGTGCGGACATGGCGAAGAAGCTCAAGCTGAGGTTGACGGCGCTGCGGGCCGCCGAATCCCTCGCGGACTTTTGGCCCCCGAAATCCGGGCCCGAACGATGTCACGAGCTAAAGGGCGAGCGCGCGGGCACTTTTTCCGTCGACTTGAAGCAACCATATCGGTTGCTGTTTAAGACGAGCGGATCTGCATCGCAGGAAGGTTCTGATGAACAACAGCGGTGGAAATGCGTCACAGCCATTAGCATACTAGCAATCGAGGACACCCATGGATAGCGCCTACGCAAACAGTCTCAAGCCAACCGTTCCGCATCCCGGCGAAACGGTTCTCGAGTACCTCGACTTCTACGGGTGGTCGCAAAGAGACCTGGCCCGCCGCACAGGTCTCACGCCGAAGACAATCAGCGAGATCTGCAATGCGAAGGCGCCGATTACGCCGCCGACTGCACTCGCTTTCGAGAAGGCCTTTCAGCGGCCTGCGCACTTGTGGCTGAACCTGCAACTTCATTTCGACGAGGCTGAGGCGCGGCGTCGCGAACTCGTCAAGTCGCCACAGTGGGACGAGTGGGCGCGGAACTTCCCCCTTAAGGAGATGAAGCGGATGAGGTTTTCGCTACCGCCCGCGCGCTCCGATGCCGACGCTCTGCTAAGCTTTTTTGCCGTGTCTTCGCCGGAGAGCTGGAAATCCGTATGGAACTCCTCTGCGGTCGCATACAGACAGCCCCGCACCGCTCAGACGAGCGAGGCGTCCATCGCGGCTTGGGTGCGCGAGGCTGAGATCGTCGCGAGAGAGTTGGACCTTGCGGAATACGATGAGAGCCGGCTGCTTTCGTCGATTGAGGAGCTTAGGCGCCTCACCCGGATACGCGCAGAGGAGATCATGGACCCAGTCCAGCGGATCTGCGCGGAAGCCGGCGTTGCGGTGGTTTGGGTGCCGGCCCTAATGAGTACTGGGATCAGTGGATGCGCACGTTGGTTGACTGGGACGAAAGCGCTCGTGGGTCTGACGCTTCGGTATAAAACCGACGACCAACTTTGGTTCACCTTCTTCCACGAGATGGGACATATTCTTCTTCATAGGAACAAGCGTAACTTCGTGGTCGACAATGCGGAGGACGATCCGTCCGATCGAGCTATCGACCCGGAGATGCGGCGGTACGAAGAGGAGGCCAGTCGTTTTGCGGCCGACACACTGATTCCACCTCACGCACTGGCTGACTTCCTAGGAAAAGGATCTTTCACGAACGACGCGATTCACGATTTCGCCGAAAGGGTAGGTGTCGGGCCTGGGATAGTCGTGGGCAGGCTGCAATTCGATGGCTTCCTGGAACGGCACCAAGGCAACGCACTGAAGCAGAGGATCAATTGGAATTTTGTCAAAGAGAGGTGAGCGATATGATCGGAAAAAATTCATAATCAGGTCAGCGCGCAAAATCGCGCCTTCCGGTTATTTGAAGAGTTCCCCCACTTAGCGCATATCCAACCCCGGTCTTCCAGCCGCTGCGGCGCTAGCCCGGCTTGCCGAGGTGGCTCCAAGACAACCGCAGAAACACGATCTCGGTTTAATGCCTGAAACACTTTGACCAAGTGCGAGCCTGCGCGCCTCGGACAGCGGCCACAACCCATCACCGACAGCCACCACCTATTTATGATGCCCGCCCGACGACGCGGCAGGCGCATTCACCGGCGCGCCATCTGACGGATGCGTCGCGCGGCTGAGCGGGATGGTCTGCACGGTGCGCATCGCGCCGTCCGCGTCCGGCGCCATCACTTGGATGGAAGCCGTCACCTGCGCCTCGCGGAACGACAATAGCGACTTGCGGACCAATGCCACGCCAGCCACCAATGCTTCTGCATCGGCTACAGCCGCGGTTGCAGGGGCGAACGATGACGCGATCGGCATATCCACGTGCGGCCCGCCCGCCGCCGCCGTCACCATCGTCACGCACGGTTGCGCCGCCGCGCCTGTGCCGAGCGGTTCCAGGCTCACGGTCTTCTCCGCCGCCACGGCGCCGGTCTTCACGTTGATGAACTCCAGCGTCACATCCACCGCGCCCGTGCCGATATTGGCTGCGCAGAGCACCAGCTTTTGTCCCGGCTCCGTGCTGGCCGGCAGACTCGCCAGCCGGAATGCCACGGGCTTCATACCCGCCTCCGCGCCAGCCGCCATCGCCAGCGCGAAACATGTCAACCACACGCCAGATTTCAGGCTAGACTTCATGACCCGCTCCTTCCTGCGCTTGAGACGCGGCACGGGCGAAACAGGTTACCCGCGAAAGAGCGGGTTCCGGAGAACCCGCGCAGGCCTGGAGGCCCGCCCCACTCACACCGAAAAGCGCGCGCGCACCTCGGCGCTCACCGCCACCGGCCGGTGACGTTGCGCATCGATCGGACACCACATGGTGCGCGCCTTGGCCAGCAGCGTCCGGTCGCCCGCGCGCAACAATTCGGTGAAGCGCTCGAACCGCACCCGGCTGGCGCTGCCCACCCAGGTGCGCGCCACAATCCCGTCGCCGAGGAAAGCCTGCTGCAGGTAGTCGATCTCATGGCGCAGCACGATCCATCGCACTTTGGCCTGGTCGGCGGCCGATGCCACGGCCTGCCAGTGCGCCACGGCGGCATCCTGCACCCACCGAACATAGGTAACGTTGTTGACGTGCCCAAGCTGGTCGAGATCCGCCGGCTCCACCGGCAGCGCGATCTCGAAAGCTCGTAAAGCGGGACTCATACTTTCAGTATCCCGCCGCCCTGCTATCCTGGAAACGCAGGAATCCAAATCATCCTAATCGAGGTAAGCCCCGTGCGCGTAGTGGCCGGAGTGGATCTTGGCGGAACCGCCATCAACTATACGTTAGTCACGCCCCAGGAGCGGTTCTTAATCGAAGGGCTGTGCGAGCATCCCGCCCGATCCAAGGAAGGGCCGGAAGTCTGCCTCCGGCAGATCGTGGACGGCCTGAAGATCGCCGTCGAAAACGCGGGCCTACATGTCGCCGATGTGGCGGTCGCCGGTCTCGACACGCCGGGTCCGGCCACCGCGGCGGGCGTACTCAGCGCCGAAGGCTCTACGAATTTCGTGCACCGCGACTGGTGCGGGTTCGACATTCGCGGCCATCTGTCGGAGCGCTTGGGCATCCCCGTCACCTATTTGAACGATGGCAACGCCGGCGCCCTCTGGGGCCACTTCAACATCTTCGGCACCGACCGTGCGCCCACTTCTGTAACAGTGGTCATCGGCACCGGACTGGGCGGCGGCGTCATCATCGAGGGCCGCGACGTCAAGGGCCGCAAGGGCTTTGGCGGCGAGTTGGGACACGTGCTGCTGCCGTATCAGAACATCCGCGGCATTGAGGGACTGGTTCCGCAATGTAACTGCGGACGCACCGGCGATCTCGAATCGGTTTGCTCGCTCACGGCCATCGAGAAAACATTTCTGCCATACTTTCTGCCCCGTTATCCGGAGCACGAACTGGGCAAACTCGGCTTGCATCAGGCCGCCAAGCTGGTGCGCGGCCAGGCGGAGAAGGGCGACCCCATGTGTCAGGAGATCTTCCGTGTGCAGGCGCATGCCCTGGGCATATTCTTCGATGAAATGATCAACACGTTCGACCCCGACGCGCTGGTGGTCGGTGGCGGCGCCATCGAAACCGGCGAAGAGTTCCAGCAGTGGTTTATTGCCGAGATCCACGCAGGCATGCCGCCGCAGCGCGAGGAGCAGGCGGATATTCCCGTTTACATCATGCCCAACGGCGACACCGCGGGCGCGCGCGGCGCGGCCATCGAAGCGCTGCAATACGCGCGGCAGAATGGACTGCTGTGACAACGTGGGGCAGGCTCGCAGCCTGCGCGGGCCTCGCAGGCCCGCTCTTCGGCGAGCGAAGCTCGGCCGCGGCGCGCCACGAGGCTAAGCCGCACCCATGACGCTCGACGATTACCGCCGCTTCTACGCCGAGGAGATCGAACAGGTCGCCAGCCTCACGTCGTCCGCGCTGGTCGAAGCGTTCGCCCGCGTGCCGCGCGAGAAGTTCCTCGGTCCGCCACCCTGGCAGCTTGCTTCCGCCGAACTGAGAGCGATGGCCGCCGCCGGATTGATTCAGGCGTCCTATCGGACCACGAGTGAGCCGCGCCACCTCTATCACAATGTCGTGGTGTCGCTCGACCGCGCCAAGGATATCAACAACGGCCAGCCCAGCGGGCTCGCCACCTGGATCGCCGCGCTGGATCTGCGGAGCGGCGATCGCGCGTATCACATGGGCTGCGGCGTGGGCTATTACACCGCCATCATGGCGGAAATGGTGGGACCCGGCGGCAGCGTGGTGGCACTCGACGCGCAGCCCGATCTGGCGGCGCGCGCGCGGGAGAACCTCTCCGGCTACCCCCAAGCCGCGGTACACGCAGGCGATGGCGCGACATTCGACCCGGAGCCGTGCGACGCCATGCTGATCAATGCGGGCGTCACGCATCCGCACGCGTTGTGGCTCGACCGTCTGCGCGAAGGCGGCCGGCTGTTGATGCCGCTGACCCTCGCCATCAGCCCCACCATCGGCCAGGGGGCGATGGTGAAAATCGTGCGCCAAGCCACGGGCTTTTCCGCCAGTACCGCGACGTTTCTGGCCATCCTGAACGGCGGCAGCTTGCGCGACCCTGAACTGGAAGCCCCCTTGCGCCAGACGCTGGCGAAAGCTTTGAGCACGGGCGCAATGTTCAAGCTGAAGTCGCTGCGCCGCGACCCGCACGAGCCTGACGAAACCTGCCTGTGGCACACGCCGGGCGCCTGCCTGAGCACCAATCCCGCTTTATGCGAACCTGAGGAACATAAATGAGCACACTCCAAAACCGTCAATTCAAGTTGACCTCCCGCCCCGTCGGCACGGTCAAACGCAGCGATTTCGATTTCGTCACCACGCCCGCCGGCGAACCCGGCCCCGGCGAAGCTCTGGTCAAGGTCCTGTACCTGTCGCTCGATCCGGCCATGCGCGGCTGGATGAACGCTGGCAAGTCTTACATTGCTCCGGTCGGCTTGGGCGATGTGATGCGGGCCGGCGGTATCGGCCGCGTGATCGCCTCCAACGACCCCAGCCTGGCGGTGGGAGATACCGTGGTTGGCATGACCGGCGTCCAGGATTACGCTGTCGCTAAGACAAGGGAACTGACTAAGGTCGATCCGCGGCTGGCGCCCTTGCCGCGATATCTAGGTGCGCTCGGTATGCCTGGACTCACCGCCTATTTCGGACTGCTCGATATCGGCCAGCCGAAAGAAGGCGAAACGGTGGTGGTTTCGGCCGCGGCGGGAGCCGTGGGCGCGGTCGTCGGACAGATTGCCAGGATCAAAGGCTGCCGGGCGGTCGGTATTGCGGGCGGTCCGGATAAGTGCCGCTATGTGGTGGAAGAGCTGGGCTTCGATGCCGCGGTCGACTATAAGAACGAGGACGTGCGCGCTGGCCTGGCGCGGCACTGTCCCAAGGGTATCGACGTTTATTTCGACAATGTAGGCGGCGACATCCTGGATATCGTACTGTCGATGCTGGCACGCCGCGCGCGTGTGAGTATATGTGGCGCGATTTCGCAGTATAACAACCTTGACGCGGTTCAGGGCCCGCGCAATTATATGTCGCTGCTGGTCAACCATGCGCGGATGGAAGGCTTCGTGGTCTTCGATTATGCCGCGCGCTATCCCGAAGGCGTGCAGGCCCTGGCCGGCTGGATGTTCGCCGGCAAGCTGAAGGCGCGCGAAGATATCGTCGAAGGGCTGGCAACCTTTCCGGATACGCTGCTGAAGCTGTTCCGGGGGGAGAACTTCGGCAAGCTGGTGATTAAGGTGGCGGAGGAGTAGACGGAGGGAGCGGGTCCTGGAGGACCCGCGCAGGACTGGAGTCCTGCCCCACAAACAGAGTTAGGATAAAGGAATCATGAATCCGCAAAAGAGACTGTTTAACTTGCTTCTCGTCGCCGCTGTGATCCTCGCGCCGGCGCTTTGCCGCGCGCAGGATCTGCCCAATGGCGTGAAAAAGGTGACCTCCGTCGAGGGCATTACCGAGTACAGCCTGGACAATGGGCTGCATTTCCTGGTGTTCCCGGATCCGTCCAAGCCCACTATTACCGTCAACGTCACCTACCTGGTCGGGTCGCGCCAGGAAGGTTCCGGCGAAGGCGGCATGGCGCACCTGCTCGAGCACATGGTATTCAAAGGCAGCACCAACCACCTCCATATCATGCAGGAACTCACCGAGCATGGCTGCCGGCCGAACGGTTCCACCGATTTCGACCGCACGAATTACTTTGAAACATTCAAAGCCAGCGATGAAAACCTGAAGTGGGCGCTCGACATGGAGTCCGACCGCATGGTGAATTCCTTCATCAAGAAAGAGGACTTCGACACGGAATTCTCGGTGGTGCGCAACGAATTCGAGTCCGGCGAGAACAACCCGTTCGCCGTATTGTACAAGCACACCATGGCGGCCGCCTACCTCGCGCACAGTTATGGCCGGCCGGTGATCGGGAACAAATCGGATGTGGAACGCGTGACCATGGACAAGCTGCAGGCGTTCTATCACAAGTATTATCAACCGGACGATGCCGTACTCACGGTAGCCGGCCAGGTGGACGAGCCGAAGATCGTGGCGCTGGTGAACGAGTACTTCGGCAAGATCCCGCGGCCTTCGCGCACGCTCACACCGACTTACACGGTGGAGCCGGTGCAGGATGGCGAGCGGCTCACGGTGGTGCGGAGGATCGGCGACATCCAGGGGATCTTCGCCGTTTACCACACGCCGGACGGCGGCAATCCCGACCAGCCGGCGCTCGACGTGCTGGCGAGCGTCATGGGTGAACAGTCGTCGGGCCGGCTGTACAAGGCCATGGTCGACAACAAGAAGGCCACGCAGGTATTCGGCAATGCGATGCAATACAACGAGCCCGGCTTAATCATGTTCGGCGCGATCCTGAACAAGACCGATTCGCTCGATGACGCGCGCAACACCATGCTCTCGACCATCGAGGGCGTAGTGAAGGAGCCGCCCAGCAAGGAGGAAGTGGATCGCGCCAAGGCGCGCCTGGAGAAGCAGATCGATATGACCTTGCGCAACTCCGAGCGGGTGGGTCTGTTCATGAGCGAGTACCTGGCCATGGGCGACTGGCGGCTGCTATTCCGCGACCGCGACCTGCTGAAAAACGTCACGCCGCAGGATGTGCAGCGCGTGGCCGCGGCTTATTTGAAGACTTCGAACCAAACCATCGGCGAGTTCATCCCCGACCCCAAGCCGGACCGTTCCGAGATCCCGTCCAAGACCGACATCGCGGCCGCGCTCAAGGATTATAAGGGCGAGGCAGCCATGGCGGCGGGCGAGGCGTTCGACCCATCGCCGAAGAATATCGAGTCGCGGCTCCAGCGCTACACGTTGCCGTCCGGAATGAAAGTATCGCTGCTGCCGAAGAAGACGCGCGGCGCCAGCGTGCATGCCGTCATCGCACTGCGCTTCGGCGACCTGGAGAGCCTGGCGGGTAAGGACACCGCGGCCTCGCTGGCCGGCGCCACGCTGATCCGCGGCACGGCAAGCAAGAACCGCCAGCAAATCCAGGACGAGATCGACAAGCTGAAAGCGCAGCTCAACGTGAACGGCGGCGCCACCAGCGCGAATGTCAGCATCGAAACGACGCGCGAGAATCTGCCCGCGGTGTTGCGCCTGGCCGGCGAAATCCTGAAAGAGGCCGCGCTGCCGGAGTCGGAATTCGAAGAGATCCGCAAGGAGCAGTTGACCCAGCTCGATTTCGGAAAAACCGAACCGCAATCGCTGGCCTTTACCGAGATCCAACGCACGCTGTATCCGTACGCCAAGGGCGACGTGCGCGCCACATTGCCCATCCCCGAGGAAATCGAGGAAGTGAAAAGCGTGAAGCTGGAGGACGCGAAGGCCTTCTACAAGCGCTTCTATGGCGCTTCGAACGGGCAGCTTGCGGTGGTGGGCGACTTCGATCCGGCCGAAGTGAAGAAGGAGATCGAAACCCAGTTCGGCGAGTGGAAGACTCCGGCGCGGTATGAGCGCATCAAGTACGGTTTCCAGAAGATCGCCCCGGTGAACCAGACCATTGAGACGCCCGACAAGCAGAATGCGGTGTTCATCGCGGCCACCCGGCTGCACGTCAGCGACAAAGATCCGGATTATCCGGCGCTGGTGATGGGGAACTACATGCTGGGCGGCGGGTTCCTCAATTCGCGTCTGGCCACGCGTATTCGCGTGAAAGACGGACTGAGCTACGGTGTGAGTTCCAGTCTCTCGGCGAAGTCCAACGAGGAGGATGGCCGATTCCAAGCGTTCGCCATCGCGGCGCCGCAGAACGTGTCGAAAGTGGAAGCGGCGTTCAAGGAAGAGATGCAAAAAGCGCTGGCCGACGGCTTTACGCAGAAGGAGCTGGACGACGACCGCACCGGCTGGCTACAGGGACAGCAAGTGAACCGGTCCGAAGACAACTCACTGGTGCGCATGCTGACCTCCAGGGATTACGACGGGCGGACCATGGCTTGGGATGAAGAACTGGAGAAGAAGGTGGCCGCGCTGACGGCCGATGAGATCGGCAAAGCGGTGCGGCGCACCATCGATTTGGGTCAAGTCTCGATCGTGAAAGCCGGCGACTTCAAGAAGGCGGCTGCCAAGTAGGACAGGCCTCCCGTCCGCTTAGTGGGGCAGGCTCGCAGCCAGGCTCGCAGCCTGCGCGGGCCTCGCAGGCCCGCCCTTCAGTGAGCGCAGGCCGCCTCTAGAGGCTAAGGCCTATGCAGGGGCAGCAGGCGGCCTACGAGGCCGCCGCAGGCTGCGAGCCTGCCCCACTTACACCTACCGCTTCTGCTTTTCCTCCAGGCGCCTTTGCGCCTCTTCGCGAACCCGGCGCGCCTCGGCGGTCTCGCGGTCGCCGTCGGCGGGGCGCTTCAGCCGGTAATAGGCCGTGGCCAACGCGGCGTGGGCCTCCGAGAAGCTGGGGAAGTCGCGGATGAGTCCCTCCAATTCCTGGCGCGCCTGCTCGTATAGTCCCTGCGTCAGGTGAATTGACGCTCGCTGATACAGTGCACCGGGATCGTTGGGCCGCACCTGCAGCGCCAGCGCGTTGTGCGCCAGCGCGTCATCCAGCTTGCCATCCTGCCTGAGCTGCAGGGCGATTTCGGTGTTGGCCGTGAAATCGTATGGGTTCACTTTCAGCTCTTCATTGAACTGCACGGTGGCCTGCTCCAGATCTCCGCTGGTCTTCAGGGCTTGCCCGTACAGCGTATGCGCCCACGGCATCTTCGGATTCAGTTCCACGGCGCGGGCCAGGTGCTTGGCCGCAGCCACCATATCGTTACGCAGCAGCTCGCTTTGACCCAGCAGGAACGCCGATTCCGCCGACTCGCCGTCGCGCAGGATGCGGTCCAGCAGCACCTGCGCATCTTCGGTCCGATTGGCTTTCATCAGCGCCATGCCGAGCACATAGACCACCGCGTGATCGTCGGGATACTCCTCCCGCAGCGGGGAAAGAACTTCCACCGCTTGCGCCGGCTGGTTCGTTTCGAGCAGACAGTCGGCCAGCAGCAGAGCCGGGTTCAGTTCCAACGGTTGCAGTTTGTGGAGGACTTCCAGATGCGGCACAGCTTCCGGCAGCCGCCCCAGTTTGTAGTATGCCAGTGCCAGGTTCATCCTGACCTTGGAATTGGCCGGCATGCTCTTTAGGGCCAGATTGTATTCCGTGATCGCGTCGGCGAACTGACCGTCGCGCACCAGCGCGGCGCCCAGATTGGAACGGATTTCGGCCGCGTCGGGATAGCTCTTGAGGAACTCCCGGTAGAGCCGGATAGCGGTGGCCACGTCGCCGGACTGTAAAGCCGCACTGGCTTCGCGCAGAGGGTCGCCGGACCCACCGGCCCAAAGCGCGGCCAGGCTCAACGAAAGCGGCAGAACGAGCGCGGCGATTCTCACCTGATGGAATTATAACGGGCTTCGAGGCAGGCGGCCTACGAGGCCGCCGCAGGCTGCGAGCCTGCCCCACCCGGCCTCCAAGGTATACTCAACGTTTGATGCGATGGCGATGGCTGGTCTTGTGCGCGCCGCTGGCGGCCCTTGGCCCGTTCACTTTCGAGGAGATCGCGGACCGCGCCGGCGTCCATTTCGCCACCAACAACGGCGCCACCCCGCGCAAGCAGCAACCGGAAGGGCTGATCGCGGGCGTGGCCGTCTTCGATTACGATGGCGACGGCTATCCGGACTTGTACTTCGTCAACGGCGCGAGCCTGCCCGGACTCGTCAAGCAAGGCCCCCAGCATTGGAACCGGCTCTATCATAACAACGGCAATCTGACGTTCACCGACGTCACCGAGAAAGCCGGGTTGAAAGGCGCCGGCTACGGCATGGGCGTGGCAGTGGGCGATTACGACAATGACGGGCTGCCGGACCTCTACGTGGCCAACGTCAACGGGAACCAGTTGTTCCACAACAACGGCGACGGCACTTTCACGGATGTGACCGCTAAGGCCGGCGTGGGCGGAGGCGCGTACGAAGGCAAGAAGATGTGGTCGGCCGCCGCCGCGTGGGTCGACTACAACAACGACGGTCTGCTGGATCTGTTCGTATCCAACTACTGCCGGTGGGATCCCGAACATGAGCCGGTGTGCAAAACCAACGGCGAGCCGATGTACTGTAGCCCGCGGCATTACCAGCCGCTTCCCAACACGCTGTATCGCAATAATGGCAACGGCACGTTCACGGACGTATCGGTGCAGACCGGCATCGCCGCGCACCTGGGCCGCGGCATGGGCGTGGCTATCGCCGATTACGATGGCGACGGCTATGCGGATATCTTCGTCGCCAACGACGATGCGCCGTTCCAACTGTTCCACAACCTGGGCGGCAAACGTTTCGAAGAGGTTGCGCTGCCGTCCGGCGTGGCGTTCCCCGAGAACGGCAATGTCATCTCCGGCATGGGCGTCGATTTTCGCGACCTATTCAACAAGGGCCTGCCGTCGCTGTGGGTGACCGCCATCGAGAAGGAGACCTTTCCGCTATTCGTCAACCTGGGCCAGGGCGAGTTCGCGGATAAGACCACCACAGCCGGGCTGGCCGCGGAAACCTACCAGATGTCCGGGTGGTCCAACGCCATCGTGGATCTGGACAACGATGGCTGGAAAGACCTGGCGGTGGCCCGCTCCAACGTGCAGGACAACATCTCCAAGCTGGCTGCCCGCCCCTACGAGGAGCCGCTGGCGCTGTTCCGCAATCTGGGGACCGGGCGCTTTCAGAATGCCAGCGCGGCCGCCGGGCCGGATCTGCAGAAGCCGGCCGCCTATCGTGGCCTGGCGGTGGGCGATCTGGATAACGATGGACGCATGGACCTGGTCGTCAGCGTGCTAAACGGCCCTGCCCGCATATTTCACAACACCACGCGCAACGGCAATCACTGGATCATGCTCCAGCTCAAGGGCACCCAGAGCAATCGCATGGGAATCGGCGCGAAGATCCGGCTAACCACGGCGAACGGGATGACGCAATACAATCATGTCTCGACCAGCACGGGATACGCCTCGTCCAGCGATCCACGGGTGCATTTTGGTTTGGGCGCATCCGCCGACGCTAAGGAAATCGAAATCGTGTGGCCCAGCCGCATACGGCAAGTGTTGCGCGACGTGCCGGGCGACAGGGTGGTCGAGGTCACAGAGCCAGCCCGCTAGTTGGAGGGCGGGCAATTATGCTCGCAGCCGGCTTTTAGCCGGCTACCGGCGAGCTTCGCTCGCCGCTCAGGTTTCCACATTCACGGCGGGCGAAACCCTGGGGGGCGGGCTTGAGCCCGCTGGGGGGCGGGCTTGAGCCCGCGCGGGGCTTTAGCCCCGCGCCTCGGCGAGCTCCGCTCGCCGAAAGAGCGGGCCTGCGAGGCCCGCGCAGGCTGCGAGCCTGCCCCACAGCTACTGAAAATAGACTCCAATACCGTTGTAGAAGATGTCCGTGACGATGCCGGCGGTCAACCCGGGAGCGGTGAACGCGGTCGGCTTATTGTATTGCCCAACCTGGATCCAACCCTGCGGATAGGTAAAGCTTGTACCGGTTATGGTGCCCGTACCGGAAATCGGCAGCGCCGCAACTACCCATGCGGGAATTGTAAACTGCTGGGCTGTCACGGGCGCGGTGCACTGCAGAAATTCGAACTGAGTGCTATTGTACGCTTGCGCGTAGATCGTGATTTGCCCATTCTGCAAGGTTGGATCGCCGCCGGTCCATTGCAGCGTAAGGTCGCCCGACCGGGATATCGTCTGAGAGTTAGTAATTCCTGTAAGCGCCGCGGTGGGAGTGCTGGTAACGTCATTCACGGAGAACGCGCCGACGACCGCTCCACCCGTACCGGTCACGGGAAAGGTGAGGTCGCTCCAAAGGTACCTTCCGCTTCCCGACAAAAAAGCATAGTAAAACCCGGTGCCTTGCTCCTGAGGCAGGGACGCCGGGGGGGCGCCCACCACGGACAGGGCCGCTCCGGCGTCGAGCTGCGCGGGGCTGGAATCCGTCAGGTTCGCGGTATAATCCATAACGGTGCCGCCGCATCCATAGGAACAGTCCACTGCCGCGCAGTAGCCGCTGGAGACGCCGTATTGCGCCAGGCCGGCGGTCGCGGGAGTGAATTCGCTGAAGCTGGCGTACCCGAAGTCCTCGTTTGCGTTGCCCGCCGTTCCGGGTATGTACTTTGCGATCCAACTCTCCAAGCGGATCAGACCAAAATCGACGGTCTGTCCCGCGGCGAGCTGATTCACCAGGTCTTGCCCCATCAACGAGTCCGAGCAGGTCTGGCCGCTGTCCGATACGGCGATGGTCGTGAAATTACCGATATTGCCAGGCACGCCGCCGGTTTCGACTGCGACTGGCACGTAGCACCCGGTCACTCCCGTGGGAACCTGGAAAACGATCTGATCCAATCCCGCACAGCAGCCCGAGCGCCCCTGATAGTCGATGGACGCCGTAGTGTTGCCCACGTATACCTTGACGGACGTTGGCAGATTGCCGACGGGCGGCAATTGGGCGTCGCTGCCGTTAATGGCTCCCAGCCCGGTACCCCACAGAATGACGTAGTCACCCGGATGGAACGTGTGGACAATCGTGTTGAGATTATAACTAACGTCCGTGGCTATCGCCTGTCCGGAGCCTTGCTCGCTGAAGGTATAAATTCCGAACGTGCTGCCGACCACCTGAATGTCCGCCGGCGCGCTGGTCTGGCCATTATATGTGACCGTAAAGGTCCCGCTGCCGACGGGTGTTGCGGACGGCAATATGGCATTGATCTGGTAACTGGCGGCGACCAGAACGATCGCGGATACCTGCGTGCTTCCCACCGTGACGCTAAGGGAGGTGCCGGCCAGATTGGTCGGGAGCGGGAATGAATTAGCCTGTGCCAATGCGGCGGGGCCCAGGCCGGTTCCGAAGACGCTGAATATCGAGCCTTGGGCAATCCCCGAGCCGGGCAGGCCAGGCCCGCGGGCCACGGCGGAACTTATGGCCACGTTAATAACAGGCTGCGCGAGGGCGGCAACGATGGAGAGAAGAGAAACGGCCAACAAACGTGCGAAGCGTTTGTGCATGACGGCCTCCTTAGGCGATTCGTTCCGGCGCACAGGCGGCGGCCGGCTGGCGAATCAATTTTAAGACTTACCGCTACTATTGTACGCTGCGGCCACCGGCGTGGTTTCAGTTCTTTGTGGGATGGGCATCATAGCTGCCTGATGGCCTGTCCTCTCTGCGTATTGTTTCAGTTCTTTCCCGGATCCCCGAAAGGGTGCAAGGCCGGTACGCCGAGTGGGTCCTGCTGGACCTTCATCTTTTCGAATTCCTTCCGTTCCCGCTCGGCGTCCGCTTTGCGCCCTGCCTGGCGGTAGGCTTCCGACAGGAAGAAATGCACATGGGCGCTGGAAGGCATCTGTGCGGCGGCGGTCTCCAGTTCGTGGATGGCGGCGTCCGGATGGTTGGCGTCCAGATTCGCGCGGCCTAGTTCGGTGTGGCAGCGCCAGTGGTATTTGGGAGGCACGATCTTCAAAGCCGCGCGCAGCGACTCGATGGCCTGCTCCGAAGCTCCCTGCCGGATCTGGAGCGATGCGGCGGCCAGCAGCGCCGGCCAATGCTTCGGGTTGTTCTGAATCTCCTTTTGGAATTCGGCCAGCGCGGCCTGCAAATCGGTTTCCATCAGGTATAGGCCATAGGCATAGTGCACGCCCGGTTCGTTGGGATACTGCGTCAGCAATTGCCGGTAACCGGCCGCTGCCGCGTCGGGATGCTGGCTGGCGAAGGCCCAGGCCGCTTTGCCCGCCAGGTCCACTACCGCGCGTCGCGGCGCGGGAAGCTCCCCTAGGTCGTCAGGAGCGGCGAGCACGCACAGGCCCATGGCTTCCTCCACGGGCGGCGGATTATTGGGGTGCTTGGAAAGCGGTTGCAACTGCCCGAGAGCTTCGTCGAACGCCGACGACCGGATCAAGAGCTGCGCGGCCCGCACGCGCACCGCGGCCTCAAACTCGGCGTTATTGCCGAGACCCAACCCCTCGCCTTTGCGGATATCGGCCAGCGCCTGGTCCTGATCTTCTAGTTGGGACTCGCTGAGCCCTAGCAGGGCCCAACCGGTGCCCACCCCCGGCGCCAGCTCGACACCTTTGCGCAGCGCATCGGTTGCCTCGGCATAGCGGCCTGTCTGATACAGCGCGCCGCCCATATAGAGCCAGCCCTCCGCCCATTCCGGATGGATAGCCAGGGCCTGCTTGTACAAACGGGCGGACTCTTCGGGACGGCTGTCCAGGGCGGCTTCCGCGCGGTGCTGCAGATCTTCGAAATTGTCCTTGACGGGCGCCTGAGCGAGCAGTAAGGGCGCTGCGAAAAGGAGCAGGGACAGCGCCAGGGCCGTGGGGCGGGCGTCCACGCCCGCGGCGGGTCCGGTCCGCGCCCGCGCCGGCCTGTGCGCGCTCCGATCGAATAGCGGGTCCTGGAGGACCCGCGCGGACCTGGAGGTCCGCCCCACCAAATTCGACATGTTCTCTAACCTACGATAACGCAACTCCGCTATCCTGGAAGCGATGCGCATCGTGGCACTCCTCATCGCCGCCGGCGCCGCTTACGCGCAATCCTCCGGCCCCGAACAGCTCTTTCGGGACGCCGTGGCCGCCCAGCAGCATGGAGACGACGCGCTGGCTGTCACCAAATACCAGGAGCTCCTGAAGCGCTATCCCGAATCCGTCGAGGTGCGCGCCAATCTGGGCGCGGCGCTCTCGACGCTGGGGCGCTACGACGAAGCGATCGTTCAATATCGCGCCGTACTCGCCAAGAAAGACAATGCGGGTTTGCGGCTCAATCTGGCGCTGGCGTACTACAAGAAAGGCGCGTTGCACGAGGCCGTGCAGCAGCTCGACACGCTGCGGAGCGCGCAGCCCGGCGACGCGCGCGTGGCCACGCTGCTGGCGGATTGCTATGCCCGGCTGGGCCAGGATCAACAGGCGATCGCGGTGCTGAAACCGGTGGAGGCGGCGCACCCGGACGATCTGTCGGTGGCGTGGCTGCTGGGCTCCGCGTTGATCCGCACGGGACGCACGCGCGACGGCCTGGACCGGGTCGACCGCGTGGCCCGCCAAGGCAACCAACCCGAGGCGTATCTGCTGGCCGGCCAGACCGCGCTCAAGATGAACGAGTTCGAGCGCGCCCGCGACTATGCCGATGCGGCGGCACGCCTGAATCCCCGGCTGCCCGGCCTGGACAGCTTGCGCGGCACCGTGCTGAGCTACTTCGGCGATACCCAAGGCGCCATCGTCGCGCTACGCAAAGCCGTGGCGGCGGACCCCAACGACTTCGATGCGCAAGTGGGCCTGGGCGCCGTGTTGCACACCGAACGGGATCTGGACGGGGCGCGCGAGCACCTGCAGCGGGCGCTGCTGCTGAAGCCCGATTCCAATCTGGCGCGCTACAAATGGGCGCAACTGGAACGTACCGAGGGCCACGCGGAGGCGGCTGTCAAGGATTTCGAGAAAGTGGTGCACGACGATCCCAACTGGGCGCAGCCGCACGTCGAGTTGGCGGCATTGTATTTCCGGCTGAACCGTCAGGAGGATGGGGACAGGGAGCGCGCCGCATTCGACCGGCTGACCGCGGAGCAGCAGAAGCCATGACCGTTGGCTGGAGCCAGAATTGGAGGGCGGGCTTCAGCCTGTGTTCGACGAGCTTCGCTCACCCTGGAGATTGGGCATTTGGTGGGGCAGGCGTCTACGCCTGCGGCGGGTCTCCAGACCCGCCCAACACAGGCTGAAGCCTGTGCTACCAGCGGGCCTACGAGGCCCGCGCAGGCTGCGAGCCTGCCCTACTCAGCGCGCCGGCTCGGTGACTGTCAGAATCCGATCCGCCCGCACCTTCTTCAGCGTCTGCAAAATCCCGCTGGGCCACCGGATCTCCAGCGACTTGATGTCCTTCTCCGCGCCCAGCCCGAAGTGCACCCGCTTGTCGCTCGACGACATGAACCCGTCGGATGTGGTCACGTGATTGTACAGCGTGCGCCCCGCGGCCGTCGTGAGTTTCAGCGCCGCCCCAATCCCGTCGCGATTGCTGCGCCGCCCGATGGTATTGACCAGCAGCCAGTGATTGCCATTGTCCGCCGAGTTCAGCAGAATGCGCGGCTTCTCGTCGAGGGACGTCACCACCAGATCTTCGAAGCCGTCGTTATTCAGGTCCACGAACGCCGAGCCGCGCTGGAAGCCCGCATGGTTGAAGTCCGCTCCCAGCATACTGGAGACGTCCCGGAACTGCTTGCCATCCACGTTTTCGAACATCGTGTCGGGCTGCCGCGAGATCTCGCCCATGTTGTCGATGTCTCCGTTGGAGGAGTACAAATCCTTCCAACCGTCGTTATTGTAATCCACAAATCCATTGCTCCAGCCGGAACTGCGCACGCTCAGGCGCGATACGCTGGAAACGCCGGAAACATAGTTCATGGTTTTGCCGGCCATGTTGCGGTAGAGGCCCCAGATCTGGCCCTTCAGGTTGTTATAAAACAGGTCGGGCCAGCCATCGTTGTCGTAGTCTTTGGCGTCCGCGCCCATCGAAGATCCGGCGTTACCGCTCTCGTCGAAGGCCACGCCCCACTCGTAGCCGGACTCCTTGAACGTCCCGTTCTTCTGGTTGATGAACAGGAAATTGCGCACCGTGTCGTTGGCCACGAAGACGTCCATATACCCGTCGCCGTTGAAATCCGCGATGGCGATACCCATCCCTTTGCCGAGTTCCTTGCCGAAACCGGAAGCCTCGGTCACATCTTCGAAGCGGCCATTGCCGAGGTTGTGATAGAGGCGGTGCGCGACGTTGGTGTAGACCTTGGGATGGCAGTAATACTCGCGGCCGTTCACCGCGCAGATTTTATCCGTCTGCGGGGTCCACGCGGTATAGTTGGAAACGATCAGATCCAGCTTCCCGTCGTTGTCGTAATCGAACCAGGCGGCGGCCACGCTCAAAACATCCTTCGGCTTGCCGCCGATGCCGGAGCGCTCGGTGACGTCGGTGAAAGTGCCGTCGCCGTTGTTGTGGTAGAGCGTATTGCGGCCGGCGTTGCAGACGAAGAGGTCCTCGAAACCGTCGTTGTCGTAGTCGCCGGCGGCCACACCGAAACTGAATCCAAGGTCCTTGCCCAGCAGGCCGGCATGCGCGGTGACGTCTTCGAAGGTGCCGTCGCCGCGGTTGCGCAGCAGACAATTGTAGAAACGCGGATCGGTCTTTTCCAATTCGGGCAGCTTGGCGCCATTGGTGAAGAAGAGATCCATGCGGCCGTCGTTGTCGAAGTCGAAGGCCGCCACCCCGCCGCACATGGTTTGCGGAAAGTATTTCCGGCCGGTGAAGTTGTTGTCCGTACGATAGGCGAAGTTGGACGTCGGGGCGACGTCGGTGAAATGCGGCCGCCGCGGTTCCGGCGCCTGACCTCTAACCACCAACCAGCAGCCACCAACCACCAGCCACCAGCCACCAATTACCAGCCACCGCCTCATCGCGCCCGGACTCCCGTCTCCGCCGCATCGCGCTGGTCCATCAGCTTCTGGGCGATGGCGCGTTCGCGATCGCCGTCGGCGCTCCGCTGCAGACGGTAATAAACGGTGGCCAGGGTCGCGTGCGCTTCCGCGAAATCGGGCGATTCGCCGACCAAGGCTTCCAGGGCCTTGCGCGCCTCATCCGGATGGCCCGTGGCCAGATCCACATTGGCCATCTGATAGCGAACGCCCGGATCGTTAGGATGCGCCTTGAGGGCGCGCTCGAAGTAACGGCGCGCCTCCACGTATTGCTGATCCTGCTTGGCCAACACCCCCAAGTTCAGGTTGGACACGAATTCGTCCGGATCCAAAGCGAGTTCCTGGCCCAGGGCCGCGCGGGCGCGTTCGATCTCTCCCTTGGCCAGCAGCAACTCGCCCAACCGCGCGTGCGCGCCGGGCAGTTTGTCGTTCAGGGCGATGGCCTTCTCTATGTCGGCGAGCGCGCCGTCGTAATCGTGCGCGCGCTGTTTGAGGGTGCCGCGCAGCAGGCGGGCCTCGGCCGATTCGCCGCGGCTCAGGATGCGATCGATGACGGCGGCGCCGCGGGCGTCCTGGCCATCGCCGATGAGGGCGGCCCCATATAGGTAGTCGAACGCTTGATCGGCGGACTTTTCCAGCTCAAGCGGCGACAGTAGCGCGATAGCTTCCTTGTATTTGCCGAGGCTGTTATCGCAACTGGCGAGCAGCAGGGTGACTTGCTCCTTGAACTGGGGCGCGAGCGTGACGGCCCGCTCGAAACGGGTGGCGGCTTCGGCGAGCCGGCCGGTTTTGTAGTAGGCCAGGCCCATATTCAGCAGCAGCGCGGGATTCTCGGGGCTCTTCGTGAGGGCGCGGCCGTATTCCGCGATGGCTTCGTCGTAGCGGCCGGCGCGGGCCAGCGCGGCGCCCAGGTTCGAGCGAGCTTCCACCGAATCCGGGTGCGTCTCAAGATATTCGCGATATGCCCGGATGGCGCCTTCGATGTCGCCGGCGGGCGGCTGCTGCGCGCGGACGGCTGGCGCCAGGAAGAGCATGATTAGCAGTGGGGCAGACCTCCAGGTCTGCGCGGGTCCTCCAGGACCCGCTCCGGCCCGGCGTGCATCTCTATGCAAGATGGGCCGCAGGACTGGAGTCCCGCCCCGCAAGCTACGCCTCACGATCATCACTTTCCCATGGTCTCGTCGGCCAACTGTTTCAACCGCACGAACTCCGCGCGCTCCCGCGCCGCATCGTCCTTCCTCCCCGCGATGGCGTAAGCCGCCGCCAGCGAGAAGCGCACCTGCGGGCTGTCCGGGGCCTGCTGTCTGGCGGTCTCGAGCTCCTGAATTCCCTTCTCCACCTCGCCCGCATTGGCCTGCAGCCTGCCAAGCACACCGTGGGCGGCAAAGAACTGAGGATCGGCCTCAACCGCGCGCCGCGCATACGATATGGCGTTGTCGGGATCGCCGCGCTTCTCGTACTCCAGCGCCACGGTCACCAGCGCTTCGGCATGCCGCGGGTTCAACTCGAGCTCCTTCTGGAATTCGCGCAATCCGGCGTCCTCATCGCTCGCCACCAGGAACGCTCCGTAGAGATAGTGGACGTTGGGCGCTTTCGGATAATTGGCCAATAGTTCCACGAAATACTTTTGTGCCTCCGCGGGTTGCTTACCGGCCGCCGCGCAGACTGCCCGTCCAGCCATGTCGACAAGATCCTTGTCACCTGGCGGCAGATCCTGCGGCAGGATGGGCCGGCGTAGGCCGGCGAGCCCCGCCGCCTCAATCACGGCCGGACCAGGCTCGCCCGCCCGCAAGACCTTCTCCAGAACCTGCAGCGCGGACTCGTATTGTTGGAATCGCGTAAGCAGCAGCACCGCGTGATACAGTACCACGCGCCGCGCTTGCGGGTCTTCCCCCAGACCTAAACGGCGCGCCTGGTTGATGTGGTCGAGCGCCCGCGCGTACTCCTTGGTTTCGTACTCGCAGAGGCCCAGCAGCGCGAACCCAGGACCCGCTTTACGATCGAGCGATACCATCCGGCGAAGGGCGTCCCGAGCTTCCGGATACTTGTCCTGGTCGTAAAGGAGTTCACCCAGGAACCACCAGCCTTCCGCCCACGACGGATGCAATTTGACCGCCTGGCGATACAGCCCGACGGCGTCCTGAATGCGGTTCTGCTGGCGGGCCTGCGCGGCCTCCTTCGCCACGCGGTCGAATGTATCGCCGGCACCCAACAGTCCCAGACATGCAACCAGGTAGAGTGGGGCGGACCTCCAGGTCTGCGCGGGTCCTCCAGGACCCGCTCCGGGCCGGCGTGCATCTCTATGCAAGATGGGCGGCAGGGTCGAACGCCCATCGCAGCCTATAGAAGGCGGTTCCGCGGCGGCGGGGCTAAAGCCCCGCGCGGGATAAATTCCGCCCCCCAGCAGACGCCTGCCCCACGCCATTACTGTGTCTCCTTCACGCTCAGCACGCGGTCGCCGCGCACATCTTTCAGCGTCTGCGCAATCCCTGAAGGCCAATCGATTACGACCGACGACGCCATGGTGTCCGCGCCCAGTCCGAAATGCACGGGTCCGCAACTGGACGACGCATAGCCCACGCTGGTGGTCATGTGATTGTACTGCGTGCCGCTTTTCGTCGTCACCTGGATCCGGGCGCCGATGCCGTCGCGGTTGCTCTTCGTGCCTTCGAGCGCGATGTCCAGCCAGTGCGCCGCGCCGGGGCTGCGATTCATCCAGATTTCGGCGGGGTGCGCGAGCGCCGTGACCGCCACATCGATGCGGCCGTCGCCATCCAGATCGCCGAAAGCCAAGCCGCGGTGGCGCGCCGCCGGCGATGCGTCCAGGCCCGCCTCGGCGGTGAGCGCCTCCCAGCGCCCGCCCGCTCCCGGATTGCGGAACACGGTGTTGTGCTGCTCCACGGTCGAGCCCGGCAGCGGTTGCGACAACACGTCCCCGCGGCTCACGAAAAGATCCTTCCATCCGTCGTTGTCGAAGTCGTAGAGTCCCGCGCCGAAGCCCGCCATGCGCATGGTCAACGCGCGCATGCCGCTAGGCGTGGTCACTTCCTCAAAGCCGCGCCCGGCCGTGTTCCGCCACAGGGGGAACGTCTGCTTTTCGAGCGCCACGGCGACCAGGTCGGCAAACCCGTCATTATCGAAATCGCGAAAATCCAGCCCCATTCCGGAAATGGAGTTGCCGTCTTCCGGCAGCGCGACGCCCTTTTGAAACGCGACCTCTTCGAACCTGTCGCCCAGGTTGTGGAAGAGGAAATTGTACGAGCCATCGTTGGTGACGAATAAGTCGGGGCGGCCATCCTGATCGTAATCGGCCATGCCCACCCCCATGCCTTTTCCCACGTGCGCGCGGATACCCCACTTCTCCGACACGTCTTCAAACCTGCCATTGCCCTTGTTCAGGAATAGCTGGTTGGGTAAGCCCTTATACGAACGCGGCGAGCAGTAGTCGGCGACTCCCTTGTATTCGCAGAGGGGCTCGGTCGAGTAGTCCCATTGCAGATAGTTGACCACGAACAGGTCGAGCAGGCCGTCGTTGTTCACATCCACCCAGACTGCGGTGATGCCCCACATTGGCCCGAACTTGGGGTCCGGACGGTTGTCGATGCCGGCCTTCGCGGTGACATCGGTGAACGTGCCGTTGCCATTGTTGTGGTAGAGCGTATTGTGGTGGACACCCGCGACGAAGAGATCCGGGTAGCCGTCGTTATCGTAATCGCCGACGGCCACGCCGCTATCGAACCCGCTGCCGGCCAGCCCCGCCGCTTCGGTCACGTCGGTGAACACGCCATTGCCATCGTTGCGAAACAGCCGGTTGCGATACTTGGGATCGTCCTTCTTCAAGGTGGCCAGATTGGCGCCGTTGGTGAAGAAGATATCGGGACGCCCGTCGCGATTGTAGTCGAACACCGCCACACCGCCGGCCATAGTGGCGGGCACGTGGCGCGCGGTCGCCTCGCCATGCTCGAGTTGGAAGGGGATGGGTTTCAGATCGAACCGGATGGCGGAAGCCGGCAGGAGACACTGCGCGCATACCAAGCCCAGCGCAACCAAGCGGCGAGAACTCATATCGACCAGAATAGCGCGTGCGCGACCGCTACCGAGCCGCGACAGCTACCGAGCCGCGACCGTCAGGGAGCGGTTTCCCAAGCAAGAAGGATAAGCGCCCTGCGGACATGGAATGTGCAGGCGCGCGATATCAAGGTGCTAGATTCGAAGAAGGCGCAGGGAGCGGTGTCCCAAACTGGTCCTCAAGAGAGAATGCATGAGGTAATTCATCACTTTTGCGTGCTATGGCGGGCACTTGCACGGCGATGAATCGGGCTCTGTAGGCGCGCCGCGGCGGGAAGCTCAAAGGATGAAGCAGCCGGCGTATGCGATGGACCGAGATAGCCGTGAGGCCGTGTTGGAGGCCCTGCGGGAGGTCTGCTCGCACCGTGTTTGGAGTCTGCTGGCTGCACATGTGCGAACGAATCATGTGCACGTGGTCGTGGAGGCCGACGTTAAGCCCGAGAAAGTCATGAACGATTTCAAATCCTACGCCAGCCGAGGGTTGAACCTGATGGGAGACGGATCGGATCGCAGACGCTGGGCGCGCCATGGAAGTACGCGCTGGCTGTGGAAGGATCAGGATGTTCGGGAAGCGATTCGGTATGTCGCCGCGGAGCAGGGCGAACCCATGGCGGTTTTCGTGGCGGACGCGCCGTGACGGCGGCATGCCGCTTCCTGACGATCGCGGCTCGGTAAACGCAGCATCTCGCTCCCTGACGGTCGCGGCTCGGTAAACGGTCGCGGCTCGGTAAACGCGGCTTCCGGCAAAAAAAAGAAGGGGGCGGCTTGCGCCACCCCCTTCGGTTGATTCCAGCTCCGCGGACGAAGCTTAGAAGTTGTACTTGACCGCGAACTCAATCACGCGCGGGACCTCGTTCTTATACAACGGGGAACCGCTCGTGAGGGTGTTCAGGTTGGTTTGACTCAACGCGCCGGCGCTGGTGGAGAAGTTCAACTCCACGTCGTTGTTGTTGCCCGTAGAGTTGAATTGCGGCAGCGGATGGTTCAGGAAATTGAACGCCGAGAACCGGAACTCAATCTTCTGATGCTCCTTGAACAGGAAGTCCTTGTAAATCGCGAGGTCGCTGTTGAAGAACGCGGGCCCCTTGATGTACGGCCAGATCAGGTCGCCCTGCTGGTGGTTTGTCGGCGGCGCGAAGCAACTCGGGTTGAAATACTGCCCGGACTTCAGATTGCTCCGCGGATCGCAAGTGAGAACGGGCTGCGTAGCCGCAATCGCGTTGGTGCCCAGCCAATCGGTGGGTTGCAAGGCGGTTGGCCACGAGATGTTGAGCCCGTAGTTGGTGTTGGGCTGAATGGGCGCGCCACTCTGCATCTGGGTGATGCCCGATAGGACCCAGCCATTTACCACGCCGCCCACCAATTTATTATCCTTCACGGGGCTAGGCAGGTTGAACACATAGGCTGCGTTGAAGATGTGAGTGTGGTCCCAGGACAGCACGCCGTAGTTGGCGGCCAGATCGAACGGATCCGGGGATGGGCCGGATTGCGCGCCATTGGCGCTGTTCCCATCGCGAATGCCGAGGATCTTGCTGAACGTGTAATTGGTGGTAAAGGTGACGCGTCCGGATTGCTTCTGCCACGTCGCGATAAACGCATTGTAATTGGAGTAACTGCCGTGGCTCTGCACGGTAAGGCCCGCGTAGTTGTGGTACGGTTTGTAATCGTTGAGGTTGTAAGCGCCCGACGATGGCAGCGACGCACCATTGTTGTAATTGTTCACGCCGGTGAGCGGATCGACGCCGAAGAACGCGCCGAGCGGAACGTTATCCAGGTTGCCCAGATTGCCGTTCCCGCCATTGATCAACATGTCTTGCGACTTGTTGCCCGCATACTGGAATTCCGCAACCGAGCGCCAAGGCACGCGCTGCGAAACGGTCACGTTGTAGTTCCAGGTGTTCGGTGTGCGTGAATCGCCCATCTGCAAGGGTCCGGTGGTCGAACCGAGACCGGCGGTCCCGAGGGCGGCGGTGTATTGCGGGAACTGATTCCAGCCCACGCAGCAATCGCCGGTGATGCCTACGTTCGAGACGATGCCCAGAGGCTGGTTGTAACCGGAGCTGGCGCTGTTATACGAAATCTGATACCGGAACAGGCCGCCGCCGCCGCGTAACACGGTCTTGCCGTTGCCGAAGATGTCGTAAGCGAAGCCGAAGCGCGGTTCGATGAAGAACGGCTTCGACGGGAAGCCCGACAACGGGATAGCGGGATCGATACTATGCCATTCCAACCCGGTCCAGGCAGGCGCGCTCGGACTGTTGTTGTATGTGGCGGGATCCCAAACGGCAACGCCTTGGCTGTCGTTCGGCACCCAGTTCCCCATGTGATCGAAACGGAGACCGCCAGTGAGTGTGAGTCTCCGGGTGGCCTTCCACTGGTCGTTGATGAAGAACGAGTATTGGTAGTACTTCATGTCCTGCACCGCTTCGCCCGCGTCCTGGTTGAACGCGCTGATGCGGCCGGTAACCCAGTCCGCCAAGGGGTTGCCAGTCGAGGTCGGACCCCAAGGATCGAACTCCGCGCCGCCTTGGACGGAATCGTTCAATCCGCCGCTGGTCTGGTAATTGCGCGCATAGTCCCAATAGAAGCCGGCCTTGAGAGTGTGGCTGCCGACGATCTTGGTGACGTTGTCGCTGATATTGGGCGTTTGCGACAGTTTGCCGAAGGAGTTGGCGCCACCGGGGGTGAACGGCTCGCCGTACGGATACGTGGCGAAACCGACCGCTGAATTGCTCCAGCCGTAGGTATTCGGCATCTGCGGCGTATAGGGATCCGCAAACAGGCCGGTCATGTGGAATCCGATGGAACTGGGGGCCACCGCGGCCGGATTGCCGAGTACGATCGGGTTGAGGAAGGTGGCTTCGGCGAAGATGAACTCGTTGGTCAGCGTGGGGCTGAACACGTGTACCAGGTTCGCGCTATAGATCTGGGAAAGCTGGTTGGCGTTCTGCGAGGACGGATACGGCAGAGAGCCGCCAATCGCCCACCAAATGCTGATGGGGTTCTGGTCATGCTCGAGCTGATGGTCCCAGGAGAAGAACAGCTTGGTTTTATCGCTGATGTTGTAGTCGCCGCGCAGCCGCAGTTCATAGCGATTGACGGGCGTGTCGTTAAAATATTGAAAATTGTCGCCGATCGCGCTGCTGGTGGGATTGACGTTCGGCGCGGGCATCAGTTTCAACATCGCCGCCGAGTTCGGATCGAGGGCCGTCGTGGGGATCTGGCCGCCGGGGTACAAGGTGGCATTCACGTTGTTGGCACCGGCGCCGCCTTTGGCGGTGGCGAAACCGGGACCCAAGGAGGCCAGGTATGCCGGGGTGAAGTTGCCCGCCTGCATCTGGGCCGTGGGCACGAAGTACTGGTTCAGGCTGCCGGCCGGATGCTGGTCCATATATTCAAACGCGGCATAGAAGAACAACTTGTCGTGGTTCTTGTTGAAGTGCGTGCCCGGTATGATCACTGGACCGCCAAAATCGCCGCCGGGATAGTAGAAGCTGTTGGTCGGCGCCTGCACGCCCTGCGCATTATTGTAAGAGCCGTTGGAGTTGAAGACGCCGTTGCGCGCATAGAGGTATGCGCCGCCATGAAACTGGGCGCCGCCGCTCTTGCCGATGGCCTGGAACGTGACCGGGCCTTTGGCGAATTCCGCACCGTACGCCGAGGTCAGGATGGAAACTTCCTGCACTTGGTTCTGGTTGATGTTGGCGGTCTGCGTTCCCTGATTGCCGGGATCCAGCAGGTTCGCGCCATCCGACGTCATGGTCATGCCGCCGTTAGGCTGTGCGCCTTGGGCGGTGAATTGGCCGATTGGGCCGTTGTTGCTCTGGGTAGCCACCGCGCCTTGCCCCCACATGCTCTGGCCCAAGCCGCCGGTCATTCCCATGCCCGGCATAATCTTGATCAGCTCGGCCGCGTCGCGCCCGGAGATTGAAAGATTCTCAATCATGTTCTTGTTGAGCGTCTGGCTGGCCTGGCCGGAATCGACCGGCACGACCACATCGGCGCCGGCGATCACCTCAACTTCCTGTTTAGTGGATTGGACCTGGAGAACGATGGTCGGCAGGCGCAACGTCGCGCCTTGCGTGACCGTGATACCCTGTTCTTCAAAGGTCTGCAAACCCGCCGCAGTGACCGTAACATCGTATGTTCCGGGCAGAATCGACGGGAAATCGAAGGCGCCGGAGTTGTTCGTGACGCTGTCGCGAAGGCCTCCAGTTGCCTCGTTTTTCAGGACGACTTTCGCTGCGGGGACAACCGCGCCGGTGGCGTCGGTGACCGTGGCGCCTATCGAGCCGCTCGAAAACTGCGCGAACGCCGGTAGTTGCGAGAACGCCAAGGCCGCAATCAATAGTCCCAACAACCAGAAAGATCTTCCCGGATGTCTGTGCCGAGCGATAACGGAGATCGGCATCCGATCTGGTTTATTCATTTGACCCCTTTCTAACCTCATTTTTTCTTTTCTAACCAAAGTTGCCTTCCCGGCCGCCACACAAGACGTACCACGAAGGCTGAAACTAATCGTTTGCAAGTAGCATAACCGCACTACACGGCCAAGTCAAGGACTTTCGGGTCTTTAATCTCGACACATATCGCGTGTTAACGCTTGCGCACAGTCCACCTGTCATTGTCTTGGCGAGTGTAACGCGCCACATGTGAGGGCGGCTAGTACATTCTAGTTACCACGCCCCCACAACAAGCCCAGGTGACATCCCGAAGTAAAGGAGTTACGCTGCGTAACCACCGCTCCGCAAAGACATATTTGCTTGCTATCTGCTTGTTTTTCAATAATGTACGTCTTGTTACAAAATTGATATTGCGCTGATGTCCGGATTTTACACTTGCGAACACGCCCCATACCACCGGGGAAATGTGTATGATTTCCTGTAGGACGGCGAGACCCGGTCTGCGCAAATTGCGGGACACGCCGACGAGCCTTCTCGCCCGCGGTCATTCACAACCCCTGACCGAGAATCCGCCTAACCCGCTCACGCCCATATCCTCCATAAGCTGCAATAAGCTGCCGCCAAATCGCCCGCCACACCTCCCCGACGTTGCCCCCTCCCCCAACAACACCCGTGCTACTGTGAGATCGGGGAATTGGAAATCAGCCCTTCAAAGCGCGCAATACTTGGCTTCGTCGGTTCTTGTAAGTATAATTAAATAAGTAACTTATTGGCTTCGTTCCGACCAGGAATGCTTTTCGGCGATCGCCGGAGCCGGCGGGGGGCTTCAGCCCGCCATCTGCTGGTAGAGCTTCGCGGCAGGCGGGCCTACGAGGCCCGCCGCAGGCTGCGAGCCTGCCCCACCCAAGCGGCCAAGAAAGTTACGGCGTCCGTGCGACAGTTCCGCGAACCCCGAAAATAAAGGAGTTAACTCATGTAACCGGTTTTCCAAAAAGCATATAAATTATGATATTATCTTTAGTTTCAATGACGTACACTTCGTTACAGGCCTCCAGACAGAACGTGGGCCGGAGTCTACGATTGCGTATGCACCCCGCATGGCTGCGGAAACGTGTATAATCTCGACAAATGGGGGATGCCAATCAGCCTGGAGCCCGCCCCACCGCGGTTACAGGTGCGGAGCGTGTGGAACTCGCCGCAGTCCTGGCTTCTCCGACCTTTGCCCGCGCGCAGCGATTGATTAAATTGCTCGACTACATTTGCGGGAAACATTTCGAAGGCCAGGACGAGCAGGTGTGCGAGTACAGCATCGCCACCGAAGTCTTGGGCCGCCCAAGCAATTTCGATCCCGCGGAAGACGCCATTGCCAGGGTCGAAATTCATCGTCTGCGCAAGAAGCTGCGGGAGTATTACGCCGCCGAAGGATCTCACCAACCGCTGAAGATCATCATACCCCCGGGGATGTATACGCCGGTCTTTCAGCCAAATGGAAACTCCGCCCCACCGAATGGGAGTTCACCCGCCGCCGCCGCCGCGGCCGAAGTTCCGGCCGAGCCGGCAGCCGACCCGACCGTGGACGAACCCGAACCGCCGCCCCCGGCGCCGGCCGAGCCGCCCCTTGGAAAGCGCGGGATTTGGTTGACAGCCGCCGCCATCGTGGTTATCGCGGTGGCGCTCGCGGCGGTGACGGTCTTTCGAACTGCCGCCGGCCATCATGCTGAAGCTCCTCCCCGTCCGGTTCCGCCGCCCGTGGCGGCTGCGCCGGACAACGCCATTCGGATCATCGCGGGCTATGACCGCAAATACATCGACCATCACGGCCACACCTGGTTGCCTGACCGCTTCTTCGACGGCGGCGGGCAGCCGAAGACGCCTTTCCGCCAGTTTATCGCCCGCACAGCGGACCCGCTTCTCTATCAAAATGGCCGGATTGGCGCGACGGGCTACAACATTCCTCTGAAGCCGGGCACCTATGAAATGAAGCTACACTTTGTGGAACCGGTGTACGGCCCAGGGTTGGAGACCGGCGGCGGGGAGAACAGCCGGGCGTTCGACATCCTGGTGAACGGCAATCTGCTGATCGACGGTTTTGACATCGTTTCCGACGCAGGCGGCCCGCTGATCGCGGACATCCGGGCGTTCAAGGACATCCAGCCGGGAGCGGACGGCGTGCTCCGGCTGGGTTTCCACGCCAAGCGCGAGCAACCCATTATCAGCGCCATAGAAATCGAGCCGGCCGAGCCGCACAAGCTGAACCCCATCCGCATTGTGACCCAGGCCAATTCGGTTACCGATTCGCGGGGGCAGGTGTGGGAGGCCGACAACTACTATTTAGGAGGCCAGACGTCCAACCATTACAAGTCGGTGACCGGGACGCCGGATGCGGACTTGTTCGCCAACGAGCGATACGGCCACTTCTCGTATGCCATACCGGTTGCGCCGCCGCCGGGCGCATATGCAGTGACGATGTATCTGGCCGAGACGTACTGGGGCAAGGAAAACGAAGGAGGCGGCGGCGCCGGCCAGCGCGTGTTCGACATCTACTGTAACGGCTCGGCGATCACGCGCAATTTGGACATTCTGAAAGAGGCCAGCCCTAATCATGCGCTAATCAAGAGATTCCGCGGGCTGCGGCCGACCGCGCAGGGCAAGTTGAACTTCGAGTTTGTCCCGGTGGTGAACTACGCGTCCGTGTTTGCCATTGAGGTATTGGACGAGGGGCGGTAGAGCAGAGCGGGGCTAAAAGCCCCGCGTTCGGCGGCGAAGCTCGCCGAAGAGCGGGCCTGCGAGGCCCGCGCAGGCTGCGAGCCTGGCTGCGAGCCTGCCCCACTGCGGCTAATTCATGCTAACCTGCGGACAAATCCCATGTCCGCATTAAAGGTCCTGCGGCGCGCCGGTTGGGCGTGCCTGATGGCCGGCTTGACTGGCGCGTGGGCCCAGCCCGCGCCCTCCATCAATTCCGGCGGCGTCGTCAACGCCGCCAGTTCCGCGGCGGGAGCGCCGGTGGCGCCGGGCAGCATCGTATCGGTTTACGGAGATTTTCTGCTGAGCGCGGCATTCGGGGCGCCGGCGGTGCCCTTGCCGATGAGCCTTGGGGGCCTGTCGCTGGCATTCGGCACGGCCGACGCGCCGCTGTTCTACGCCTCGAACGGAGAAGTGAACTTGCAAATTCCGTGGGAGTTGAGCGGGAACCAGGCGTCCCTAACAGCCTCGTTGTCTGGCCAAACCAGCGCCCCACAGACGGTGCATCTGGCGCCCTTCGCGCCCGGTATTTTCACCTTGAACGGCCAGGGAACTGGGGCGGGAGCCATCCTCGACGAGTCTTACAACCTGATTACGGCATCGAATCCGGCGGCCGCCGGTCTCACTAGCATCTTGCTCTACTGCACCGGCCTCGGCGCGGTAAGCAATCCACCGCCGAGCGGCGCCGCGGCCACGGGCAATCCGCTTTCGGTCACTACCACCGCACCGACGGTCACCATCGGCGGCGTGTCCGCGCCAGTGGCGTGGTCGGGTCTCGCTCCCGGATCCGTCGGCGAATACCAAGTGAACGTATTCGTTCCGGCCAATGCGCCTACAGGCAATGCCGTGCCCGTGGTTCTTTCGATCGGCGGCGCGATATCGAACACGGTCGAGATCGCCGTCCAGCCGCCCACACCCGATCAACGCGCGAACAACTTGCTCCCCCAGATGACCATTGAGCAGAGATTGCAGCTCGTGTATGGCGCAGGCGGCCCGGTGACCAACCAGATCGCGCTTCCCCGCGGCGCGGCGGGCTTCGTTCCAGGCATACCGGCGCTCGGGATTCCGGACCTCTACCTAGCCGACGGCAGCGTGGGCGTGGGCAATGCCGTGGGCCAAGCCACCGCGCTGCCCTCTTCCATCGCGAGCGCCGCCAGTTGGGACGTGAACGAAGCTTACAAGTACGGCACGGTGATCGGCACGGAGCTGCGCAATTACGGCATGAACGTGAATCTGGGGGGCAACATCAACCTGATCGGCCGCGAGCCGCGCGACGGACGCACCTTCGAGACCAAAGGCGAAGATCCCATCCTGGCCGGCAAAATTACCGCCGCGCACATCAATGCGATTCAGGCCCAGCATGTGATCGGAGGCATCAAGCATTACGCGCTGAACGATCAGGAAAGCGGCCGCACCACCGCCGACGTCCAGATCGACGAGCGCGGCATGCGCGAGAGCGACCTGCTGGCCTTCGAGATCGGCGTGAAGGATTCGAATGTGCAATCCGTGATGTGCGCCTACAACCTGGTGAACGACGTATACAACTGCGAGAACGCGCATCTGCTGAACGACATCCTCAAGGGCGATTGGCAGTTTCCGGGCTTCGTGATGTCGGATTGGTGGGCGACGCACTCGACGGTGAATGCGGCGCTGAACGGCCTGGACCAGGAGCAGCCGGACAACCAATTTTTCGGCCCTGCCCTGACGCAGGCAGTGGATAACGGCCAAGTGCCGCAGACCCGCCTGGACGATATGGTGGTGCGCATCCTGCGCGCGATGTTTGCGGCGGGGCTGTTCGATTATCCCGAGTCCCTTGGACCGGTGGATACGGCCGCCGGCCAAGCCATCGCGCTGGAAGCGGAGGAGCAGGGCGCGGTGCTGCTGCAGAACACCGGCGGACAGCTTCCGCTGAATGCGGCAACCTTGAAATCCATCGCCATCGTCGGATCGCATGCGGATATCGGGGTGCTTTCCGGCGGCGGCTCGGCGCAAGTGACTCCCACCGGCGGACCGGCACTCACGGAGGGCTATCCCAGCGTGCCCGGTTGGGCGGAAGTGATCTGGGATCCATCGTCGCCGATGCAGGCCATTCAGGCGATGGCGCCCAATGCCAGCGTGCAATTCGATCCGGGAACCAATGCGGCGACCGCGGCCGCGCTGGCGGCGGCATCGCAAGTGGCCATCGTATTCGTGAGCCAGTGGACCAGCGAGGGCATGGACATGCCGAGCCTGAACTTCACCGACGTGATTCATACGCCGCCGATCGATCAGGATGCGTTGGTGGCCGCGGTGGCCGCCGCCAATCCGCACACGATCGTGGTGATGGAGAACGCCAGCGCGCAAGTGATGCCGTGGCTGGGGAACGTGAGCGCGGTACTGGAGGCTTGGTTTCCGGGCCAGCAGGGCGGGCCGGCCATCGCCAATCTTCTATTCGGCGCGGTCAATCCTTCGGGCAAGCTGCCCATCACGTTCCCCGCCAGCGTGAACCAATTGCCGCGCCCGGCGATCGCCCAACCGCCCGACGGCGTCACGCCGTTCCCGGTAAGTTACTTCGAGGGATTCAACGTGGGCTATAAGTGGTATGACTCGCAGGGCCTGACACCGCTGTTCCCATTTGGGTTTGGGCTGTCTTATACGACCTTCTCGTTTTCGAATGCGGCGGTGATCAACAATCTGACTGCGAGCAACCCAAACTTCCATGTGACTTTCAACCTGACGAATACAGGTCCGGTGGCCGGCGCGGAGGTGGCGCAAGTGTATCTGGCATTCCCGGCGTCCACCGGCGAGCCGCCCAAGCGCCTGGTGGGATGGCAGAAGGTGCTACTGCAGCCAGGCGCATCGCAGCAGGTGACTATTGAAGTGGATGCCAACGATTCGTCGCATCCGTTGTCTTATTGGGATGTCAGCTCGAATGCCTGGCTGATCGCAGCGGGCGTGTACACGGTGTATCTGGGCGACTCTTCGAGCGGCGCGCGTTTGACTGCCGCCGGCACTGTGCAGATTGGTTCGTAAAGCGTAAGTGGGGCAGGCTCGCAGCCTGCGCGGGCCTCGCAGGCCCGCTCCTCGGCCGGGCGGGGCGCCTGCCCCACCCCAAAAAAATGCCAATGTCCAGGGGCGAGCTCGCCCGCGCTGACATGAGTGTCAGCGCGGCAGGCAGGGTGCCTGCGCCACGAGGCGGCGCGTTTTCGACGGTGCCCACACGGGCGGCCAAAATCTAGCCGCGCGGGCTCAACCCCGCCCCCCACCGGCGGCGGTGGAGGTCAGGCGGCTGCGAATCTGGTTCATTACATCGGAGGCGAGGAAGGGTTTGCGGAGCACCGGAAAGTTGTGCTCCTCGCACAGGGCCTCCTCTTCCGCCGGGAGGATGGTGCCGGTCATCATGATGACCAGCATGCGCGGCTGGGCCTGCAGGAACTCGACGCCCAACTCGACGCCGTTGCCATCGGGCAGCATGTAGTCGAGCAGGGCGGCATTGGGCTTTTCGGCGGCCACCAGTTTGCGGGCCTCCCCGGCGGATTCGGCGGTGAGCAACTTCCACCCGGCATCGGCCATCAGACGTTCCAGGAAATGGAGCAGGTCGCGGTTATCGTCCACCAGCAGCACCGTGGGATGCGCGGGGGTGCGGGACTCGTCGCCTTCCACCGAATGGATGTAGAGGCTTTCGGCATCCTCGGCCAGGTCCACGCGCACGCGTGCGCCGGGACTCACCTGGGACGTGGCGACCAGGGTGGCCAGCGGTTGGGTCAGGTGGCGGTGGATCGTGCGGTTCAGCTCGCGCGCGCCATATTCGGCGCTAGTCCCTTTTTCGAGCAGAAACCGGCGGGATTCAAAGGGCACCTCCAGTGTGAACGAACGCGCGCCGAGCCGCGTGTTGACGTGGTTCTGCAGATCGGCGATCTGCTGGTCGAGGATGGTGGAAAGCGATTCCGACGTGAGCGGCTGATAAGTGATAATGCAATCGATGCGGTTGACGAATTCCGGCGAGAAGCGCTTGCGCACGGAGACCAGCGCGATGTTTTGCAGCTTGCCGGTGAGGTCCGCGCGGTCGGGCGTTTTCACGGATTGGAAGCCGAAATCCGGGTTGATTTCGCGCATCATCTCGCGCGCGCCGAGGTTGCTGGTGAGGAACACCAGGCTCTTTTCAAAATTGACAATGGTGTTGTCGCCCAGCCGCAGAATCCCTTTGTCGAGCACGCCGAGGAGCAGGCGGGTCATGGAGGGCGCGGCCTTCTCGATTTCGTCGAACAAGACCAGGGAGAGGTTGCACTTCTCGGTGGTGACGCCGTTCAGCTTCTGCTGGGTGAGCATCGGCTGGGTCTCGCGATGCCCCAGGTAGCCGGGCGGCGCGCCGATGAGCTTGGCCACTTCGTGCTCCATCTGGAACTCGCCGCAATCGATCTTAAGGACGTTCTTCTCGGAGCCATGCAGCACTTCAGCGAGGGCTTCCACGGTCTTGGTTTTGCCGGTTCCGGTGGGCCCCAGCAATAGAAACACGCCGACGGGCCGGCCCTCCGGAGCGAGTCCGGCCTGGTACATCTGGATATAGGGGACGATGACCCGGGTGGCAGCGGGTTGCCCGACAACTTTCTGGGATAAGACGGCGATTAGGTTTTCGGCGGGATCGGGCGCCGGCTTCCGCGAGCGGCCGGAAGATTGTGTGCTCTTGCCGCGCTCCACTGGGCCCTCCGCCTTCATTATACGAGGCTGGCGGCTTCGCGTGCGCCGCTGAGGGCGTTCCTCGGGGATCATTTCATCGTTCATTCGGGTCCTCTAATCACCCTGATCGCAGCCAGTTAAGCCTGACGGGGGCGGTCCGAAGGGCATTTTAGCGGACGCTTTTGACCGGCTGCTGATAATAGTGCCCGGAGGACGCCAAACTCTACTTAAATTATTAGCATGGCGCGAGGGGTAATGTATGTAACATAGCGTACCGGCAGGCCGGGCGCGGGAAGCGGGGGGGATTTACCTGTGGCGGAAGGTGATACGGCCTTTGGTCAGGTCGTAGGGGGACAGCTCCAGGGTGACCTTGTCGCCGGCCAGCACGCGAATGCGGTTGCGGCGCAAGCGACCCGCCAGATGGGCCAGGACCACGCGGTCATGGTCGATCTGCACGCTGAATTTGCCGCTGGGGAACTTTTCTAAAACGGTACCGGTTACTTCGATATTGTCTTCTTTGCTCATAAACCTCCACGGGGGATTCGCCGGCGGGGGGCCGCTCGAAGCGTTTCTGTTTCGTGGGCGGCCCCGCCCGCATTTTGCTACTAGCCGGCCGTGACGTTGGCCGCCTGCAGCCCCTTCGGACCGCGCGTTACTTCGAACTCCACACTGGCGCCTTCATCCAGGCTGCGGTAACCTTCCGTCTGGATGGCCGAGAAATGCACGAAGACGTCTTCTCCGTTCTCCCGTTGGATGAAGCCGTATCCTTTGGCTGCATTAAACCACTTCACTGTACCTTTTTCTCTCATCGATGTTTCCTCTTCAAATAGTTGCAGTTCGATCTCCCGCGACGCGGCGTCGCAAACACAAAAGGGGGTTGCGGCCAACTCACGCAGCCCCCCTTAGACCTGTCTCGACGCGAAGATTAGAGTCAAAATGCTCTTATAGTATATCGCAGGGCGTTGTGCAATGGGCGCCCTTTGCGCGCGGGGCCAGGGCCAGGGGTCGGCGGCCGGGGTTGTGTTCCGGTCACAAGCTCATCAGCTCTTTGAACTTCTGCGCTTGCCGTCGCGACATTTCCACTTCAAACCCGCCCTTCAGCCGCACCAGAAACCCGCCGTTGGCCCAGGGGTCGATGGCATCGATGAACCGCAGGTTGAGCAAGTGCTTGCGGCTGGCGCGGAAAAAGATCGCCGGATCGAGCCGTTCCTCCAGGTAGTTAAGGGAGCGCAGCACCAGCGGGCGGTTGCCGCCAAAGTAAAGCCGCGCGTAGTTGCCTTCGCTTTCGAGCAGCACCACATCGCTGAGCGTCACAAACCAGCAGCGCTCGCCATCCTTTACGAAGATGCGCTGGCCGGCATCCATGGCGGGCCTGGCTTTGCGCAGGGCCGCGCGGGCCAGGGCGGCCTCCAAACGCTCGGGCGAGACCGGTTTTAATAGATAATCGAGCGCGTTCACCTCGAAGGCTTTCAGCGCGTAATCGTCGTAGGCCGTGGTGAACACGACCAGCGGGACGCGGTCGAGCTGTTCGAGCAGCTCGAAGCCGGTGCGGCCGGGCATTTGGATATCCAGGAAAAGCAGATCCGGCTGGAGCTGTTCGATCAGCGCCAGGGCTTCATCGGCGTCGCGGGCCTCGCCCACGATCTCGACCTCGGGGTGAGGTTCAAGCAGGCGCCGCAGCTCCGCGCGGCCCAAGCGCTCGTCGTCCACGATTAAGGCTTTCATGCGGGGCTCAGTGGAATAGAGATTTCGGCCACCACGGAATCGCCGTCGTAATTGCGCAGGACCAGCGAGGCGGCGTTGCCGTACAGCAGGCGCAGGCGCTCGCGGGCGTTGTCCAGGCCCAGGCGCGTGGAGCCCGCGTCGTCGCGCAGTTGGCCGCTGTTGCGCACCTGGATCTTGACCGCGCGGCTTTCCACCTGCGAGTCCACGCGGATTTCGCCGCCGCCCGGCAGGCGCGCCACGCCATGCTTGATGCCGTTCTCCACGAGCGTTTGCAGCAGCATCGGCGGAATGCGCGTTTCGAGAGACTCCGGATCCATCGCGATGTGGACGCGCAGGCGCTCTTCCAGGCGAATGGCCTCCAGCTTCAGGTATGCGGTAACGGCTTCCAACTCCGTTTCCAGGGGCACCGTATCGGTGCGGCCCGATTGCAAGGAGTAGCGCAGGATGTTGGAAAGTTCCGTCACCATATCCTGGGCGCGCCCGGGGTCTTCCACGATCATGGCGCGCAGGCCGTTCAGGCAGTTGAAGATGAAGTGCGGGTTCACTTGGGAAATGAGGGCGCGGAGCTGGGAGTCTTTGGCGACGACCGCGAGCCGCAACTTCTCGACTTCCGAAGTTTGAAAGCTTTCGAAATAATGCACGCCGAAGTAGATGACCTCCCACAGGAAAACCGTGATGCTCCAAATCGAGATCACCGGAAGGATCCAGGCATATCCGGATTTGCGAAGGGCCGCCATACCGAAGGTGAGCGGCCAAGCCGCGGTCACCAGGGCCGTGATGACGGTGCCGGCGACCAGGGCGGCGGCCGATACGCGGGGCAAGGCGCGCAGCGGCGACAGCTTCAGCCAGTTCCGGCGGCGGATGAAGGCGCGCAGGGCGTGCGTGGTCAGGATACCTGCCAGCGCGCCCCATGTGTAAGTCGCGATGTGCTTCCAGGTGATTGGGTCACCCATGCGGGAGAAGAGAATATTGCCCGCGGCCTGGGCGTACCAGCCCAGGAACTGGCAGAGGATGTAGACGTGTGCGCGTTTCATGGCTTACCAGCCGGCCGGCTCTCCAGAGAACCATCGTGCAAGTCACCGATCTAGCGGGACTAACGTCCCGCCGGGCGAGCTGCGCTCGCCTGCGCTGACACGAGTGTCAGCGCGGCAGGCAATGAGT
This sequence comes from Bryobacteraceae bacterium, assembly GCA_050008575.1. Taxonomy (GTDB): domain Bacteria; phylum Acidobacteriota; class Terriglobia; order Bryobacterales; family Bryobacteraceae; genus Bog-159. The sequence continues at coordinate 82,272 of JBEKMJ010000008.1, forward strand.
GCCTGCGCCACGTCCCAGCGTCAGTTCTCCGATCCTGGTAACGACCCGCGGGGTCGTTCGCGCTCTCCCAGGAAATGGTCGAGGGCCTGAAAGAAGCCGTCGGGATCGTCCAGCATAACAAAGTGGCGGGCTTTGTCCGACAAGACGAAATCGTAGCTCTTCAGCTTCGCGTACTGCGTACGGAAGTTCTTCTCGACTTCGTCGCGGGTGGCGTATTGCTTATACGCGATCCAGGTGCCGAGCACCAAGGTTGGTGAAGTAATCTTGTCCAGATCGCCGCGCAGATCGGTGGTCATCATATCGTACATGGCGTTGCCCATGGCCACGCGGTCGGACTTTCGGCTCCATGCCATGACCATTTCGAAGTCCGCGGGGCTGGTGACCATGGCTTTGACTGCCATCTCACCCATCTTCTCGGTCTGGTCGGTGGCGGGGCCGCTGTACATCTTGCGCATCTGCTCAGCCTGCGCTTTGACGCTTTCGGCGGTGTTTTTGGGATTCATGACGGCGGCCAGGAATGGCAGGGAATCCACGATGACGAGAGGTCCCACAAGGTCGGGCTCCTGCTCGGCCAGCCACAGCGCCAGCGTCCCGCCCAGGCTATGGCCCACGATGACCGGCTTGTTCATTTTGTTTTCGCGGATGTAGGCGGCCAGGTCTTTGCGGACGGTTTCGAGGAACGGCGCTTCGATGCGCGGCTCTCCGGCGAAACCGGCCAGCGTGAGCACGTGGCATTCGTATTGGTCTTTGAAATGGGCCACGGTGCTGTCCCACGTTTTCCCGGAAGAGGCAAAGCCGGGGATCAGGATCATCGGCTTGCCGTGGCCAGTCACCTCCACATGGAATGACGCCGGTTTGGGCGTGGCGGCGGTTATCGGGTGAATTGTGAGCAGCGCGCCCAGTGCCGCATGGATGATGAAAGAACGTTTAGTTTTAGTCATGGTGTACCCTCCTTCGAGTACCGCTTCGTGAGACAGAGCGGAGCTGAAGCCCCGCGCGGGATAAATCCCGCCCCCCACTGTGACTACTGTACAGGGCACATTCCGCCAGGCGGTGGAGATTGGGGTGAGCGGTCAGGCGGGTGGATGAGCGGTTAAGCGATAGCGGTGGCCGCGCCACTCGATCTGGTTGCCGCATGCCGAGGCGAGCAGCACGATGAGCCAGATCCAGGTTCCGAGCGGCACCCACAGGGTATGCACCCAGGCGTGGCGTTCGAACCAGGCTTTGCAATCCGGAAGCTCGGCCTTGGCCAGCGTGGCGCGATTGGCGCCTTTTAACATGCCGGGTGAAAGCTGCGCGAGCAGCACCCATTCGGCGCCGCGATTGCCGTGGATGGAAGCCGCGACGGCCGCCGCCATGCCGCCGCAATAGAAGATGTGGGCCGCGAGGGCGGTCCACCAGAGGCGGGGGCGATAGACGCGCGTGATGGTGAGCTGGCGGCGGGCCCATGCAAAGAACGCCCGGCCGCCGATGCGGTCCGTGGAGACGGCCATGGCTCCGGGCGCGAAGGCGATCCGGAAACCGGCGCGGCGCACGGCATCGCTCAGCGCGTAGTCGTCGCTGACGGTATCCCGCCAGGAGTCGGGAACGTGAATGGCCTGAAATACTTCACGGCGGATGGCCATGGATCCGCCCCAGGCGAAAGCGTTCGGACCGGGTCCAAAGGTCCCGGCGATCACCGCATCCCAGACACTGCGCATCAGCGACCAGAAATCGGGTGGCTCGGGCGCATACCAGCGGTAGCCGGTCGAGGCGCCCACTTGGGCAAACATCATCGGTGCGGACAGCGGCGCTGCCAACGCACGCAGCCAGGTTCGAGAGACGCGTCCGTCGGAATCGGCGAAGCAGAACAACTGCGAGCTTTTGCGCGCGAACCGGACGGCAGTTCGCAGATTCAGCACTTTCGCGCCGGTACCGGGTTCCTCGGCATGGGCCAGTACGACCCGCGCACGGGAGGGCAGCACGCCCGCAGGTATATCGGCGGCGCTATGCGCGACCACGATCAATTCGTAATCGGGGTAATCCTGCGTGGCCAGGGCCGCCAGGTTTTCGCGCAAGCCGGGGTCGCCGCCTTTCACAGGCACGATGACGGTAGCCGGCAGCGCGGACGCAAGGGGAGGTTCGGCAAGTTGCGCGGCTACGTATGCGGCGCGCTTCCGCTCACCGCGGAGAGACAGGAACGCGAGGACCAGCGCGGGGCCGGCGAAGAACCAAAACCACAACACGCGCTACTTACGGCCCTGGGCCTTAGCCTTGGCCGCGGTCTTGGCTGTGGTTTTGGGCATAGCCTTAGGCATCGCTCGCGGCGGCTTGACCTTGGCTTTCGGTGTGGCCGCTGGTTTCGCCATGTGCATGGGCGGAGCCTCGGCGGGCAGTTCTTCTTCGACGAAGGCTTCTTCGACCGGCTCCTCTTCGGAAATCTCTTCCGCGGAATCCTCCAGGAAAGGCTCGGGGGCGACGGCGCCAACCGTGCTGCCGGGCGCGACTTTGGCCAACACTTCGTTGAACAACGCCTGTTTGCGGGTATCCACCTTGGGCGGCGGCGGCTGCTCGTGCCGGTAGTCGTGATCGTTGTGGCATGTCCGGCAGCGGACTTTGGCGGGCTCGCCGTTCAGCAACGATACCACCGCGTGGTTCATGATGCGCTTGCACTTGACGCAATAGTCGTCGATGATGTCGCCTAATCGCGGCTCCCTCATATGCCCTCCTGTTAGATCTGCATGGTCTCGGCCGGCTGCTCGGGCAGCGCTGGCCGCTCGGATTTCGCCTCGGGCACGATCCAGCTCGCGGATTCAAAGCCCACGTACTTGCATATGCGCAACGCGCCGCCTTCGGTTTCCAGCAAATCGCCCACGGCCAGCGGGCGTTCGGAAGCGCGCAAACTGCTCCAGACATGGTATTCGCTGTCGGCCTGGACTTCGCCGTCCGGCTCGTAATCCCTGGCCTTCACGCTGGCCGCGCCGGCCACGTGCGGCGCCCAGCGGAACTGCTGGCGAGGCGCGTCCTTCATCCGGTAGACCCGATACATCGGCATAGAATAGCCTATTTTAAACGAAACGTTCCCGGCTGGCTGTAAATTGCCGAAAATTGTGGACTGGCGATGAGCGTTTCGGCGTCGGCCCGGCCGCGGTCGATCCAGCGCCGCATGTTCCCCGCATCCCAAGCGATGGCATCGTGGAGCGTGCCGAGCACCCGCGGGGGGCCCAGAGGGAGCACCTCGATGCCGGCCGCGTGCGGCTCGCGCGGGGCCATCAGGCGAACCATGCGGACGGCCGCGCGCATGGCGTTCAGCGGCATGCTAGGCAGCACGTTAACGGCGATGGCATGGTCCACGCCGAAGCGCTGGGCGGCCCACACGGGCATGACGTTAAGCAGCCCGCCGTCGCAGTAAAGATGTCCATCGATGCGCACCGGCGGATATCCGACCGGCACGGCGCAGGAGGCCAGCACATGCCGCCACGTGATATCGGGGGTCCGGAGGATTTCGAGGCGCAACTGCGCCAATCGAGTGACAGCCAGCGCGAACGGCACCTGCGGCGTGTAAGTGGAAGCGAGTTCCTGGAGCATTTCCGCGAGCGGGCCGGGATCGAATATGGCGCGCCAGGGCCGCCACGGCCGGCGCGGAGTCATGAGCGCCGCGCAACGCGGATCGAGCCAGGTGCGGATGAGTTCGTCGGCCGGGATGCCCGAGGCGATGGCCCAGCCGTTGATGGAGCCGACCGAGCATCCGACGACGACATCGGGTTGGAAGACGGGTTGTAGAGCTTTCCAAACACCGGCCTGGTAGGCGCCGAACATGCCTCCGGCGGAAAGGACCAGCGCGGTTTTCACATCTTCCATTCTACGGTGATTCGTTGTAGGGCGGGCAATTTTGCCCGCAGCCGGCTTTCAGCCGGCCAAAGAGCCTGGAGAACCCCGCGCAGGCCTGGAGGCCTGCCCCACTGAGCCAATCGCTACTGCTTTTTCATGGTGTAGACGTAGTCGTCCAGGCCGAATTCGGCGGTGGTTGCGTCCACGAAGTGGTACTCGAGCTCGTTGGCGCAGCCGGTGATGAGAGTCTTCCACGAGGAGCCCTTGAATCCAAGCGACGCGGCGATCTTGACGGGGTCGGCCGATTTATCCCGATCGTGCATCTCTCCGAACGCGCCTTGAAACAACCAGTCGGCGGGATAGTCTTTGACCCGGTATAAGGGACCTTTGCAGGCGAGCGTTCTTTGTCCCGCGATCTCGCCCGGCTTGATGGCGATGACTTTACCGACTATGGACTTCATCTCCGCCGGGTCCGGCCGGGCAGGATCGGCCCAAGGCGCCACCACCGCGGAAGCGATCTTCCACATGCCGAGATAGAAGGGGTCGGCGGCCGCGGCGGCGGGAGTTATTATGACTGCGGTCAGGGCTGCAATCGCGATAAATTGAGTGAATGGATCAGGCAAGCGGCGCACCTCCGCCATTATATCTGGAGGATCTGCAGGTAGGGCAGCGGTTCACGTCGGCGGTGTATCGCGTAGAGGAAGATCGGATCAAGACGTTCGCCGAGGAATTCGATCCGCAGCCTTTCCATCTGGATGAGGCGGCTGCCGCGGCGAGCGTCTTCGGGGGACTGGCGGCGAGCGGATGGCACACCGCCGCCATCACCATGCGGCTGATGGTCACCGGCGGTGTGCCCTTCGCGGCGGGCATCATCGGGCTGGGCGGAGAGATCGCTTGGCCGCGGCCCACGCGCGGCGGCGACATGCTGCGGGTGGAAAGCGAGATCGTCGAAATACTGCCGTCGCGCTCCAAACCGAACCAGGGCATAGTGAAGGTGCGCAGCACCACGCTGAACCAGAACGGGGAGGCCGTGCAGGTGTTCACGGGCAAGGTTCTGGCGTTCCGGCGCGTGGCGGTGTAAAGGCATGCGGACCCTCGTAGTGGGCGCGGGCGCGGTCGGCGGCTATTTCGGCGGCAGATTGTTGGAGGCCGATCAGGACGTGACGTTTCTGGTCCGCCCGCGGCGTGCCGCTGAGTTGGCCAATGACGGCCTCAGAATTCGCAGCCGTCTGGGCGACGTCACGCTGACCGCGCCACCCACGATTCTGGCGGAGGACTTCGCCAGGACGGCGCAGGCCTTCGATCTGGTGCTGCTCAGTTTGAAGGCGTACGACTTGGAAGATGCGATGGCGTCGTTCGCACCGGCGGTGGGGCCGGACACGGCCATCGTTCCGCTGCTCAACGGGATGCGGCATCTGGAGACGCTCGACACACGGTTTGGGCGCGCCCGCGTGCTGGGCGGCCGGTGCATCATTGCCGCGACGCTCAACGAAAAACGCGAGATCGTGCATTTGAACGAATCCCACTCGCTGTCGTTTGGGGAGCGGGACGGAACCATGTCCGCGCGTGCCGGGGCGATTGAGAGCCTCATGGCCGGCGCGCGGTTCGAAGGGCACGCCAGCGCTACGATCCTGCAAGACATGTGGGAAAAGTGGGTGTTTTTAGCGACGCTGGCCGGCGGCACGTGCCTGATGCGCGCGGCTGTTGGAGATATTGCCGCGGCCCCGGGCGGCGCGGATTTCGTGCTGCACCTTCTGGATGAGTGCCGCACCATAGCGGCGGCCGAAGGGTACGCGCCACGGGAGGCGTTCCTCGACGACGCCCGGCGCACGCTCACCACGCAGGGCTCGCCCTTCACCGCCTCGATGCTGCGCGATATTGAGAATGGCGGGCCGATCGAGGCGGACCATATCATCGGCGATCTGCTGCGGCGCGGACGCGACCTCGCATTGCTGCCGATGGTCTACACGCACCTGAAAGCGTACGAGGCGCGGCGCGCGCGGTCATCGTAGTCAAGGCTTCAAAGCGAAGATCGTGCCGTTGTTTGAAGGCCCGCCGCCGTTGGTGGCGCCATAGAGCACGCCATCGTTGCCGACAACCACACCTTCGGGTATGAATCCGTCGTCCGCGCCGCCGAACTCGTGCAAAACCGCAAAGGTCCAGGAACCGGCGGATGCGGAGGGTCCCCCTGCCGGCGGGGTCAGCGAGAACACCGAGCCTGCGCCTGAAGGCCCGCCGCAACACGTTGCGCCGTAGAGCACTCCACCGGGGCCGATCACGACTCCCGTCTCGGCGCCGCCAGGGCTGGGGAAGGAGTAGAGTGCGGCTGCGGTCCATTGGTTGCCTGGGGACGACGGCGGGGTCAGCGAGAACGCCGTGCCGCAACTACCGCCCGGGCAGGCCGGGCTGGAGGTGGCACCGCCTGAAACAGTGGTGCCGTAAAGAACTCCGCCAGCGCCAATTGTCACGCCTGCTGTGGGGTTTGCTCCGTCGATGGGAGTGCCCGCGAAATTGTGCAGGATCTTTTCGACCCATTGCACACCGGGCCCAGGCCCGCCAGGCGTCGGGGTCAGACAAAACACCGTGCCAAAGTTCGAGGTTCCGCCGGAGTAAGTAGTGCCATAGAGCCTTCCGTCGGCGTCGATGGCAAGCGAATTAGGCACTGCGCCGTCGCTGCCGCCTTTGAAACTGTGCAGTATGTTCTCGGTCCAGGCGCCGCCGGGCGACGCTGGCCGTGTCAAGGAGTATACGACCCCGTTCTTGAAGTTTCCGCCGCCGGCCGTGCCGTTAAAGCACTCCGCCGCCGCCGATGACCACACTTGTCCCGGATTCGAACCCACCGCCGGCATCGTGCTTGAAACTGTGCAGTACGGAGAGAGTCCAAGGGTCGCCCGGCGCAGCCGATCCGCCCTGGGGTGGCGTCGAAGAGAACACCGTGCCGCCGTTATCCGGAAGTCCGCCGACGAAGGCCGTGGCGTAAAGGACGCCGCCGCTACCGATAGCCACACCGTCCAGGGGTCTGATGCCGTCGGCGCCGGTGAGACTGGACAGGACTGTTTCGGTCCAAGGTCCCCCTGGAATGCCCGGCGGGGTCAGCGAGAAGACCGTGCCGTCGGAACTGGCCGAGCCTCCACCGTAACTGGTGCCATAGAGCACGCCGCCGCCGCCGATCACCACAGCGTTGGGGAGTACCGCGCCGTTAACGCCGTCGAAGGTGTAAAGGGTGGTGAACGTCTGCGCCCGCGCGTAGGAAGCGAAGATCGGGAGCGCCAGGAAAAGCGATCCGCCATTTGCCAGTGCATGTTTGTGACTTGTCATAATCTCTCCAACTTGGGGCTGTTCAGGGCTGCAAAGCAAAGACGGTGCCGGCGTTCGACGCTCCGCCAGCCCACGTCGTGCCGAAGAGCACTCCGTCTTTTCCCATGACCACGTTCGCATAGGGATTGTCCCCATCCGTGGGCGGGCCGGCGAAATTGTGCAGCACCTTCCCGGTCCAGGAGCCGGAATCGCCCGCGGGAGGAGTTAGTGAGAACACGGTGCCGCAACTGCCGGCCACCCAGCAGGTGGAATTCGTTGCGCTCCCGCCGATGGTGGACGTTCCGTAGAGGGCGCCGCCAGCACCGATCACGACACCAGGGTAGCCGTTGTAGAAGCTTTGGGCGGGGCTCGGGAAAGTGTGAAGCACGGCTTCAGTCCACGCGCCCTCCGGAGATGCCGGCGGGGTCAGCGAGTATACGGTGCCACAGAGTTCGCAATCCCGGCCGCCATATGAGGTGGTGCCGTAAAGAACGCCGCCGGCGCCGATCACCAGAGCGGCCGAGGGCCCCTCGCCGTCGGTTGGGGGTCCCTGGAAGGTGTACAGCGTCTTCTTTGGCCAAGGTCCACCTGGAGAAGCCGGCGGGTATAGAGCGAATACGGTGCCGGCGCAAGCGCCGCATGTGCCGGGTCCGCCGCTCAATGTCGTTCCAAACAGTACGCCGTCCTTGCCGATTACAACACCTGCTTGGGGAGCCGCTCCTTCTGCCAGCGCGGCGAAGGTGTAGAGCACCGTCTCAGTCCAAGTGCCATCCGGGGACGAAGGCGGTGTCAGTGAGTACACCGTGCCGCATCCGGGAGAAGCGCAGGCGGTACCATGGCCGATTCCGCCCTTGCTGGTGGTTCCATATAACACGCCGCGGCCGATCGCCAAAGTCCCCAGGGGGAAGGCGCCGTCGCTGCCACCCATAAAGTTGTAGAGGATCGTCTTGGTCCAAGAGCCGCCCGGAGACGCAGGCGGAGTTAACGAGAATACCGTGCCGCAGCTTACGCCCTCGCATTGGGAGCCACCAGAGTTTCCACCGAAGTTGGTGGCGCCGTACAGCACGGGTCCGCTGGGACCGCTTCCGATTACCAGACCGGAAGGGTACTCTCCGTCACTGCCGCCCGCGAAAGCATACAGCACCGCCTCGGTCCATGCGCCACCTGGAGACTGCGGCGGGGTCAACGAGAACACCGTGCCGTAGTAGGAAGTCCCGCCTCCCGATTGAGTGGTGCCGTAGAGCACTCCGGCTGTATCGGCCACAAGCGGCGCCGTCGGGAGGCCTCCGTCGTTCGCGGTGGCCGCAAAGCTGTAGAGAGTGGCGTAGGTCTGCGCCGCCGCATTAGAAGTACACGGCAGCAAGGCCAGGAAGAGCGTTCCGCTGGTTGCGAGTGCGCGCTGCCGATGGACCACGTTTCCTCCAGTTGCGTTCATTCTGCTGGATCGGGTGATGGATGTCAACGAAACGGCGGGGCGCGGGCAGGAAATCGGTACCGGTACCCATTTTAATCCAGCTACGTGCGGTAATATTCGTTGATGACATCCACATGCGTTATGTGAAGATCGGCGCTCTCGCGCTTTTATCGATATTGTTCGCGGCCGCCGCATTCCTGATCGTGTCCGACCGCATGGGGCAGCCGACGCCACCGGATCCGGCCAGCCTGATTGCCAAGGCGGCGCGGTACCACGTGCGGATCGAGCGCGACAACTTCGGCGTGCCGCACATCGTCGGTCCCAGAGACGCGGATGTGGCATTCGGCATGGCCTATGCGCATTCCGAGGACGATTTCAGTACCATCCAGCAGGTGGCGCTGGCGGTGCGCGGGCAACTCGCCGCGACCGAGGGGCCGAAGGCCGGCGTGACCGATTATCTGGTGCGCCTTTTTCGGATCTGGGAAACGGTCAACGCGAAATATGAAAGCGACCTGCCGCCGGATTTGCGGCAAGTGCTGGAAGGTTATGCCGACGGCGTGAATTATTATGCGGCGCTGCACCCGGACCAAGTGATGCGGGGCCTCCTGCCATTCACCGGCAAGGATGTAGTGGCGGGGTTCGTCTTCAAGCTGCCCTTTTTCTATGGCCTCGACCATGTGCTGATGAAATTGACCAGCCCGGAAGGCGGCGCCATTTCGAATAGCGGCAAGAGCGCGTACCTGCTCACGGACCGCGCGCTGCCGGTGGGGTCGAACGCGGTGGCCGTGGCGCCGTCTCGCGCGGCGGACGGAGCCACCCGTTTGCTGGTGAATTCCCACCAACCGTATAGCGGCCCCGTGTCCTGGTATGAGGCGGTGCTGGACAGCGGAGAAGGCTGGCACGTAGCGGGCGGCTTCTTTCCCGGATCGCCCTTCATGCTGCATGGCCACAACCAGCACTTGGGATGGGCGAATACGGTGAACGGGCCGGATCTGGTGGATGTCTACAAGCTGACGATCAACCCGGCGAATCCGAACCAATACCGGCTGGACGGACAGTGGCGGGACTTTCAGAAGAGCGACGCCAAAATCCGTGTGAAAATCTGGGGGCCGCTGATCTGGACCGTGCATCGCGAGGTGCTGTGGGCGGAGCAAGGGCCGGTGATGAAGACCGCGCAGGGAGCGTTCGCCATCCGCTACGCCGGCATCGGCAACGTGCAGCCGCCGCTGCAATATTTCCGGCTCAACAAAGCCGGCAATCTTGAGGAATGGCGCGCGGCCATGCGGCTGCAAGCGATCCCCAGCCTGAACTATGTGTATGCCGACGAGCGCGGGAACATAGGGTATATCTATAACGGCGCGTTCCCGGTGCGGAAGGAAGGCCCGGATTGGCAGGGAGTGTTGCCGGGCGACCGTTCGGACTTGATCTGGCGGAGCTACGTGCCCTTTGACAAGGAGCCGCAGATCTGGAATCCGCCGTCCGGATTCGTATTCAATTCGAATAACACGCCGTTCCACGCGACTGGGCCGGCGGACGACCTGAAGCCGGAAAATTTTTCGCCGACGCTGGGGATACAGACCGACATGACGAATCGCGCGTGGCGCGCGATGGAAACCTATGGCGCGGATCCGCGGATTACGGCCGAGGCGTTCCACGCCTACAAATACGACTTGGCTTACAGTACGCGTTCGCCGGAGGCGGCGGCGTTCCAGGAGGTGCTGGCGGTCGATCCGGGTAACGATGCCGATCTCCGGCAGTCGCTCGATATTCTGCGGCGGTGGGATGCGCGGACCAATGTGGCGAACCGCGGCGCGGCGCTGGCCATCCTGACGATCGAACCGGTGATCGTCGCCCAGTTGAACGGCAAGGCGCCGCGGCGCCCGATCGACGCCCTCCGAGACGCCATCCGGACGCTCAAGACGCATTTCGGGCGGCTCGATCCGGAGTGGGGACAGGTGAACCGCCTGCGCCGCGGGTCGCTAAGCCTGGCCATCGATGGCGGGCCGGATATCTTTCGCGGCGTCTATGGAGAGCCGCAACCGGACGGCACTCTGACGGCGATGGCCGGCGACACATTCGTGATGTTCGTGACCTGGGACAAGGCAGGCAAGCTGGCGTCGGAGAGCATTCATCAGTTCGGGTCCGCGACCGAGGACCGGAAGTCGCCGCACTATGCGGACCAGGCGCCGCTGTTCGTGGGGATGAAGACGAAGCCCGTTTTGTTCACGCAGGCGGAGCTCGCAGGACATGTGGAGGCGGATTATGAGCCGGGAAAACGTTGATCGAATGCTGCAAGCCATTGCCATTACATTTACTTGGGCCGCGTTGGCCTCGCCGCTTTTCGCGCAGGCGAAGCCCACGCTGCAGAGCGGTATCGCGGATGCCGCCTATGCGTTGAGCATCGCGGATGGCAAGATCGCGGGCCAGGGCGCGCCCATCCTGCAAGAGGCTATCGCGCATGCCGACTTTGTGCTGCTCGGCGAAGACCATATCACGCGCGAGATTCCCCGGTTTGGGGCCGCGGTTTGCGATGCCATGGGCGCCAGCGGCGGTTTCTCCGCCATGGCGTTCGAATCGAGTCCGGCCGTGGCGGATTTCGTGCAGGAGTCGCTGGCGGGACCCGACCGCCGCGGGAAGATGGCGGATCTACAGAAGCGCTACCCGGATAGCGCCGTTTTCCTGAATATACCGGACGAAAACGATCTTGCCGCGCACTGTGCGGCCGTCGCGCAGCGCAGCGGCTTCCGGATTTGGGGTCTGGATCAGGAGTTCGTCGGATCGCCTGGCTGGATATTCGAGCGGATGCTCGCGACCGGGCTCGGTCCGGCCGCGCGGACCGCCATCTTGCAGTTGCAGGCCATGGAACGCAGCGACGAGACGGAAGCGCGGAAAACGGGCGACCCTTCGAAGCTGTTCATGTTCGCCGTGCCCGCCGCGGAGATCGAGAAGGCGGCGGCCGCGATCGAAAAGGACGGCACGGCGGCCACCCGCGCGGCGTTTCACGAGCTGACCGAAAGCCGCGAGATTTACCTGGGACAGGGGGACAATCCCAGCGAATCTAATGCCCGCCGGGCGCGCTTGATGAAGCAGAATTTTGTCTCGTATTACCAGGCCGCGAGCGGGCCAGGCAAGCCGCAGCGCGTGTTGATGAAGCTCGGCGACTGGCATTTATATAAGGGTTTCAATCCGCTGCGCCAGCGCGACCTGGGCAACTTCGTGGCGGAATTCGCAGATGGCCACAAGCAGACGTCGCTGCACATCATGGTCTTGGGAGCCAAGGGCACGCACGCGCTTTATGCCGGTTATCAACGCCCATTGAAGCTGGAACCGTTTGTGATGGACCAGGATGACGATTATCGATGGCTCAAGCCGGCCATCGACGCACAGAAGGCGGGTTCATGGACGCTTTACGATCTGCGTAAGCTGCGTTTCAAACATTTGGACTTGAATGCGGATTGGGAGCGGACGGTCTACGGCTATGATTTTCTGGTTATTATTCCCGAGTTGACGCCCGCCGGTTCGGGTGGTTAGTGAGACGGTTGAAGGCATTGGTGCCCGACCGGATGCGCGGCTGGCTGCGGGAGCTGTATTATCCGTGCTTCCGGGCCGCGCTTTTCGTCCGTTACCGGTACGCCGACGCTTTCGCCGACGCTTTCAAGGTCCATGCGGCGGGCGCGGCGGACGGCATGCCCATGCCCCCGGCATTGCTGCGCTACCGCGTGAGCGAGGATGTCGATCCGGATCGCTTTCGGGCGGTGGGCAAGCGGACCAGCGAAAGCATTCAGGCGGCGCTCCTGAGGGTCGGCAGGCGCATTGGCGATTTCCATGCCATTCTGGATTTCGGATGCGGTTGCGGCCGCACGCTGACGTGGCTCACACGGCAATTTCCGGATGTGAAATTTCACGGCACCGATGTGGACACGGAGGCGATCGCGTGGTGCCGCGCGCATCTGCCCCTCGTCGACTGGCAGGTGAACGCGGCTCTGCCGCCGCTCGAGCGCGGGCAGGGTGCATTCGATCTGGTGTACGCCATCTCGGTGTTTACGCACCTGGATGCGGACCATCAGGACCAGTGGCTGCACGAGTTCGCACGGGTTTTGCGCCCGGGCGGGATCTTGCTGCTTACCGTACACGGCGAGGGCGCGCGCCGGGACTGGGACACGGACAGGCGCGCGCGTCTGGAGCAGGAAGGGTTCGTGTTTGAAACATCCACGAAGCTGCGCGGAATTGTTCCGGAGTGGTATCACACGGCGCATCACACGCGGGAATATGCGGTATCGCGGGTGGGTGCGTACTTCCGCGTGCTTGCCTATATCGAAGGCGGCATGGGCGATCAGGACGCGATTGTGGCTCGGCGCGATGCAGTTGTGGGGCAGGCAGACCGCTCCAGCGGATGCGTCTAATCCGCGCAGGAATTGAAGAAGCGCGACTCGCTTTTGTCGATGCCCGTACTCCGGCATCGTCCGATTACCAGGCGATCGCCTGCTTGGCGCGGGCTGCCGTGGTACACACTTTCTTGGAGGGCGGGCTTTAGCCGGCGCGGGGCTTCAGACCCGCTGGTAGCACAGGCTTCAGCCTGTGTAGTACAAGGCTTCAGCCTGTGTAGTACAAGGCTTCAGCCTGTGTAGTACAAGGCTTCAGCCTGTGTAGTACAAGGCTTCAGCCTGTGTTAGGCGAGCGTAGCTCGCCACAGCGGGTCCTGGAGGACCCGCGCAGACCTGGAGGTCTGCCCCACTTGGGGTTTTCATCCCGGCTTCGCCGTCACCCGCCAATACACCCCATACCGCTGATCCACAATCCGGCTTAGCGGCATCATCGCCACATCCCGGCTCTGTCCCTTGGTCTTGAACGTGAGCGGCGACTTAGCGGTCAGATCGATCCATGACTGCGGATCGCGCGACTCGGCCACGAATTCCGGCGCCGCCGGAGGCGCGGGCATCTCCGGCGGATTATCGCCGCCGCGCCGCATCGCATCGGTCACCCCCTCGCGGCCCAGATCTCCCGCCAACACCAGCGGACCGTACATGATGGCCTGCAGCGTGTCGTCGTCGGGCATCGCATGCACGTGCAAGCTCATCGGCATAGTGGCGCGCAACTCATCGCCGTTTCCCCACGGCCGATCGACCACGAAGTATCCGCCCGCGCGGGTTGCCGCCGCCGGTTTTCCATTCACCGTCACGGTCATCTTGCCGTCCGTCCAGTAAGGTTCGCGGATGCGCAACGCCATTTGCGCGGGCTTGGCGGTTACTATCCGCAGGCGCACTTCGCCCCGGCTCAGAAACGCCGTATCCTGCCGGACGCGGATGCCCTTCTCCTCCCAATCCAGTTCCGACGCCACGAACTGGTTCACAAACAGGCTATTCTCATCGTGGAAATAAACGCTATCGGCCAACTTCGCGAACGTTTCGACGCCCGTGCCTGTGCAACACCAGAACGATCCGCGCGGGCTGGCGAATACTTTCCAATATCCCGCGGCCAGCGGCACGTAATACATGGTCAGCCCATCCTTCGGATTCATGGTGCCGAGAATGCCATTAAACATCGCGCGCTCGTAATAATCGAAGTACCGCGCCTCGGGCGACCACGCGAACAGGTGCCTGGTGAGCTTCAGCATGTTGTAAGTGCAGCAGCACTCCTCGGTCGAGTAGCCCAACTCGCCGGCCAGTTTGTCGGGATCCGTGCGCCAGTGTTCGTCGTTGCTGGTGCCGCCGGTGGCGTAGGCGCGGTGCTGAGTCACTTGCGTCCAGAAGAATTCCGCGATGCGCCGGTACCGCTGGTCGCCGGTCAGTTCGTAGCGCCGCGCCGCGCCGATAATCTTGGGGATCTGCGTATTCACGTGCAGGCCCTTCAATTCGTCGCGCCCCTCGGCCAGCGGAGCAAACAGGCGCTCATCGTCGAAGCGGTGCGCGGCGTCCGCATAATCCTTCACGCCGGTAACCGCGTACAGGTTATAGAGCGCCTCGTTCATGCCGCCGAACTCCACGCGCAGCACGCGCGCCATGTCGTCGTCACTCAGCGTATCGGTCCAGCGTTTGGTCCATCCGGCCATGCCGCGCACCACGTCGAGGGCTTGTTCGTTGCGCGCCAGCACGTACATATCGAGCAGGCCCGCCATGATCTTGTGCAGCGTGTACCAGGGCGCCCAAACTTTTTGGCCGGCCTTCAGGCGATCGAAGAACGACGGCGGAAATGCGCTCAAGTAGCCGTCCCCGCTGGCGGCGCCGTTGGCCTTCTGGCACTTGGCCAATTCGGCTACCACCAGGTTGCCCTTGTCGCGCAGCATGGTGTCGCCCGCGCTCATCGACATCAGCGCGCAGCCCGACAGAAAATGTCCGGTAAAGTGGCCGCGCAATTCCACATCGGGCTTTTCCCAACCGCCCAACGGTTCGGCCGAGGTGGGCAGGCCCGCGGTTAAGCGGAAGGTGTGCAACAGCCGGTCGGTTTCGAGGCCCTGCAGGAAATCGCGGTTGCGCTCCACCAGGTCCAGCAGAGCTTTGTCCGTCACGCGCACGCTTGCCAGGTCGAAGGGCTGCGCCTGCGCTTCCACGGAATCCTTCACAGAGGCAGGTTTGGCCGCGGCGGCTAACGGGGCCATGGCGGAAGCGGCGGCGGAAGCGGCCATAAACTGGCGGCGAGTAAGGTTCATAGCGGCACCGCTTCCATTATGAACCTCTTCGCCGCGCCGGCGCGGCGGCCGATGGATTTTGGCATTTTGGGTGGGCCAAACGCAGTCCGGCTTCGCAAGAAACTCTTGACTTACGAATTACGCGTAACTATAATACCCGTATGGCATCCTCCGCCGCCTCCCAGCTCACCATGCGCCAGGCCCTCGCCATCCCCGCCTTCCGCAAGCTCTGGCTCGCCACCCTGGTCAGCATCTTCGGCGATTTCCTGGCCCTCTACGCCATCTTCAGCGAAATGACCTTTCGTATGCACGCCTCCGCCCGCGCCATTACCCTGGTCACCGTCTTCTTTCTGCTGCCCCTGGCCTTCGTCGGACCCGTAGCCGGCGTCTTCGTCGACCGCTGGAATCCCCGCCGCACCATGGTCGTGAGCGATATCGCCCGCGCCGTCCTGGTGCTCGGACTGGTCTTTGCGCGCGCGCCTTGGCACATCTACACCGTGTTCCTGGCCCTCAGCACCTTCTCCAGTTTCTTCACCCCCGCGCGATCCGTGACCTTGCCGCAGATCGTGCCGCTCAACGGACTGATGAGCGCCAATGCGCTGATCCAGCAGACCGTGCAGATCCTGCAAATGGGCAGCCCCGTCCTGGCCGGAGCGCTAGCCGGTTGGGCGGGCCCGAGTTCCTGTTACTACCTGGATAGCGCCAGCTTCGTGTTCTCGGGCCTGATGATCGCCACCATCGCCATCCCCGCACGGCCGGCCCACGCGAACAAGGAAGTCAAGCCGGTCGTGCGCGACCTGCTGTCCGGCGGGCGCTTCATTTTCGGACATCCCGTGATCGGCTTCGTCATCGCGTCGATCGCGGCTGGAACATTCGCCATCAGCGCCTTTGGCTCATTGATTGCGGTGTACGTGCGCGACGTGCTGCACGCCAATTCGGTTCTGTTCGGCGCATTGGGATCGGCAATCGGCGCGGGCATGCTGGCAGGCGGGCTGGTCGTGACGCCGCTGGCCCGCCGCATCCAACGGAAGGAACACCTGATCACCGCCGGAATCCTGTTGTGCGGCATCTGTATCGCGGCCATCGCCTGGATACCCAACAGCGCGGCCGCGCTGGCCGGCTGCGTGGGCATCGGCGTCGGCGCGTCGCTGCTGACCATTGCCGCCATGACTCTGCTGCAAGGGCAGGTTCCCGCCGAAATGCGCGGGCGCGTCAGCAGCAGTTCCATGTCGCTGATCTCGATCTCGCAGGGCTTCGCGTTGCTGTTTGCGGGCGACCTGGCGTCGCGGCTCGGCATCGCGGTAGTTTTCTATGGCAGCGCGGCGCTGCTGCTGATCATTGCCATAGCCGGTACGTTCCGCCTCAGGAAGCCGCTCGAAGCGGCCCAAGCCAAGGCGGCCTGAAAGGAGTGCAATCTCATGAAGAAGACGTTCGAATTCGGATCCGGCCGGCTTCGCGGAAAAGTCGGGATCATTGCCGAAGGCAGCGATGGCAAGACGCTGAAGGATCTGCTCGGCCAGTTCGTCAACAAAGGCGACGGCCGCGGCAACGTGGTGATGGTCCGCGTCAGCGACGATGCCCTGGCCCGCTTGGACCAGTTGGTGGAAGCCGGTCTGTTCGGCAGCCGTTCGGAATGCGCGGCTTTTCTGATCGGCGCGGGCATCGCCAGCCAAAAAGAGTTGTTCGACCGGCTCGGCGCCCACACCGACGAGATCCGCAAACTTAAGGAACAGCTTCGTCAGGTCGCTCTTGACGCCCTGAAGCCCAATCCGTAGCGGCGCAAGACGGCCGATCCGGCCGTTTGTTTACAAATAGATCAAGCGGCGGGCGATTCGCGCCACCGCCCGCCGCCAATTTGCCCAAAAGGTGCGCGCCCGTATGCACTCCGGCAGAAAAATTTCACTTTTTGCTTTTTTGCTATTGCCTCCGCGCGAAAAAAGGTTATTCTATGGGTGATCGTGCCCCGACAACAGGAGGCGTTAATAATGTTTGACAGTTACAAGCTCTCTGCCAACGACGAAGAAGATATGGAAGACTTTCAGGACTACGACGACGAAGAACATCCGGACCTGACCTCCAAGCTCGACGAATTCGAAGACGAGGACGAAGACGAGGAGGAAGAAGAAATCGTGGTGGTTGCCACTGTGGAAGTGCCGCCGCCTGCGCCCGCTCCTGCCGCGCCGGCACCGCCCGCTCCTGCCGCGGCGCCCAAGAAACCGGCTAAGAAGGCCACCCAGGCGGCTGCCAAAAAGCCCGCGCCCAAGCCCGCGGCAACCAAGGCTGCCGTGAAAACACCCGCCAAGCCGGCGGCTAAGGCGGCTCCGGCTAAAGCGGTTCCGGCTAAAGCGGTTCCGGCGAAAAAGGCTCCGGCAAAAAAGGCAGCGGCCAAGAAAGCTCCGGCCAAGAAGGTAGCCGCTAGAGCGCCTGCCAAGAAGGCGGCGGCCAAGAAAGCGCCGGCCAAAGCGGCCCCCAAGAAGGCGCCTGCAAAGAAGGCGGCCGCCAAGAAGGCTCCAGCCAAGAAGGCCGCCAAGAAAAAGGGCGGAAAGAAGTAGCCGCGCAGCCTACTTGTTCACTACCGCCCGGCAGCGTTCAAATAGCTCCAGTAAGGCTTCGGCGTGTTCTTCGGCAGACCGGGTCGCCGGTTTGCCGGAGAATCCCGCCGCGGTATTTCCCTTCCCGTAGCCGGTCGTCGCCGCAATGAACTTCGTCAGTTCCAGGGCTATCTCGTCCTTGGTTCTTGCCGGCGGCGCGGGGGGCGCCACGGTTTCCTGGGTCTCTTCGGGCATGTTGCTGATTATCCTCCGGGGTGTGATACAACTCTAGGGTACAGCATTTCCATGCCGCTCACCGCCTGCCGCCATGTCCGCAAAATGCGTGGCGGAGCCCAATCCCACCTGCTCGAAGCCGATGACGGCAATTTCTATATCGTCAAGTTTCTGAACAACCCCCAGCACCGCCGCATTCTGGTCAATGAATGGGTGTCCGCGGTGTTCCTGAAGTACCTGCAGGTTTCCGCCGCGCCCGCCGAGTTCATTCTGGTCACGCCAGAGTTCCTGGCGGCCAATCCGGAGATTTTCATCCGTCTGGGCGCGCAACGCATCCCGGTCCCGCCTGGCTGGCACTTCGGTTCCCGGCATCCGGGCGATCCGGCGGTGATGGCGGTATACGACTTCGTGCCCGACGCGCTGCTTGGCGGGGTCAGCAACCTGACGGATTTCCTGGCCATCCTGGTCTTCGATAAGTGGATGGCCAATTCCGACGGCCGCCAATCCGTCTTCTTCCGCGCCCGCGTGGAGGACTGGCAGGCGGTAGTCAGGAAGGCCTTCGTGGCGGTCATGATCGATCACGGCTTCGTCTTCAACGGTCCCAATTGGGAGTTCAGCGACTCGCCGCTGCAAGGGCTCTATCCGCGCAACGTGGTCTACGAGCAGGTGCGGTCCCTTGACGATTTCCAGCCCTGGTTGGATCAGGTGGTGCACTTCCCGGAAGAAGTCGTGGATCGCGCCTTCCGCCAAGTTCCGCCGGAGTGGCTGGAAGGCGAGGAAGACGAATTCGAACGGCTGCTGGAGAGGCTGCTGCGAAGGCGGGCGCGCGTGCCCGACCTGATATCGGATGCCAGAGCGGCGCGCGTGAATCCCTTTCCAAATTGGTAGAGATATGCGGGCGAAGCGGCCCTTCACCGCCCTTTCAACTTCTCCATCTCGCCATACACCGCCCGCTTCGACAAACCGCGGCGATGCGCCACCGCCTTGATCGCTTCCATGCGGCCCATGCCCTGCGCCACGCACGCCTCCACGGCCTCGGCCAGCGGCGTGTCATCCTCCGCCGCGCCGGTTGGTTTGCCGACCAGCAACGTGATCTCGCCCTTCACCGATTCGCGCGCCTCTAGCGCGGACCGGACCTCCGCCGCCGTGCCGCGCAGGAACTCCTCGTGTATCTTGGTCAGCTCGCGCGCCACCACCACCGGCCGGTCCCCCAGCGACTGCTCCACCGCCGCCAGCGTCTCCAGGATGCGGTGCGGAGCTTCGTAAAAGATCAGCGTGGCCGCTTCGTCCTTCAACGCCTCCAACGCACGCAGCCGCTGCCCGGATTTCGCCGGCAGGAATCCGCCGAAATAGAAGCTGTCCGTCGCCAGCCCGGACGCCGCCAGCGCGGTCGATAGCGCCGACGCGCCGGGTATCGCCTCCACGCGAATGCCGCTGTCGATCGCCGCGCGCACCAGCCGGTACCCCGGGTCGGAAATCAGCGGCATGCCCGCATCGGAAACCAGCGCCACCGTGGTCCCGCCGAGCAGCTTCGCGACCAACTCCGGGCTGCGCTCCGCCTCGTTATGCTCGTGATAGCTGATGGTGGGCCTGGCGATTCCGTAGCGATCCAGCAGCTTGCGCGTCTGCCGCGTATCCTCGCAGGCGATCAGGTCCGCTTCCTTCAAAATGCGCACCGCGCGAAAGGTGATGTCTTCCAAATTGCCTATGGGCGTGCCCACCAGGTAGAGCGTGCCGCTCAGCGCTTGTCCTCCTTGCAGGGCGGCGCGGGCATTTTCGCCACGGGCATGGGTTCGAGGTTATCCATGCGCGGGCGCAGCACCGGCATCTCTTCCAGGTTCCGCGGCACGGGTACTTCGCGCAGCGCAATGGAGCACACGCCCGTTTCTCCCTCGCCGTACCTCTTCACCAGCTCCCGCAGGGCCCGCTCGGCTTCCGACCGAACTGCCGGCGCGTTCGGTAGCACGGCGGGCCGCTGGGGGGCGGTTTGGGCGGACAGAGCCACCGGCCACATGCCGGCCGCCACTATGATGGCCGCTCGACAATACATAAGCCTCCTTTCAGACTTATATTACCCAAAGGCGCATTTCCTTTCACGCGAAGTGGGGCAGGCGTCTACGCCCGCGGCGGGTCTCCGGACCCGCCCTACTTCCCGGCCATCTTCTTCTGAATCAGCCGCGCTTGCGCATCCAGATTGTTCAACTGCCGCAAATCCTCCTCCGCCATGGCGATGGAATCCTGAATCCGCGCCAGGTCCGCGCTGCCTGTCGCCGGCGCATCCGTCCGTTGCGCCTGCAATACGCCCGCCACCGACCGGTATTGTTCCGTAATCTGTTTATAGCGCCGTAAAATGCTGTTCAAATAACCCTCGCGCCGCTGGTGAATATCCTGCAGCTCCGCCGCAAGCTGCTGCAGTTGCGCGATCTTCTGCGCGTCACCGCCGCTCTGGTCGCGCAGCTTTTGATAGGCGATCTCCACCTGGGTCACCCGATCGTGACTGCCCTTCAGCTCTTTCTGCAAGGTATCCACAGCCTGGTTGGCAGCGGCCAGATTCTCTTTCAAATCGGCCTCCGACCCCGCCAGCCGCTTGTTGTCCACACCGAGGTTCCGTAACCGATCTTCCGCCTCGTCCGCGCGGGATTCCAGACGCGCGATGGATGCATTGGCGTCCGCCAGGCTGAGCTTCAGGCGCTGTATCGCGATGGCATCCTCAGGATTGATGGCCGCGGTTCCGAACGTGCGTGGCGCGTTGTTGCCCTGCGCCGGCGCCGGCGTCGCGGGTGCACCGGCAGGGGCAGTGGCACGCTCCGAATCGGCGATGCGCTCGCGCAGCCGCCGGTTCTCAGCCGATAACTGCTCCAGCCGCGTGGTCTGCCGCCGGTACGCATGCGCCTGCCAGATCGCCGCCGTGGCGGCGCCCACCAGCACGATAACCAACAGGATCCAGCGCTTCACTGCCAAAGTATTATCTCTCTTTTATCGTTCTTTTATCGCTCTTTCAGCACGAACCGCGTGCGGTAGGTCAAGCTGTACTTGCCGCCGGCGTCCAGCCGCAGCTCGAAGCTCTTCGAGCGCATCTCCGGCAGCGCTACCGCCACGCTATAAGACGACGTAATCAGGCCCAGCGCCCGCTCGATCGCATCCGCGATTTCTTCGCTCGACCGGCAAAAAATCGCGCTCCCGCCAGTGACTTCCGCAAGCTGCTTCAATCCGTTCTGATACGCCTCGCCCAACCGGTCGCTGCGATACCGCAAATGCACGACGAACAGCGGCGCCTGCCGCTGGGCCAACACCGTCGCCACCTTTGAAATCTTGTCCTGAATCAACGCCTCCGGAAACTTCCGGCTCAAATCGTGAGTGTCGCTCGAATTGATCACCGGATTGGTGTAGTCCTCGCGATAGTTCTCCGGGTCGCTGTCCGTCACATAAAGCACTGCCACGCGCACGCTCGTTTTCGCCAGAATCGAGTCCGCCAGCCGCGTCACCGTTTCCACCGTATCCAGCAGCCCCGCCTTGCCGCTGACCGGCAAATCGCGCACCGCCGACGCGGCCGCGGCCCGCTCCGTGCCCGGATCCGCCAGCACCTTGGCGCCATCCTGCGCGCGCATCACGGCCACCGCGGCACGCTGTGGCAGCTTCTCGATATCCGCGGCCAGGGCGTCCTTGGCCGGCTCCGCGAGCGAAAGGTCGCCCGCCAGATCGAGCACCGCCACCAGCATCAGGTCGTCGCCTGGACCCTTCACCTCCACCACGCGCGTTTCCGCGCCGGCCAGCGTCGCGCTCAGATCTTTCGCCGTTAGCGGTGTGGCATCCGTGGTGTCGGCCCAAACGGCCGCCTTCAGCACCCTGCCCGCGGCCTTCGGCGGCGGCGCCGCAAT
The DNA here is from genome assembly GCA_050008575.1 of Bryobacteraceae bacterium. GTDB lineage: Bacteria > Acidobacteriota > Terriglobia > Bryobacterales > Bryobacteraceae > Bog-159. The sequence continues at coordinate 104,061 of JBEKMJ010000008.1, forward strand.
AAGAGTCCACGCGAGCGATAGCAGGGCCGCGGTCCGCCTCAAAAGCTCAGCCTCAAACCCAATTGAATCACACGTCCTCCGCGCGACCCAATAATCTTTCCCGCATCCAGATTGGGCGTCGCCACCGATCCGATCACGTTGTCCGGATCGTTCCAATTCGCATGATTCATGAAATCGAACGCCGTGGCGTTGAACTCCAGCGTGCGCTCCGCGGCCAGCGCGAAGCGCTTGTTCAGCGACATATCGAAATTCTGCCAGCCCGGATTCAGCAGGTCCGCAAGCGTGCGCGACACATTCCCAATCGTGAAATCCGGAGGCTGCACAAACGCCGCCGGGTTGTACCACAGCGCCGGACCCTGATTGGCCACGTGCTGGTCCACTCCCGGCACCACGTCCACGTGCAGCGCCTGCACCACCCCGCCGGTATTGTTGAACAGCGGCGTCAAATAAATCGGGTCGCCGCTCGACACCGTGCCCGCGCCGCTCACCGACCAGCCGTCGATCGCGTACCGCCGCCAGTCCGGAAATCGCAGGAACGGCTTGTTCGCCCCAAACGGCAGCTCGTAGGTATAGCTCAGCTCCAGCCGTTCCGGCCGATTGCCCGCCGTCACCGACCATTCGTCCTGCCGGTTAAAGAAGTCCTGCGTGCCATACGGCCCCGAATAATCGTCCATCTGCTTGTTGAATTCGAAATAGGCGTTGACCGAAAGTCCGCTCGACGACCGCTTTTCCACCCGCACGTAGCCCGCGTCCCGTTGATAGCGCCCCACCGGATACTCGCCGTACGTGTTGAATCCCTGATACTGCGGATACGGCTTTAGCGATTGGTTGAAAGCCAGATCGTACAGCGCATTGCCGTACTGCAGATCGGCCAGCGGAATGGCATTGGGATTAGCCGCGCCGTTGCCCACCAGCATGTTCTTGCCGCCCGAATAGGCAAACCCGATGGTTACCACGGCCGATCCCGGAAACTCGCGCTCGATCGCCAGCGACGCCGATTGATAGGTAGGTATCCGGTCCGACATATCGATCAAATCGGCAATGGTGTTGTTGGCCGCATCCGGCCGCAGATCGGGCACTGGAGTGCCAGGCGCGGGGAAGCCGCTGCGCATGGTCAGCGCCGGCTGCAACTGCGAGTCCGGCGAAAGGAACGTCGCATACTGGTTGAACCCTTGCGTCCCAAACTGCCCGGAATAGATCGGAATGCCCGAGTAATCGCGCGCGAAATTCGCCCGCACCACGGTCTTTGCGTCGTTCAGCGGATTCCAGGCGATCCCCAGGCTGGGCGCCAGCCGCACCAGAGTCGGCTGGAACGCGCCGCCGAAACCGTCCTGGCCGGCCACCACCAGCGCTCCTGGCAATCCATTCGCCGGGTTGATGGCGCTCAGGTCGATGTTCGACTGGCGGTCGTATTTTTCGGTGCGCGGTGTAAACAGGTGCGTGGTCAGTCCCACGTTGACGGTCAGTCCTTTCATCGCCTCGTAACGGTCGCGGAACGCCAGCGACCCCTCCGACCGCCGGAAATACGATGGCTGGGTGTCGATGGTTTCCTCCGCGAAATATGGCGTGCCCAGCAGAAAAGTGGCCAGCGCGTCGCCCGTATCCACGATCCCCGGCAGGCTGGTCAGTCCTTGGTCGAAGCTCAGCAAGCCCGCCGGATATTGCGGCCAGAAACTGTTTACCTGCTGCCGGGTCAACTGTCCCACCACGCGTAGCGTGTGCTTGCCGCGCTTGGTGGAGAGGCTATCGGTCCAAGTGTAGACGTTGCGCGCATTCCGCGAGAAGGGATAAGCCTGCCCCATGCCCACGTAAGGCCCCAATTGCATTACCGGAAAACCACCGCCGGCAATACCCGTCAGGCCCATTTGGGCGGCGTAGTTGGTCTGGCCCGCGGTGTCGTCGCTGGCGGAGACATTGGAATTCGCCTCGAACGTGAGCGTGTCCACCGTGCGGCTGGAAGCCGTGAAAACGTATTGCAGCGACCCACGGCGCGTCTGAAAGTCGCGATTCGAAGGTCCCGGATTCGCAGCCGTGGGGAACCATGTGGCCGCGCCCTGGGTCCCGTTGGAAAAAGCCAGTTCTACGGTGACGCGATGCCGGTCGCGCAGCGTCTGGTCCAGTTTCCCGATCATGCCGTTCGCCGTGTTGGTCTCCGGCGAGTCGATGAAGTAGTTGTTGCGGAAGAACGGCCCCACATCCGTGTTGGGCGCCGGATAGAACTTCAGCGCGTTCAGCGCCACCGGGTCTAGCCGAGTCAATGGGATGATGTTGCCTGGAAACGGAACGCGCGTGTATTCCAGGTTGCCGGTGGAGACCGGCTGCGTCGGATCGTATCCGGTATTTGCAACCGTCGTGGCGGGATCGTAAATCGGGATCACATTGCCCGCATCGTCCACCACGTCCGAGTAGTCGCCGGTGCGCTGCGCCATGGTGGGGATGGTCTGCAAAGAGGTGCGCGCGATATCCTCCCGCACGCCTTCGTAGGAGAGCGAAAAGTACGTGTTGCGGCCCTCGATCAGATGCGGCAGCACGGCCGGCCCAGCCACGTTGAATCCGAACTGATTGCGGCGCAGCAGACCTTTGTTTCCGCCGTTCTGGCGGATTTCGTGCGGCACGGCGTCCAGCGCGTCGTTGCGGAAATTCTCGAACACGCGCCCATGCCAGTCCGCCAGCGGGCTGTGGCGGCCGGCTTTGGGCGGACTATCGGCGCGCAAACCCAAGCTGCGGGTCTGGGATTTGAACTCGTCTATGGCGCTGTTCATCTCGGCGTCGGGCGGCGCCGGAGCCGGTTGCTGTTCCGCGCGGGCGACTGCCGCGGCACACAGCCACACTGCCAGCGCGTATCGGCAGGGCGGCATACATTCCAGTTTAGCAAGAAGGATCGGATCAGCCAGGTGCGCCAAGGGCAACCGGGAGCGGTTTCCCAAAAAACCGTTGAGCACCCCGGCAACGGTTGCACGGGAACCCGAGACGCCCGCTTGACTTTCGATCCTTATCGATATATATATCGAGTGATATAGATGCAGCGGCCCGCCGACCCCGAAAGCTTCCTCCCCCTCAAGCCACACTGGTTTCACGTCCTGCTGTCGCTCGACGGCCAGGAGCAGCACGGCTACGGCATCATGCAGGAAGTCCTCGACCGTACCGGCGGCAAAGTGCGGCTCTGGCCGGCCACGTTGTACGGCACGCTCAAACGGCTGATGGATGAGGATCTGATCGAAGAGTCCGCCACGCGGCCGGCGCCCGAAGAAGACGACGCGCGCCGCCGCTATTACCGGCTGACCCGGCTGGGGCGGCGGGTGCTGGCGGCGGAAAGCGAAAGGCTGGAAGACCTGGTCCGCGTGATCCACGCCAAGCGCGGAGCGCGCGAAAGGAGAGCGGAATCGTGACGCATGCATCGGCGCGGCCGATCGAGATCAGCCTCCGGTTGTACCGCGCGTTGGCTAACGCGTTTCCTTACGAATTCAAGAACGCATACGGCGACGAACTGGTGCAGGTAACCGAAGACGCCGTCGATGAGATTTGGCGGCGTCACGGCGTGCTGGGTCTCGCGCGCCTGCTGCTGGATATCGCGCTGCGCGTGCCCGCCGAACACCTGGCCGAATTGCGGCAGGATATCCGGTATGGGCTGCGCATGCTGGCCCGGTCGCCGGGGTTCACGGCCGTGGCGCTGATCTCGCTCAGCTTGGGCATCTGCATCGCCACGTGCGCGTACAGCGAATTGAACGGGATGCTGCGCGATCTGCCGGGGGGCGTGTCGCATCCCGATGAGTTGGTCTCGATCCAGGCCCCCTCATCCTATCCGGCCTACCAGCGCTATCGGCAGTTGGGGGACGTGTTTTCGTCCACGTTCGCTTATGTGGCGCCGGTGCCCTTTGGGGTCTCGACCGGCGGCGGCCGCACCGAGCGGACGTGGGGCCACCTGGTGACGCCCTCGTACTTCACGACCCTCGGCGTACATCCGGCGCTGGGCCGATTCTTCGACCCATCGTACGAACAACCGGGGCGTGCGCCGGCCGTGGTCCTCAGCTATCGTTTCTGGCAGGAGCATCTGGGCTCCGATCCGGCGATCGTTGGAAAATCGCTGCGCATCAACGGGTATCCATCGACCATCGTTGGCATCGGGCCGAAGGAGTTTCTCGGCGCATCGCCCGCTCTGTTTGCCGCCGACGTGTGGCTGCCGGTCACGGTGGATGCCCGCCTGACGCCGGAATTGGCGGATCATGCGCTGGAACGCCGCGACCTGACCATATTCCAGGTGGCCGGGCGGCTGCGGCCGGGCGTGACCGAAGCCGCCGCCGAGGCCGAGTTGGATGCCGTGGCGCAGCAGATGCAGCAGTCCTACGGCGAGGCCGCCAGGGACCAAAAGGGACGCCGCGTGCTACTGCTGAGCGCCGGCAAAGTCATCCCAATTCGCAAGCGGGACATGCCATTTTTCCGCGAATTCCTCATGGTGATGGGTGGCATGCTGCTGTTGATCGCCTGCGCCAATGTGGCCAACATGATGCTGGCGCGCGCGGCGGACCGGCGCCGGGAGATCGCGGTGCGCCTGGCTCTGGGAGCCGGCCGCGCGCGGCTGGTTCGCCAGTTGCTGACCGAGAGCCTGCTGGTGGCCCTGGGCGCGGCCGTACCGGCCTTCCCGTTGTGCATGTGGTCGATGCACCTGATGTCGCAATTGCGGATGCCGTTTCCCATTCCGATCGCACTCGATCTTAATCCGGACTGGCGTGCCCTACTCTTCACGTTGGCTTTGACGGTGGTCACCGGAGTGGCCTTCGGCCTGACGCCTGCATTGCAGGCCACGCGCCCCAGCCTGCTGCCCGCTCTCAAAGAGGGAGGCAACATCCAACTGCGCAAGTTTCGGCGTTTGAGCCTGCGCAACGCGCTGGTGCTCTGCCAGATGGCGGCTTCGCTGACTCTGCTGCTGCTGACCGGATATATGGGCATGGGAATACAGGGCACTTTGGGGATTCAGGAGGGCTTCAATCCCCGGAACCTTTACCTGATCTCTCTCGATCCGGTGCGGGATGGATATTCCGCGGCGCGCGCCACGGACCTCTTCGAGAAATTGCTGCGGCGCGTGGAGAGGCTTCCCGCGATCGGCGCGGCCTGCCTCACCGATACGCTGCCGGTGGCGTTGGATGGGAACAATGGCGTGATGTTTTCCACTCCCGGCGGAGGGACCGGCAATTCGCAAGAGCTTAGCTGGGCACGCAAGCATGTAGTGGGCCGCAACTACTTCGAGACGACCGGCATTAAGATACTCGCCGGGCGCGGCTTTCGCAGGGAGGATGAGGTGGAGGGCGCACAGGTGGCGATCGTCAGCGAGCATCTCGTGCGCCTGTACTGGAAAGGGCAGGACGCACTGGGGCGGCGCATCGAGGTGCGGAACGGCGAATCCTCCGGAAGCTCCATGGCCTGGCCAGGCACCATCGATCGTCGCCCCGGGATGATCGGCCAGGGCCGCCAGGGGTATGAAGTGGTGGGAGTCGTGCACGATGTGACCGAAGACATCGTGAGCGGTAAGAAACATCCGGCCATCTACTTCCCGCTGCGCGCGGCGGATTACGCGCAGCCCTCCCTGCGGGGTATGACGCTGCTGCTGCGCGGCAAGCCCGGCGTGGACGCCATCGGCGCGGTGCGCCGCGAGATCTCCACCATGGACTCCAACATTACGCCGTTCAACGCCCGCAGCATGACGGAGCATATCGCGCAGTTCATGTCCGCGTTGAAGGGCGCTTCCTGGACCTATGGCATGATCGGGGTGTTTGGGCTGATCCTGGCGTCGGTGGGTCTGGCGGGCGTGACGGCGTACTCAGTGGCGCAGCGGGGCCACGAGATCGGCATCCGGCTGGCGCTGGGCGCGCAGAAACGCGATGTGCTGGGGCTGGTGATGAAGGAAGGCGCGGTGCTGGTGACCGTGGGCGCAGCGATCGGCCTCGCCTTCGCCTGGGCCGGGATGCGCGCACTTGGGGATATGTTCGCCTGGGTGGCATCGGTGAAGGGCGCCGATCCGGTGCTGTTGGTGGGCGCGCCGTTGTTGCTGGCCGGTTTGGCCCTGCTGGCTTGCTACGTGCCGGCGCGGCGGTCCACGTGCATCGACCCGGCGACGGCGCTGCGGCAGGAGTGAGCCTTGACGCTCGACCCGGGATTATGCCATAATCTAGCTAGATTAGCTAGATAGGAGGACGATCCTTATGGAGTGGCAACTCGCGGACGCCAAGAATCGCTTTAGCGAAGTGGTGAACAAGGCGCTGGCCAAAGGCCCCCAATTCGTGCGCAGGCGCGGCGATGTGGTGGTGATCGTGGCGCGGCAAGAGTATGAGAAGCTGACGGGCAAGCGCAAGGGGTTCAAGGAATTTCTCACCGCCAAGGGGCCCAGCCTGGAGGGAGTTGACCTTAAACGCGACCGCTCTCCCATGCGGGACGTGAAACTGTGAGTGCGTTGTGAAGGTCTTGCTGGACACCTGCGCTTTGTCCGAACTGCGCCTGCCGAAACCGGACGCGGGTGTCGCGAACGCCATCCGCGATCTTGACAGCGACGATCTGTTCGTTAGCGCGATCTCGATCGGCGAGATTGTGAAAGGTGTGGCGCTGCTGCAACAGGGCCACAAGAAGCGCCTCCTCCAAAGCTGGCTGCAGACACTGGAGCGGCACTATGGCGACCGGCTTCTGCCTATCGACGTGGAAACCTGCCGCATGTGGGGAGAACTCACCGCCGCCGCGCAGAAGGCCGGCAGGACGATCCCGGCCAGCGACGGCCTGATCGCGGCCACCGCCCGCCGCCACGGCCTCTACATCATGACCCGCAACACCGCGGATTTCGAGCCTACCGGCGTGCCGCTGCTGAATCCGTGGGAGAACGCGTAGCGTGGGGCAGGCGTCCACGCCTGCGGCGGGTCTCGAGACCCGCCCCCTTTTCCCCCGCCCGGCATCCAGGCCCCGCATCAGGCCGAACCTCTTGTGGGGCGGCCAATCCTGGCCGCAGCCGCCTTTCAGGCGGCCAAGCCGGCTGCGGGCAGAATTGCCCGCCCTCCGCCTGGTTTAATCGCTATTGGTGGGCCGCAGGACTGGAGTCCTGCCCCACAGCTAAACCTCCGCCTCGAATACCAACCGCAGGTACGACTTCGGCTGGAAATCGATCCGCAGCGGCACGGGCTGTACGGCGCCCTCTTCGATCCACACGCGGAATTCGGTTTCCTTCCCGCCCGCTTCGCGCCTGACTTTCCCGGACACACGCACCACTCCCGCACTCGCGCCGATAACCCCCTTCTCGTGAAAAAAGCCGGCGGCCTTCGGATCGGCCGCGCGCCGCACCCATAGCCGGTACAACCGTCCGCTGTAAACGTATTGGCTCTCGCCGCGCCCGGGAGTGCGCAAAGCGTCCGCCAGCGCGTGCAGAAAAGGCGCCGGAATCGGACCGCTGGCGCGAAACTCGGGCGGCTTCTTCGGCGCAGTGGAAAGCGCCTGCTCGGCGCGCGCCCACAATTCGGTGCGGCGGTCGGCCGAAAGCCTGGCGGGTCCCATGAAATGCGCGGTGGCGGTTTCCACTTGGCCGCCCGCGATACGCCCCTGGATGGCGGTGTACGCGGCTTCGGTGGCGTTCGAGTGCAGTGCCTTGCGCGCCTCTTCGGCGCTCTCCTCCGCCGATGCGGTCATCACGCCGAAGTAGTTCGACTCGCGGGTGGCGTCATCGTCGCCATGGCAAGTCTCCCGGATGAAGCCCAGCCGGTTCAATCCGGCGGCGCGCTCCGGGCTAGAGTAACCGGTGAATTCCAGCAACCGGACCAGCCCGGCTGGATCGCGCCATTCGCGCCACACCACGTTGCCGCCGCCCACGCCGGACCGCCGCAAAATGGGCAGCGACAAGACCAGCACTTGGGCGTCGGCGCGATACCGCCGCTCCCTGCGCAAGTCTCCCGGATCCGCACCGCCGCGCCGCACTACGGGTGGCAGGAAAGCCCAGGCCAACATCCTCGCGATCGCGCGCCTGGTCATATTTCGTTGCCCCTTCCGATTGCTAAGCAGCCGGACAGCCCCCAGCTACATCATAGACCTTCCATGCTCACCGTGCCGCGCGCGAAACAGCGCCAGGCGCGCCCGCCTACCGGCTGACGAACGGGCTCCCTTTAATCGCGTACCGCAGCGGCCAATCCGCGCACTGCCGGATGCCGATGCGCGGCGTGACCAAGATCTCGAACGGCTGCTCGTCCGTTGGCGTGCGCACGGTGAGTGGGCCGCGCGTCACGTCCGCGCCGTTCTGCGCGCGCGTGATGCCCAGCGCCAGCGTGAGACGTCCCGGCCCGGACGTCAAATCGCGCAGCGTGTGCGCGGCCGGGCGGCGGCGCTGCATGGTTTCAATCCCGGCCACCGGTTCCAGTGCGCGGATCAGCACGCAGCCCGGCTGTCCATCCGGTTCCGCCACCAGATTCAGGCACTCGTACATTCCATAGATGAAATACACGTAGGCGTGCCCCGGCGGTCCGAAGATCACGCGCGTGCGATTCGTGATCCCGCGTGCGGAGTGCGCCGCCAGATCGTCGCCGCCGAGATAGGCTTCCGTCTCCACGATCCTGCCGGACGTTTCGCCATGCACCACGATCTTGCCCAGCAGACCGCGCGCGACTTCGATGGTGGGACGCGCGTAGAAACCGCGTTTCAAGATCATGTTACCGGTTCACCACTCCGCCGGCCATCTGTGCGGCGATGAGCTGGCGGGCCTCGGAGCGCAAGCCGGGCCACCGCCAACCGAACACCGCGGCCGCCGCCATGCACACAATCCCGCCTCCGGCCACGGTCGCAGGCACGCCCCAGCGTGCCGCCGTCACGCCGCTGAGCACCGCGCCGAGCGGCGCCATGCCCATGAACATCATCGAATAGACCGACATCACGCGCCCGCGCAGGTGGTCCGGCGACATGGTCTGAATCAACGTGTTGGACGATCCCATCTCCACCATCATGGCGAAGCCCACCGGCAACAGCAGCGCGCACGATACCCAGAACGAGCGCGAAACCGCGAACGCAATGAGCGATACGCCGAACGCGCCTGCCGCGATTGCCACCCAGCGCCCCAAGCCCGTGACGGTTTGGCGCGACGCCAGCAGCAACGCGCCGGCCAGCGCGCCCACGCCCGACGCGCCCATCAGGATGCCCAGCCCTTTGGCGCCGCCGTGCAGGATCCGGTCCGCCACAATCGGCATCAGCACCGCGAAAGGCATGCCCGTCAGGCTCACCACTCCCAGCAGGATCATCAGGTGGTGAATGGGCGCATGGCCGATTACGAACCGGAACCCTTCGATCACGTCCGCCAGCGGCGACCCAGCCTGCCTCGCCGTCTTGTACTCCGCCACCGTCATCAGCAGCAGCCCGGCGATCACCGCGACATAGCTCACCCCATTGGCGAAGAAGCACCAGCCTTCGCCGATGGCCGCTACCAGGATGCCCGCCACCGCCGGCCCCACCGCGCGCGAGGCATTGAACATCGATGAGTTCAATGCGATCGCGTTGATCAGGTCTTCGCGGCCCACCATCTCCACGAAAAAAGCCTGCCGCGCGGGGATGTCGAAGGCGTTCACCACGCCCAGCAGCGCCGAGAGAACGAAGATGTGCCAGATGTGTACAGTGTGCGTGAGAGTCAGGCCCGCCAGCGCGAGCGCCAACAGCATCGATGCAGTCTGCGTGCCGATCACCACGCGCCGGCGCCGGAAGCGGTCGGCCACAATGCCGCCCACCGGCGCCATCAGGAACACCGGAATCTGGTTCGCAAAACTCACCAGGCCGAGCTGCACCGACGACCCGGTCAGCCTGTAGACCAGCCACGCCTGCGCCACGTTCTGCATCCAGGTGCCGATCAGCGAAATCAACTGCCCGCCGAAGAACAATTGGAAGTTGCGATACCGCAGCGCGCGCAGCGTGACGGGCAGTGTCAATTTAGCGAACCCTCGCGGTGTGCCATTGGAATTACTATGGTAAGTGACAGCCCGATGCCTCTGGTTCCGCCATATATCGAATCGCTGCGTCCGTACGAGCCCGGCCGGTCGATCGACGAAGTGCGCCGCGAATACGGATTAGAGAACATATCGAAACTGGCGTCCAACGAGAATCCCCTGGGGCCCTCGCCGCTGGCGGTGGAGGCTATCCGGCGGCAGTTGAGCGGCTTGAATCTCTATCCCAACGGCGGCCTGGACTTGCGCCGCACGCTGGCCGAAAAATTCGACCTGAAGCCCGAGAACGTAATCGCGGGCAGCGGCTCGGAAGGCATCATGTCCGGCATCATCAGGACCTTCCTCTGTGATGATGACGAAGTCCTGACCACGGATGCAGCTTTCATCGGCTTCCAGGTGCTGGCGCGCTCCCGCGGCGTCAAATACCGCACCGTGCCCTATCGCGACTGGCACTACGATCTGCCGGCGCTGGCCGGGCAGATTACGGAGAATACCAAGATCGTCTATCTGGCGAATCCCAATAATCCGACAGGCACCATCTTCACCAGGCACGAATTCGACAGCTTCTACCGGCACGTGCCGGAACGCGTGCTGATCATTCTGGACGAGGCTTACTTCGAATACGCCAAGGACAATCCGCGCTATCCGGACTCGATGCATTACCGCTACGACAACGTGATCACGCTGCGCACGTTCTCGAAAATTTACGGCCTGGCCGGCATTCGCATCGGTTACGGGTTCGCGCACGAGGATCTGATCGGGAATCTGCTGAAGGTGAAGCTGCCGTTCGAGCCCAGCACGCTGGCGCAGGCCGCGGGCATCGGCGCGCTGGCGGACAAGGAATTCCTGCACCGGTCGCTCGAGCTGAACGCGCGCGGGCTGCGGCTGCTGACGGACGCGTTTCGCGGGATGGGCCTGGAAGTGGTTCCTTCCGACGCCAACTTCGTGATGCTGCCGCTCGGAAGCGCGGAGGAAGCGCGCTCGTTGACGGAAGGGCTGCTGCGGGAAGGTGTGATCGTGCGGCCGCTGAAAGGCTTTGGGTTGCCGCAATGTATTCGGATATCGACGGGCACCGACGAGGAGAATGCGCGGTGCGTGCAGATGGTGGGGGAGCAACTATGCAAACGCTAACGGAATCGCCGGCCGGAATCCAGGCGGATTTTCTGCCTCTGAATGGCACGGACTATGTTGAATTCCATGTGGGCAATGCCAAGCAGGCGGCGCACTTTTACCGGTCGGCGTTCGGTATGCGGCTGACGGCTTATCGCGGGCCGGAAACGGGCACGCGCGATTGCGCCTCGTGGCTGGTGGAGCAGGGCAAGATCCGGCTGGTGTTCACTACCACGCTCAAGCCGGATCATCCGGTGGCCGAGCACGTGCGCTTGCACGGCGATGGCGTACGGGATATCGCGCTATGGGTGGACGATGCGGATTCGGCTTTCCGCGAGACGACCGGGCGCGGCGCCGGGGAAGTGCGGGAGCCGGAGACATTGCGCGACGAGCATGGCGAAGTGCGTATTGCAGCGATCGCCACTTACGGCGATACGATCCACTCTTTCGTGGAACGTCGGAACTATCGCGGCGTCTTCCTGCCTGGCTTCGTGCCGGTGGGGGAGACCGACATCGTGGCGCGGCCGGTAGGCCTGAAGTACATCGATCATATGGTGGGCAACGTCGGCTGGGGCGCGATGAACACCTGGGTGGATTTCTATCGCGACGTGATGGGCTTCCGTCTGTATCAGCATTTCGACGACAAGGACATCAGCACGGAGTATTCGGCGCTGATGTCGAAGGTGATGGCCAACGGCAACGATCGGGTGAAATTTCCGATTAACGAGCCTGCCGAGGGAAAGCGCAGGTCGCAGATCGAAGAGTATCTGGATTTCTATCATGGGCCGGGCGTGCAGCATATCGCCATGGCGACGGATAACATCATCGATACGGTGACCCGGCTGCGCGATCAGGGCATCGAGTTCCTGCGGGTTCCGTCGACTTACTATGACGATCTGACCGCCCGCACCGGGCCAATCGACGAACCTATCGACCGCTTGAAAGACCTGGGCATTCTGGTGGATCGCGATGACGAAGGTTACATGCTGCAGATCTTCACCAAGCCTGTCGAAGACCGGCCGACGTTGTTCTACGAAGTGATCCAGCGCAAAGGCAGCCGCAGTTTCGGCAAGGGCAATTTCAAGGCGCTGTTCGAAGCGTTGGAGCGGGAGCAGGCGCGGCGCGGGAATTTGTAGCTCATTGTGGGGCAGGACTCCAGTCCTGCGGCCGGCGTCCACGCCGGCCTGTGCGCAAGGAGCGGGTCCTGGAGGACCCGCGCAGACCTGGAGGTCCGCCCCACATTAATCCAACTTATAAATCGTCAGTCCCGAGAGCAGCTTCGGATAAAAATCGGTGGATTTCTGCGGCATCACGCCGCCGCCGAATGAGATGCGCGCCACTTCCTCCACCGAAACCGGCTTGAGCAGGAACGCGACTTGCGCCGCGCCGCTACGGGCCGCCTCCAGCGCCGCATCCAGACCGCGCACGTAGCGCAGGTTCTTCTCTTCGCGCACCGCCTCTTCGCCGATGCCCAGCAGGCGCAGCAGCCTTTCGTGCAGGACGCGCACATCCAACTGGCCGGCGGAATCGCGCGCTTCAATCTGGTACAGCCGGCTGCCCATGGCCGCGCCGACGATGGTGCGGCCGGGCGAATCCGTCCACGCTCGCTGCAGCGCTTCCGCGCCGGGGATCTGCGCCACTTCGAAGCCGGCGGCCACTTGCCGGATGAACTCGCCCGCATCGAATCCAGCCACGCCGCTCACCAGCCGGTGCGTCGCCAGGATCTTCAGCCCTGGCGAATGCATGTTCACGAATGTCATCATGACGCGATCCGCGCCCGCGAGATCGGGATTCTCGTGGTGGAACGCCAGCGCCGTTTCATAGCGATGGTGCCCGTCGGCGATCAGCAGCTTCTTATCCGCCATCAGTTCGCGGATGCGCGCGATGCGGGCGGCGTCCGCGATCTTCCAGAACGAATGCCGATCGCCGTACTCGTCGGTCACATCGCCCGTGGGCGGCGCTTGCGCGGCCTCGTCCAGCAGCCGGTCGATCTCGCCGGCGGGGTCGGGATACAGCATGAAGAGCTGCCCGAAATGCGCGTGCGTGTGGCGCAGCAATTCGAGGCGGTCTTTCTTCGGGCCGGAAAGCGTCTGCTCATGCCGGTGGACCACGCCCGCGGAATATTCTTCCACCGCGCCGAGGCCGATAAAGCCCTTGCGCACCAGCCGTTCGCCCGAATCGGGCATGGTGAACTCCTGGAAGTAGGCGTAGAGCGCCGGCTCGGGATCGCGCGCCAGGATGCCCTGCGCGGTCCAGTCCTGGAGGTGATGGGCGGCGCGGGTGTAGACGTTGTCGTGGCCCGAATCGGATTCGCGGCGCTCGCCGAGAATGATCCGCACGAGGTTATACTGGCTGGCTTGCAGATAGTGCTGCCGCATCTCGGGCGAGATTTTGTCGTAGGGCTGGGTCACCAGATCGTGGAGCGCGCCCGCCTTGGCGGTATAGCGGTAGGGTTGGAAAGGGAAGATATTCGCCATGCGGAAGAGGAATCTATAGGATACCACTCGAGTCCCGGCGGCGGGACTGAGTCCCGCGCAGGCTGGGAGCCTGCCCCACGGAACGATCAAAGCCTAAGTTGTTGGATATGAAGGTGGTGATGGGCGACGGTGCGCTGGGTTGTTGGGCTGGGAGGGGTTCGATGTGACTTTTAGGGCTAAAGTGGGGCTGGCGGAGAGACACTGGCCGCGGATCCGTTGTGCCGTAGCTATACCGGTGGGTCCGGTTGTCAAAGAGCAGGGGGGCGGACTGCTAGCGGGTATCGGAGGGGGCGGGAGCCGCGAAGATATCTTCGCCCCTCTCGGACATGACATAAGGCGGTTGCGGGATGTCTGGCCGGGCTGCCGGCGCGGCTTGCCCGGCTTGCACGGTTTGGGCCGTCT
>JBEKMJ010000080.1:0-37304 GCA_050008575.1 Bryobacteraceae bacterium
AGGGCGTAGGACTGGCGTTCCTCGCCGCTGCAGACGACCCTATCGACGACCTGTCCCTTGGGCAAAACTTCAGCGGCGATAGCGCAGGTTCCGAGCGCCGCGAGACAGGCTAACGGTCTCATGCCTAACTCTACGGTATCGGAATTCGGGCGTGCCTGTGCTCAGTACCGGCTTGGCGCCGCGGGTCCTCTCGCCCCGCTGTGATTGCGCGCACGCGCATCCGAAATGACAAAGATCGCGCCGCCCGATGTCTGGGCGGTCCTCTTTGCAGTCCATCGCAGACCCGAAGATTCCCGTGCGACTGCAAATGGTCCCGGTGACATTTATGGTCTATCTCCAATCCTGATGGGACGTTGGCTGCGATGCGTTCGGCCAGTGTCACTTTCCGCCTTTCATGAGTTTCGCCACCGAGGTTTTCCGATGGAAGTGGCCTTTCCGCATGTGCCTGGAACGTAGCCGAGGCTGGATCTCAGACGACGGTTGGCTTGGTGCCTTGCTTTTCGAGTTGCGTGCGGAGTTCGGCTGGCATCGGGCAGTGATACCAACCACGGCCAGCGTCGTCCAAACGATCGCGCGTCTCGCTTCCATACCAAGCGATCAAGCGCCAGTCGTAAAGCGATCCACGATTCGCCCTGGCCGGTGTGACAGTAAAGACCGTTCACCGCCGTTTTTTTGAATTCTTGAGTTCGTGGAAATGGTCCGTTTCCTCCGTCAGAGCAAAGTCAAATTCAGGGCCGGAGGAATAGCCGCTAAAATCTTTCCAGCCGTCGTCGTCGATGTGCTTCATGATAATGACAAACCCGTCATCAGCGACTCGGTAGATGTTATAAAGGTACGTAATGCCATCGAACCACGCTGCGTAAGAGTGATGCCAGTCTAAACTCTGCTTGTGCCTGTACTGAGGATATTTGGCGCTGGCTTCGGTGGATAAACGGGTTATTGCCCGTTCGATTTGGATGCCTGTCGCAACCTGTCCAGCGCGCCGCTCATACGTGGCCCAAGCTCCAAAATCGAATAGGTTATTGTGAAGGGGTAGAGCCGCCAGCGCGAACCCACCTGTGCCATCGCAAGAGGAGCAGGTAGGTCCTCCCGTGCCATGGCATTTGGTGCAGGTGGGATTCCGCAAGTTGCCTTTGCATGTCGGGCAGCGGGTTCTCCCAGTTCCCGCGCAGTTCCGGCAGCGTGATATAAACTGCTTTCTAGACCCGGTCCAGGCACGGCGCCCGCCGCAACTCTCACACGGCATGGTTCCATGGACGCCGCCACAGGTTGGGCACGTACAGACACATTTGGAATCTTGACGCTTTCCTCGTCCGTGGCATTTGCTACAGGGAATCGTGAGCATCTCGTCCGGGCTTCCATTCTGGGCTTCCCCGGTACGGTCCAACGGAGAACACCCACGACAGATCGGGAGGAAACGTGAACCCTTTTCCGAAGCCCATGTTCTCGCCGTATGCATTTCGCAGTTCCTGAACCGTGACCGGATCGACTGACCCCACAGTTTCGCCACGCATCGGCAGGCCTACGGCCTTCAGGAACAGCAGCACGGGCGTCTGAATTGTCACGGGACGGTTGGCCAACCGAAGCCCGACGATCAAGTTGCGGCCACCGGTATTTTATTCTTGCTGCCCGGGGGGCCGGCCGCGTCGCCTGACAGGCATATTTGCCATCCAGGCGGGCGGTCGTCCGCGCCTGCGTCCGCGACCGGCGGCCAGGCGCTCTAAACTCAAGATGGCCTCGTCAATTTGGTCGCGTTCCCGCCGCAATTCGGCAAGGACTTTGGTTACGTCCATATGTTCTTTTCTCTTCCTCACTTTAAGTATACGATTTATCATGCGATTCCAAAGGTAATTCCGGTACTATCTAGGCGTACTGGTATCTCCAACCTCTCGGTCGCAATAAAGTCTAGGACTGCCACGAAACAGGAAAAATCGAAAAGGGCTAATATGCAGTTGTTTCCTGTAATTTCAACCCGGTCGTTCGCACCAGTTGCGCCTCGGCGATGACGAGTGCACCAGTGGTGCAGAACCAGTTCTGGTTAGCCCCGCCTGGGCTTATCCGGATCGGCGGCCGTGCGGGCGCATTCGCGAGGGTGAGGTCCAGGCTCTCACGCGGAAACAATTTCGATCTTTGAATGCAGAGAACATTCTTCATCGGTGGTAAACAATACTGGTCATTTCACGGCTGGGCGGCTGAATTGCTCTGTGATATCCAATGAGAATATTGCAGTTCTTATCCCCAAAACCGTACGCTGAGAACAAGGTTGTCGGAGATGCTACGAAGAATGTCGTCCCGCGGGCTGCTGGCGGCCGGTTTGATGGGCTTTGCCATCGTGGCCACCCTCAGCGGCGTTCGAATTCTCATTCGCTTCGATCAAACACCAGGGGCGAGATCCGTTGCGCCGCCGCACTGGCCGATCGCAAGCGCGATCCAACGGCACCCTGATCACGGCAAACTTCTTGTTTTTGTGCACCCCTTCTGTCCATGCAGCACCGCCACTCTCGCAGAGCTGGCCAGGATTCTTACGCGCCAGTCGGCCCGTGCTCCTCAGCTAGAGGCGACGATTCTCTTTGTGCGCCCCAAGGGCGCCACCGGGTGGCAACCCGGACACCTTTGGGACACCGCGCGCGAACTCCCCGGCGCGCACGTCATGTGGGATGAAGACGGCCAGGAGGCCCAACGGTTTGGCGCCCGCACATCGGGTGAAGTGTTCCTTTACGATTCGCGGGGAGATCTTTTGTTCCACGGCGGAATTACGGGCTCCCGCGGGCACGCCGGCGACAACTATGCCGCCGATCAGTTGATCCTGGCGCTGAATTCGGGGCGGCCGGCTCGCTCGGCACACTTGGTCTTCGGCTGTGCGCTCCCGCTTTCTACATCGGCGCTGGCCGAGGTACGGCAATGACACATATCACGCGCCCCACCAAGGCGCTTCTTTCCTCGGCTCAGCAGCAAAAAGCCGCTGATTACTTTCACGCCGAGTTCGACCTTCTCGCGGGGCGTGTCGATCGCATGATGTCCTGGCTCCTCCTGACCGAATGGGCTGGCATGATCGTTACCGCAGCCGTGCTTGCGCCGCGCACCTGGAATGGAGTGAGCCACTCGGTGAATCCTCATGTGTGGGCCGCGATCCTTGCAGGACCCGCATTTATTCTTCCCGCGATCCTGATAGCCAAGCTGTATCCGGCCCGGCCGTTCACGCGACATGTGATCGCTGCGGCACAGATTCTCGTCTCGATTCTGCTGATTGATATCACCGGCGGCCGGATCGAGACGCATTTTCATGTCTTCGGCTCCCTGGCGTTCCTTGCGTTCTACCGGGACTGGCGCGTGCTGATTACGGCGTCCGCGCTGACCGCGGTCGATCACATTGTGCGGGGCATCTGGTGGCCGCAGTCGGTTTACGGAGTGCTCACGGTAAGCCCCTGGCGTTGGGTCGAGCATGGATGGTGGGTGGCATTTGAGGATTTCTTCCTGATCCTCAGTTGCAAGCGGAGCATCGAGGAAATGTGGGCGGTGGCAAAGCATGAGGCCAAGCTTCACTGGGGCGCCTACCACGATGTCTTGACGGGGCTTCCAAACCGCCGAATGCTCCGGAAATGCTTTGAGACCGCAAAATGCCGTCCAGATGCGCGAGGTGCGGTCCTATTCATCGACCTGGACCGGTTCAAGCAAGCAAACGACACCCTCGGCCACACCCTTGGGGACAGGCTGTTGGTGCTGGTGGCCGAACGCCTTGCGGGAGTCTTAGGCGATGGACACACGCTGGCGCGTATTGGCGGCGACGAATTCGTCGGCGTCCTTAACAATAGTGGCGGCGAGCAGGATGCAACCGACATTGGAGCCCGGTTACTGGCTGCGATGGCAGGATCGTTTCGCATCGACGAACACGAACTCCTCTTGAGTGCCAGCGTTGGGATCAGCCTTTACCCGGAGCACGGCATGGATCTCGCTATTCTGCAGGAGCGCGCCGACAATGCCATGTATGCGGCCAAGTCACGGGGGCGCAACCAGTGCGCCCTGTTCTCTGCGGAAGTAGCACGCCGGGAAAGAATGATGCAGCAAATCAGCCAGGATCTGTACCTGGCGTTGCCGCACGGACAACTCCGCCTGCATTTTCAACCGCTCGTTGAGCGGTGCGTGCAGGTCGTTGGCTTTGAAGCCCTGCTGCGGTGGGCGCACCCCGTCCACGGCATGATCCCGCCATCGGAGTTCATCCCACTCGCCGAAAGGTCTGGTCTGATCGCGGCCATAGGAGAATGGGTGCTCCGGGAAGCATGCCGCAATTGTGCGACGTGGCAATGTGAAAGCGGCCGCCCGGTCGGTGTTGCGGTCAACGTGTCCGGCGTGCAGTTCGAGCAGGACGATTTTGGCGATAGGGTTATGGCTGTGCTGAAGGAATGCGGCCTTGACCCTTCCCTGCTGACCTTGGAACTGACCGAGGGCGTTCTGATACGGGACGTGACACGAGCCCGCCGGCATCTCAGCGGTTTGCGTCAACTGGGCGTGCGCGTCGCACTCGATGACTTTGGCACGGGATATTCTTCACTGAGCTATCTGGCGGTGTTGCCGGCGGACACCATCAAGCTCGACCGTTCGTTTGTCAATCGTGAGTCTTCGAATGCCACAGCCATTATCGATTCGGTCATTGAGATGGCCCATCGCATCGGCCTGCGCGTAGTGGCGGAAGGCATCGAAACCCGCACCCAAAGCGACCGGGTGCTGCATCTGAATTGCGACGAACTCCAGGGGTTCTACTTCAGCCCGCCGGTGCCCGCCGATTCGGTCGCTGGATTCCTCGCATTGCACCGAGAGGGCTGCCATGTGGACGTTGGAGTTCTTAGCCAATCGGCCGCGTGAGTGCTGGCAAAGGGATCGGTTTGGCACATCGGCCTCGCGCGGCTCAAATGCGCCGGGAGTTTTTGGACTTGACGGCCCTCTGTGATGGGTTCGAGATGGAATTCGAACTGCCGACTGCCGATGGTCGCCTGAGTTCGCAGGCCGGATGGAGGCCGGGTCAAAAATGAAACGCGTCCTCTTTGTAGACGACGAACAACGCGTCCTCGACGGTCTTAAGCGTATGCTGTATCCGTTACGGAATGAGTGGCGGATGGCTTTCGCGACCAGCGGGCGCGAAGCGTTGGAGTTGCTGGACCAATCCGAGTACGACGTGCTGGTCACCGACCTGCGCATGCCGGAGATGAGCGGCGTCGAATTGCTCGCGAGCGTGGCGAGCCGCCATCCCCAGGTTGTCCGGATGGTCCTGTCCGGCGTCGCCGACCAAGAGGTCGCCCTGCGTTCGGCAACGCTTGCCCACCAGTATTTGGTAAAGCCGTGTGATGCGGCCACGCTCCGCACCACCGTGGGGCGCGCTTTCAGCCTCCGGGTCATGCTCGACGATGCGGCGTTGAAAAAGCTGATATCGAGCATGCACAACCTCCCGAGCGTTCCCTCGGTATATCTGCGGCTGATGGAGGTCTTGCGGTCCCTCGAGGTGTCCCCCCGGGAGATTGCCGAGGTCGTGAGCCAGGATATCAGCATGACCGCCAAAGTCCTACAGATGGTCAATTCTGCCCTTTTCGGAATTCAGCGGCAGATCGCCGATCCAACCCAAGCCGTGATCTACCTCGGTCCGGAGATGGTGAGGCAACTCGTGCTGGTGGCTTCGGCATTCAGTGCATTCCAGCCGAAGCGCCTCCGCCATTTTTCGATTGAGCGGCTCCAGCGCCACAGCCTGGCCGTCGGGAGCCTCGCCAGGCGCATTGCGCGGTCGCTGGAACTGTCCGCCGCGGCCGTCGATTACGCATTTGTCGGCGGATTGCTGCACGACATCGGCAAGCTGCTCCTGGCGTGCAACTACCCGGAGCGCTACGACGACGCGATTGGCCATGCCCGTGAGGAGCGGATACTGGATCGGATGGCGGAAGTGCAGGCTTTTGGGACTACCCACGCGGAAGTCGGCGCATACCTGTTGTGGCTGTGGGCTCTTCCCGACCCAATCACCGAGGTCGTACTGCGACACCATGAGTTTCCGGCGGACCCTTCGGCTATATCGAAACCGGGCGTAGCCGTCCATGTGGCCGATGCCCTGGTCAATGGCGGTTTGGAGCCGGCAGTCGTAGCCTGCCTCGGGGCGATCGGCCTCAGCGACAAGCTAGCCGGCTGGCAGCAAATGTCCGAGGAAGCCATGCCGGGATCGGTCCTCAGTAGACCGCCATCCGGCGCACGATTCGCTCCCCAGGCCCGATGAAGAACCGCAGAGATCGCGGAAACGGTTTCCTTGTTACAGTTCACATCAACGGGCGGTAACCTATAAGAGAGATGCTGCGGATCGTACCAGTCGCCGGTGAGGCTCCTGACGCGGTCTTCTGCGTCCAACCGGACGGACGTGTCCTTTACGCGAATGAGTCTGCCTGCCGCTCTCTCGGCTATTCCCGCGACGAACTGTTCGGCATGAGAGTGCAGGATTTCGGTCCGGATTTCCGCCGTGGTGATTGGCCGGCGCACTGGCAATTCTTGAAGGAGGCCGGCCCGCTCACGCTTGAGTCCCGTTGCCGCCGTAAGGATGGCTCCACCTTTCCGGTTGAGATTCGGGCGGACTACGCAAGGCGCGATGGCAGGGAATGGTGCTTTGCGGTTGTGCGCGACATCGGGGCGCCCACCCGTACTGACGCGGACCAGGCTGAAGAAAAGCATCTCTTCGAGTTCTTGATGGACCATGTTCCGGACCACATTTACTTCAAGGACCGGCAGAGCCGCTTCCTCCGGATCAGCCGCGCGCATGCCAAGCTGTTTGGGCTCACCGACCCTGCCCAGGCGGTGGGCAAGACGGATTTTGATTTTTTCGGCGGGCAGCACGCCGGTGAGGCCTACGCGGACGAGCAGAGAATCCTCGAAACCGGCGAGGCGATGATGGGAGTGGTCGAAAAGGAGACCTGGGCCGACGGCCGGGAGACCTGGGTGGCCACCTCAAAAATGCCCCTTTCCGACTCCCATGGGGAGGTGATTGGAATCTTCGGAATCTCTCGCAATATCACCAGGAGCAAGCTCGCGGAAAACGCCCTTCGCGCGAGCGAGGAGTTCAACAAGCGAATCCTCGAAAGCACCTCCGACGGGGTCTGCGTCCTCGACCTTGAGGGTTCGCTGCTCTATCTAAGTGCCGGCGGCCGCAAGTTGTTGGATTTGGCCGACGACGAAGGCCTTCTCCAATCGCCGTGGCTGAGTTTTTGGGAAGGCCCGGACGAACAGCAGGCCCGACGCGCGCTCGCTGACGCGGCGGCAGGCGGAGTCGGGAGCTATCAGGGCAACGCACGCACCAGGAAAGGGGTCCCCAAGCGCTGGGATGTTGTGATCAGCCCCATCACCGGGTCTGGCGGAGAGGTCATACGCCTGGTCTGCGTCTTTCGCGACATCACCGAGCGCCAGCGGCTCGAGAGCGAACTGGCGCAGGCCCAAAAACTGGAATCCATCGGCCAGCTCGCCGCCGGTATTGCGCATGAGATTAACACGCCGATCCAGTATATCGGCGACAACGGGGCGTTCCTGGAGGATGCCTTCCGGGACTTGATGAGGGTCGTCCGCCCGCCGACCCGGCCGGACGATTCTGCCGATGCGGCTGGGGTGGACATAGCGTACCTAGAGGAGGAGATTCCGAAGGCGATTGGGCAACTCCTCGCGGGAGTCGATCAGGTCGGCCGCATTGTCCGGGCGATGAAGGAGTTCTCGCATCCGGGACCGCTGGAGAAAATGCCCGTGGACATCAACCGGGCGATTGAGAGCACGGCCACCGTTTCCCGGAACGAATGGAAGTATGTGGCCGACCTCACGACCGATCTCGATCCCGACCTGCCGCTGGTGCATTGTATTGCCGGCGAGATCAACCAAGTCATGCTCAACTTGATTGTGAACGCCGCCCACGCGATTTCCGATGTGTACAAGGGCACCGGCCGCAAGGGGGCCATTCGCGTGAGCACTCGCCGGAATGAGCAGTGCATTGAGATTCGGGTGAGCGATACCGGGCCGGGGATACCGGAGGCTATCCAGTCGAAGGTTTTCGACCCGTTTTTCACAACGAAACCGGTGGGCAAAGGTACGGGCCAGGGTTTGGCCATTGCCCGCGCCGTGATCGTTAATAAGCATCAGGGCACCATCAGTTTCGAAACCGAAGCGAATATGGGCACGACCTTTGTAATCCAATTGCCGTTCACGAATCCGGTTTGAAACGGCGTAAATCGTTATATTAGGGTGCGTCAAACCCGTTTATTGCCGATCCGGCCAAGGCCGCCGGCATCGCAGCTTGAACCAGTAGACGGGGGCACATGCGGCGAGGGCCGCGACGGCTTGCAGCGCGAGTATGCGCAACGCCTCGCTTCTGCTGCGCAATCAAATCGCCACTCCGGATGATCTCCAGCACGCTCTCGGCACTCCCGTCGACGTCACCGTCTTCCGAAAACCGAAGCCGCTGGACTACCTCGGCAGTTATTCTCATCGCGGCCGGTTTTACACGCTCCGCGAACTCGCTCTGCGGCGACCACAATTGCGGGGTGGTCTTCAAGGTGGACACGACCGGCGCCAGCCGGGCACATCGGAAGAGACAAACGGGGAAGCGGCGCCGCGCCGGCCGCATTACCGCGCGGCGCCCCCTCGCTTATCGATTCGAGACGCTCGATCACCTGCGGCCGAAGGATTCGACCTCGTGCTGTGGCGGCCGTTTGTCTCTATAGACGCTATCGAGCACCATGCGCAGACGGCCCTCTTCAATAAAGAGCGACATCTTGCGCAACACAAAGCCCTGGTCCCACTCGATGTTGGCGGACCTGTGCTCCGCGAGACCTTTCGCCACGCCCCAATCGCAATCTTGCGGCGAGCATGCGCCCCAGGCGTGCACTTCCACCGCGTCGCCCCGCTGCCGGACTTCCAGCTTGGTAACGCCGCGGGTCTGAGCGTTGTCGTTCCTCCAATCGCCGGCCATGTCCGCGAGTGGCATCGGCGGCTCCGCCGCGCGCCGGAAATATTCGACTTCGTGCTGTGGCGGACGTTTGTCTCTATAGACGCTATCGAGCGCCATGCGCAGACGGCCCTCTTCAATAAAGAGCGACATCTTGCGCAGCACAAAGCCCTGGTCCCACTCGATGTTGGCGGACCTGTGCTCCGCGAGACCTGTCGACACGCCCCAATCGCAGTCTTTCGGTGAGCAGGCGCCCCACGCGTGCACGGCCAGCGCGTCGCCCCGCTGGCGGACTTCCAGCGTGGTAACGCCACGAGTCTGCGGGTTGTCGTTTTTCCAATCGCCGACGAAGTCCGCGACTCGCAGTGGCGGCTGCGCCTTCACCGGCGCTTGGAGCAGGATCCCCGACATCAGGATGGCCGCTCCGGCCGCCGCGATTTTGCCGAGCATTCCTCCGGCCGGAAAAGCCTGGCCGCCCAGGATCAATAGGTTCGTCATGTTGTCACCTCGCCTTTTCTTACAAAACCGGGCCTCAAACGCGATTCCGAGTGCGTACTTGCATCCACAGTATTGGCACGGTTGTAAACGCCCTTACGACTACATAAACGAGGGCGCTTCCATTTTGCCTTTTCGGATTGGATTCATAGGGTCGGGAAGCCCCTTTGCCCGCGCCTTCGCAGGCGCCAGATGAACATTCCCGGCGGGCCACCTTCGTCAAGAACGCGCTACGGGCCAAGCCGGCGGCCCAGGCGCCGGAAGTGAGCAGAGCCGGCCGAGGCGGCAAGAAGGCCGAGGTCATCGCTATGCTGCGACGCAAGAACGGCGCGACGCTGTCGCAGATCGTGCGGACCATGGGTTGGCAGAAGCACACGGTGCGCGGATTTATGGCGGGTGCGATGAAGAAGGCCGGGCACACCGTGGAGTCCTTCAAGCCCGCTGGAGGGGAGCGCACGTGCCGCCTCAAATAGCATCGGTGGCCCGCCCCTTCCGCCCGGCACGCGCCGAACCGGGAAACTCCGCGCCGGACCAAATGTCGCAGTGGCGGACGGTGCTCGACATCACGTGTTTAGCTCTTTCCCGCCCTATGGCTCCACGGTGAAGCTTGTCTGGCTGGTGGCCGTGCCCGCCGGCGCAGTCACCACAATAGGGCCCGTGGTCGCGCCGCTGGGAACAGTCGCGACGATTTCCGTGCTTGGGTATTCCTGCGTGAATTTCGCGGACTTACCATTGAATGTTACGGTCGTAGGCAGTTGGAGTTTCGTTCCGTGGATCTTCACTTTTAACGCCAACCGCGCCGCTGTCCGGGGAGAAGGAGCTGATTCGGGGCGGCACAGCTTCACCTGTAAGGCTGAAATTGCTGTAGGTGGTCGGCGGCCCGGATCCGCTGCCGCTAACGGTTTTGGGCTGATTGTTGTACAGCCCCCCCCTCACCGCTCGGAAACGTGCTGAGCACGAGGGTATCGACGGGAGTGGTTGCGCCGTAAGGTACACGGAATAGGTGCTTCCCTCGGCCTTCACAGCAACTGTGTATGTATCGCCCGGAGTCAAGACGCCTTCCACCTCGTTAATAGCGC
Source organism: Bryobacteraceae bacterium (assembly GCA_050008575.1). Lineage (GTDB taxonomy): Bacteria > Acidobacteriota > Terriglobia > Bryobacterales > Bryobacteraceae > Bog-159. The sequence continues at coordinate 10,522 of JBEKMJ010000080.1, forward strand.
CATTGCTCGACGTGCCGAAATAGATCGAGGTGCCGGCATCCCCACCTCGGCCGCCTTGGCCGTAGCCGTTGCCGCCGACGACAAGCAGGATGCTATCCCCGTTATATGGGCTCGTTTCGGTGCTGCGGAGCCAGATGCCGCCGTCCCCGGCGACCGTTGTTACCGTAAGCGTGTAGTCCGTCAAGTCGAAGGGCAAACCCGTGTGTGTGAGCGGGTTGTTGTCCGGCTGGGCGTAATACTGCCCATCGCTGGCGGTCCAGTTGCCGGCGTAGTTGTTCCAAAGCCCGGAAGGGCTCGGCGTGAAGGTGTCCGTGAATGTGATCGTCTTAGCCGGTTGCTGCGCCCATAGCGCCGACGCCAGCGCGGCAAGCGCCGTGATTCGGGCGTACTTTCAAGTCGCCCTGGCGCTTGCATTAGGAGAGTTTAATATTTCTCGACCCGCCACTCGCCTCACCGGAACCTCGGCGTGGCCGGCCTTTTTCATCGCGCCCGCCATGAACCCGCGCACCGTATGCTTCTGCCATCCCATGCTCTGCATGGTGGCCCGACCTGGTCTGCGAAGTTTTGTCGCGTGCCTGTTTCAGAGACTTCCCGGGCATTCCATTCGCTACGATCACGGAGAGTTGTTCTGCAATTTTGAAGGCCGTCCCATAGTTGGTGGCCCCTCCCCGGTACGCATAGAGGTCGCGCTCTTGGACAGGCGACCCGAAGCAGATGGCGCTCGGGCATCGTCGCCACGTCGGCGAAGGGCGCGCCTGAAGGACCCCTGAAACCTGGCTCCCCGGTCCGGGTATGGGGCGCGTGAATCTCGCGGAATAAGATGATCCCAACTTCATCACGGAGTACCGGCTGCTGGTTTTCGGCGGGAACAGCAAGAAAAAAACAAATAGCGGCCCGGCGCTCTCCGTCTCCGGTATTGGAATTCAGGGCGCTTGCAGCGCGTGTGCAGCCCCAGGCCCGCAAAGTCGCACCCCTCCTGCTCCGCCGCCGCCAGTTTCAAAGCCTTGCGCACCCCCGAGTCCCACATCGGCCGCGTCCCATCCTGCTGCTGCGGAAATAACAGCCCTCTCCACTGGCGTCCGCCAGCCTCCCGATCCATCGCCGGTAGCGTTCCTGTAGCGTCCCCAGCGCCAGAGTCCGTCGGCTCCGCGCCGTCTTGGGCTCGTCGATATCGCCCCGCCAGTGACGTTGCTCGATCCGCACGCACCGCGTCCGCAGAGAAGACGCCGCGAGCCCGATCCCATCTCCGCTAAGCCAAGACAGGTGGCGGGTGGCCGCCCCAGCGTTTACCGAATCCTGGCGAGAATAGGCCTGCCACCACCAATTCTGGCACGCGTTCTTCACGGAAGATGGTTCACCGCTACGCCCAAAAACAAGACGCTGGAAATGTTCGGCGATCCGCTGCCGCCCGACGCAGATCTATTGGTGAATGTCCAATTGCCGGGCGCGGGCAGTGCCATCTACTTGCGGAAGCGGCGGATCGTCAGCGTATGGCGGTCGGAGCGGTAGAAACCGACCACATATACAGTCGCTTTGCCCGCGGTGGAGAACAGCGCCTGGCGAATGCGCAGCACCGGCGCACCGGCGTGAATCCCGAGCAACTCCGCCATGCGTGTGCTGGCGGGCGTAGCATCCACTTCTTCGTCCGCATACTGCAGCTCGATTCCGTATTCGCGCTCCAGGGTGGCGAATAGCGAGCGGCGCTCGAGCGGCAGGCTGAGCAAACCCGCGAACTCCTCCGCGGAAAAATAGCAGATCTCCACCGCGAAAGGCTGCTCGCCGGATTGCCGCAGCCGTTCCAGCTTGACCAGCCGGCTGTGCGCCGGAAGGGCCAGCCGCGCGGCCGCCTCCTGCTCGCCTTCCACGATGCTGGCGCACAGAATCCGAGAGCGCGCCGGCAAGCCCCGGCTGGCCATCTGTTCGGTGAAACTGGCCAGGCGGTTGAAGTGGATCTTGGGCAGCGACACGAACGTGCCCGCGCCGCGCCGCCGGTCCACCAGGCCTTCGTGCTCCAGTTCCGCCAGCGCATGCCGCGCGGTCATCAAGCTCACTTCGTGGCTGCGCGCGAGTTCCCGCTCCGAAGGCACCGCGTCCCCAGGTTGCAACTCGCCGGCTTCGATGCGTTTTCGTAGCGCGTATTGGATGCGCCGGTACGCGGGCGCATCCGAATCGGTCTTCTGCAGCATCAGTCTTCCGTTTCCATGCCGCCTCGGGCAACGCTAACCAATATTTGCAGGCCGAACGACGTGCTATAGAGCGTCCGGCTTCACCTGCTATAGAGCATCAACGATGGTATTTTACCCCGAACTCGCGCCGGACTCCAGATATTTCACAATTTTTCTCTGGGCGGGCTGGCCTGGGAGCTTCTGTCATAGAATTGAAGGACACGTGTCTTTCAGCACCCGCCGAAATTTCCTGGTGGCTGCCGCCGGGTATGCCGCGCCTTGGCTGGTCCGGCCGGCCCGCGCGGCCGCCCCTCCCATTTTCGAAAGCGTTCCTCCGGACAAGAGCGGCATCGCCTGGGTACATGACAACGCCATGTCCCCCAACCGTTATCTTCCCGAAAGTATGGGACCGGGTTGTGCCTTCCTGGATTACGACAACGATGGATGGATGGACATTTATCTGGTTAACAGCGGCCCGTGCGATTTCTTCAAGCCCGGCAAACCCCTGCGCAACGCCTTGTACCGGAACAATCGGGACGGCACCTTCACCGATGTCACCGCGAAGGCGGGAGTCGCCGGCGGCACGTTCGGCATGGGCGCGGCAGTGGGAGACTACGACAACGACGGATTCCCGGATCTGCTGGTCACGGCGTACGGCAGTATGATTTTGTATCGTAACAATGGCAACGGCACCTTCACCGACGTAACGGAAAAGTCGGGCCTGGGGATGACCGGGTGGACCACCAGCGCCGTCTGGTTCGATTACGACAACGACGGCCGCCTGGACCTGTTCGTATGCAGTTTCGTGGATTACGCCACGCAGCGCTTTTCCTGCGGGGACAACAAACTGGGCCTTAAATACTACTGCATCCCGCGGCTGTTTAAGCCCACCCACAGCTTCCTGTATCGCAACAACGGCAACGGCACCTTCACCGAGGTGAGCCGCGGCACCGGCATCGCGCGCGCGCTGGGCAAGGGGTTGGGGGTGGTGGCCACCGACGTCAACAACGACGGGCGCATGGACCTTTTCGTGGCCAACGACACGGTACAGAACTTTCTGTTCATCAACCGCGGCAACGGCCAATGGGAGGAGGCCGCGGTTTCCGCCGAAGTCGCCTTCAGCGAAAACGGGCAGGCCCGCTCCGGCATGGGCGTGGACGCCGCCGATTTCGACGGCGACGGATGGGAAGACCTGTTCGTGGCGAATATCGACCGGGAGATGTTCTCGCTCTACCGCAACCAGCACGACGAAACGTTTGCGGATGTCGCGTTCGACAACGGGGTAACGCAGGCCACCCGCCTGCTTAGCGGCTGGGGATTGAAGTTCTTCGATTACGACAACGACGGCTTTGTAGACCTGATTCTCGCCAATGGCCATCCCGACGACATGATCGAAAGGTATTCGACCCAGGTGAAATATAAGGAGCCGCTGCTGTTGTTTCACAACCAGAACGGCAAGCTGCGGGATGCCAGCGCGGATGCGGGGCCGGCGTTCACCGGAACGTTCGCGGCGCGCGGCTTGGCGGTGGGCGATTACGACAACGACGGCCGTTTGGATGTGCTGGTGGGCGTCAACGGCGGGGCGCCCGTGCTGCTGCACAACAATGTGGGCGCGGCCAATCACTGGCTGGGGCTGAAACTGGTGGGCACCCGCGCCAACCGCGATGCCATCGGCGCCCGGATTGCCTGGTCGGCCGGAGGTGTGCGGCGTTCGCGGTTGAAGAACGCCGGCGGCAGCTATCTTTCCTGCCACGACCCGCGCGAGATTCTGGGGCTGGGTCCCGCGACGAAGGTAGACTGGCTTGAAATCCGCTGGCCCGCGCCGAGCAAGCAAGTCGACCGCTACACGGATCTGGGCGTGGACCGGTACATGGAGATCCAAGAAAGGTAAGCCAAACCATGGAGGGCGGGCTTTAGCCGGCGCGAGGCTTTAGCCTCGCTTGCGGCGGCGCATGGCGCCGCCCCACCAGGCGATAGGAAGCGCCCGCGGATTACCAAAAATTGTAGAAATTTTTTTATTGACGCGACCCTGCAACCCGATCTATACTTGCGCAATAGCAGATTTCTGCTATATAGCTTCTGAAGGTCGGGGTTTTTGTGGGCACTACGTGCGATATAGCACTTTTGGTCCGCTGGAATTGAGGCCGGGGAGGTTCGCGCCTCTCCTCAAACCGTTGGGAGGAATTCATGGAACTTCGAAAACTGTTTGGCCATAGGCTGTGGGCTGGTGTACTGGCGGTGTGCGCTCTGGCTTGTTGCGCCTGGGGGCAGCAGGTGGCTGCAACCATCACTGGACGGGTCAACGATCCATCGGGCGCCGCGGTTTCCGGCGCCAAGATCACGGCGACGTCCGTGGATCGCGGGGTCGCGTATCCCACCACTACCAATTCGGAGGGCTACTACAACCTGCCGAATCTGCCAATAGGCGCGTATAACGTCAAAGTGGAGAACGCCGGCTTCCAGACCGCCACGCAATCCAATATCACCCTGGAGATGAACCAGATTGCCAAGCTGGACTTCCAGCTTCTGGTCGGTAACGTCCAGACCACCGTGGAAGTGACGGCTGCGGCTCCCGTACTGCAGACCGAGGAGACCTTGCTGGGGCAAGTGATCGACTCGCGCACAGACGCTACGCTGCCCCTGGCGACCCGCAATTATGTGCAGTTGACGCTGCTGGCGCCGGGTACCGTGCATCCCGACCCCTCCACGTTTCAGAGTGGCCTCACTACTTCGAGCAGCGGACGCCCTTATGTGAATGGCAACCGCGAGCAGGCCAACAATTTTATATTGGACGGCATGGATAACAACCAGGTGTCCGACAACCTGGTCGGCTATGCGCCGAGCGTGGACGCCATCCAGGAATTCAACGAGATTACCCAGAATGCGCCGGCCGAGTTCGGCAACTACATGGGCGGCATCGTGAACACGTCCATCAAGACCGGCACGAATCAGTTCCACGGCGACGTCTTTGAGTTCTTCCGCAACGATGTGCTAAACTCCAATTCCTGGCAAAACAACTTCGAAGACGCCGCAAAGGCGAAACTGCGCTGGAACGAATTTGGCGGCACGCTGGGTGGGCCCATCAAGCACGACAAACTGTTCTTCTTCGTCGACTACCAGGGCCAGCGCTTCGATACTCCCACCAGCCTCGGCACTTTCAGCGTACTTACGGCGGCCGAACGCGGCGGCAACTTTTCGGCCCTGCTGCAAGGCACCAGCCCGATCCAGCTCTACAATCCATTTGCGGTTTCCGGCGGTCAGCGGCAGCCATTTCCGGGAAACATCATTCCAGCCAACCTTCTCGATCCCGTGGCGCAGAAAATTATCACCGACACCAGCATTTACCCGCTGCCGACTGGCGCGGGACTCAACAACAATTACCTGTTCGCCACGCACACCGACATTAACGGCGATCAGGGCGATGCCCGCGTCGACTGGAGCGCTTCCGACAAGGACCGCGTTTTTGGCCGTTACTCCCAGAGCATGATCACCAATCCCTCCACGAATAACCTGCCAGTCCTGTATAATTCTTTCAACAACTATCCCGTCCACACCGGCGTCGTGGATTGGGTGCGCACCGTGTCGCCCTCGATTGTGAACGATGCCAGAGCCGGTGTGAATTACGTATTTATCAACAACGGCGCGGCTGGGAACGGGACCGGCGACTTGAACACCACCGTGGGCCTGCCTGGCATTCCCTCGACCATTCTCCCCTCCATGGGCTTTTCGGGCGGGTATGCGTCAAGCATCGGAAACTCCGATGTCTACCAACTCTTCGCGGATACTGTAATTCAGCTTGAAGACACCATGTCGATCACCCACGGTTCGCACGTGTTCCACCTTGGTTTCCAAGCCTGGCGCGAACGCATCGATACTTTCTACTCCGGCAACAATGGCGAAGCTGGATCGTTTACCTTCGACGGCCGCTATACCGCCGGCCCGAATCCGCTGGCGACCTCCGGCGGGGGTAGCGGCGCCGGAGAAGCGGACTTCCTGCTGGGACTGGCTTCCCAGATCGGCGGCGGCGTCAACGGCGGCACGTGGGGCCAGCGCTCCTGGGTATTGGGCAGCTTTTTCCAGGACGACTGGCATGTGACGCCGAACCTCACGCTGAACCTCGGCGTGCGCTGGGAACTGCACACCCCCTGGTGCGAAGTGGATAACCGGCAGGTGAACTTCGGGCTATTCTCCGGTACGGTCGAATACGCCGGCCAGGATGGAAACAGTTGCGCGCTGTACAATCAGTACAACGGCATTACGAATTTCCAGCCGCGCGTCGGAATTGCCTGGAATCCCATGAAGCACACGGTGATTCGTTCGGCGTACACTCTCTCTAATTACCTGGAAGGCACCGGCACCAACCTGCGCTTGCCGATTAACCCGCCATTCGCGCATGAAACCGATGCGAACTACACGTCGCTGTCTCTGCCCACCACGACCCTGAGCCAGGGTCTGACACCTCTGGCCGCCTCGTCGAATCCGTTCCAGGGCGCCGGGCTCCGCGTCTGGGATCCGAATATTCGCCCGGCTGTATCCAACCAGTGGAACTTCACGATCCAGCAGCAGTTAAGCAATACGACCACCTTGCAGGCAGGCTACGTGGGCCAGAAAACGACCCATCTGATGGTGCCCATGCCTTATTTCCAATCGCAGCTATTGGCGAATGGCACTGTGGCGCCCAGCCCTTACCTGGCCGGCAACCCGTATGTCTACGACGCGATCAGCCAGATCTCCGGCACGGCCTCGAATGGAAATCAGAGTTACAACGCTCTCCAGGCCGTCTTGCAGAAACGCCTCAGCGAAGGCCTTGAGTATCAAGTCGCGTATACCTACTCGAAATGCATGACGGACTCCAGCGGTTACTATGGATCGTGGGGCGGCGCCGCCTATCCGACTTCGCCGTACTTCCAGAACCTTTATGACCAACGCGCGGAGTGGGGCCCTTGCTACTACGACTCCAAACAGGTGCTGACCAGTTATGTAACCTACGACTTGCCCGTCGGCCGGGATCGTAAGTTCGGCAAGGACCTGAACCCGGTTCTGAATGCGATTATCGGCGATTGGCAGGTGAATTCGATTCTTTCCGTGCACAGCGGCTTTCCGCTGACCATCTCGGCCGGGGACGCTTCCGGCACGAACTCGCGGGGATCGCGCGCCAACTGCCTTGCCCCGGTACAGATTTACGGCGAGCAGAACTCGCCGCTAGGGGGCTATCAGTGGTTTAATCCGGCCGACTTCGGACCGGAAGATCCGGGCACGTTTGGCACCTGCGGTGTCGCCACGGTGCGCGGTCCGGGGTTGCGCACGATCGACGCCAGCGCGGCCAAGTTTTTCAATTTTAGCGAGCGCCTTAAGCTGGAGTTCCGGGGCGAAGCCATCAACTTATTTAACACTCCCATTCTGAATGCGCCCAACACCGGAGTGGGCAGTACGCTTGGCTTGCTCCAAGGCGCGGGCGGCGCCTACGGGACTTTTGGCCGGCAAATTCAGTTCGCCTTGAAGTTCCATTATTGACCCCGCGGGAACATTGACCCGATTGGAAGGGCCGCGGCTCAATAAGGGCCGCGGCCCTTCGTTTTTCAAGTTGCTTCCGATCCCGGCCGGATGCGTTACCATTGGAGTTGAGTACGACGATGCGCAGCTTGGGCATGTCCCGAACATGGATTGCGGCAGCTTCCTTCGCCTGGGCCGCCTGGGCCGCCTGGGCCGCGGACGCTCCCCACAAACCGCCCGCCGCGGATGCATCCGCAACCGCCCTCCGCGGTACACAACTCGCCGAAGGCGGGCATTGCGACCAGGCCCTGGCGCTTCTGACAAAATCGGCGCCGCGCCTGGCGGCCCACGACCTCGAGAAAACCGTGGGACTCGATGGCATCAAGTGCGCGATGACCATGAACCAGATGGATGCGGCAGCGGATTTTGTGCGCATCCTGCAGCGCGATTTTCCCAAGGATCCGCAGGTGCTATATGTGGCCACGCATGTCTACTCCGATCTCTCCATCCGCGCCTCGCGGGCGCTTATGTACTCGGCGCCGGGATCTTACCAGGTTCACCAGTTGAACGCCGAAGCTTTGGAAGCCCAGGGCAGGTGGGACGATGCCGCCGCCGAATACCGCCAGGTGCTGCAACAGGATCCGAAGCTGCCGGGCATGCATTACCGCCTGGGCCGGATTATACTCTCGAAGCCGCCAACGGGCACCTCCAGCGCGGAGGCGATCCATGAGTTTCAGGCCGAGTTGGAAATCGATCCGTCCAACGCGGGCGCGGAGTACGTCTTGGGTGAACTGGCGCGCCAAGACAGGAATTATCCCGACGCCATCGAGCACTTCGGGCGTGCCACAAAACTGGATCGCACTTTTGCCGACGCGTACATCGGCTTGGGCCGCTCGCTGGTCGCCGGCGGAAACGTGGCCGAAGCGCTGGCGCCGCTCGAAGCAGCCGTCAAGCTGCAACCTCAGAATGCCGCCGCGCACTATCACCTGGGTGTGGTCTACCAGCGCACCGGGCGCAAAGAGGACGCCGCCAAGGAATTCGCCCTCCGCAAAGAGATCTCCGATCGGGATCGCCAGATGGCGGACGATGTGCATGCCGGGATCGTGGGACCGCAAGAGCCGGAACCCTAGCCTCGCGAGTTCCGGATGCGCCGCTTAATATTCGCAGCTTGCCTGTTTGGCGCGCAGTTGTTTTCCGCTCCTCCGGCCGCTCCCGTGCAGTTCACCGACATCGCCAAGGCGGCGCACATCGGCTTCGTGCATTTCAAGGGCAGCAAGGGAGTGTCCACGATTCTGGAAGAAGCCGGACCCGGCGTTTGCGTAGCCGACTACGACGGCGACGGCTGGCAGGACATTTACTTCGTGAACGGACGCGACCTCTATGGCCGCGGCATCCCGGCGCGCAACGCGCTATACCATAACAACCGCGACGGCACCTTCACCGATGTCACCGAAACGGCCGGCGTGCCCGGCAACGCCTATGGCCTGGGGTGTGTGTGGGGCGATTACAATAACGACGGCTTTCCGGATCTGTATGTCACGCAATACGGAAAGAATATCCTGTATCGCAACAACGGCGATGGAACCTTCTCCGACGTGACCGACAAAGCCGGCGTGGGCGGCTTGGACTTCGGCACGCTTTTTCACACCGGCGCCACGTTTTTCGACTATGATCGCGACGGGTTTCCGGATCTGTACGTCGGCGGCTATGCGAACTTCGGACCCAATAGCCAGCGCTACTGCAACATCGGGGCGGGCTTGCCTTCCAGTTGCCGTCCCATGGTCTATGGAGGGACGCCCGATGTGCTCTATCACAACAACGGCGACGGCACATTTACCAATGTGACAAAGAAGGCGGGGATCTATCAGCCCAAGGGACTGAATCTCTCGGTCGGCGCAGCCGATTACGACAACGACGGTTGGCCGGACCTGTTCGTGGCAAACGACGGCCTGGAGGCTTTTCTCTATCACAACGAACACAACGGTACGTTCAAGGAGATAGCGGTACCCAGCGGCATGGCCCTGACCGGGGACGGCGGCACAATGGCGGCCATGTGCATCTCACTGGGCGATTACGACAACAACGGCACCCTGGATCTGTATGTCTCGGATTTCCAGTTAGCCTCCGACCATATCTGGCGCAACGACGGTAAGGGTTTCTTTGAAGATGTCAGCGGCTTAGTGGGCATCACGGCGCCTACCAAGCACGTCTTAAGCTTTGGCGGCGGGTTCTTCGACATGGATAACGATGGCTGGCTGGACCTGTTCATCGCCAACGGACACGTGTATGAGGGAGTGGAGAAGGTCTTTCCCGATGCGACATACAAACAGATCAATTCCCTGTTCCATAACGACGGCGCCGGCAAATTCATCGAAGTCACGCGGGAGGCGGGAAGTGGTTTCAGCGTTCCGCACGCGGCACGCGGAGCGGCTTTTGCGGATTTCGATAACGACGGCAACGTGGATATCGTGGTCGCGAACAACAACGATCCGCCGCTGTTGCTGCACAACAGCGGCGCCGCGGGCAATCATTTCGTGAACTTCAGGCTGATCGGGAAGAAGAGCAATCGCGACGCCCTGGGAGCCCGCCTGCGGCTGCATGCGGGCGGTATCTCACAAATTCGGGAAATCGCCGCGGGCGGTAGCTATCTTTCGCAAAGCGACCTGCGCGCGAATTTTGGGCTGGGCCGCGCCACCAAGGCCGACGCCCTGGAGATTCAGTGGCCCAGCGGCCTGCGGCAGACGTTCCACGACATCGCGGCCGATACCTTTTATATCGTTGAAGAGGGCACGGATCGGCTCGGAGTGCAGAAATTCACCCGCGCCCCGCGTCCCTAACCGGCCAAGAAGTCCGCTCCGGCGCCCGAGATTCCCGCGGCGCGCCCGGGCAGCAAGACGGCCCAGGTGGTGGCCATCCTTGCAGCGCAAGAACGGCGCCACGCTCTCGGAGATCGCGCAGTCAGTGCACGGGTTCATGGCGAGCGCGATCAAGAAGGCCGGCCACGCCGTGGAGCCCTTCAAGCCCGTCGGAGGCTAGCGTACTTATCGAATCAATTAAATTTCGGACATCCGCCCATCGGCCCGCCAGGCACTCGCCGCGGCGGGTTTTTTTCGCGGCTTGCCAAATCGGTCCAATCCGAGCCGCGCAGAGGCATTTCGGCGCATCGAAACAGGGTGCGTTCAGGAACGCTACCTTGACACGGTAGAGCTCTGGCGTTCGAGTCGCACGGGCCCACCACTGTAAATAGGCCCTTGATTTGCCCCGCGCGGCAGACCTTGGTCCGAAGTTTCCGCGACGGAGAAATGTTTTGGTCGATTAACTCGCTGTCTTCTCCGCTATTGCTTCTCGTAAACCAACGTCAGCGTCATTGGCGCTCCATTGGCGTCCGTGCCTTTTGCCTTGGTGGTCATCGTCTTGCCGTCGCTCGAAATTGCTGTGCGGCCGCTGGCGCGATACTTTCCATTGGTCTGCTTCGCTTGGTAAGTGAGGGTACTGGCATTCACCTGTTTGATCGAGATGCTGTCATACGGCGACCCCGTGCCCGTGACCGTAGCCCACGAGCCATCGTATTTCGCCGTATAGCCGGAGTTGACTGCGCCATCCGTCCGTTCGCCACTAGTCGTCACCTTCACGCCGCCCGCAACCGCCTCCCGCACCGACGTCAGGCTCTTCACCGGCATTGGCGCCGGTGTGTACTTGGATTTTGCGATATCGAGCTTCCAAGTACCAATGGAATTGTCGGCCCCTAAAGCGGCCACGGCGGTAATTGCCAAAACGGCCAGAACACGGCCGAACATTCTTCGCATATGTGATTCTCCCTTTTGAAATTCGGTTGACGTGCCGGAAATGCCGTCTGGAAACTGGTGATGCCGGATCTTTTCCGTTGCAGCGCCCACCTGTTGGGAAACACAACACGCTGATCGCCCAAACGGTATGCCCTTCGATCAGCTACGGGCCAATAGCTTATCACACAATGAGGGAACGGCGGAAACGCCTTAAATGCGAGCGACAATGCGACACAACGTCCGGCGTTTTGCGAGTTACGCTTTGGTCCGGTCTGGCATCACAGCCGTTCAACACCCTTATCCTTGAGCAGATTGACCCAACTGGCTCGTTGATAAGCAGCGTCACTCTTGAACAACACGATGTTCCGCTGTCTGGAATCCAATGCGCTCGGGTACCTGATTCCGTCTTATCCTCCAGAGCGTCCGATGTTCGCAAGCAACCGGGTGGTACTCTTCTGGCGTTTGCACAATCTGCGGCATAGTGTTGGCAATAACCCCGAGCAGGTATGCTAAGTCGAGAATCCATGGGAGGTTGTTAGTTATGAACGGATTTGGAGGAAAGAGGCGCAAATGGCCTCTTAGTATCCCGCCATGTCTGGCCTCCTCGCGCGGCGTTGTCCGTCATCATCTGGTATGCTCATCTAATCGTACAAATGAATTCAAGTGCGTACCCCTTTGCGGGCCTCAACGCGTTCGGTTTGCGCACGCTGTCGGCGCCCGATGCGGTGGCCTTGTTCGGCCCGGCCAACGCTCATTCACGTTCCTGCAGTGCGCAGCCGTTGCCGATCAAATAGCGCAGGGACTTCAAGCGGAGGGCATCCACCGCGGGGATCTGGTAGCTTTGGCGATCCCAAACGCCGAGCTGCTCTTGCTCGGATTGCTGGGCGTCGCCAGTGTGGCGGCCGTCGCGCCACTGGATTGCAAGCTGGCGGAACCGGAACTGCAATCCCGCCTGCTTCAGTTGAAGCCCAGGGCGATTGTCACTACATTCGAGCCCGATCCAAAACTGGTTCGGGCGGCCGACGCCACCGGAACGCCACTGCTGAGCCTGAGCTTTCCTCCGGGTCGTGAAGACCAGCCAGAGATCGCCTTGACGGGCCCGCGGACGGCCGCGCCTACCAGCCGGAGCGTCGCCGCAGACGTTGTGGCCGTATTTCAAACATCGGCCACCACGGGCGTCCCCAAGCTCGCGCCGCTGACCCACCGTAACCTCGCCGCGATGATCGGGAACGTGCAACGCTCCTTCGGTCTGCGGGCGGACGACCGTTTTCTGTGCCTCATGCCGCTTCACCACCTCTCCGGCCTTCTATCCTGTTTGGCCCAACTGTTACGTGGTGGGATGGCCATCTGTAGCAATGCGTTCGATCCAGGCCAGTTCCTCGCATGGTTGGAGACCTACCGGCCCACCTGGTATCTTGCAGGACCGGCGATTCACCGCGCGATTCTCCAACTGGTTCAGGAACGGCCGGACGGAATCCCCCCAACCTCGTTGCGTTTCATTCGTTGCGGTACCGCGGCGATACCGCCGTTTCTCGTCGAAGCCTTGGAACGCTCGCTGCGCGTGCCAGTGATCCACGGGTACGGTATGACTGAAGCGGGCGTGATCACCAACACGGGTATTCATAATCGCACTCGTGGTTCGGTTGGAAAGAGCATCGGCGTCGACGTGGGGATCATGGCTCCGGACTGCAGCCTGCTGCCGTGCACCGTGCGGGGTGAGATCGTGTTGCGCGGCGAGGAGGTCATAAACGGGTACCTCGACGACCCGGATGCCAATCGGGCCGCCTTTCACGACGGATGGTTCCGCACCGGCGATCTCGGATGGCTCGCTTCGGATGGGGAGCTGTTCATCACCGGCAGGCTCCGGGAAATGATCAATCGCGGAGGCCAGAAGATCTTACCGCACGAAATCGACTCCGTGCTGGCGGAGCACCCCGCTGTAGAGCAGACGGCCGCGTTCGCCATACCCCACCCGGCGCTGGGGGAAGATATTGCCGCGGCGGTAGTCCTTCGGCAAGGAGCAGTAGCCGATGAAACCGAAATGAGGAGTTACATGGCCGCCCGCGTCGGCCCAGCGAGGCTTCCCAGCCGCATCTTCTTTGTGGACGAGATTCCGGTCACCGCTACGGGCAAACCCAGCCGCCAGCAGTTATCCCAACTCTTCGCTCGTGCCGCGAATCATGCCCCAGCTCCCAGGAATTCACCCTGCCCAAATGCGGCTGTCGATCCGATCGAACCACGAATAGCTGCAATTTGGTCGCGCGTTCTCGGCGTTCCCACCCCACTGCACGAAAATGAGAGCTTCTTCGCGTTCGGCGGGGACTCTCTCGCGCTGGCACAAATGCTGACGATCATGGAGGCGGAAATGGGCGTCGATGCGCGCCGGCTTGCTTGGCCGCAATTCCTTGCAGCACCTACGATTGCGACGTTGAGGGATGCCATCACGGAGCATCGGATGATCGGGAATGCTCCGCCCCCGCGTCCAGGGGTCTCCGCAGTCGTACTGCAGCAGCGTGGTGAAGGACCTCCATTCCTTTGTTTTCCGGGCGCAACTCTGAGTGCTTCGTACCTTGGCCCGCTGGCCCGGCTCGTGGGGGATGCGCAACCCTTCGTGGTGCTGCGCGATACGACCTGGGACACGGGCGCCAATGCGTACGCGTTCGAAGATTTGGTCCGCCAATTTGTGGATTACATCCGGAACACGCAGCCGCGGCCGCTCGGTCCCATCGGCGGGCACTGCTTTGGTGGCATCCTCGCCTATGAGTGCGCTTGCCGTTTGGAAGCGCTTGGATGTCCGGTGCCCTCGGTAGTATTATTCGACACGGCGGCGCCAGGTTATCCGAAGCCCTTGCGGCACTGGATGCGATACATCAAGTGGGCGCCCAGGTTCGCCTTCACGCTGCGGCGTGGGACCGTGCTGGATGCCGGACGGGAGGTGATCGCGCACGTCCGCTATCTTTCAACCCAATCTCCCCAATCCGGATGCATAGGTCAGTCAGTTCCTGGGTCGGCACGCAAGGCGAGTCCAACCCCTGGCGCTTCCCTCGGGGACGCCGCGGCGGCAATCATGCACAGTTACGTGCCTCGCGCGTTCGGCGGTTCTGTCGTCCACTTCATGGCGGCCGACGAGCCCGTTAGCACGCGTGTGTTAGAGGATGCCAGGCTGGGATGGCGCGATTTTGCGAGGGGCGGATTCGAATCTCATCGAGTGCCGGGTGGCCATGATTCCATGTTTTCCGAAGAACACGTTGAGCAACTGGCCGATTTGCTTCGCGGCATTCTGCGTGGCGTCCGCCGCAGCCCCGGGACGAGGCCTTCAGACGGCGAGACGACCGGCACTTCTTCTACCTGATGTCGTCCACTATACCGGCCATTGTTTCGCGGACGATGGCTTCGGACCGGGTCGTCAGGGCTACATTTTTCGTCTGAGATTGCTCATACTTCTTCGCGGGACGCCACACCAGCGGCCATGCGGCGCCGCCATTACGACGATTCTCACTTCGCGCTCCTGGCGGGCAACTCCTTTGCTGGCTGGAGATTGAAGACAACCGACGGATCGGCGCGGACCCCGTACGCGCAAGACCGTAGATCGGATGTGCTCATCCCTCCGCGATTTCGGCTTCGAGATCCCAGTGCTGGCCCGCAGCGATGGGACCGTGGTGGACGGGCATTTGCGTTTGAAAAGCGCGCGCAAGGCTTTCCGGCTCAAGCTGAACCGCTACGGGGAGTCGCACATGCGGTCCTGAGGAATGGCAAAACATCGCGGCCTTCCGCAGCGCCTGAGCCTGCATCGGCGACAGCCGGTTTCCCGCGAATCGGCGACGAGGGCATGAAACGGATTCATCGCCGCCACTGAAGAAGCGATGGCGCTTGGCATACTTCAGCGGCGATGGCGAGTCGGACCTCGCCGCTGCAAATTGGGGCACCCGACGTTTCAACCGCAAAGCGCTTCACACTCTGCGAATAATCCATACGACTAACACAATCACGAGAACGGTTCCGAGCAATCCTAAGCCGAGCATTTCATTTCTCCTTTGAAGATGAACATACAGCGAGCACGTGCGCGGGCCCGTTAGCTCTGCCGCGCGATTCAGGCGTCGTGCATCATCGCTATTGCACGCGTCGCACCAACGTCGTTCTCCGTTGAGCCGATTCGGTCGCCAGCGAATCGCGGATGCAGTTTGGAAGGATCGAGGGCCTCTGGCCGTAACGACATGCGATCATGTGACCGCGGGCGGTCAGAAACCCCAATGTGTACATTTATTGTTGTCAACGCCGGGCTCATGAACACGGTACCGTCCGCAGTGGGAATCTTCTCCTCCGTTGTCGGATGGAGGGAGGCCGCCCTTTCCCATGCGGAGCATACTGCGGATAAAGTCGCCGCCTGCTTGCGCCATCGCTGCGCCCATCTCCGCGTATCGCCGCGCCGTGCCACCGGCGTCGAATGGGCAGCGTTGCAGTAGGGGTTGAGCTAGGCTCCCGGAGCCCGATAGGACACAGGTTTGGAGAGCGCCTCATCCGCCTCGTCTACTGTCAGCAGAGCCGTGGTCTTGGTGCGCGCCATTCCGCTGGCACACGCCGAGCAGCCGGGCGCGGCCGCGCTGACATGATCCGGCAGATCTACAATCAGAATGACATCGTTCTCGCCAAGGCAGAAGTAAATGGCATCGAGCTTTCCGCCCAGCTTCTTGACAGCCTGCGCGACGGCGGCCTTCCGGCCTGAGGGCTTGTCTTGGCCAGCCCCCTGTACCCCTCGGCTGTGTAGGTCGCTTCGACTAGGAATTTCGGCATCAAATCCTTCCTTTCGCTTTCTGGTTCCGGAAGACGGCTGGGCCGCCTGCACCCGCTCAAGTTGTACGCTATATACCGCCGGGCCGGGAATTGGTCCTGACTCACGGCGCATCCGTCCCCCTACTTTTACAGATTCGGGGGCCGGCGAAGAGTCGAGGCGCCACAAAGAGTAGGGGAAGAGTGCCCGACAATCCATTCCCTGTGAGCAACCACTCCGAATGTCGGGGGCGTGCGCGAACGACCGGACTGAGTCGGCTGCAGGAGCGTGCGCGATGGGAGGCACGAATCGTTGGGGTCGCCATTGCAATTTTGGGTCTTTCCGGTCCATGATGATGGTTGCAGTTAACCTCGTCCCAGAAAGCAGGAGCCAGTGCCTATTCCTGTTCTGAAGCCTACCGTAGCGCGTGATGAACAATTTGCAGGCGTGACCTATCACATCGAGGGCGAACTCGTTCCCGTATTGCGTATCGAGCTGGGGAGTGTCCCCGTGTACTTCGAGCACCATATTCTTCTTTGGAAGGAGCCCAGAACGCAGATCGGCATCAAGCCCTTGAAAGGCGGTTTCCGGCGCGTGATGGCGGGAATGCCCATCCTGATGACCGAAGCCAGCGGTCCGGGGCAGATCGCTTTCAGCCGCGATGGCGCGGGACACGTTTTCGGAATCCATCTGAACCGCGGCGAAGGAATCGAGATGCGGGAACACCAGTTTCTCGCCGCCACCGGCGGCGTCGAATACACCTTCACGCGGGTAAAAGGCGTTTCCAATATGCTGATGGGCGGGACTGGGTTTTTCATTGACCATTTTGCCGTGCAAGGCAACGAAGGCATTGTGTGGGTGCACGGATACGGGAACGTTTTCGAGGTGACGCTGGGAGCCGGCGAACAGATTGATGTTGAGCCCGGCGGCTGGGTCTACAAAGACCGTTCGGTCCGGATGGAAACGCAATTTCAGAAATTCTCGACCGGGTTGTTTGCCAGCGCCGCGCAAATCGTGAGTAACCGCTTTACCGGTCCGGGACGAGTTGGGATTCAGTCCATGTATATTCACCTGCCGACGGCGGAATAGAGGGGGACTCTCAGGCCAAGGGCGACAAAAGTCTAGCCGCCGGTTAGGTACCCGGCAACGAATATCGTGTCGCATTCCTTGGCGCTGGATGTGTGCGTGGGTTAGGTCGCGCGCGATACGCCGCCCGTGCCGGCGCGCCGTGCCCCCACGATGCACCGCCAGCCATCCCGCCGACCGCCGCGGCCCATCGTGCGCGGCGGCCTCGGACCCGCGCGGTCCGCCGCCCAGGAGCATGGCTGGCACTTCGCGTAGCCTCATGCCGGCGGCCAGTTGCAGGCGCGGGCGCGCCCGCTGCTCGACGCCATGACCCCCGGCGTCGGCGGCATACGCGAGCGTGTGTCTCGCCCGCGACCCCAGGCTCGACCGCGCCGTCGCCATCAAGGTTTCGACGACCGAGTTCAGCGAACGATTCGAGCGGGAGGCACGATTTGGGCTCAGAACCATCCGACATCTGCCAGTTCTACGATCTACGACACGTGAAAACGCCGGAGGGTGAAGCCATAACCGCCGCCCCTATGCCGATCATTACCTGATAATGCCGTCGCAAGCCCGGAGCCGCTTAACACTTGCTGCCCGCCTATGGAGCGAAACGCGGCGTTATGAGTGTCAGCGCCGCCCGGCGGTCTCTTCAAACTTCAGACTGCATTCCAAGAGGAGTCAAATCCCTGGTTGCCGGCAGCCTTTTCTTCTTTGCCCGTCAGTCGTGCGCGAACTGCAAACCCGCCGCCCTTTTGAACCTTTGGCGCGCTTGTGAAAGCGTTTTCGCCAAACCACTCTACATGACAGGATTGCTAGACCATTCGGTGGCTTACGGTGAGTTATTTGCCCCATTGCGCCATCGAATGTCAGGGTCCCTTACCCCACCGGCCTTAATCATAGAGACGGAATGGACTCAAAACAAAGGGTTTATATTTTGGCATATTTTGGATACCCAGATGCAAACGGCTGCTCCGCCCGCAGGGGTGATGCTAAAACTCGGAGTCAAGGAGATTTGCCCTGAGAATTCCCGGATTGCCAAAAACTATCGACGCGGGCAAGGACTCCAGCGGTTCTTAGGGAGATGATCATGCCCAGCATGCAATCGAACACAATCCGACGCGCAGCCATGGTGATCGGGGCGGCGGCTCCCGTCGTTTTATTGACTACGTTCTCGCAACCGGCTTCCGCAGTCCCGAGTTATGCCCGTCAAACGGGCTATGCCTGCGCCAAGTGCCATACAACACCTCCCGAACTTACACAAGAAGGGAGGGATTTCAAGCTCAACGGATACACGCTGAAACTCGTGCCAACCGTCACCACGGAGAAAACCAAGAAATCGACTCCACTGGACATTCTCGCGAGCTTGCCCCTCTCGGCGTGGTTCGAAGCATCGTTTACCGCGACCAACGCGCCACAGCCCGGTGCCCAAAATGGCAATTTCGAGTTTCCCCAGGATATCTCTCTCTGGCTGGCCGGCGCGTGGTCGGCGCATGTGGGCAGCTTTCTGCAAGTCACCTACGACACCAAGGGCGACCATTTCAGCATGGACAATACCGACATCCGATATGCCAACCACAGCTTTCTCTTTGGCAAGGATCTGCACTACGGCATTACCCTCAACAACAATCCGACGCTGGAGGACCTGTGGAGCGGCACGCCAGCATGGGGCTTTCCGTTCGTCTCGACCGATGTCGCGCCGGGGCCCGCAGCGGCCGCGGTGATCAATGGACCCCTGGCGCAGGACGTTGCCGGCGTCGGCGCCTACGGCCTCTGGAACAATCACTGGTACGTGGCGGCAACTGTCTACCGCTCGGAGCATGTCGGCAGCCCGCAACCTTTGACCGGCGCCGGATCCACTTACAACATCCGCGGCGTGGCTCCGTATTGGCGCGCCGCCTGGCAACATCCCAGTAAGAACAACTACCTGGAGGTCGGGACTTACGGCATCCACATGGAATCGACTCCGAACGGCTTCACCGGCCTGAGGGACGCCTACACGGACACGGCGGTAGACTTTCAATACGATCGCAGTCTGCCCGGCATCGCCCGCGGCATAGTTTGCGAGACCCCGCCCTGCACCGACACCTTCTCGTTGCGCGGCACCTATATTCACGAGGATTCGACGCTGAATGCAAGCTACGGAGCTGGTGCGGCTTCCGGACTGCAACATCACCTGGACACCGTTCAGACCAACGCCGTATACCATTTCGGCAATCGTGTTTCGTTCACCGGCGGCTGGTTCAGTATCACGGGCACGCCGGATCCGTTGCTCTACGCACAGGCTCCCGTAACCGGGAGCGCCAACGGCGACCCGCGGAGCAACGGGTACATCCTGAATCTCTCGTGGTGGCCGGTGATGAACATCGACCTCGCCGCACAATATACGGGATACCTGCGGTTCAATGGCGCCGCGACGAATTACGATGCAGCCGGCCGCAATGCCAGCGGAAATAACTCAATATACGTTCTCGCCCGCTTCATGTTCTGATCGGGCGAAGCTCAGACTCGGACACACTATGGTCAGGACTATGAATATCAAAAAATCGCTTCTAACGACTCTCCTATTGATCCTCCCTGCCGGCTGCGCACTCCAGGCGGCTAGCATCGCCGGTAAAGTCACCGGAGGAAAGGGCCTCACGGTCGTCTATGTCGACGCCATTCCCGGAAAGACTTTCCCCGCTCCTGAAAAGCATTTCGTTATGGATCAGAAGGCTGTTCTGTTCCAACCGCACGTGCTGGTCCTCCCAGTGGGCGCCACCGTGGACTTCCAGAACAGCGACAGCGTGGCGCACAACGTATTCTGGCCCAGCATAGCGGGCAACAAGAAGGACAGCCATAACCTCGGCACGTGGCCCAAGGGGCAAGTCCGCAACTTCAAGTTCGACAAGCCGGGAGTAGTGCCATTGCTGTGCAATGTCCATCCCGAAATGTCCGGCTTCCTCATCGTCACGCCCACGCCGTATTTCGCCGAAACAGACGCCGCCGGTAATTTCAAAATCGCGGACGTGCCAGCCGGCAGTTATACTCTCATCAGTTGGCACGAGGGCATGAAGCCTCAGTCCAAGCCGGTGACGGTTAGTGGTGACGTGACGGTGGACTTTTCTCTCGGGAAGTGAACATCGCTTCGCGGCGGGCCGCAGTTTGCTGGACTGCCCAGTTCTCCCTCGTGGAGTCTCCATGCTGACGCGCTTTCACGAAAAAAGAGTAGACCGCGCCTGGCTTGACAGCAATTTCCCGTGCATGATGGCATGTCCGGCCGGCACCAACGCCGGCCGTTATGTTTCGCTCATCGCGGAAGGCCGGTTCGAGGAAGCGTATCGTTACGCCCGCGAGCCCAACCCCATGGCCAGCATTTGCGGTCGCGTTTGCGCGCATCCCTGCGAAACGGCCTGCCGCCGCGGCGCCGTGGACAAGCCCATCCAGATTCGCGCCCTCAAGCGCCTGCTCACCGAGCGGTACGGTCCGGAGTCCCGCCACCCTTTGCAACTGAGGCGGGAGCGCGCGGCGCCCCAGCCATTCCGCGTGGCGGTGGTGGGCAGCGGTCCTGTGGGTCTCTCGGCGGCGCACGATCTGGGCCTGATGGGCTACTCGGTCACCATCTTCGAAGCCGCCCCGGTGGCCGGCGGGATGCTCAAGCTGGGCATTCCCGAGTACCGCCTGCCGCGCAGCGTGGTGGAAGCGCAAGTCCGCGAGATTCTGGAAACTGGCGATATTACGCTGAAACTGAATCACGCCGCGGGCCGCGACTTCACCATTGCCGGACTGCGCAGCCAGGGCTTTGACGCGGTCGTCATCGCGGTCGGCGCGCACCGCAGCCGGGACCTGTCAATTCCCGGCGTGGATCTGGATGGCGTACACAAAGCGGTCGAGTTTCTACTGAACGCCAACCTGGGCTATCGTTTCACCATAGGCAAAAAAGTGGTGGTCATCGGCGGCGGCAACGTGGCTATGGACGTGGCGCGTTCGGCGGCTCGTGAAGTTCTTCGGCAGCACGGCGGCGCGTCCGAGGGAGCCGTGCCAGCCGACGAAAACGTGGCTGCGGTGGCGGCCCACGAGATGGTGGACGTTTCGCTGTCGGCCCTGCGGTTGGGCGCGCAGGAGGTCGGCATCGTCTGTCTGGAAAAGCGCCACGAGATGCCGGCCGCGTTGGAAGAAATCGAAGAGGCCGAGACCGAGGGCATCCTGCTGCATGACGGCCGGGGGCCGCATCGCATCGTGGGCCGCGATGGCAAAGTGATTGGCCTCGAAACATTGCAGACCAAATATGTGTTCGACGCGAACGGCCGGTTTAACCCGGCGTTCGAAGATCGGAGCGAATCCGTCATCGAATGCGACACCGTGATCCTGGCCATCGGCCAGGCGCCCAATCTCGACTTTCTGAAACCTGAAGACGGCGTGAAGGTATCGCCCCGCGGACTGATCGTAGCCGACCGCCAAACGCTCATGACCTCCGCGCCCGGCGTCTTCGCGGGCGGAGATTGCGTATTCGGCCCGCGCCTGATCATTGATAGCGTCGGAGATGGCAAGCGCATCGCCGTCTCCATAGATGAATATCTTACGGGGCGCCCGCATCCGGAACCGGAAGTCGTGGTCGAGGTGCTCGATCACCACAAGATGTTCGCGGATTACATGAACCTGTCGCGCCAACCTGTGCCCATGCTGCCCTTGGAGCGCCGCACGGGCGTGACGGAAGTGGAGATCGGATTCGACGAGCAGTCCGCCATGGCGGAGGCCCGCCGTTGCCTGCGCTGCTGGATCAATACGGTTTTCGAAGGCAATGAACCAGACGGCTCGCAGTGCATTCTGTGCGGCGGTTGCGCGGATGTCTGCCCCGAGGAATGCCTGCGCCTGGTGCCCTTGGAGCAGATCGAGTTTCCGCCGGAAGTGCTGGAACAGATCCAACGGAACGAGCCGCTCTATCGCGTGGAATTAGACGATGTAGCCGCCCGGGAATTGGGCGCAATCACGGGCTCGGCCATGCTTAAGGACGAAACCCGCTGCATCCGGTGCGGCTTGTGCGCCGAGCGGTGCCCCGTGAACGTGATCACCATGGAGGCGTACAGCATGGGCGCCGCCATCCGCTGAGGAGGAACGAAACGATGGAAGACGACAAATCACAACCTACCCGGCGCGAAGCTTTCATCAAGCTCGGCGTTGGTTCGGTGACGGTGGCCTGCGCGGGCGCGGCGGTGTTCGGATATTCATATTTGTCGCCCAACGTGCTGTACGAGCCATCCCCCATCGCCAACGCGGGCAAGCCGGAGAACTATCCGCGAGGTTCCGTTACCCAGAACTTGGAAGCCGGCATCTACATCATTCACGGGGCGGAAGGATTTTACGCCCTGTCCGCCACTTGCACCCACCTCGGGTGTCTGACGGCATGGAACGCCGATCGAGGCATCATCGCCTGCCCCTGTCACGGCAGCAAATTCAGCGAGTTGGGTGCCAAGCTCGAAGGACCCGCGCCGCGCGGGCTGCCCTGGCTTAAGGTATGGCTCGGCGATGACGGCGAACTGCTGGTGGACCGCGCCACCATCATTCCGCAGAAGCAGTATTTGAGGACATAAATGACCCTCCAAGATCTCCGCGATACGCACGTGTGGCGTTCGGTCTTCCGCGGCGGGAGCGGCGCCAGCAATCTGCGGCGCGCCATGGCCATTCAACAGAACGTCTTCTTGCACCTGGCTTCGGTAAAAGCCCGCACGCGCGCGCTCCAATTCAGCGTTACCTGGTACCTGGGCACACTCAGCTTCGGCACTTTCATGATCCTGGTGGTTACGGGAATTCTGTTGATGCTCTACTATCATCCGTCCGTGCCACAAGCTTACGCGGACATGAAGGATCTGCAGTTCGTGGTCTCGGCCGGCGTGTTCCTGCGCAACCTGCACCGCTGGTCGGCGCATACCATGGTGATGCTGGTCTTCGCCCACATGTTCAAGGTTTTTTATAGAGGCGCGTACCGCAAACCCCGCGAGTTCAACTGGGTGGTCGGCGTGGTCCTGTTGATCGTCACGTTGTTGCTGAGCTACACGGGCTACCTGCTTCCCTGGGACCAATTAGCCTACTGGGCCATCACCGTGGGTTCGAACATCATGTCCGCGGTGCCTGTGTTGGGCCAAAAGATCCGCTTCCTCATGCTGGGCGGCAACACCGTAAACGCCAACGCGCTGCTGCGCTTCTATGTGCTGCACTGCGTGATCCTGCCGCTGGCGGCAATTCTGTTCATCGCCGTACACTTCTGGCGCATTCGCAAAGACGGCGGCCTGTACACCGGCCATAAGGAATCCCAATGAGCGAGCCTAACCCTCCCAAATTTGCGGCGCAACTCGATTCTGACGCCCGCCGAACGCCGGTGCGCGTGGCGTTCGTTACGCGCCGCACATCGCCACAGGTGAAAGCCCACGACGACTCGGTGGTGATGACGTATCCGGAAGGCCTCTTCCGCGCGGCCGTGGCCATCGAGATTCTGGCCGTCGTGCTGGTGGTGACTTCGCTTATCTGGAATGCGCCGCTCGAAGAGTTGGCCGACCCCATGCACACGCCCAACCCTGCCAAGGCGCCCTGGTATTTTCTGGGCTTGCAGGAACTGCTGCACTACTTCCCCCCCTTCGTGGCGGGCGTGGTCATTCCCTCCCTGGTGGTGGCGGCGTTGATCGTCATCCCTTATTTCGATATCAACATCGAATCGGAGGGCGTGTGGCTGCGCAACCGCGAACGGCGCCTGCGCGTCTTCATTGGGGTTCTAACGGCGTTCAGCGCCCTGATGCTGGCATTCCATGTGTATGCCGTGTTGATTCCGTCGCTGGCGATCGGAGGGCTCATGCTGTTGGCGGCCGGCGGTTCGCCGCAGTCGTCCGCGCGTTTCCGGCGCTGGCTGGTCTCGAAGCCGCTTTCCTTCTGGATCATGACGTGGTTCCTGGTGCAGGCCGCCATCCTGACGATCATCGGCACGTTCTTCCGTGGTCCGGGCTGGGCGTGGGTCTGGCCCTGGAGGAGTTGAACGCATGCGAAGATCGATTCAAAAATGGTCGCAATTCTTCTTCGGCGATAGCGCCCGCGCCTTCGGATCGCTGAGCGTGATCCTGTTGCTCTGCCTAGCCATCGCGCCGGCCAAGGACCGCTTCCGCGAGTGGACCCGCTATCAACAACGGTACCTGCGGTTGATTCGCGGGAGAGGCGAAGCGGCCAGTTTGCAGCGGCGTTTTCAAGGCGGCTTGCAGCAGATCTGGATGCCGGAACTCGGCGTCACGGATCGCTGCGGCACCTGCCATCTGGGCTTGAAGGAAGCCAGCCTGGCGGACGTGGCAACGCAGCCTTTCCGGCCGCACCCGCAGATTCCACATTCACTGACCGAGTTCGGATGCGTGATGTGTCACCGCGGCCAGGGCGCTGCCACGGAGGTCGAGGAAGCGCATCGCAGCACCCTCGCGTGGGAGCAGCCCATCCTGCCCGCGCGCTACTTGGAATCGTCGTGCGGCCAGTGCCACTGGAACGCGCTTACAGGCACGCCGCAATTGAATCAGGGACGCAAACTGCTGGTTCGTTACGCCTGCGTGTCGTGCCATGTTTTGAAGACGCCGGAAGGCCGCCGCCTGGAGTCCACCACCGGCGCACCCAGTCTGGAGCACATCGCCGAAAAGACCACCCGGGAGTGGACGTTCGCCTGGCTGAAGAATCCGCAAGCTTACGCGGCGACCGCGGTCATGCCGAATTTTCAGCTCTCGGACGAAGATGCGCGCGATATCTCCGCGTTCCTGATAGCGCAAAGCACGCCATACCTGCCGGCTGGCGCCGCCGTCCAGCCTGAAGCAGTTGGCGATGCCGCGGCCGGCGCCGGCGTGTACGGCGAGTCTTTCTGCGCATCCTGCCATGCTACGACGAACGCGGCCGGCATGCTGGTGGGCGGCGACGTGGGACCCGAGTTGACGCGCCTCGGCTCCAAGGTGAAGCCGGCTTGGCTCGCGGAATGGCTGCGCAATCCCAAGACCTACGAACCCGGCACGGCCATGCCGCATTACCGGTTCGACCCGAAAATGCTCGCGCCGCTGCGCGGCTTCCTGGAAGCCAAGACAGATCCCGACCTGCTCGCCAGTGTGCACCTGGAAGGCGCCACGGCGGCGCAAATCGCGCATGGCAAAACGCTCGTGACCGAGCGCGGCTGCACCTCCTGCCACGAGATTCAGGGCGTCAAGAAGCCGGACAACTTCGCGCCGGACCTGACGGTGGTGGGCAGCGAGTCGCTGGCCAAGATCGTATTTGCTCCGGGTGTCGCGCACACCCTGCCGGACTATCTGCAGGCCAAGATCCGCCAGCCACACACTTTCGGCGGCTCCAAAATGCCGCAGTACACGCTCACGCAGCCGCAGGTGGATGCCCTGGTCACTGCCCTGCTGGCACAGACCGAGCGCGCCCAGACCCTACCCACCTCGTTGCGAGCCGGTGGAAAAGTAGAAGCCGCTTATCGGCCCGCCGGAAAGGCAGGCCAGTTGATGGCCGACATGAACTGCTTCAGTTGCCACCGCATCAATGGCCGTGGCGGCGACTTGGCACCCGACCTGACGTGGGAAGGCAGCTCGGTACAGCGCCGCTGGCTGGTGAGCTTCATGAAGAACCCCAACACACTGCGTCCCGCGCTCATCCGCCGCATGCCGCGCTTCAATGTCACCGATGCGGAAGCGGAAAGCATCGCCGATTACGTGCTGACGGTTTATCAGACGCCGGACTTCGATCGCGACGCGCTGGATGCGGCGAAGTTCACCGGGGCCGACGTGGAGTCGGGCAAACAGTTGTTCTATTCGAAATATGCGTGCCAATCATGCCATATCCTCGACCCGCAGAACGACAAGGGCTATGTCGGCCCGACGCTCACCCAAGTGGGTGCGCGGCTGAACGCGGCTTGGATCTTCCACTGGCTGAAGAATCCGCAAGCGTTGCGCCCCGGAACCATCGAACCGCGGCGCGACATGAGCGATGCGGATGCACGCGCGCTGACCGCATATCTGATGAAGCAGAATAAGGAGGTGGGCAAATGACGCGCATCGCAGGCGCCGCATTAGGGCTGATATTTCTGGCCGGCTGCAATCGTTCGCCCAAGCCGCCCGCGCCCGCCGCCAAGGCTTTCGGCGCCGCCATCGCCGAAGTTGGTGGAAGCAAGCAGGTGGCTGGAATCGGCGCCCCGTTGGATCAACCCGTCGTTGTGCAGGTGAATGACGCACAGGGAACAGCGGTAGCCGGCGCCTTGGTAGAGTTTCACACCGCGGGCGGAGCCACGGCCGTGCCGGATATCGGGCTCACCGGAGCCGACGGGCAATTCACTACAATAGTGACCCTGGGCGGCAGCGCGGACCGATACCGGGTGGTGGCCGTGACGCGCGACAAGACGGGCAAGCCCGTGGAACTCCGGCTGGACGAAATCGCTCTCGGTTATCAACAACAGCTTGGACGCGTCCTGAACGACTACTATTGCGCGCGCTGTCACGATCCGGAATCCACTCCGGAACGCGT
>JBEKMJ010000081.1:0-37387 GCA_050008575.1 Bryobacteraceae bacterium
GAAGAAATGTGGAGAGCGCATTTCGAGGAACTTTCGGATGAGGAGTTGCGCGTGCTGAAATTCGACGCGATCTGTGCCGGGCTTCGGGACCGGCTTGCGCGTTTGAAGAGAGCTTATGACGAGGTCGCTCGACGAAAGATGCGGTAAGGTGGGACAGGCCGGGAGGCCTGTCCTACGTCAGTCGGAGCGGAGCGCCTGCACGACATCCACCCGCGCGGCGCGCAACGCGGGTAGCAGCGACGCAACCACCGCCGCGGCCAGCAGCACGGCCGCCGATCCGGCTCAACATGGCACTTGCATCATTTCAGGACGCCCTGAGCGAGAATCGTGCGCGTGGGATGGGAAATAGCCAAACGGCCAGATCGCCGAAGGGCGTGACCGTGCGGCGCTCCTCCGGGAGATCCGCGAAGCCTACAGCGCCGTATTCGAAAAGTTGTTCGACGCCGGTGTGTTCGAGCGGAAGCTCGGCACGCTCGTAGCCGCGATCCGCAACACGCCGTTGCCGGAAGAAAGAAGCATTAACGCGTTATTGTGGAATTATACCGTAGAACTTCGCCTTACGGATATGAAGTTGGGGAGGATCTGAGTTTAAGCGAACATTGTCAACCGTCAGCGCGACCACTTCGCCTGCGCGGAGTCCCGTGCTGGCGAGCAAGCCGATGATCAAGTAAGGAGTCCTCTGCGATAACGAACCGGGCTCCCACAACTGAGAGGTGGCCTGCTGGAGCTTGGTGATCTCGGTGTTGGAATACAAACGGGGCTTCGGGCGGGGCTGGTACGGCAACAAGGTCGGTCCAGGCACTTCCGTGTCCGGAACGCTGGCTTTGAGGTGTCTCAGAAAACAGCGCGCATGGATCAGGCGCATTCTCTGCCCGGGAAGTCCGCGGTGTAACGCCGCGATACTGATCCAGTGAAACCGTGCGCTTCTACGTAATCCGACAGTTCCCGCAAATTGTATGCCTCGGGCGCCGTTTGGAATCCGAGCGAACGTCGTAAGGTCGGATAAGCCTCGATGTGCACCCGCAACTGAACCGGATTCATTGTGCTCCTCCCGGCCAAGGTAAAGCGACCTGTGCCAGGGATGATCCCGAAAAACGCGGACCGGCAAAGCCCGTGCTTCCCGTCGATAATGTTGGCGCGTTCCCTCTGTGCAGCCGCGTTGTCGTTCCAGATGCCGATCGAAGGCCGTTGATTGAAACGACGGTGTCGAGGAAGGCCGCCATTGCTCACAAATCTGAGTTTCGTTCACTTTTTCTCGCAGAATTATGCCGAGAAGATCAAATCGGGGCGCATCCTGCGCGCGCAACTATCGCACTGCGCCAAACCCGCCCGCAGAACTCGGCATCATCCGGCGCTCGGCATAAGGCCGGTCAATAAGCGCCTGGGTAGGCCGCGGGGGCGCCCGCGCACTCGGAATCTTGTTATCTTGGACCAAAATCCCATGCGCGAAGCCATTGCCGATCTTGGTTACGCCGCCCGCGCGCTACGCCACCATCCCGGCTTCGCCACGGTCGCTATTCTGCTATTGGCTTTAGGCATCGGCGCCAATGCGCTGGTTTTCAGCCTGGTTGACAGGATCCTGCTGCGCCCGTTGCCTTTTCGCGATCCGGACCGCCTGGCGGCCATCTGGGAGACCACCCGCAATTGGGATCCCAAGGTGTTCGCCTGCGATCGCGATGTGGAGGCTTTCAATCGCCAGAGCCGCTCTTTCGACGGCATCGCCGGATGGCAATGGGTGGAATATACACTGGCAGGCCGCGGCGATCCACGGCGCACGCTGGGCGAAGCCGTCACGCCCCGCTTCTTTGAGACGCTGGGGGTGCCCGCCGCCGAGGGCCGCACGTTTGGCCCGGCCGACCTGAATGGAGCGCCCGCCGTGGTGCTCAGCGATGCCGGATGGAAGTCGCTTCTTGGCGGCGCGCGCGGAGCCGTCGGACAGGCCCTGACGCTCGACGGTCGGGCTTACACGGTGCTCGGCATCATGCCGCGCGTTTTCGAGTTCTATCCCCGGCAAGCGCTATTTTGGGCGCTGCTGACGCCCGCCGACGTAGAGCGCCAAGCCAGCGCTAAGTTCCATGGGATGGGCACGGTGGGCCGATTGCGCAGGGGCGTCTCGATGGCCGCGGCTGAAGCCGAGATCGCCGCTCTCCGCGCCGCTTTGGAGCGCACCGACCCGGACGAGTTTCCGCACGCCGGCGCCATGGTACGCAGCTTACAGCAAGAGCTCACATGGCTGGCGGGCCGGGGCCTGCGTTCCGGATTGCTGCTGCTATTCGCGGCGGTCGCCTTCGTGCTGCTGATTGCTTGCGCCAACGTGGCCAATCTGTTGGCCGGCCGCGCTCTGGAGCGCCGGCGCGAAATCGCCATCCGCACGGCGCTGGGTGCGGGACGCGGACGCCTGATCCGCCAGATCCTCACGGAAAACCTGCTGCTCTGCGCGCTGGGAGCGGCGGCGGGTGTGCTGCTGGCATATGCCGGGCTGCGCTATTTTCTCGCGGTCCAGCCCGTGGAGCTGCCCATCGGCGTGGCTGCCGAAAGCGTTTCGCTGGATTGGCGAGTGCTAGCCTTCGCCGCGGCCCTGGCTGGGCTGACCGCGGTTCTCTCCGGGCTGCCGCCGGCCTGGCAGGCATCCCGTTTCCGGTTGCACCATGTGCTGAAGCAGGGCGGGCGCGGTGGTTCGGCGGGGCCGGCCGAGCAGCGCTCGCGCAGCGTGCTGGTGATTATCGAAGTGGCATTGTCGCTGACCTTGCTCACGGGCGCCGCGCTGCTGATCGAGAGTCTCTTCCGATTGCGCGCCGAGCCGCTGGGATACCGCATGGATGGCCTGCTGATGGCGCGGCTCAATCTGCCGAAAGCCGCCTATCCGGCGCTCGCGGACCGCCTGCGGTTCTGCGGCCGGCTGACACAGTCGCTGGCCGCGTTGCCGGCGTTCGAGGCGTCTGTGCGATCGGGCAGGGAGATGCATGCGGAGGCCTCCGGTGGACCCGCCGCGCGCGAAACCGGCTTTGTCGCGCGGGACCTCATCTTTCCGGAATACTTCCGCGTGGCCGGTTTGCCGCTTCTCGCCGGGCGCGAGTTCGGTCCGCTGGATACCGCGCAGAGCGAGCCCGTGGCTATCGTCGATCGGGAATTCGCGCGCCGCTATTTCGCGGGCCAGGACCCCTTAGGCAAACACATTCGGCTGGGCGAACTTGGCAGTGACTCGCCATGGCGAACGGTGGTCGGCTTGGCCGGCGATATCAAGGAAACCAACCCTTTCGATGAAATGCACTGGAAGGTGGAGCCGCACGCCTACGTACCGTTCGCGCAGAGTGAGCCGAACGGCGGACGGCAGTTGACGGCGATGATGCGCGCGGGCGGGCGCTGGATGGGGGCGGACGACCGGCCCCTCGATACCCTGGTGGCGGCACTGCGGCGCACGGTCGCCCAGATCGATCCCACGCTGGCGCTTTCAGAGGTCACCAGCCTGCGTCGGTTCCTGAATGAGCAGGCGTTCTCAAAACCCGGCTTCCGCGCGGCGTTGTTGGGGGTGTTCGCCGCGCTGGCGCTGCTGATGGCCGCCATCGGGCTGTATGGCGTGCTGTCGCAACTGGTCTCCGAGCGTCGGCGCGAAGTGGGAGTACGCGTGGCGTTGGGCGCCTCGCCACGCGATGTCGTGGGACTGGTGGTGCGCCGCAGCCTGCTGCTCACCGGTATCGGCGTTGCGGTGGGCGCGGTGACATCCGTATTGAGCATCCGGCTGTTGCGCAGTTTTCTGCTGACCGGTCCAGGCCGTCCGCTGGTGCTGGTGGGGGTGGCTGCGCTGATGCTGGCCATCGCGCTGGTGGCGGGGGCGGCACCGGCGTGGCGCGCGGCGCGTATCGACCCGGCGGTGGCGTTGCGCGAGGAGTAACCCCGGATCATTTGCGCTTGGTCTGTTTGGCCTGCTTCTTCTGGCTCTGCTGTTCTTCAATCGCCGATAGCCTCAGAACTCCCACTGCGGCGCGCAGGCGCACGGGCTCTTTATTGTCGTCCAGAAGAGACTCCAACTCCGGCTTCAGCGCCGGATCGTCGCGTAACGCCAGCGAATGCACGGCCGCGGCGCGCACCGACCAATCCATATCGAGCAGCGCGTCTTTGAGAGCGTCCAAAGTGGCGGGTCCCTTGTCCTTGCCCAGCAGCAGCGCCGCCGTCGCGCGGCCGGAGACTCCGGGATCGGTGAGCAGCGCCTGCATCGAGCCGATACCTTGCCCGAACCCGGGCAGAGGCACGAATCCCATACCCTGCCGGAAGGCAAACAGGAACAAGACGCGCGGCGTGTGCATCATGCGCATTGCATCGCGCTTCTGTTTTGAAAAGTAGCTCGATGCGGTCTTACTCTGGCGTTGGAGCACGGCCAGCAGCGCCTGTTCACCCGCCGGGTCGTGCATCGCCCAGAGCGCCTTGGCCGCCGCAAAGCTCACCTCCGGCACATCGTCGGCGAGCGCCTGGCGCAGCGCCGCCCGCGCGCTGGGAGTCTTCGCTTCGGCCAGGCTGGCCACCGCCGCTTCGCGCACCTGGACGTCTTTGTCCTGCAGCACCCCTTCCAGCTTGGCGAAGGCGGGATCGTCCGTGGGGGCCAGGCTCAGCGCCACCACGGCCTGCTTGCGCGTGTCCGGATTCTTGTTCTCCAACGCCTGCCGCAGCATGTCGTTGCACCGCTCGTTCGTGGGCACGGTCGCCGCGCGCATTCCGCCAACCGCCGCCAATGCCAGTAACAGCCATCCGCTCCATCTCGGGTGCATCCCTCAAGTATATTTCGCGGCATCGCGCAACGACCGGCGCGGCGGTATGCTGGGGCCATGGATCTGACGACGGTTCGCCTGGAAATTCCCGAGGGCGGCAACGTGATTCTGGGACAGACGCACTTTATCAAGTCCGTCGAAGACTTGTATGAAGCGCTCGTGAATACCGTGCCGAATCTGAAATTCGGTATCGCTTTCAACGAAGCTTCCGGCCCTTGCCTGACGCGCGTGGATGGCAATGACGACACGCTGACGGCGCTGGCGGCGCGCAATGCCACGGCCATCGCGGCCGGCCACATCTTCGTAGTCGCGCTGCTGGACGGTTACCCCATCAACGTGCTGGGCCGCATCAAGGAAGTGCCCGAGGTCTGCTCGATTTTCTGCGCTACCGCCAATCCGGTCGAAGTCGTGGTGGCCCAGACAGAGCAAGGCCGCGGCGTGCTGGGCGTGATCGACGGCTTTCCGCCCAAGGGCGTGGAGACCGAAGCCGACGCGCGTGCCCGCCACGATTTTCTGCGTAAGATCGGCTATAAGCGGTGATTTACCGACAGCCAAGGGCATCCTTCGCGATGGCAACTCATACCTTTCGGTACAGACCCAGCGCTTGCATCAACCGGCGTTCGATGACGCGCTCGGCGGCATTGAGCCGCAGCATCCGCGCGGTCACCGCGCCGACCGTCGTCAGCGGCTGTATGACTGGACCTTGCGGCTTGAAGTGCTCGGCGTTCCTGCCAGCCCGGAGGTGATTCCTGAACAACGGCGCGGGGCCTATCGCACCGTTGGTGCAGGCCTTCTTCACCGATCGCTTGGCCCGCCAGCGTCGTGCCAGTCCACAAACTGTGGCCGGTTACCGAGATACATTTCGACTATTGCTCCAGCATCTGAGCAAGACCACCGGCAGCAAGCCGTCTGATCTGACCCTGGACGACCTGCCGGCAAAGGCGATCGTGCGTTCCCTCGACGCTATCGAACAAGACCGTGGCAATAGTGTTCAGACTCGGAACGCACGCCTGGCCGCAATCCGGTCCTTTTTTCGGCTGGTGACGCTCCGTGAACCTGCTCGCATCGATTGGGTGGCGCAGGTACTGGCGATCCCTGTCAAACACGCGGGCCGCCGCTTGATCGGCTACCTGACCCGACCGGAAGTCGACGCGATTGTGGCTACGAATACCCAGACATGGATCGGGAGGCGCGATTACGCCTTATTGTTGACGCTCTATAACGGAGCCCGCATCTCGGAAATCCTCGCCCTCCGTCAGCATAGTCTCTGGCGGAGCGTAGCCGTGATTGCTCTTTGGCTTGGCCACGAAAGCCTGGACACCACCCACATGTACATCCAGGCCGATCTCAAGACCAAAGAACAGGCGCTCGGAAAACTGCAGCCGGTTGCGGGCGGCTTCCCCCGCTTCAAGCCCGATGATGCGCTTCTAGCTTTCCGGTCTGCGCTCTAATTATGCCGAGCCACACTCCGGCTCCGTGCCCACCCCACTGCCGTTCACCCACGGCACTCGGCATAAATCCGGTTAATAAACACCCCGGCTGGCGGCTGGTGGCCGCTGGCCGGTTAACTTTATGAGTTAACCAGAGGCAGGTGCCTGCGGCGCCAGGTACTTTGCCCGTACGGGTGGAACCGCTGGCTCTAACCTGCATTTCGTAGAATTGCAGTGAAGGAACAGAGCCGGTATGACTTTGAACGACGCATTCCAGGGGCACTCTCTCAAGACTACGCAGCTTATGCAAAAAGGCTCGTTGCTCTTGCTGGCGGTGGCGGCCAGCCTGCTTCTGGCGTTTCGCCGTCACAACGGGATCATGATGGGCGTGGTTTTGGCCCTGGCCACGGTGGTGGTTCCGGCGGTGTACGTGGTGGCGCGGTGCATGGTGGAGAAGGTGCGGCATCGGGAAACGGAAGAGCGCCTCATGATGCACACCAGAACCTACCTGCAAAACGAAGAACCGGCGCGGGTGAATGCCGCCCCGGCCGGTGAGGTCGAGTCCGACATTGAGATTCTGGCGCGCGTCATCGATGGGAGCCAACTGCCAAGGCAAGATTTCCGGAGGTTCCATGGCATCGCATCGCTCCTGCCGGTTGCCGATCCGGTGGTTTTCGACGCGCTGCCTCGCCGGTATGCCGTCCGCAGTCTCTACGAGCGGCGATTTGCGGACTTGGCCGCCACGCTGCCCAAACCCGCAACTCTGCCGCTGAGCGAACTCCTGCCCACGGCGGCCGCGCAGGGATTCGGATCCTGGACCGCGGGACCCGCGGACCGGACTCTCGAATACTCCAACGCGGTGCTGGATGAGATTCGCCTGCGGGCCGCCGAAGGTTACCAGCGCATGCGGCACGGCGGCGTGGAGGTGGGCGGCGTTCTGTTCGGCGCGCGCCGCGATGGCGTACTGCGCATCCTGGCGGTGCGGCCCATCGAGTGCGAATATGCAAGCGGACCGCGATTTGCGCTCTCGACAGGGGACGAAGCGGCGCTGTCGGACCTGCTGCTGGCTTCCGGCGGCGATGCGGAATTGGCGGGCCTGGAGCCGGCCGGTTACTATCATTCCCACACGCGCGAGGAAATCCGCCTCTCCGACGCCGATGTGCGGCTTTTCAATCGCTTCTTCCCTCGGCCCTGGCAGGTGGCTTTGGTGGTGCGGCCCGCGAACCTGGCGCCTACCCGCGCGGGGTTCTTCTTCCGCGCAGCGAACGGGGCGATACGCACCGATTCCAGCCATCGCGAATTCCACTTGTCGTAGTGGGGCAGGCTCGCAGCCTGCGCGGGCCCCGCAGGCCCGCTCCTCGTACTCCACAATCTGCCAAACTAGAGAATTACACTCATGGCAGATTCTCCGATTACTTCTCGAGAAAAAGATTTCGCCGCCTGGTATCAGGATGTGGTCCTGTCGGGCGATATGGCCGAACCGGCTGAAATCGTCAAAGGCTGCATGGTCATCAAGCCCAACGGGTACGCCGTTTGGGAGATCCTGCAGCGCGAGTTGGACACCCGCTTCAAGGCGACAGGACATCAGAACATCTATCTGCCGCTGCTGATCCCGCAGAGCTTCCTCGAAAAGGAAGCCGAGCACGTAGAAGGCTTCGCGCCCGAATTGGCGGTCGTCACCATCGCCGGCGGCAAGAAGCTGGAAGAGCCCTACGTTATCCGCCCGACATCGGAAACCATCGTCGGGCACTTCTTCGCGAAGTGGATTCAGAGCTATCGCGACCTGCCGGTGCTGGTGAACCAGTGGGCCAACATCATTCGCTGGGAGCTGCGCACGCGCATGTTTCTGCGCACCACTGAGTTCCTGTGGCAGGAGGGGCACACGGCGCATTCCAATCACGCGGAGGCGCTGGAGGAGGTGTTCCGCATCCTGGACGTGTACGCCGAAGTGGCCGAGGATGTGATGGCCATGCCGGTGATCAAGGGCGCCAAGACGCAGGCGGAGAAGTTCGCGGGCGCGCTGCGTTCGTATTCCATCGAAGCCATGATGCAGAACGGCCTGGCGCTGCAGGCAGGCACCAGCCACGACCTGGGTCAGAATTTCGGCAAGGCTTTCAACGTGCAATTCCAGACCAACGAGGGCAAGCTGGATTACGTCTGGCAGACCAGTTGGGGCGTGAGCACGCGGCTGATCGGCGGGCTGATCATGACGCATTCCGACGATAAGGGGCTGGTGCTGCCGCCCAAGATCGCGCCGCGGAAAGCCGTGCTGGTGCCCATCTTCCGTAAGGACGAAGAGCGCGCGCAGGTGATGGAAGTAGCGGGGCGGCTAGCCGCGGACCTGGGCGCGCACTTAGACGCGCGCGAAGGGCTGACGCCGGGGTCCAAGTTCTTCTACTGGGAGCGGCGCGGCGTGCCGGTGGTGTTTGAACTTGGGCCGCGCGATGTGGCCAGCGGCAACATGGTGATCAAACGCCGCGATACCGGAGTGAAGGAAGTCATCCCGCAAACCGCGGCGGCAGGGAAGCTGGCGGCCACGTTGGAGTCCATGCAGAAAGATTTATATGCCAAGGCCAAGCAGCGGCTGCAGGACAATACGGTGCTGGCCAATTCGATCGACGAGGTGCAGGCGATCCTCGGCGACGTGACGGCGGAGAAAGGCGGCGGCAAGTTCGTGATGGCGCACCTGGCGGACGATCCGGCCTGCGATGCGCGCATGAAGGAGTTCAAAGCCACGGTGCGGAATATTCCGTCCATGGATGAATACGACGGGGCGGGGAAGTGCATCGTGACCGGCGCGGCGGTGGATCGGCGGGTGGTGATTGCGAAGGCGTATTGAGAGAAGGCAGAAGGCGGAAGTCAGTAAGACGGAGGCCGGGCTACAACGCGAAGTCGGATGCTGAATGTTCGAAAGGCTTGAGCGTCAGGATTTCGCCACAGTGCCGGTTGGACTGAAAGTCTTCCGATAACAGATACCGTGCCGCGGCGCGTTCGGCCGCCGCGAGGAGAAGGGCATCCCAGTAAGTGAGTTGCGCGGCGTCGGTCCAGTGCCAGGCTTGTTGAACCAGGCCCAGTGTCCAAGGGCCTCCAATGCGCCATGTCTTCTACGATCTCGCGGGCCCGCCCCGGCTGCCTACAAGGCCCCAGCCATTCGGTGGCGCGCACCTGTTTCCGGGCGTCGACGGGATCCACATAATACA
Organism: Bryobacteraceae bacterium; assembly: GCA_050008575.1. Taxonomy (GTDB): domain Bacteria; phylum Acidobacteriota; class Terriglobia; order Bryobacterales; family Bryobacteraceae; genus Bog-159. Next base: position 9,394 of record JBEKMJ010000081.1, read on the forward strand.
GGAGAAGATTCGAGTCGACAAAATAGCGGTTAGCGGCGCTCATGTACATCCGCGCGGCTCATGCGTTTGGCCGCGCCCGCGCCCGCTAACGGCGGTTCGACTTCCAGTCCTCAAACGCTCGCCAATAATCGTCGGTGAGTCTCATCTGACGCTCCAGCATCTGCCGACCAGCCTGGAAACAGACGTGTTCTCCTCCGCGGCTTTGCGACGGGCCCAAAGAGCCGCCTGATCTGAAATCTTGATCGTCACGTTCTTGGGCACGAACGCAGGGTAGCACGAAAAATGCGCCAAGACGGTCTTAGGCGAGCGGAGCTCGCCTGTGTCGGCAGAGTGCCGACACGGCACGCCGGGGGCGTGCGCCACGAGCGCTACCTGGGCGCAGCCCAAGGCCTGGAGTTTCTACATTTTGTCCGCCGCAGTGGGGCAGGCTCGCAGCCGGCTCGCAGCCTGCGCGGGCCTCGCAGGCCCGCTGGTAGCACAGGCTTCAGCCTGTGTTAAAGCCTATGCCACCACAGGCGGAAGGCCAACAGGAACCAGGCGGCGATGAAGGAGAGCCCGCCGATCGGGGTGATGGCGCCGAATGTTCTGACACCGGATAATGCCAGCAGGTACAGGCTGCCGCTGAAGATCAGAATGCCGGCCAGCAGAAGGCCGCATATCCATGTCGTAGCCGATTCGGTGAGCGCGCCGGCGCGGGCGATCAGCGGCACGATCAAGATACCGAGCGCGTGAACGAACTGGTAGAAGACCGCTTTTTCATAAATGCCCATGGCATAGGCATCCAGACGGCCGCGCAAGCCGTGCGCGCCGAAAGCACCCAAGATCACCGCTAACCCCAACAGTAATGCGCCCAGTCCGCTCCAGTTCATGCCAAACAATTGTAACTTTTTGCGGCCCACCGTTTGCCGCGCTTGACATATAAGAGATTGCTTATATAATTTTGAAAGTGGGAAATCGAGAGGCAGCGGACGTTTTCCGTGCCGTGGCCGACCCCACGCGCCGGGCCATCCTGAATCTGCTGCGCGATGCGGAGCATTCGGCCGAAGATCTGGGGCGTCCATTCCGCGTCAGCCAGCCGGCTATCTCGCAACACCTGCGGGTGCTGCGGCGGGCCGGATTGGTGCGCGGCCAGAAGGCCGGCCGAAAATGCGTGTACCGGCTCAACCCCAAGCCTCTCGACGAGTTATACGACTGGGTAACACAATTTCGCGAGATCGCCGATCCGTCGGGTCATGTATGGCGGATCGCGCCAAGGAGAAAACATGGCAATCCAGGGAGCCAGACCAGATAACCGGCAGATCGTCCCCTATCTGTTTGTGCGTAATGGCGACGAGGCCATCGAATTTTACCAGCGGGCGTTCGGCGCGGAAGTGCTGTACCGCTCGCCCATGCCCGGCGGCAATGGCGTGTTCGCCCAATTGCGCGTCGGCGAATCGGTGGTGCAGGTGGCCAGCGAAAGCGAGCAGAAGCCGTGCGAAGGCGGGCCTGTATCGCCGCAGACGCTGGGGGGCACCTGCGTCGTCCTCGAGACTTACGTGGACGATGTGGACGCCGCGTTCGACCGCGCGGTGGAAGCGGGGGCCGCGCCAACCATGCGGCCGTGCGACACCTTCTTCGGCGACCGCTATAGCTGGGTGACCGATCCGTACGGACACCTCTGGGCGCTGGCCACGGTGCAGGAGACAGTCACGCCGGATGAAATCCAGCGGCGCATCGACGAAATGATGGCGGTGGGGGCGCACAGTTAAAGCCATGCCAGTCAAGTTCGCTGTCCATCCCGGCGTGCTGATGACGCAGTCCATCATCACGGCCATGAAGGAGAAGACCGGGCGTTCGCTGGAAGATTGGCTGGAGGTGGTCGGAAACGAGGGGCCGGCCACGGAAAAGGAGCGGGCCGCGTGGTTGAAGGCGAAGCACGGGCTGGGCACCAATTATGCCGGTTGCATCGCCGAGGTTTCGGTGGGCAAGGGGGAATTGTTCACTACGGCAGGCTATCTGCGTTTGGCGCCACAATATGTCGAGGACCTGTTCGCCGGACCGAAGGCCGGGCTGCGTCCCGTGTACGAGTCACTGTTGGCGGGCGGACTGAAGCTCGGCAAAGACGTGCGCGTGTGCCCTTGCAAGACCTTCGTGCCGCTGTATCGCAACCATGTGTTCGCGCAGATCAAGCCCACCACGCGAACGCGGATTGACTTAGGCTTGGCGTTGAAGGATACCAAGACGCCTAAGCGATTGATCGACACGGGCGGATTCGCCAAGAAGGACAGGATCACGCGGCGGATCGAAATTTCCTCAGTGGACGATATCGACGAGGAAGTGCGGCGGTGGCTGAAAATGGCGTACGACATGGATAAGTAAGTGGGGCAGGCTCGCAGCCTGCGGCGGCCTCGTAGGCCGCCCAAAAAACTGTGCTGCTTTGCGCGCTACTCCCCCAGCCGCTCCGGCATATCCGCCAGCACATAGCCCATCACCGCCATGGCCGCGACGCACTGCCGGAATTCCTGCGGGTTGATTTTGTCCACCGTGTCGGTGCGCGTGTGGTGCCAGTCGAAATAGTGCTGCCCGACGGTGAACAGGCCCAGGCCGGGGACGCCATCGTGCATGAGCGGGGCGATGTCGGCGCCGCCGCCGCCTTCGCGAATGGTATCGGCGCCGATGGGTTCGAGCAGACGTCCGATCTCCTTGGCGCGCGCCAGCGCAGCCCCGCCGGGACTCACGCCGAAACCCACCGGCTTCTCGGCGCCGCCATCCATTTCGATCGAAGCCACATAGTCGTGTATCTTGCCGCCGACCATGTCGCGATAGGCGCGGCCGCCGGCCCCGCCGTTCTCTTCATTGGTCCAGAAGACCACGCGCAGCGTGCGCCGCGGATGCAGTCCCAGCTTCTTGATGACCACCGCGGCTTCCAGCGCCGCCATGATGCCGCTGCCATCGTCCTGCGCGCCCGCGCCCACGTCCCACGAATCGATATGCCCGCCCATGACCACGATCTCTTCGGGCTTCTCGCGCCCCGGGATCTCGCCCATCACGTTGGCGGAATCGGCGTCGGGTAGCATGTGCGCTTCCATGGACAGATGCACGGCGACCGTTTCGCCGGCATCGGTGAGGCGCTGAATGAGCGTGGCATCCTCGAACGTGATGGCGGCGGCGGGAATCTTGGGGTCCGCTTCGTTGTAATTCAGCGCGCCGGTGTGGGGAGTCTGCATGGCTAGCGATCCGACCGATCGGATCAGCATGGCGATTGCGCCCAGCCTGGCCGCCCGCGAGGCGCCCGAGCCACGGTAGACCACCGTCTTACCGTATCCCTCGTAAGGCACGTTGAACAGTACGATCTTGCCGGCCACTTTCTCGCGGCCGAGGGCGTTGAGCGCGTCGAAATTGGCCACGGAGACGACTTCAGCGGTGACGCCGTCCGGCGGCGTGGCCACGCTGCCGCCCAGCCCCAGCATGGTAAGTTGATGACGCACCGGCTTGACCATTTCAGCGTCTTCGCGGCCACGCACCCAGTGCGGCACTTTCACGGCGGGCGTCGCCACGTTTTCCAGACCGTCGTGCTTCATCTGCGCCGCGGCCCACGCGATGGCGGCGTTCAGCGAGTCGGACCCGCTGATGCGGTTACCAATGCGGTCGCAGAGATAGGAGAGCTTGGCGTAACCATCCCGATCGGCCAACGCCAAACTGACGATCTGCGTGGAAACCTCCTTATAGGTTTCCGAGAGCGGCGGAGCCGCCGCCAGCAAAGCCACGGGGACCAGCAGAAAAGAAAATCGCGAGAGGGCCATGCTGTCAGTCTACCCGAGTCCAGGCGCGCCATGGCCGAAGCTGCGAGGTACCTTGGAGGGCGGGCCTGCGAGGCCCGCGCAGGCTGCGAGCCTGCCCCACTACCCTTCCAGGACGCGCCGCAGTTCCTCGGGCCGGAAACAGTGTGCAAACGCGGTTTCGCGCAGGATGCGTCCGGCGCGCACCAGCTCGGCCAGGGATTGTTCCATGGTCATCATGCCTTCGCCGCGGCCAATGGTGAGCTGGCTGCGAAGCTGGTGGTCTTCGCCCTTGCGGATCAGGTTGCGCACCGCGTCGGTGGCCATCATGATTTCAAGCGCGGGGTAGCGGTTGATGCCATCCGCTGCGGGCACCAGTTGTTGCGCCACCACGGCCAGCAAAGCCAGCGACATTTGCTGGCGCATCTGCCCCTGGTGCGAAGCGGGGAACGAATCCAGGATGCGGGAGACGGACTGCGCCGCGTCGTTGGTATGCAGAGTGGAGAACACCAGGTGTCCGGTTTCCGCGGCGGTCAGCACCGTGGCCATGGTCTCCGGATCGCGCATTTCACCCACCAGGATCACGTCCGGAGTTTGCCGCAAAATGCTGCGCAGCGAGTTGACGAAGTCGGGCGTATCGTGTCCGACCTCGATCTGCTCCACGATGGAGCTGCGGTTGACGTGCTGGTATTCGACCGGGTCTTCGATGGTAACGATGTGGGTGCGGCGGCGCGTGTTGATCAGGTCGATCATGGCCGCGAGCGTGGAACTCTTGCCGCAGCCGGTCGCGCCGGTGACCAGCACCAGACCTTGCCGGCGGTCGGCGATGCGCGCGAGGGCGGCGGGCAGGTGCAGGGATTCGATGGTCGGAATGCGCGCCGGCAGCAGGCGGATGCTGGCCGCCAGGGTGCCGCGCTGGTGGTGGATGTTGGCACGGAAGCGGCCCACGGGATCGCGCGCGAAGCAGAAATCCACCGACTTCTTCTTCTGCAGCTCATCGTACTGGCGGGAATCCAGCAACGGCAGGACGAAGTTGCGCACATCGTCGGGGGAGAGCGGCGGTCCGGCGGCGGGCGCCAGCGTGCCGTTTACCCGCAGGGCCACCGGTGTGCCGGCGATCAGCAGCAGATCGGATGCATTCTGGCGGCCGGCGTAGGCCAGCAGTTGATCGAGCGAGCCGGCGTTTTGCGGCGGCCGCGCGGCAGACGGTTTGTCCGCGACGCGCGAACCCGGCGCAGCCCGGTTCAACTCCTCGACGATGCGGCTCAGATCCTGGTCGTAGCCTGCCACGGTTGCGGCCCTTCAAACGTTTGACGCGCCGGGAGGTGGCGGCGTGGGAGGTTCGCCGGTGGGCTGCGGCTGGATGCGCTCCACGACGATGGTGAAGTGCGCCAGGTGTGCGGCGATGGCGCCTACCGCCGCCAGGACGGGGGCCACCACGGCGCCGATGGCGGCTACGGTCAACGGGATTTCCATGAAGGTATGGCCGTGGTCGTCGCGGATGATGATGCGGCGAATATTACCCTCGTGGATCAACTCCTGGACCTTGTCGACCAGTTCCTTGCCCAGGACCTTGAACTCTTCCATGGTGACGTGAAAGTTTTCCATACGATGAGCCTTCAGTGTAACAAGTGGGGCAGGACTCCAGTCCTGTCGGGATGGGCATGCGGCCCACGAATCATGATGAAAACCCGCGTGGGGCGGCGCCATGCGCCGCCGCGGGGCGTTACCCCCAACCGGGGCGCGCTTGCTCGCCGAAGAGCGGGCCTACGCGCCCGCGCAGGCTGCGAGCCTGCCTCACGGCGGCGGACAGAATGTAGAAAAGCGGTGGGTTTTCGACCGTGCGCGGGTCCTCCAGGACCCGCTCTTGACGTAACGAAATCAGGCCTGGCCGCACGACACGGGCCGACTTGGACGTCGGCCTGCAGGACTGGAGTCCTGCCCCACACACTGCTTCGACATACAATCGGTTTGTATTCGGTAACCGGATAAGGAGAAACAGGTATGCGGAAAGTTTCGTTCACCTTGCTAGCTATTCTTTGTCTTTCCTTCCTTTTCACCGTGCGCGCGCCGGCGCAGCACACGCCCAAATTCACCACGTTCAATGCGCCGGGAGCAGGCACCGGCGGCGACGAGGGCACGTACGGCCAGAGCATCGACTCGGCGGGGGTTATCGCGGGCAATTACGTTGACGCGAATGGCGGGCAAAGCGGCTTCGTGCGCGCCACCGATGGCGCGATTACTTCGTTCAACCCTCCCGGCACGACCTGGACATCGCCCCAGAGCATCAACCCGTCTGGGGTTATCGCAGGAGCGTACAATGACGCGAACTTTTTGACTCACGGCTTCGTGCGCACCGCGAATGGCAAGATAGTCACTTTCGAGGCGCCTGGCGCCGGCGCCAGCTACGGGGAGGGAACTTTCGCCGCGAGCATTAACGCGGGCGGCGCGGTTACGGGTTCATACGGTGACGCCAATCTTGTGGATCACGGCTTCGTGCGCTCTCCCGGCGGCGTCACGACTACTTTCGACGCGCCCGGCGCGAGCACGAGCCCGTTGGAAGGAACGTTCGGCGAGGGCATCGACGCGGAAGGGGCCATCTCGGGATGGTTCAGCGACGCGAGTGGCATGCGGCACGGCTTCATGCGTCCTACCGATGGCGTCATCGTCAGCTTCGACGCACCCGGGGCGGGCCCGGGTAACGGGCAGGGAACCTACGCCTATGGCATCAACGCGGCGGGCGATATCGCGGGCTGGTACTACGACGCGACCAATGTGGCGCATGGCTTCGTGCGCGCCACCGATGGTACTATGGCGACGTTCGATGCTCCCGGCGCGGGCACCGGTTACGTCCAGGCCACCTTCGCGGTGAGCATCAACGAGGAGGGCGCAGTCGTGGGATATTCCATCGACGAAAAGGGGTCCTATCGCGGGTTCGTGCGGTCTCCCGGTGGCGCGCTGGACACGTTCGAAGCTCCGGGCGCAGGCACGGGCATGCTGCAAGGGACCTGGGCCATGAGCATCAACGAGGCGGGAGTTATCGCGGGATATTATATTGACGCGAGCAGTACTGCGCACGGATTCCCGCTGCAGTAAGTGGAGTAGCCATGACTGTCACAACCCGCGCGGCCGCGCTGCTCGCCGTCCTGCTGTCCGCGGCCGCGGCCGAACCCATCCGCCTGCACCCGCGGAACCCGCACTATTTCCTGTATCGTGGAAAAGCCGTCGCGCTGATCGCCAGCGGCGAACATTATGGCGCCGTCATGAACGCGGACTTCGATTATCGCCGCTATCTGGCGACTCTCGCGGCCGAAGGAATGAACTACACGCGACTTTTTGGTGGCAGCTACCGGGAGGTGCCGGCAAAATCGTTCGGAATCAAACGCAACACGTTGGCGCCCGCGCCGGGACGGTTCATGGCGCCCTGGGCACGCAGCGCGACGCCCGGTTACGAAGGCGGCGGAAACAAGTTCGATCTGGATCGCTGGGACCCGGCGTTCTTCGCCCGCTTCCACGATTTTCTGTCCGAAGCCGGCAATCGCGGCATCGTGGTGGAGGTGACGCTGTTCTCCTCGCACTATCAGGAGATGCAGTGGAAGGTCAGCGTCCTGAACCCGGCCAACAACGTCAACGGCACCGAGGCTATCGACTGGAAGAAGCTGCACACCATCGAAAACGGCAACATCCTCGCGCGCCAGGAGGCTTACACGCGCAAGCTGGTCCGGGACGCGAACGCTTTCGACAACGTAATTTTCGAGATACAAAACGAGCCATGGTCGGACCGCACCGTGACCGCCGATGTGGTGAACCCTTATCTGCAGGCGCCCGCGCGCGACGTGTATCCGAATTCAGTCGACGTCGCCGATGAGATGTCCACGGCGTGGCAGGCACGCGTGGCGGCGTGGATTTCGAGCGAGGAGAACGCGCTGCCCAACCGTCACCTGATCGCACAGAACTACTGCAGCTTCCGGTTTCCGGTGCGGCAACTCGTGCCGGGCGTGAGCATTGTGAACTTCCATTACGCGTATCCGGAGGCGGTCCTGCTGAATTACGGACTCGGGAAAGCCATCTCGTACGACGAGACGGGCTTCCTGGGACGTGGCGACGCGCTCTACCGGCGGCAGGCGTGGAACTTCATGCTGTCTGGCGGCAGCGTGTTCGACAGCCTGGACTATTCGTTCAGCGTGGGGCACGAGGATGGAACCGATACCGAGCCGAACGGTCCCGGCGGCGGTAGCCCGGCGTTGCGGCAGCAGTTGCGGGTGCTGAGCGAACTCCTGCAGAAGCTGCCGTTGGAGGGCTTTGCTCCGGACACACACACGGTGAAGCATGCGGCGGGTGTCTACACGCGGGTACTCTCCAGTCCGGGACGGCAGTACGTCATGTATTTCGATGGCAGCGGCCCCACTGACGTGACACTCGATCTACCCGCTGGGGCGTATTCCGGCGTATGGATCGACGTGGAAACCGGCGCCTTCGCGCGGGCGGCGATCTTCCATCACGCGGGAGGCGAGAAAGTGCTCCGCTCGCCGGACTTCCACGAAGGGATCGCGCTGCGGCTGTCGCGAGCCGTGCGCGTGAAGTAGATTCTGTGCGCCGTGGTGGGGCAGGACTCCAGTCCTGCGCGGGTTCTCCAGAACCCGCTCCGGGCGAGCGTAGCTCGACCCTGGGCAGGACTCCAGTCCCGCCGCAGGCGTAGACGCCTGCCCCACCAAATGGCCGATCTTACATCAATGCGGTCGGACGCCGCACCCACGGCTTGCCTTTTTCGGCCGCCGCGGCTTCCATCTCCTTCACATACGTGGTGGCCTGCGCCAGAAGATGGTGCAGGTCGTTGCCGATGCTGATAAATGTGAAACCCTTCTCCAGAAACTCGCCGACGCGGCTGGTGCCGAACAGAAACAATCCCAAAATAACGTGGTTCTTGCCAGCCTGCTCCACCAGCGTCTGGGTGGCGGCATTCAACTCCGGCGACGTATACATGTGCGGGAATTCATAGGTTTCATACAGTCCCATCGACATGCATAGATCGTTCTGGCCGAGAAACAGGATGTCTACGCCTGGAACGGCGGCGATCTCCGCCATGTTCTGAATACAAGACGCCGTCTCCACTTGCAGCGCCACAATGATATTGGCGTTCGCATTTCCCACATAGCCCAGCAGCCCGGCCTTGTTCGTGCTGCGCTGCGGAAAGTAGACGGAGCGTGTCCCCACGGTCGGATAACGCGTGCAACTGACCGCCTGGCGCGCCTCGTCGGCGGTGTTGATGTACGGGATCAGCACACCGTCCGCGCCCAGGTCCAGGGCTTGCTGAATGCCGCCCCGGTCGTGATATCCGGCCACGCGTACCATGGACTTCGCGCCGCCGCTAGCGATGGCGCAGAGCATGGCGGAAAGCTTTTCGCGATCCATGGGCCCGTGCTGGGTGTCCACCAACAGCCAATCGTAACCGCTGTGCGCCAACTGCTCCGCTACGGTGGGGCTGTGGCCATTCAGGAAGAGCCCCATCTTGGGGGCGCCCTCGCGCAATTGCTTCTTAAACTCGGCTCCGGTCAGAGCGTTCGACATAAATGTTAAGGATTCCTTTGGCAGGAGAGTCTGGAATGCGTCCCGGCAAATTCCGAGGCGACAACTGCAATATACCCAAACCGGCTGGTGTGCGTCAACGCCCAAGTGGTACCGAGGCTCGCCCTCAAACATTGACTTTCCCCGTTCCCGGCGCGATGCTTCTAGTTGCTCGACCGGGAGGACACTCTGAAACGCACAAGAACATCGGTTTGCATGACGACGACCTGCGCGGCCTGCTTATTTTGGGCTTTCAACCTGAATGCGGCCGCGCCGCCCACCTTTAGCGCCCCCACACTGATCACCCTCGGCATTCAGCCGGCAGTCGTCGCCAAAGGCGATTTCAACGGCGACGGCAAGCCGGATTTAGTAATGGGCGGTGCGAGCGACGTGCTGATCGCGCTCAGCAAGCCCGACGGGTCCTACCAGCCGCCGGTGAGTCTCGGGCTGAGCGGAATCAACCCTACCTCCATCGCCGTCGGCGATTTCAACGGCGACGGAAAACTGGACTTGGCGGTGGCGAACGTCGCCGACGTCGAGAGCGTAGTGGTGCTCTTAGGCAAGGGCGACGGCACCTTCCAACCCCCGGCCAGTTATCGCGGCGGACAAGATGTGGAATCGCTGGCGGTCGGCGACTTCAACGGCGACGGCAAGTTGGATCTGGTGACGGCCAACAAAGGCAGTACGCCGAGCGAGGGTAGCATCGCGATCTTGCTGGGCAATGGCGACGGCACTTTCCAAAATGCCTTGACCTACGCGGATTTGTTACAGCCGCAGGCCGTGGTAGTCGGCGACTGGAACGGCGATGGAAAAGCCGACCTGGCGGTATCCGAATCGCAGGGCATGACTCTGTCCGCCTGGCTGGGCAAAGGCGATGGCTCCTTCGAGACACCCGTGGATTACAACCTCGCCGGTTATGCGGGCGCTCTCGCCACGGCTGACTTCAACAACGACGGCAAGCCCGATCTGGCGGTGCTCACGGGCAGCCAGGAGTACGGCATCGACGACAACCAGAACACCGTCTCCGTCCTGCTCGGGAACGGGGATGGAACTTTCCGGACGCCGGTGGTCTACTTGGTAGGCGATGCACCGTTTTCGTCCTTGACCGTGGCCGACTTCAACGGCGACGGGAAACCGGATGTGGCAGCGTCGTATAACAATGGCGGCACTGTGTCGATCCTGCTGGGCGCGGGCGACGGCAGTTTCCAATTGGGAGCGGTGCTGGGCGTTGGCGCTTGCCCCGAGGGTCTGATCGCGGCGGACCTGAATGGAAACGGCAAGGCGGATTTAGCCATCGCCGATAGCTGCTCCTTCGCGGTAGCGATATTGCTCGGCAATGGCAAGGGCCAATTTGGGCCGCAACCGCGATCCTATTCCCTCGAACCGGGCGGACTGTCGATTGCCGTAGGCGACTTCAATGGCGATGGAAAACCCGACTTGGCCGTGGCGAACACGATGTCCGATACCCTCTCCATCCTCATCAACAAGGGCAACGGAGCTTTTCATGAACCGGTCAGCCGGGTAGTGGGAGCCGGCCCCGAGGCGGTGGCGGTGGGCGACTTCAACGGCGACGGCAACCTGGACTTGGCGTTAGCCATCTTTGGCGGGGGTCCGCAAGGCGCCATCGAGATTCTCCTGGGAAAAGGCAACGGGACATTCGCGCAGGGCATGCGCTTTCCAACTGGAGGGAACCCATCGGGCGTGGCCGTGGGGGACTTCAATGGCGACGGGAATCTGGACGTGGCCGTGATTAACTTCATGGGCAACGCCGGCATCCTGTTGGGTAACGGCGATGGCACGTTCCAGCCGGCCAAGGAGTCTGCCGCCGGACCTGACCCGGTCAGTATAGGTGTGGGCGACTTCAATGGCGATGGAAAGCTGGATCTGGCGGTGGTCGGTGGGGCGCTCAGCGGCTCCTTCGACAGCAATGTCTTCATCCTGCTGGGCAATGGCGACGGCAGCTTTCAGGCGCCGGTGCCTTACGGCGTCCTGATCTTCGGCCTTACGGTGGCGATCGGCGACTTTAACGGTGACGGAAAACCGGACCTGGCGGTGGCCGACTACTCGTCCAGTGCGGTTTCGGTTCTGCTGGGCAATGGCGATGGCACGTTCCAGCCGCAGGTGAACTACGCGGTGGGTTTCGAACCGCTATACGTGGTGGCCGGCGATTTTAACGGCGACGGCATCCCGGACCTGGCCATTGCCAACAATCTTTCGAATACCGTCTCCATCCTGCTGGGCAAGGGCGACGGCACCTTCCAGCCCGCGCCGTTCCAGTTCCCCATGCTCTACCCTCAGGCTTTGGCGGTGGGCGACTTTAATAACGACGGCAAGGCGGACTTGGCGGTGAGCGCGGGTTACGTGCCTGTGATTTCCAGTTCTACGGGCACCGTTTCGATTTTGCTGAATACCACGCAGTAGGTTCGCAATGATGGCTGCGGGCAGAATAGGGCACGGCCGGGGGGTGTCACCAAGGCCGGAAACCCAAAGCCTTGGGGGGCGGGATTTATCCCGCGCGGGGCTTTAGCCCCGCACCTCGCCAATCGACAGGTTGGCGAGTGTGTTTCCGGAGAGGCTAATTTCATTACCCAAATGACGATGACTGTACCGTTAACTTGATCATAGTGGAAGTATACTAACGGTCGGCTTTTGTGGCAAGCGAAAAATGATTTGCCCGGAAACTGACGCGTTCCGCGTTCGCGGTTTAATCGAGATGGCGGGCCGGCAGAGTCTGTCCCATCGCGGCAACCCATAGGACGAGGTTACCTTGTCCATTACCGTAATATATTTATAAATCATCGTGATAGGTTCATCACTACTTCCCTTGGCCAGGCCGATCGACAGACCGCGCGCCAGCGGTTGCCGGCGCGTCCCGCAGCCCGGGCGGGAACGTAACAAAACGTACGGATCGTTTGGCCGGGGCTAAGCGACCCCTCTTCCGCGGTCGGCTTCCCAAGCCGGATGGGTGTCGGTTGGCAGCCTACTTTAACGTTTCAGCCACCGTTGACACCCGCTGGGGCGGCGTGGTTTACTCGGCATTTGAACCCGCGCCAAGGGTGTTCGGCCAGCCCGGCGGAGGGGCCTGCGTTTTTCGCGCCAGGGTGCATAATGGATAAAATGGCGGTCACGATGAAGGATATCGCCCGAGAACTCGGGCTGTCCGTGGTCACGGTTTCCAAGGTGATTCGCAATCACAGCGACATCGGAGAGGAGACCCGGCAACGCGTACTCAAGCGCATCAAGGAGTTGAACTACCAGCCGAACATGGCCGCCCGCGCTCTAGTTACGGGCCGCACTTATTCGGCCGGGTTGATTGTGCCGGACCTGATGCATCCGTTCTTCGCCGACGTCGCCAGCGGGCTCTCCGACGTACTGCGCCGCAAGAATTACAGCCTGCTGATCTCCTCCTCGGAAGGCGATCCCGACCTCGAGCGCCAGGAGATCAAGCGGCTGCTCAGCCGCAGATTGGATGCCTTGACGATCGCCTCCACCCAGTGGACCGTCGAGAGCTTCCGGCGCATTGAGGAGCAGGAGGTTCCGTACGTGCTCATCGACCGCGCTTTTCTGGGTATGCCCGCGAATTTTGTGGGGGTGGACGACATCGCGGTCGGCCGTCTGGCGACCGAACACCTGATAGCGGCCGGATGCCTGAGAATCGCGCACATCCGCGGCCCCGCCACCAGCACGGCGTTGGGGCGTTTGGAAGGTTACCACCAGGCCCTCACGCGTCACGATCTGAGCCAGTTCCAGGGATACGTTCTGGCCGGACGCTCGGCCGACGTGGATAGCTGGATCACCGGCAACGAGGCCATGAAGAAGCTGCTGGCTCTAACTCCCCGGCCCGATGGCGTGTTCTGTTATAACGACCCGATCGCGATCGGAGTGATCGACGCAATCCTCGAATCCGGATTGCGCGTACCCGAGGATATCGCCGTGATCGGATGCGGCAATCTGCATTTTGACAAGTCGCTGCGCGTGCCCCTTTCGAGCGTGGACCAGCAAAGCCGGGCCATCGGCGAGCGCGCCGGCAAACTGGTGCTGTCGCTCATTGAAGCTAAGGTCGCGCCACAGCCCAAGAGCATTATGCTCCAGCCGTCGGTTGTGGCGCGCGAGTCCACCCGAAGACTACCGTGACAGCGATTCCACCGGAATCCCCTGAGCGTTGGGATTACCTGATCGTCACCGCCGCCAATGGCCGGCAGGCGGCGGCTTATACGTCGCAGATTCAGCTCCGCCGCGAGATGGGACAGTTGGCGCAGGTGCGGGACTTTCTGGTGATCCCGGATCCGGACGGCCGCCGCATCGGGAGCGGCGGCAGTACCCTGCAGTGCCTTACCGCGGTGCTCGATCGCGAGTCCAAGCCGGACCAAGACGCCAGCGAGGGACATCGCGCGGAGGCAATCCTCAGCCGGCTGCGCATTCTGATCGTGCATGCAGGGGGCGACTCCCGCCGCCTGCCCGCATACTCGCCTTGCGGGAAAATCTTCATACCGCTCCCCGGCCGAACCCAGCCGGGAATAGGCTCCACGCTGTTCGACCGGCTCGTGCCGGACTTCCTTAGCCTTCCCGCCGGCGCGCCGGGCGCCGGCCAGGTGGTGATCGCCGCCGGAGACGCCCTGATCCGTTTCGACTCGGCGGCGGTGCACTTCGACGGGCCTGGAATTACCGCGATCGGGGCGCCCACGTCTCCGCAAGAGGCGGCTCGTCACGGCGTGCTCTGCCCCAACGCCGATGGTTCCGTGCGCCTGTATTTGCAGAAGCCCAACATGTGTGCGCAAATCGAAGCCTGCGCCATCGGCGCCGATGGCCGGTCCATCCTAGACATCGGTATCATGAGCCTGGATGCCGGCGCCGCGGCCAGGCTCCTGTGGACCTTCGGGACTTCGCCGGCGCGCGCGGCGATCCTGTCTCATGGCATCGATTTGTACCGCGAGATCTGCTGCGCCCTGGGAACGGAAGCGACCCTCGGGCATTACCTAACGACCGCGCGGTCCAGCAGATCGTCGCTCGACGAAGCCGTCCTGGCAGGTCTGTTCGCCGCACTGCGGCCAATCCCATTCAACGTCCGGGTACTCCGTGAGTGCAGCTTCCTGCATTTCGGATCCACCAGCCAGTTGATCTCGAGTGGCCTGGAAATGCTTACCGAGGACCTGGGTGCGCCGCCAGCGAGCGCCATACTTGCCATGAACAACGACATGCAGGACCAGGGCGGCATCGGCGGGCGGGAAGTCTGGGTGGAGGGTTGCCGCCTGCGGGCGCCGCTCCGGCTCCAGAGCCGCAATGTAGTCGTGGGCGTCGACGTTCTCGATCCTCTCAGCCTGCCAGCGGGGGCCTGCCTGGACGTCTCATCGGGCTTGGATCGAAAGGGCGGCAAAGCGTGTTTCATCCGGTGTTGCGGAGTGGACGACACGTTCAAGCGCTCCGAGGCGGAAGGCGCGACTTTCTGCGGACTGCCGTTGGCGCAATGGCTGCTTGCCGCCGGCGCGCCGCTTTCCGATATCTGGGATAGTGAAACACCCGCGGGGGAACGCACGCTCTGGAATGCCAAATTATTTCCGGCCGAGGAAGACTGCGCGGAGTTTCGCCGTTGGTTGTGGATGTTCGACATTGCCGGCGCCACGCCGGAGCAGAAGACGGCTTTTCGTTCGGCGGACCGCTATAGCTCGGCGGAGATCGCCGTGCGTACCGATCAAGCGGCGTTCCACGCCCGGCGCGCGGCTTGTCGCGCGGCAGGATCCGCCCTCAAATCATGACCGAAAACAAAAAGACTCTCTTCATCGCGGATGACGGAAGGAACCTGGTGTTCACCTTCGTTCTGGTCTGCTCGCTGTTCCTCCTGTGGGGCGTGTGCAACGGGATGATCGACGTGATGGACAAGCACTTCCAGGAGGAACTGAGCCTGACTAAGTCCCAGTCCGCGTGGGTGCAGTTCGCCCACTATCTCGGCTACTTTCTAATGTCGCTGCCCGCCGGCTGGCTGGCCACACGGCTGGGGTACAAGGGCGGCCTCATCGCCGGGCTCTTAATTGTGGCGGCCGGCGGGCTATGGTTCATCCCGGCCACGCACATCAACGACATGGTCCACCAGGGACGCGTATCTCCCAACATGGCCTTTGTGGGGTTCTTGGCCGGGGTCTGCGTGATAGCCACCGGCCTCACCTTTCTGGAAACGATCGCCAACCCGTACACTACCGTGCTGGGCGCCAGACAATATGCCGCCACCCGCATCAACCTGGCTCAGTCGTGCAACGGCGTAGGTTGGATCTGCGGCCCCATCATTGGGAGCATGTATTTCTACTCGAAGGACGCGCAGGGCCATAGCACCGGAAGCCAGACCCTGTATATCCCTTATGCGGCCATCGCCATGATCGTAATCGCGCTTGCCGTGGTCTTCTATTTCGCCGATATTCCCGATATCAAAACGAGCGACGACTACCACCTGGACGCCGCCGCCGCGGGCGCCCCGCGTTCCATCTGGTCGCATCCGCATTTCGTGATGGCGGTGGTGGCGCAGTTTTTCTATGTAGCCGCGCAGGCTGGCATATTCAGTTTCTTCATCAACTACATGACGGCCGAGGTTCCGCCCATTCCCGGCTCCTGGCAGACGGCGCTGGGGAGCGTCTCCGGCCATGCCACTTTCCTGCAGGGCTGGCTCTCCGGCTGGTTCGAGCCGGGGCTGAACGGCGCTCTAGGGCTCAGCAACAAGGGTGCGTCGAACATCGCGTCCATCGGGCTGGTGTGCTTCCTCGCCGGGCGGTTCAGCGGCGCCGGCCTGCTCAGAAAATTCGCCGCCCACAAGGTGCTCGGGCTCTACGGCTTGTTGAACGTCGCCGCCACCTTGCTGGTTTTTTGCAAACTGGGCTGGCTGTCGGTGGCTTGCGTGTTCCTGAGTTACTTCTTCATGTCGATCATGTTTCCCACCATCTTTGCGTTGGGGATATTCGGACTCGGCGCGCGCGCGAAAAAGGCCTCGGCCTTCATTGTCATGGCGATCATGGGCGGCGCCATCCTGCCCAAGCTGATGGGGCAGGTCGCCGACCGGTACGACATGTCCCGCGGGTTCATTGTGCCGGCATGCTGCTTCGTAGTTGTGGCCTTCTACGGTTTCAACTGGCCGCGCTTCAGCGGGGCCGGGTCCGCGGCCGGCGCCATCCCCGCGCATAAGACGTGACAGTTAACGTTGTTTATTGACAAATCCCCGCGAATTGGATACGGTACGGTTCGTGCATTTCAAAAAGCTTTTGCGGCTCTTCCTGTTGTGCGCCATGTGCGCCGGCGCGCAGACGTACCAACCCAACTGGGAATCGTTAGACCAGCGCGCCACACCGGCCTGGTTCTCCGGCGCCAAATTCGGCATCTTCATCCACTGGGGCGTTTACTCGGTGCCTTCGTACGCCCCGGTGCTGCCCGGCAAACTCGCCTACGCCGAGTGGTACTGGCACGCCGTCACCGAAGGACAGAAACCCGGCGCGGATCCGGTCGACGCCGGGTCCTGGGATTACCACCAGCGCATGTATGGCGCCGCGTACGATTACCACGATTTCGCGCCGCACTTCCATGCCGAACTGTTCGATCCCGATCGCTGGGCGGACGTGTTCACGCGGTCCGGCGCGAAATATGTCGTTCTGACATCCAAGCACCACGAAGGTTTTGCCCTCTGGCCGAGCCAGGAAGCCTCCCGGACCTGGGGACGCCCTTGGAACGCCACGGAGATCGGCCCGCGGCGCGACCTGCTGGGCGACTTGACCACCGCCGTGCGGGCGCATGGACTCCGCATGGGCATTTATTATTCGCTCTACGAATGGTACAACCCGCTGTATCTTTCCGACAAGCCACGCTACGTCGCCGAACA
This sequence comes from Bryobacteraceae bacterium, assembly GCA_050008575.1. Classification (GTDB taxonomy): domain Bacteria; phylum Acidobacteriota; class Terriglobia; order Bryobacterales; family Bryobacteraceae; genus Bog-159. Next base: position 26,569 of record JBEKMJ010000081.1, read on the forward strand.
CATGATGCCGCAATTCAAGGATGTGGTGACGCGCTATAAGCCGTCCCTCATCTTCAGCGACGGCGAATGGGAGCTGCCCTCAAGCGAGTGGCGCAGTCCCGAGTTGCTGGCGTGGTTGTTCAACGAGTCGCCCGTGAAGGACGAAGTGGTCGTCGACGACCGCTGGGGCAAGGACACCCGCCACAAACACGGCGGCTACTGGACCACCGAATACACGCCGGGAATGAGCGGCATGGATCATCCCTGGGAGGAGAGCCGCGGGATGGGCTTCTCCTACGGCTATAATCGCGCGGAACGCCTGGAACACTATCACAGCGGCCGCGAACTGGCGATCCTGTTGGCGGATATAGTCAGCCGTGGCGGCAACTTGCTGCTGGACATCGGCCCCGCCGCCGACGGAACCATTCCCCTGATCATGGAAGAGCGCCTCACCCAGATCGGCCGGTGGCTGAAGGTGAACGGCGAGGCGATCTACGGAACGAAGCCATGGAAGGCCAGCCGTCAATGGAGCGCGGGCGAAGTGCCGAAGATCGACTACAATGCGGAGTTCAACTCCGACTACGACGTGGCCAAACTCGCCGGCAAACAGGAAGGCGGCAAGGCTTCCATCGAGGCCTTTTTTACATCGAAGGGCGGCGATCTGTACGCCATCCTGCCGCGCTGGCCTGGCCGGCAGTTCACCGTAAAGGCGTATGCAAGCGAGAAACCAAAGTCGGTGACACTGCTGGGGAGTGCCGCGCCGCTACGCTTCAAATCCAGCGGTGGGTCCGTGACAGTCGAACTGCCCGAACTCCCCGAGGAGTTGCTTGCCCAGCCCGCGTGGGTGCTGAAGGTGAGCCACTGACCCGGACACCTTGAAGTCGGCTTCGCTTCGTGGCGCAGGCACTCGTGCCTGTCTCCATGGGCCGCGGCGGCCCACCAAATGCGCATGAAAGCCGAGTTGTGGGGCAGGCTCGCAGCCTGCGGCGGCCTCGCAGGCCGCCCAGCCGTATTCTCAGTCGCCTACCGGAGGCTTTCGATGCTGCCGCGACCGCACTCCTGCGGTCGCCGTCGCGCGGAGCGCGCCGCGGGCGAGCGTCGCTCGCCTGACACAGGCTGAAGCCTATGCTACCAAGCCCAGCAAAAAGTGGGCAGAGCTTCGAGGCAGGCGGCCTACGAGGCCGCCGCAGGCTGCGAGCCTGCCCCACGAAAAAGGCCGCTTATTCGACGTCCCGACCACCCACCGGCTCGGACTGACAAACTAGTCCTCTGCCGCCAACTGTTAGCCGCCCCGTGCTCCCAGTTGTTGCCCCAGCCCGCCGCTTGCCGCAACTATAATGCGGCCCTCGTCGCCGCCAGTCCGAGGCGATGTCCCAGGTGCGGCGTCGGCATCCTGATCTCCATCCAGACTCTGTGGCCCTGCCATGGTCCGGTTCCTCTCCGCCTGGACAGTTCATGATGCCCGCGCGCCGACTCTCGCTACGACCCTAACTCTGCTATCCCGGCAGGGCACACTACCCGTCTGTCCGGCGTGCTCTCCCAGCGGATCCGGCACCCACACCAAGCCCAATGTCTCTCGCACCCGCCGCTGCGGGGCGCCAAAAGCCTTCATCGCTTGCCCCAACCCCAACAGGCTACACGCCAAAAGCGCAGCCAACGTCTTCGCCAACACCGCTACTCAGGCCCCACTTCGGAACAAAACCCATTAAAGAACCAGCATTACCCTGCGGTTTGGTTCACTGCACGGTTTCCTCACTTTCGCGGCGATCGGCTATGCCTTGCTTTATCGGCTTTTGCCCGCCGCGAAACTGAGGAAACCTCTTTCAGTGGGGCCACTGGATACCGGGCGTGATCAGTTGTGCCTCGCTCCTAGGGATCGCGAGCCGCACGCTACAGCATCGCTGAAATCTAACGTAAAGAAACTTTGGTTAGAGTGCTACCTTGACACGGTAGAGGTCTGGCGTTCGAGTCGCCATGGGCCCACCACTGTAAATAGGCCCTTGATTTGCCCGCGCGGCAGACCTTGGTCCGAAGTTTCTGCGACGGAGAAATGTTTTGGTCGATTAACTCGCTGTCTTCGGTAGTGGGATGGGGTGCGCAAGATCGAAACCACCGCGCGGCGGTCGCGCTCCACTTCGCGTGGTACAACTTCTGTCAGATTCACGGCTCTCTGAAGATCACGCCAGCGATGGAAGCGGGGATCACGCACCATGTGTGGAGCGTGAAGGAACTGTTGGCGACAATGTGCCTAAAATAAAGCAGTTAGGGGTTCAATGCGTGCTCCGGTGTCACCAGTTGTGGGAGCGGCGAGGGCCAATCCTGCTCACGCGTGATAATGTAATCACCAGGAGGGGAATACGGCTGTGGCGTCGCTTGAGCCCAGGCCGGCCGGGAAATCGCCGGACATCACGCAACTGCTGATTGCCTGGGGCGAGGGCGATCTGGCGGCAATGGAACAACTGGCAGCCGTCCTTCAGCCGGAGTTGCATCAGGTCGCCGCCCGGCACCTCGCGGCCGAACGGCACGGCCATATCCTGCAAACTACCGCTCTGGTCAATGAGGCTTACCTCAGGCTGATCGACTGGAAGGACGTACGCTGGCAAAACCGGGCGCAGTTCTTTGCCATGGCTTCGCAGATGATGCGTCACGTTCTGATTGACTATGCACGCGCGCAACATCGTGGAAAGCGCGCCGCTGGTGCGGTGCACGTCTCGTTGTCCCAAGCGGCAGGTGTCCCGCTCCAAGGCTGCGGAGATTTCCTGGCGCTGGACGAAGCATTGCGTTCACTGGAATCGTTCGCGCCACGCCAGGCTCGCATTGTGGAATTGCGCTTCTTTGGGGGCTTGAGTCTGGTTGAAATGGCGGAAGTGTTGGATGTGTCGGTGGGAACAGTGAGGCGAGACTGGAGTCTCGCACGGGCGTGGCTCTATCGTGAGCTCAGCCAGGCGAAACGATGAGCCCGCAGCGGTTCCAGCGCGTGAGGGAGATTTATCACGCGGCCCTAGACCGCCCGTCCGATAAGCGCTCTTCATTCCTGGAGCAGGCTTGTTCCGGCGATGCCGCTTTGCAGCGGGAGGTCAAGTCGCTGCTGAAAGCAAACGCAGAGGCTGGAACATTCATGGCTACCACCGCGGCAGCCGGTATGGACACACAGCCGGCCGGGCCCGCGGGTGTGCCACTTATCGGCCGCATTCTCGGTTGCTACGAAATTCTGTCTCCGCTGGGCGCCGGGGGCATGGGTGAAGTTTATCTCGCGCGCGACCAGCGGCTGGAACGAAATGTAGCGATCAAACTGCTCCCCAGCAGCCTGCTGGATTCCGAGCGCGTCCGGCGGTTCGAGCGGGAAGCGCGCGCGGCCTCCGCGCTCAATCATCCGAATATCATCACGATTTACGATATCGGAACGTGCGATGCCGGCCGCTACATGGTCATGGAACTGGTGGAAGGCCGGACCCTGCGCGAAATCCTGGACGCCGGTCCGGCTTCGGCATCGCTGTCTCCCGTGGGCGGTCAGATCGCCAAGGCGTTGGCCGTGGCGCACGCTGCCGGGATTATTCATCGCGATATCAAGCCCGCCAACATCATGGTTCGCAAAGACGGGTACGTTAAAATCCTGGATTTCGGGCTGGCGCGATTGGTGCACGAAACCGAAGGCCGGGCGTCGCTCGATGTCACCAATCCCGGCCAGGTATTAGGGACGGCCGCCTATATGTCTCCGGAACAGGTGCGCGGCGAGAATGTAGGGGCCGCCTCGGACGTATTTTCCCTTGGAATTATTTTCTATGAGATGGCCACGGGCCGGCATCCGTTTTACGCAGACTCGCTCATGGCGACATTGCACGCCATTCATTCGCAGACGCCGGTTCCGCCCTCTGCAGTGAACCCGCACCTCCCACAGCCGCTGGAGACTCTCATCCTGGCCATGCTGCACAAGGATGCGTCGATCCGGCCCACGGCGGCGGAGGTGGATGCCGCGCTCATGGGCTCTGGGGCCGGCAGCGGGGTTCCGTTAGAACCAGGCGCCCGGCGGACCAATCTGCCACTGCAAAGGACGGCGCTCATCGGGCGGCGCGCGGAACGCTCGGCACTCCAACCTATTCTACTCGATTCTGAAATCCGGCTGATCACCCTGACGGGTCCGGGAGGCACAGGGAAGACGCGGCTGGCGGTGCAGGCTGCCAGCGATGCGATGGACCGTTTTCCCGGCGGGATTCGATTCGTGAACCTGGCGCCCCTCTTCGATCCCAAACTGGTGGTCTCCGCCATAGCCCAAGGAGTGGGAATTCGCGAAGCTCCGGGGCGTCCGCTCAGCGAAGTGGTCAAGGAACACCTGGCGAGCCTCGGGCGGATGCTGCTCGTTTTGGATAACTTCGAGCAGGTCGCGGCCGCGGCGGCGGATGTTTCGGACATTCTGGATGCGTGTCCCGGGGTGACGGCCATGGTTACCAGCCGAACCGCTCTCCGTGTCTATGGCGAGCGGGAGTTTTCGGTGCCGCCGCTGCCGCTGCCGGAATCCGATGCGCCGCTTTCGCCGGGCCGCCTGCTTGATTTTCCGTCCATCGCGCTCTTCGTCCAGCGAGCCACGGCCGTAAAGCCCGATTTCTCCTTGACGGTGCAAAACGCCGACGCCATAGTCCAGATTTGCCGGCGGTTGGACGGTCTGCCGCTGGCCATCGAACTGGCCGCCGCCCGCGTTAAGGTTCTGCCGCCCGCGGGCTTGTTGGCCCGCATCGCCAGCCGATTGGAACTGCTGACCGGTGGCGCCCGCGATTTGCCCGAACGGCAGCGCACCCTGCGGCGGGCCATCGACTGGAGCCACGATCTGCTGACGCCCGAGGAACAGAAGCTCTTCCGGCGCCTTTCGGTTGCTGTGGGCGGCTGCACGCTCGAAGCGGCCGAGGCCGTCTGCGACGCACAAGAGGATTTGGGGATCGATGTGCTCGATGGGGTAACGTCCCTGGTGGACAAAAGCCTGCTGAGTCAGGTGGGATCCGGCGACGGCGAGCCGCGCTTCACCATGCTGGAGACCATCCGGGAATACGGCAAGGAACGGCTGGAACAAAGTGGCGAGACGGACAGCACCAGGCGGGCGCACGCGGCCTATTGCCTGGTATTGGCCGAAGAGGGAGCGTCTGAGATGGCTGCGGCGGAGCGGGAGGCCTGGCTGGGCCGGTGCGACGCGGAGCACGATAATCTCCGCGCAGCCGTCGAATACCTTGTAGAGTCGGGCAATGCCGAGTGGGGGCTGCGCCTGGGGAGCGCGCTGTTTTGGTTCTGGGAGCCGCGCGAGCACCTGACCGAAGGCCGCCGATCGATTATGGCTCTGCTCGAACTGCCCGGTGCGAATTCCGTGAGTGCTTACCGCGCCCAGGCGTTATATGCGGCAGGAGTCCTGGCCGATGCCCAACTTGATTTCGACTCGTCCTGGGAGTTCATGAATCGTAGCCTCGAAGTGCAACTTCAGCTTGGGGACAAACAGGGGATTGCCACCGTGGAAAGCGCTCTGGCGACCGTGTCAAATAAAGCCGGATTCCATGTTAAGGCGCGCTCGCATATGGAGCGGGCGCTGTTGCTCTGGAAAGAACTGGGCTCCGGCAGGTTTGTGCTGGGCCTCCATAACCTCGCCAACATCGCAAAGAAACAAGGCGATTATGCGATCGCACGAACCGCTTACGAAACGACTTTGGAGGCTTTCCGCTCCACCGGTGACATCCGAGGCATGGCGGTTGCGCTGAACGGTTTGGGCGATGTCGCCGCCGCCCAGGGGGACTTGGAGGGCGCCCGCCGCCTCTACGATGACAGCCTGGCGCAGTTTCAGCAGATCGAGGATCTTTGGGGAGTTGCCGGCGTGCTCCGCGACCTCGGGGATCTGGCCTGCCGCGGCCACCACCATCTCCACGCCGCGGCCTTGTACAAGAACGCTTTGGCGGTTTTTCACAAACTGGGGCACCGGCGCGGCATGGCGGTTGTGCTTGAGCGCCTAGCCGCCTGTGCCAGTTACAACGATCGTCCGGATTGCGTGCTCAAATTGGCGGGCGCGGCGGCGATTATGCGGGAAAAACTAGGAATCTCGCTCTCGGCGGTGGAGCACGATGAGCTCGGTCAAACCATCAAGCGGGCTTGTGAGAAACTACCCACAGCCGAACAGACCAGGGCCTGGGCCGAGGGCCGCTCGATGACCGCCGATCGAGTGCTGGAGTATGTGCGGAGCGGCTAAAGCCCGCCGCCCGCCTGAAACTTTTCCGGGTTTAGAAGCCGCCGCACCGCAGAGACCCGGTTAACCGGCAGGCCCACGCGCCGGCCGTGCTCGCGAATCTTCTCTTCATCCCGCGCGAAGTAGACGCAATAGATCTTCTCGTCGGTGACGTAGCTGTGCAGCCACTGAATAGTGGAGCCAAGATCCTTTAGTACATCCAGCGACCGGAGTGAGACTTCCCGGATCTCATCCTCGGTCAGATTCCCCGCGCCGGGCACCTCCCGTTCGATTACGTACTCCGGCATGCAATCCTCCCTCGAATGAGAATACCATCACCCCCACCTGGGTGTCTCATCGGGATCGATCCCGAGGGTCATTTTCGCCAGCAATTCATGGGTCAGAAAACTATTGGCCGGATGAATGCGGCCCAGGCGCGCGTCCCGGAAAATCCGCTCCATTCCCGCGGCGCGAAAGATTCCGAACCCGCCCGCCAGTTCCATGGCCATATCAACCACCCGCCAGGAGCTCTCCACGGCGCGATATTTCGCGGCCAACACGCGCATCAGCAATCCGCCTACCTTTACAGGGTCGGAGTTATCCGCCCAGTCGCGCGCGGCCCTTTCTAGCAGCGCCTCCGCGGTTTCCAACTCGATCACCATCTCCGAAATGGCGTGCTGCACCTCGGCATGGTAGGACATCGGGCGCGACATCCCGATGGAGCGCTTCTTTTTCACCGTCTCGACGGTGCGGTCCATGGCGTATCGCGCCAGGCCGTAGTAGACATTGCCGAACCCCATCAAGGCCCACACAAAAATCGAAGCCACGAAGGCGTCGAGCCCCGCCGCCCCCGCTGGCACCACACGGACAACGTAGCGGTCGGGTACGAAGCACCCTTCGAGTACGGTATCGTCGCTTTGAGTCGCACGCATGCCCATCGCATCCCACGTTTCCTCGATCCGGTATCCTGGCGTGTCGCGAGGCAGAAAAGCATGCACGACCTTTGGCGCTGTTGGATCGCTGGTATCCATGGCGTGCAAACCTAACCGGGTCCACACCGGTGACAAGCTGCCGAAGTGCTTTCGCCCGTAAAAGCGATAGCCGCCCTCGACCCGCTCCGCCTTGCTGGTGGACAGAAGCACTGGAATGTCGTTGCCGCTTTCCGCGTGGCCCGCTGCGAACACTTCTCCGGCTGCGCCCTGGCGGAGCATCCACTCCAGTGTGGGATCGCCCCCGCGGCGGAGATCGGCGGCCAACCCCATCCAATACACGTGCATGTTCAGCCCGAGGGCGGTGGCCGGCGCATAATACGCCAGGCGTCGCTGCTCGCGGCAGACTTCCGGCAGCGTCATCCCCCACCCGCCTAGCTCCGAGGGCACCGGCATCAGCAGATAGCCTGCGACCCGGAGCTCCTCGAAATCTTCGGTAAAGAATCGGTTCTCCCGATCATAAACCGGAGCGCGCTCCGCGCACCGTTGGAACAGCGTTTCGGACATCACCTGAGCAGCAGCTTGCATTGCGTCCTCCCGAGGGTCGGCAAGAAATGCCTCCTCTAAGTATAAAGGCGCTGTTTCGCGGCGCGAGTGCTATTTGCCGTTCGCACGCGTGGGCGAGCAAGATCGGCCCGACCATAAACAGCGAACCATGCGTACGCCGGAACATGTGGAATCGGTAACTTGGCGCGCCAGTTTGCTGGAGAGAGCCCGCGTGGCCTGCGGCGCATTGGTTAAGACCATGGCGGGCGCGATGAAAAAGGCCGGCCCCGCCGTGGAATCCTTCAAGTCAGAAGGAGGCGAGCGTACTTATCGCATAAAATAGCATTGGACGCCCGCCCGGCTCCCGCCGCGGCGGGCTTTTCCGCTTGGGCGCCCGGTTTGATTCCGCAATGCCGCTTCGTCGGTGGCGCGCAGGTGAAAACCGGGGCTTGCCGACGCGGTTCCGAGCCGCGCGGAAGCATTTCGGCGGCTGGAAACGGATCGAGATTCAGAGCGCTACCTTGACACGGTAGCGCTCCAGCCAGGACGCCATGCGCCGCCCTGCACCGCCTTAAAGTGCGGTGTAGACAGCCGTTTACTCCAAGCGTGGCGCGCGGCCCAAAGTGGCGTCGCGGTCGCCGTCGTCTCTCGGCGATGCATGCTAGGATCGCAAAACGGTTCGGAAGTATCTGTTGAAGGCAACCGACCGGCCGGTGTATGGGCCGCGCCCGGCGGCGGAGAGCAAGCTGCCTCCCGCGATCAGCGGATTTGCGACTTTCTCCCACTCGCTCCAGGCATGGAACCAGTTGCCCTCGACTCCACGGAGAATTAACCGAACATCATCCTGGTAGCCTGGATCGCCCTTGCCGGGAAGATATACATACCCTTGGTTTGTGGAGGGGGCGATTGCATAACGAACCACATAGGTTCCAGGGTCGTGACGTGTCGTCACAAACGAAACCTTATACGTCTTCAGACCCTCAGGCGGAGCGACCTCACCTCTGTTCCAATCGACGATAAACCCATGGTAGACGGCTATGGGAACGCCCTCCCGGGAGTTCAACCAGAGAGTGTGTCCCGGGCCGGCCCCGACTTTAAATTCGGCGAGGACTGCGGGATCGGTAATCTCGATAGGCGCTGACAAATCCCCACCAGCGATGATGATCTTGACGGTGTCCATTTCGGCGGCTTGTGACGCCGGAACGATGGAAAGCCCCAGGCTGGCGACCGACACGGCTAACGATCCCCTCATACGGCCTCCTGATGTCGATTATATAGGAACACTTAGGAGATGGGAGCCGCCTCCCGGTAACGCCCACGAACCGGTTGGTGTTTCACGCTAGCGGAGGAAGAGTCGCGAGGAAATGGAAGCGGAGGCCGGCCGCGAAACCTCCATGAAACATAGCCCCAAACCTGCTCGAACAACCGAACTGGACGCTCGCCGAGATGCCCATGTGAACTTGACGATTGGCAACGCCCAAAAAGCTGCTTGGTATTTCTTTTCCAGCCGGGATTCTCAAGCGGAGGTGGGTCCTACCGTGCGCCGCGTTCGCAATTATCCTGGTCATTGACGACATGGGCGGCCTGAGAGGCCGCCGCAGGCCGAGGGCCTGCCCCACTAAAGTTACTCGATGGCCACGATGAATGATCCGATGTTGTTCGACCAGCCAAAGCCGTCGACAACTCCGAGGTAGAGGCGAGTGGCTCCACTGGGCACCACGAAAGTCTGTCTCGTGCCAGTGCCGGTCCCCGTTAATCCGTCGCCGATGAAGAAAATTTGTTGCAACGCCGGGGCGAGCGTTGGGAAGTCCGTCCCGATACCCGTAGGGCCGAAGTCCAGGCTCGGGGGCGCGGGATTATTGATGGGCTCGCTATCGGTGAGAAACACTCCGACCAATGCGTCGACGGGAGCATTGTATCCGGAGATGCCGTTGAGCGAAGGGTCGTTCACGAAGAGCGCGGAATCGCCATCCGGGCCAAACAGAGGGTAGCCGGGGCCGTAGGCTTCGTGTCCGACCGCGCCGAAGGAAAGCGTTTTGCCCGGTATCAGCACCAAGCCTCTCACGCGCACCGGAGACTCGGCCGGAACAGAGTCCCCTTCACAGCAGGTCGTGCCAGGGGGCATGCCCGCCAAAAAAGGGTTGGATGTGCCAGGCACGCGTACGACCCTGGCGTTCCCAGCCGCCGGGATTACGCGCGACTGGGCCGCGGCACAGAGGCCACAGCCAGAACGATCGCCACTAAAGTAAGAAATTTCCATTTTGGCTTCCCTCCAGAGCAAGTATACATCACGAGAATCCGGTAGCGCTCGGCCACGGTTCCAGGCGGACCGGGATTTCCATTTTAGCCTATTGGCCCTAAACAGTTCGGGGCCGTCGCCGTCCCTGCACCCGCTTTGGGAGCAATCGGTAAGTAACTCGGCCTCGACAGTGGCGCGTTCGGGTGCGCTCCGTCCGCTATTCAGGCGGCGGTAATGGCCTCACACGTGGTAATCGCCCCGAGCGAAAGCTCGCCTGCCTTTCGATGGGGAAGCTCTCAATCCACTCTTCCAGTTCCGCGTCTCGCGGCCATTCTTGCCCGGGGGACTGGCCTCGTTCGTGGATGGGGTGGGAAAAAGATCTTCCCCCAGGGGAGGAACTGGTGGCCGGCTTCCGGCCTTTTCTAGAACACGTGGTCGGTTCGGATCTATCGCCCAAAGTTAGGCACTGGCAAACGTTTCTTTTCGGATGGAGCCCCGCCACGCGAACTCGCGCTCGTGGAAGAACAGAAGCCGCGGATGGTCGCGTCGGCAGTCTTGGTGATTTTGGTTAACTCAAGGTGCGCGCAGTGGGTCTGTCTGATGCGCCCGGTAGAGGACCATCACCTTTTTGCCGAGGGCAGTGACGAGCGGTTGGAAATCCGCCTTCGAATAGATGTCAAGGTCGACATTCAGGAAATGAGTGGTTGCGGGGTTGACTTTGTGTATAACCATGCGCGTTCCTGAACCTGAACCGTACCATCGTGCATTGCTCAGACGGCTGGAAATTGCGATGTAAAGCCTCCACCGCGTTGGTCACCCACGACTTTGCCTTCTCCGGGCTAGTGGACTGCGGGCACTGCGGATGTTCTCTGGTGGGTGAGATCAAGAAAAAACGCTACGTTTACTATCACTGCACCGGGTACCGCGGCAAAT
>JBEKMJ010000082.1:0-36237 GCA_050008575.1 Bryobacteraceae bacterium
GTATGGGGTGGTTAGCAGGAGGCGCCCATGCGGACGGAGCATGGTATGGGCCTGGCGCAGGAAACCGCGCGGGTCGTAGACATGTTCGATTACTTCGGCGCCGATGACAAGGTCAAGGCTGCGGTTCAAAGAGCGTTGCCGGGGCGACCGTGGCGTCGGCCAGCCGGACGTTGAAGCACTGGCCTCAGGCTATCGAGACGGCGGATTCGGAGCTGTCGATTCCACACAGCTTCCACGATCCCAGTTTCCGGATTCGGCGAGCATCGCGCCGTTTCCGCAGCCCATGTCGAGCACTGCGCCGTCTGACGGTATGGATCGAAGGGCCTGCACGATGGGCGGCAATACGATGCTGTGGTCCCAGCCTGGGAGTGCGTCGGTATAGCTGTAATCCAGCGGTTTTGGCGCTGTCATTGGCACAGTTTTTCTCCGTGGTGTCTAAGATTTCCAGCGGCTTGCCGCCGGAGCAGCGACGCCCCCGGAATGGACCAGACGCAACACCAGCCCCCTGCAGGGGATTCGACGGGCCACACCGTGCTGGCAATCGCGTCGAAACGGGGCAGGCTGACTAGCAGAAAATATGCGCCAATGCCAATCGACGTCGGTTGGGTGGCCTTACGCGTGGCCCGCTTGATGTGTATGTCCAGTATGTGAGATGAGTTGGAATAGATCTCTCCGACTGGTAAGCCGGCGTTCGCCGCCGCCACCGCGAGTCGACTGTAGCGCGGATCGTTGGCGCCTTCGGAGTTGGTTGCGAGCCCGTTCGCGACGAAGAGGGCTAGCGAAGCGGCCCCGTACAGCAGCCACCGGTTTGCGGACCCGGTCTTCGGCCGGCATGCAAGCAGTATCAGTATTAGGCCGTATCCCATCAGTCGTGCATCCCCGTCGAACTGCCGCACGATCTGCAGCATTCCGGAGACGGCCAGGATCGTTATACCGATGTTCCGCAGTCTCTCGCGGCCTGGATGCGGCCGCAGAGTGACAAGGGCGGCGATCGCAAGCACGAGTACCATAGTGAAAGGCGCCCAAACGGCGGGTTGCCGGATCGACCCGTACCAGTTGACTATGAGCTGTCTCGGTATGGATTCCAGGAGTTGCGACAAAGCGCGGGGGAGTGAGAGGAGGGTCGGCTTACCGTGGCTCGCCGGGATCATGCTTCCCGTGGCTTTTTGATTGAACCATAGAAGAGTGGCAACGGTAGCCGACCAAAAGGCCGCTCCAATAATGGGTACGGCGAGGTCCTTTATGCGGCGGTCGTTCCGCCACCCGGCGAGGTCCGTCAACAGCAGTGCGGGGACGAAGGCTACGGCGATCAGCTTGAAGCAGATGAGGATGCTCCACATCAGGTACGCTGCCAGCCGGGGAACGGAGCCGGCGCGTAGGCACAGGGCGCCGCCACACAGAAAGACGCAGTACGCCAGGATGTCCGGCTTGGCACTGGTCGAGAGGCCGCCCAAGAAGCCTAACGTAAGAGCGATCGCCAAGCCAAGCGCCTCGTGGGTGTCCCACTTGCTGTTCTTCGCCAACCGGAAGAGCATCCAACTCGCGAGGACCAGCGCGATGTAATTGAAAATGAGCGCCGCGTTTAATGGGGTTGAGAAGCGCGAAAGTAGCAGCGAGTAGCCGGGTGGCCAGTGGTTCAGCGGGGATCCGGACAGATCGGTGTAGGCGTGGCTCGCCTGAAGCGAGTAGGCTCCCACAATATAGGAGTATCCGTCGTCGTCCCGGACGCCGATCCTCGGGTGCAGAAGGCACATGGTCAGCGCAACGATGGTTGCGAGCACCCCGTACTGGGGGAGGCATGCCGCCGCGCGCCCCCACTTCCGCAGGTAGGTGGTCGAGGCCTCCGCGGACTGAGGCCGGGCGGGCGTTCCTCGTTCTATGGGGTCAAGCGTGGGCGGACTCATACCGCGCGCTCCACAGGATGCTCTTGCAATTGGCGGCCGTCACCAGGCATGGCCAGCCCAGCGATTTCGATAATATCCTCGACCCGGCGCTCCCAGCTCCAATGGGGAGAAAGTGTTTCGTGCCGGAGCCGGGCAGCTTCGAGGTGAAGGTCTCGCTCCTCGGTTAACCGTGACCAAAACCGGAATAAGTCGTCATGCGCGCGTTCGGGATCCAGCGGCACCACGAAGTCTTTGCCGAACATTTGCGAGAAGCCGGGGTCCTTCGGCGGTTGGCCAACCACGACAGCCCCGCTCGCAGCCGCCTCAAACCAACGGCAGGTTATAGGGCTGAACGTCCGGGCCCTGTCCGGATTTGTCGCTTCCACCGGCCAGCAGAAGTTAAAAGCACTGTGCCTCAGGCGCCAGGCATAGTGGTTGTACTGCTCCTGGGGCGTAACGCCGGTCATGAGCCGGGTGGTAGTCGTGTAGTCGTAGTAGCGCCCCGTGTCCGCACAGAACCGTTTGACGCTTTCGTGGACACTGTTCAACCTGCGCCCGTAGGCGCTGAAGTCTATGGGACGATCTCTGTGGCTCGGGGGGCCGAATCGGTCGAGCTTGACACCTTGGGGAACCGCGAACCACTGTCGCTGCGTCTCTTCTTCGAGAAATGGCACGGCGCCCTGAAATGACGTAATCGTCAGATCCCACCGTGCCGAACGGAGAACAGCCCTGATGCTCGAAAGTTGGCGCTCCATGGTATCGAAAAGGTAGAGGATTTTGAATCCTGCGCTACGATCCCACTGTTTGAAAACGTCGAGAGGCGAGTACTCCTCAGGGCCCATGAGCACTGCCCATAGGACGTCGGCGGCTGGGTGAAAGCCGTCTTGCCGCATGAAACGCCGGAGCGGCATGTAGCGCGTTCCCAAGCCAAAGCGTTTCGTCAGGCTGCCGCGCTGCGGCGCCGGGACGCGACTAGCTCCCGTCAGCCTGATGATCTCATCCTGGAAATCCTGGAGCATTCCGTGCTCAAAGCCGGACAGTTCTTGATTCACCAGGACGGTGTGGCGCTCTGGCATACCGTTAACCTACCGGCACCGCAGATCCGCGTTCGTTGCCGGGAGCCTTCCAAGCGCCCCACCAGCTGTTTTCCAGATGCCGTATATCGAAACCCTCGCGGCGGAGTAACATACACGCCATTGTGCTTCCGATCAAGTGCCGCTTCATGCTGGGGTGGGTGTCGTGGAATAGAACGAGCCCGGCTGGCTTCACGAAGGGCCTTATTTTTTTGAAATCGCTCATAACGTAGTCGGTATCGTGACAAGCGTCGATGACGGCTAGGTCGACTGGCGATCCACGTAGTGTGGACCCGAGGTCAAGTTTGAGCGTGTTCGCGACTATTTGCACGACGCGGTCGGAGTACCCGTTTGCGCGATAGACCCGGCCAATATCCTCCCGCACCAGCGAGTGAGTGGTAATTCCTCCGGTCTGTTGCTCGGGCGTGGCATTGACGGTGACAACCTTCGCAGTGGGGCACTGGCGACAGAAGTTGGCCGTCATGTTGCCGTATGATGTGCCGAGTTCGACGATGGTTCTTGGTCGCAGCGACCTGGCGATCATGAGGATTGGCTGCAAGTCGTCGTGGTTGGGTGAGCCCGCGTACGGCGGGACACCCGCGTCGTCGAGGATTGCAGGAGCTAAGTCAACGTTATCTGAGCCGGCCAGGTCCCGCAGCGTAGTTTCCGGCAGGTCCCAAGAGAAACGCGTCAGTCGCGCCCTCGCCTTAAATACGAAGTTTTCCTGCTCGCGCCTGAGGCGGCGGGTGGCTCTATGGAGGAGCGGCGCTGTCATAGCGGCGATTACTTAACCTCGAGCACGGTCGGCACGTTGAGAATTCCATTCCACGCGTCGTTATGGTGTGTTACTGGTTGCGTTCCGACGACCAGGCTGGGAGTGCAGAACCATTCGTCGGTCAAATTGTTACTGTGCCAGATGGTGACGTGCCAGTTATACACGCCGGGGCGGATCGGCAAAGTGGGGATCGAGTAAACAAACTCGCGCAGGCCAGGTTCCAACTCGCGAAAGTCGGTGGCCGTGGACCAGATCAGTTGGTTCTCATTGTTGAACAGGGCGATGCCGTGGTGGATATCGCGCATCGGCTTGTTCACCTGGACGAGGAAGCGCACCTTGGCCGGTCCCGCGGTGGTGAGCACATGCGGGTCGCTCCCGCGCGGCTCGGCGATCTCCCACTTCATGAATCGCGCATCGACGTGCGCGCCTTTGGCGGGGTCGCCCGCCGTGAGGTTGCCAGAGTTCAGAGCGGTTTCATAGGCGCCGACGGCTTGCACCGTGGGCGCGAACATCTTGACCTCGCCGCCGTGGAGCCACAGGCACTTGTTGCAGAGCCGGCGAATCTGGTTCATCTGATGGCTGACGAAAATGACCGTGCGGCCGCCCTTGGCTACATCGCCGATCTTGCCGAGGCACTTCTTTTGGAATGCGAGGTCGCCGACGGCCAGGACTTCGTCCACCATCATGATTTCCGGGTCGAGGTGCGCGGCCACGGCGAAGGCGAGGCGCATGTACATGCCGCTGGAGTAGTGCTTGACGGGCGTGTCGAGGAATTTTTCGATCTCGGCGAAGGCGACCATCTCGTCGAACTTGCGGGCGATCTCGGCTTTGTGCATGCCGAGGATGGCGCCGTTGAGGTAAATGTTTTCGCGTCCGGTGAGCTCGGGGTGGAAGCCGGTGCCGACTTCGAGGAGCGAGCCGACGCGGCCGTGGATCTCGGCATGGCCCGTGGTGGGCTCGGTGATGCGGGAAAGGACCTTGAGCAGCGTGGATTTGCCGGCGCCGTTGCGGCCGATGATGCCGACGACCTCGCCGCGGGGGACTTCGAAGGAGATGTCTTTTAGCGCCCAGATATGGTCCGGAGCGCTGTTTCCGTTCGCGGATCCGTTGCGGCGCAGCCAGCGGAACGGGGCGGAGATGGCGTCGGTGAGCGTGTCGCGCAGGGCGTGGTAGCGCTCGCGCTTGCCGATGTAATACTGTTTGCCCAGCTTCTCGACGCGGATGGCGATGTCGGTCATTGGTTAGGAGGGGAGCATAGGGCACTGGCGCCAGAACCCGGCGCCAGGCGCCGGCAAGAGTGCCGACGCGGCAGGCATAAGTGCCTGCGCCACGTGACCGAAATACAACCTCATACGATGTCGGCGAAGGTGCTTTCCGTTTTCTTGAAATAGCGCAGCCCGCCTACCAGCAGCACCGCGACCGCCGCGACCGAGACCCACAGCAGCGGACCCGGCGCGTGCTGCTTGCCGAGCAGCGCCCAGCGGAAGCCTTCCACCACGCCGGCCATGGGGTTCAATCCGTACAGGGCGCGCCAGCGCTCCGGCACCAGGCTGGCCGGATACGCCACCGGGGTGGCGAACATCCAGAACTGCGTCAGGAAGGGGATGGTGTAGCGCACGTCGCGGTACTTCACGTTCAGCGCGGAGAGCCAGAGGCCCACCGAGAGCGCGGTGACCACGGCGAAGAGCAGGAACAGCGGCAGCAGGGCGACGGCGGCGGTGGGCACGATGCCGTAATAGAGCATCATCGCGAGCAGGATGACGAAGGCGATGGCGAAGTCGACCAGCCCGGCGAGCACGGAGGCGATGGGGATCACCAGCCGGGGGAAATAAACTTTGGTGATCAGGTTCTGGCTGGCGACCAGGCTGTTGCTCGATTCGGTCAGGGAGAACGCAAAGAGCTGCCAGGGCAGCAGGGCGACGTAGGCGAAGATGGGGTACGGGACGCCGTCGGAGGGCACTTTCGCCAGGCGCCCGAAGAAGATGCTGAAGACCACCATGGTCATGACGGGCTGCAGGATGGCCCAGGCCGCGCCGAGCGCAGTTTGTTTGTAGCGCACTTTGATATCGCGCCAGACGAGGAAGTAGAGCAGCTCGCGGTACTCCCAGAGGTCGCGCAGGTGGAGGCGGAGGAATCCGGTGGAGGGGCGGAGGATCAGGACGGGAGTGGATTGCGTGGCCATTATCACTTCCCCGCCCCGATGACGGCCAGCATCCAGGCGCGCGACCAATGCAGGCGGCCGCGGTCGAATTCGTTCCACAGTTTGCCGATGGTGGGCCGGTTCAGGCAGCCGCCGGCCAGGGCCATTTCGCGCAGCTCGCCGCTGTGCAGGCGCATCCACTTGCCGAAGGGGAAAGCGAAGCCGCGCTTGCCGCGGAGGGCGGCCGCGGAGACGGCGGGGTCGGCCGCGGCGGCGGTGAGCAGGGGTTTGTTGAGATGAAGGTCGCCGGCTGAAGCCTGCGCTCCTTCGCCGGCTGAAGCCTGCGCTACCAAGACGTGGTCGAGATACGGCACGCGCACTTCGATGGAATGCGCCATGCTGAAGACGTCGGTGTCGCGCAGGAGCTGGTCGTGCAGGTAGCGGCGCATTTCCATTCTGCGGAAGGCCGGGCCGGTGGCCACGGTCTCGGGAGATTGCAAGCAGTCCAGGTACTCATCGGCGGCCTGGCGCACGTCGCTCGATTGCACGTCAAGCAGGGCGCGGACTTGCGCAGGGGCGAAGAAGCCGCGGAGGGCCAGGTACAGGCCCGCGTCGCTGACGCCGTCTTCGAGGCTGGCGAGGCGCATCCAGTTTTCGCGGCCGCGCAGGCGTCCGTAGCCCACGGCGGTGGAGAGCACGGCGTGGCGCAGGGCGCGGGGCAGCGCGGAGAAGCGGCGGATGGAATTGCCGTGGCGGGCGAGCCAGCGATAGTGCTTGTAGCCGCCGAAGACCTCGTCGCCGCCAAGGCCGGAGAGCACCACGGTGAGTCCAGCCTGGCGGGCGGCGCGGGAGACGAAGTAAGTGTTCACGCCGTCGTTGGTGGGCTGGTCCATGACGCGCAGGACGTTGGGCAGCTCGCGCATGAAATCCTGGCTGGTGACGCGCACTTCGCGGTGGTCAGTGGAGAACTGTTGGGCGATTTGGCGGGCTTCGGCGCCTTCGCTGAATTCCCGTTCGTCGAAGACCACTGTAAGTGTTGTGAGCGCGGGTTTCGCGCGGCTGGCCAGGGCGACCAGCGCAGCGGAGTCGACGCCGCCGCTGAGGAATACGCCCAAGGGGACGTCGCTGATCAAGTGGCGGTTGACGGCGTCGGCAAGGGCTGCGCGCAAACCGCTCCCTGACGGTCGCGGCTCGGTATGGTCAGCACGCGGCTCGGCATTGTACGGTCGCGGCTCGGTATGGTCGGCGCGCGGGTCGGCATCGTTTTCGGTAGCGTCCGGCGCCCAATACTTGTGAGTGGTCACGCCGGAGTGGGCGGCAGCCAGATAGTGTCCGGGCAGCAGGCACTGCACGCCCTGGATGCCGGTGGCGGGCGCGGGCACGGAGCCGAGCAGGAGCAACCCAGCCATCGCCGTAGGATTTTTCCGATTCGGTACTAAGCCGGACACTACCAGGGCCTTGACTTCGGACGCGAACGCGATGGAATCCCGCCGCGCGACGTAGTACAGAGGCTTGATTCCGAAACGGTCGCGGGCCAGCAGACAAAGGGGCCGCGCGCCGCGGTTGTCGTAAACGGCGAACGCAAACATGCCACGCAGCCGGCGCAGGAGCCCATCCATGCCCCACTCTTCGTATCCGTGGAGCAGCACTTCGGTATCGCAGCGGGAGACGAACCGGTGCCCGGGCAGATCGGCGGCCAGTTCGGCGTAGTTATAAATCTCGCCGTTGTAGGCGACCCAGACGGCGCCATCCTCGTTGGACATGGGCTGATGGCCGGCGGGGGAGAGATCGACGATGGAGAGGCGGCGATGGCCGAGGACCACGCGGGCGTCCTGGAAGAGTCCGGCATCGTCGGGGCCGCGATGGGTTTGGGCGGAGGCCATGCGCTCCACGGCCGCGCGGTCCGCGGGGGTGGTGTCACCGCCGGTGCGAAAGAGTCCTGCGATGCCGCACATGGGCGTGTGTCAGTCGGCTTCGACTTCGGCTTCGACTGTTTCCGGATGGACGGGCGCGTGGCGTTTGCCGTTCATCCCGTGCTTGCCCTTTCCATTACCGTTGCCGTTTCCGCCGCCGCCGTGGCCGTGGCCGTTGCCGTTGCCGCTGCCGTTGCCGTCGCCGAGGTAATGGAAATAACCCTCGTAGTAATTCCGGTAGTAGCCGTAGCCGGGCGTGTTGGGATTCCAGTTATTCAAGATGGTGCCCATCACGGGAATACCATCGTCGAGGAAGCGTTGTTTGGCCAGCAGGGCGGCGTCGCGGGTGGTGTGGGCGGAGCGCAGGATCATGATTACGCCGTCGGCCAGGCGGGCGAGCACGCGCGCATCGGGAATGTTCACCATGGGCGGCGTGTCGATCATGATGGTGTCGAACTGTTTGCGCAGGCCGCGCAGCAACTCCGGCAGCCGCTCGGAGTGCAGCAGGCTGGCGGCGTTGAAGCGGGAGCGGCCGGCCGGCATGACAAACAGGTTGGGAATGTGCGTGGCGCGGACAGCCACGGCTAGAGTCGCGTCGTCCAAAGGCTCCTGTTTCAGGAGAATCTCGCTGAGGCCGTTGTTGTCGTTCTTCACGCCGAATACGTTGTGGATTCTGGGACGGCGCAAGTCGGCATCGATTACCAGCACCTTGTGATTGATTTCGGCCAGGGCGATGGCGAGGTTGCAGACCACCGTGGTCTTGCCCTCTTTGGGGCTGGCGCTGGTGAGGACGATGACGCGCGGGCGGTCTCCGTTGCGGCCGGAGAAAAGAATCGAAGTGAGAGTGGTGCGGAACGATTCCGAGATGAGCGACTTCTTGCGTACGTGGGTGATCAATTCCACGCGGTCGTCCATCGGATCGCCGGCGATGGACGGCTCGCCGTTCAAACCGAGCACGGCGGCTTTGGCCGGGGCGCGGGTGGTCCTGAAGCCACGCGAAGTCAGTTCGATGTTGGCGGTGGGGACCACGCCCAATTCGGGAAGATGCAGGTAATAGGCGATATCTCCGGGGTCGTGCAGGGTGCGGTCGGCGCGCTCCCGCAACACCACCAGGGTGACGCCCAGGCAGATGCCGGCCAGCAGCCCCATGGTGATGTAGCGGAGCACGTTCGGCTTGTAGGGAATCGACGGCGGCTCGGCGGGGTCCACCACGCGGATATTGCTGGCGCGCAGGGCGGAGGCCACACTGGCCTCCTTCATGCGCTGCAGCATGGTTTCGTACAGGGAGCGGGTGGAATCGACTTCGCGCTTCAGGATGCCGTAGTGAGTGGTTTTTTCAGACTGGTCGGCGACCAGTTTCACTTCCGCCAGGTAGGAGGCGGTCATGAGTTTTTCGCGGTGCTGCGCGGCCTCGTATTCGTTTTTGATGCGGGTCAGGATATTGGCGCGCTCCTGCTTCACGGTGGCTTCCATGAGGGTGATTTGCGCCTGAATGCGGCGGACTTCGGGGTTCTGGGGAGTGAGGGCGATGCGCAGCTCGGCAAGCTTGCGGCGCAGTTCGGTCAGGTTGGTCTCGTCGTCACGCAGGGCGGAATCGTCCAGCACGTCGGGCAAGGCTTCGGGCGGGCTGCCGGCCGCCATCTCGTATTTGGATTCCTTGGAGACACGGTCGGACTGGGCTTGCAACAGGTCCTTTTGCAGGGAGCGCAGCTTGTCCTCTTCCACGCTGGTCTTCTCGTCGGTGAAGGTCAGGCCGGAAGATCGGGCGTAGTTGTTCAGTTCTTCGTCCGCCTTTTCGAGCTTCACCTTGATGTCCTGCAGTTGCCTGGTCAGCCATTCGCCGGTATACTCGGTGCTTTTCCAGCGGGCTTCCAGGTTCTGCTCGATGAACTCTTTGGTCAAAGTATTGGCGAAAGATGCGGCCACCTGGGGCTGCGTCGAGTCGCAGGTGATTTCGACGATGCGGTTGGTTCCCGAAGCGCGCACGCGCACGCTGCCGGCGGCGGTGGCGATGGCTAGCTTCCACAGCTCGGTCTGGCTGGGAGGGTCGATTTTCAGAGCCTTCTTCCAGACCGTGAGGCGATCGGGCGGCCGCATGTTCTCGGGCGGTTTGCCCCTCTCCAGAGCGGCGACTACGCTATTGGCCAGCGACTCGCTCTGCATGATCTTGACCTGTGTCTGGATATCGAAGTCCGGATAGTAGTTACTGGTCGGACTGACCGTTGGACTGACATTGTGCAGGCCCAGAAAGTCCTCGTTGAGGCCCTGCACTTCGATGGTGGTGTGAGCCTGATAGATGCGCGGCTGGGGCAGCGTGTACAGGAACCCCGCGACGGCGCCAAGCAAGGAAACCACCAGGACGGCGGCTTTATGACGCCGCACCATCTGCCAGTATTCGAGGACGCCGGCGTACTCGCGTTTAACGCCGCCGCGGGCCGTGTCCGAGCCTAGGGGCGCCGGGACGGCTATGTCGCCGCGGGGCGCCAGGCGGGCGAGTTCCCGGCTGGAGCCGTTAGACAGGTGCTGAAGTTCTTCCATCGTGTGACCTCTAGTGCGCGACCCCGTAGCTGGCGATGAATGTGCCGGCGGTAATGGCCGCTTCCAGCGCGCGATATACCGCGTGCTTGCCGGTGCTGCCCGGAACCACCAGGACATCGCCGGCCAGCAGAGGAATGTCCTCGGACTGTCCAGCCATGATTTTCTTCAGATCCACGGCGACTTCGTTGCGCTTCTGCTGTCCGGGAACGGGCCGCAGAATCCGCGCGTGGCTGATGGCCGCGGTGTGCAACATCCCGCCGGAGGATGAGACGGCTTCCAGCACCGAAAGCGAGTCGCCCTCGTTCAGCGGAAGGGCGCCGGCGTGGGTCACTTCTCCGATCACGTAGACCACTTCGGCGTGCGGGACGGAGATCACGTCGTGTGGGCGGATGGGGATGTTGTATTCCGGATTCCGAGCTTCCATCACGGATTTCAGATTGACCTCCGCGAGGCTGTATTGATGCGTGAGATCGTCCGCCGCGCCGGGCAATGGAATGCGTCCGAACTCGAGGCGCCTGGCGATTTTTACGGTGGGACCCGCATCCGGCCGCAGCCCGCCCGCTATGGCCAGCATCTCCACCAGGGTTTTCTGCCCTTCCAATTGGTGCACGCCCGGCGTAGCCACCGAGCCCACCACCGATACCGGCTGGCTGCGGAATTCGGTGATGCCGGCGGTAACTTCGGGTTCCACCAGATACACTTTCAAACGGGTGGCGATCTCGGTCTCCAGTTGATCGAGGGTCAGGCCGCCGGCGTGAACGCGCCCGATCATCGGCATTTTGATTTCACCGCCCGCATCCACGCGGAAAGGCTTTTCGCTAAGGTCGGGCGCGTTGACGGCGTGAATGGTCACGGTGTCGTCGGGACCCAACAGGTAGGTGATGCGAGTCCGGTCCGGCCGCGCCGCGCTGGCTTCCGGTTGTGCCACGTTGGCCGCCGGCGGCCCCGCGCTGGCCGCTGGTGGCGCCTGGCCGCCGGCCGGCGGCTGCGCCATGGCGGCGGCGCCCATCAGCAGGGCCCAGCCAATCCGGATGCCTCTTCCGGCGTGTTTCATTGATTGTTCTCCTGCAGGTTGGCTGTCTCCGGTTCTCCGGGCGCGCTTCCTCTAGTCATTTCGACGAGTTGACGGAGTTGGTGCATCTCCATTCTCAATTGCCTCACGGCGCCCTCCAGTTTCTCCATCCGGGGGGCCGCCGAGGCGCCGGAATCGCCGTTGCCGTTGGGCAGCTTGCATAAGGCCGCCCGGGCAAACTCGGAAACGCTGCGTGCGCATTCCATGAGAGATAGATCCTTGAGGCGCTCGTATTCGTCTTCCGAGAGACGAAAGCTTACCATCCGCGTGCGGGTCTTGAACACGGAAACCTCCTTATTTTCCAGGTGTATCTGATTATTTCCAGCGGTTTATTGCCGGATTATGGTTATGTGGAAACACTTGTAAAGTCAGTGCGGCCTGGGCTAAACCCTGGCTAAAGCTTGGCTAAACCCCGGTTGCCCGGCGCAGCCTAGCCCAGTCTCCGGCGTCGCCCGCGGGCCGAACCGACCGCCGCGGGATGGCTACGGCCAGAGACCGTTGCAGAAGAGTGATGGAAACGACTAACCGATCGGAACCGTCGATCTGGGTGAGTATTCCAGTCACGCTGCGCAACGGTCCCTCTGCGATCGTGACTGACTGTCCGGCCTTCAGAAAGGGCCAAGGTTGCAGCAACAGTCCCGATCGAACGACGGCCTGCACAGCCCCAATCTCGTTCTCGTCCACGGGAATGGGTGTCTTACCTAGTCCCACAATGCGTACCACGCCCGGTATCAGGAGGGCCGGCAAACGGTGGTTTACATCCAACTGGCAGAACACGTACCCGGGAAAAAGGGGGAGATCCACATCCTGAAAGCGATCCGACCATCTGCGGCGGCTGCGGAACAACGGAAGGAATTCGCAATAACCGCGAAGAGCCAGACCCGAGGCGACAGCCTTCTCGCAACGTGATGCCACCTGCAGCGCGTACCAAGGAAAACTGGCAGTCTGGTTTAACATCAGCTTAACAATCTATCTTGCGCCGTATGTCACTCGAACGCGCGAGCTACCGCCCCTTGGGTCCCAGAACCTGTGTTTGAACCCGCGGCAGCGAAACGGGTAAAGGAAACTTTAAAGGGTATGACAACATTTGTCAACATGAATTACGCAGTTTTTGAGCCAGAAAAGTCCGGTACTAGTGAGGCTAAGCGCCGGTCTAAACTCCTAGGCGTCACTCAGGCCAATGATAGTACTCTGCACGTTGACAACGCCATGGAAAGCCTCCATGGCAGCGAGCAGCTTCTTCATCCGCACATATCTCATTGAGGGCGGGCGCTTTTTCTATGGCGTCCGGGGGCGAGAGAGGGGGCTCATCATTCGAAACCTCTCAGATAGACGCCGCTAGTTTTCATCGATTCGGCTTGGCCAAGCTTTGGGAGTTCAAGATTTAGAGGTACCGGAACCATAAGTACTGGATTGCCCAGTATCTCGACGAGGTTTCCGCCCCAGCGGCGGGTGCCATTTGGTGCCGCCAGAGCGGCGACCGGGCGCCGGTCGAGAGGCAAACTCATCGCCCCCAGTCCTCGGTCCTCGTGTGGCTGGAAGGGGCGCTAACGAATCGACCCACGGTGTTACGGCGGCGCACTCCTCAAGAGCTCATAACGCCTACCTCAGGCACCAATGCCAGGCGCTGTCTGACGGCCTGGCATCCGCGCGGGGCAGGCGACAGGGATCCAGCTTGGGTAGCCGGCAAGCGCCAAACACGCGCTCTAGGAGAGTGAGTATTTTTCTATTGACAGTTATCTGCCTTATTTGGCGGTGTACTGTCATGACGGCGGCGAACAAGGCCACGTTGCAGGAAAAGCAGGCTATGGCCACACGCGACCACATACTGGGCGCGGCGTTCGCATTGCTGGTGGAGCATCCCCACCCGGCGCTTTTCGCATGATATTTCCCAGCGCAGGCCGATCTGTTTGAAGCCTTGTGGGTGCAGGTCCGCCAACGGTCCGGAACCGCGTTTCCAGCGGCGGAAGGCGAGATGTTCCCCAGATCGGCGTGCTCTACCGGGCCTTCAATTAGAACGAAAAACGGTTCGCGCGGTGATGGAATCGCCGGCGGGCGAGCGTAGCTCGCCATAGCGGGGCTAAAGCCCCGCGCGGGCTCAAGCCCGCCCCCCACCGCAAATGTAGAAACTCCAGCCGCAAGGCGTAACTCCCGCCCCGGCCACGTCTTTCGCCACTCCCAACTTCCGGTTGCCGATCGACCGGACGGAATCGCGCCCCGCCATCTTGCAGCGAGATATCTTCGGTTCCGTCTCAAGAAAATCCGATTTCCCTATACCCGCCGATGGCTCACTGAATCAGCAGAAATCCGTGGCTCTCGTAAGATGCATCTTGATAAGAGCCCGCGATCGCGCCGCTGTCATTGATGCCGACGGCAAAAGTTCCGATCGCGCCGGGAACGCTAAACGTTTGCACCACTCCGGAGGGCGTCCGCACAAAGCCGTGGTACGTAGAGCTTGAATCCTGGTAAGAGCCGACCACGGCGCCGTTTGAGTTGATGCCGCTCGGCTGGGTGCCGGCCGCTCCGGCAACCTCGAAGGTGACCGGTGAGTTGCCCAAGCGCCAGAGAAAGCCTTGCGTGCTTTCTTGGAAATACGAGCCCACCACGACGCCGCTATCATTGATGCTCAACGTGGGCGGAAAAAAACCGAAGTTGTTACCCGGCACGTCGAAATCGCGCCACTCGCCCCCGATACCCCGTACGAAGCCGTGCGCGTTGTAATTGACATCGTCGTATATGCCGGTAACCATGCCGCCCTTGTTGATGCCCGTCGCGTAGGTGTAGGTCGACGCAGGCGCGTCGATCGTACTGAGCGAGCCATCCGCGGTTCGCAGAAACCCATGCATTTCACTCCCATTGAGGTAGGGACCGGCAATGGTGCCGGAATCGTTAATGCCGATAGGGTTTCCCGAGGAGGACGGCAATGTTCCGGGCACGTCGAAGGTGATCCAACTGCCGTCCGGATTCCGCAAAAAGCCGTGCTGGCTAGTGTCGGAGTAGTTGCCGGCCACTGCGCCAGCGGAGTTGATGCTGCTGGGGTAAATGTTTTGCGAACCTGGAGCGTCGAACGTTACAAAGCTGCCGTCCATGCCGCGAAGAAAGCCGTGGCCCCCATTCTCGTCGGCGTAAAACCCGGTAACCGTGCCGTTGTTATTGATACTGGTGGGATACGTCTGAGTGGCTCCCGGGCCGTCGAAGAGGATCAACTGCACTGGGCGCCCCCGGTAGCCTTCCGGTTGGGGCCTTAATGGGGTGTGCGAACTGGGTAGGGGTTGCGCCGCCAGTGCGGCGAAACAGGCAAGCGCGGAAAGAAGAGTGGCTCCGGCCATCGAATTACCTCCTCGAATCGGCAGTGCGTTTTCGCCGGCCCACCGGGTCGGCATTCCACCCGAATTTCCATTTCCGGGAAACCGGATTTGTGGATAGCTTACATCTGAATTATAGTCTCCTCAGGATCCATTGGGGTTCGCGACGCGGGTGCGCTTCAGCAAGGTGGAAGGGCGGGAAAGACTCAAAGAAGGCTGCTAGCCGGATTCAGGCTTGGGGATGCTGCGACTCGTCGGTACGGAATGCGGCATTTCCATTTTTGTGCGGGGCACTCTCCCGACGCCGCCAGCGGCGCAGTTCACTCCGCCTGGAGGTGTGGGAGGCGTAGGCGGCGGACGATACGCCCGCGATGCAATCATGGGCTGTCCAGCTACTGGGCGGCGCGGGCCGCGCGGAAGGCGCTCCACGCCAATAGGCGTTCTTCAATGGCGTTTTCGCCGGACGATCGCGGCAAACTCGCGCGCGACCCCATGAAAGAATGGATGGCCGAAAATTCCGATGCAGAGCAATGCGGCGAACAGCGCCATCGCTTCGAAACTTTCGCGCCCTTCCCGCTCCCAGTACACGTCGCGAAGATTGAGCCACAGTGCGAACTCATCCAACGTGAGCGCGGCGCCCACTCCGTAAGCCATGCACATGGTCCGTGCGGCCCACACGTTGGAGCGTGCCGTGCCGGCGCCGACCTGGAGAAGCCATCCGTAGCCGACTACCACCAGCAGCGCGATACCCCACACCAGGTGATGGATGTGCCGGCCGTGCATGGATACATCGTGGAAAGGCCCCATGTGATTGTGAATGGCGAACGTGATTCCACGCACGACCATGGCAGCCGTGAAATATCCCATGGATGCCAGGAAGAGCCGCTCGCGGCGCGATTCAGCCAGTTGGCGCTGGTAAACCCGATGGAGGAGTCCGTGCGAAAGTGCGATGGAAAACAGAAGCAGAATGACGCCGATTGCGAGCGGCGTCATCCAGAACGCTTTATGTGTCCAGAGCTCGGCCAAGGACATATTATCTCGTTGCGGCGCCCCAGGGGCAAGGTCGGGAAGGTTGGGAACAAATTTGCACCGTCCCAGGAATTCCACGCTACGGCCGGCGTAATGAGGCGGCGCGGCCAGTTTCTTGAACAAGACTCCTCGCGCCCGGTCGAAAGCCTACTGCGAGCTGCCTGGAAGGGGCGGGTCCGGAGCCCCGCCGCGGGCGTAGACGCCTGCCCCACAGAGTTTTCATCATCCTGACGGGACCGCGGGACCCTCAGGCGAATTTATCCGTCGCCGCCACGAGAGCGCGACTATTCGGGGGGTCGAAGGCGCTATGGCCGCTGTCGGGGGTGATGATGAGCTCTGCTTCGGGCCACGCGCGGTGCAGCGCCCACGCGCTTTCCATTGGGCAAACCACGTCGTAACGGCCCTGCACGATCACGCCGGGGATGTGGCGGATGCGCGCAACGTGGCGCAGCAACTGGTCGTCGGTTTCGAAAAAAGCCTTGTGGAAGAAGTAGTGGACCTCGATGCGCGCGAAGGCCAGGGCGAACTCATCCTCTTCGTAGTGGCCGGCGAAGTCGGCGTCGGGCAGGAGCTTGGAGGTGGCGCCCTCCCACCCGCTCCAGATCTTCGCCGCCGCGAGTCGCACGGCCGGATCGTCGCTGGTCAGACGGCGGTAGTAGGCGGAGAGCAGATCGCCGCGCTCGGCCTCCGGGATGTGGGCGAGATACGGCTCCCACGCGTCGGGATAGAGGACCGACGCACCGCGCTGGTAGAACCAGTCGATTTCCCGCTTACGGAGGAGGAAGATGCCCCGCAGGACCAGTTCGGTGACGCGATCGGGATGGGTTTGGGAATAGGCGAGGGCCAGGGTGGAACCCCACGATCCGCCGAACACCTGCCAGCGCTCAATGCGGAGGCGCTCGCGGACCTTCTCGATGTCGGCGACGAGGTCCCAGGTGGTGTTGGCTTCCAGTGACGCGTAGGGCGTGCTCTTGCCGCAGCCGCGCTGGTCGAAGTTCACGATACGATATTTTTCGGGATGGAAGAAGCGGCGCTGTTTGGGATCGGAACCGCCGCCCGGACCGCCGTGCAGAAAGATCACCGGCTTGCCGGTGGGGTTGCCGCTTTCCTCGAAGTAGATTTCGTGGATGGGTGAGACCTGGAGCCGGCCCGTGTTGTAGGGCGCGATAGGGGGATAGAGCCAGGTGACGGGATCCTTCATGATGGATTCAGGCTGGGGGTGCTTGGACATTGCTTGCAATTTACCTTTCTGTCTCCGGCACGCGTCATGCGGGACGCGGACGACTCGAATGATCATCATAGCCGAGTGGCGCGGCGCAATTCACGCCGCTCCATTTTCTTGGTCTGAAGTTGTTCTCGACCGGACTGTTCGCCCGGACGATCTCAATAGAAGCGATACAATCGACGGATTTAGGGAGCGCATCAATGAAGCCAACTGTTAAGCAGTCAGGCAGACTTAGCTGGGGGAAGAGGGCATGCGTTGCTTTTGTGCTGTGCGCCATGACGACGATGTCTCTAGCGGCGCAGACGTTCACCACGCTGTTTAGCTTTGATGGCATGAACGGCGATGGTCCCACCGATGGGCTAATCCAGGCCACCAACGGGGACCTTTACGGGACTACGGGTGCCGGCGGGGCCAACCCCGGTTTCTTCGGCGGTGGCGGCGGCACGATTTTTAGAATAGCCCCGAGTGGCACGCTGACGACGCTTTACAGTTTTTGTTCCCTAAGCGGGTGCACAGACGGCTTCGGGCCCAACGGCGAGCTCATCCAGGCTACCAATGGGTACCTCTACGGGATAACGATGTATGGCGGGGCCGGTGACGATTGCAGCGACACGCTTAGCTGTGGCACCGTGTTCAAAATGACCTCGAGCGGCACGCTGACGACGCTATACAGCTTCTGCTCCGAGAGCAATTGCCCGGATGGCGCCGAGCCGTTCGATGGATTGGTGCAGCCACCAAATGGCGAGTTCTACGGGACAACCTACGCCGGCGGGGCTTACGGCTACGGCTCGGTCTTCGAAATCACCCCGAGCGGCACGCGGACGACGCTATACAGCTTTTGCTCCCAGGGCCAGCCCTGCAAGGACGGCTTTGGCCCCTCCGCGGGGCTGGTTCGGGCCGCCAACGGAGACCTCTACGGAACCACGTCCTACGACGGCGCGAACGGCAACGGTGGGACGGTCTTCAAAATCACCCCGAGCGGCACGCTCACGACGCTATACAGCTTCTGCTCCCAAGCCGGTTGCACGGACGGACTCTCCCCCTATGCGCGGTTGGTCGAGGCTACGAATGGGGATCTCTACGGGACGACGGTCTTCGGTGGGACCAACGTCCTTGGCACCGTCTTCAAAATCACCCCGAGTGGCACGCTGACGACGCTATACAGCTTTTGCTCCCAAGCCAGTTGCGCGGACGGCTATTACCCCTATGCGGAGCTGGTTCAGGCTACCGACGGGAATCTCTACGGGACGACGGAATATGGCGGGGCCAACAAGCAGGGCACGGTCTTCAGAATCACTCCGAGTGGCACGCTGACGACTCTATACAGCTTTTGCTCCGAGAGCGGATGCACGGATGGGGGCTCTCCGTTCGGAGGGTTGGTTCAGGACACCAGTGGGGTACTCTACGGGACAACGGAACTGGGCGGGGCCAGTGTGACCTGCTATCAAGGCTGTGGCACGATCTTTCGACTGTCCGTGGGTCTAGGCCCATTTGTGGAGACCCAGACCCCCTCCGGCAGCGTAGGAACGGCGGTCAAGATTCTTGGTACCGGCCTAACCGGCGCGACCAGCGTCACCTTTAGCGGCGCCTCGGCTGCCTTTACGGTGGTCTCACCGTCCGAAATCAAAACCGCCGTACCCGCCGGCGCGACCACCGGCACGGTCAAGGTAGGAACGCCCAGTGGCACGCTTTCGAGCAACGGGCCCTTCCGAGTGCTGCCATAGAGCGCGGCAAGCAACAGTTTTAGTTGCCATCGTCCAGCCAAACGGTTCCATCGCGCGCCCAAGCCGGCCTGCTTCACCGGAATGCGTCAGGACAGCTATGTCTTCACGCCCCTGACACCCCGGTCGCTATACGGAAGGAATCCCAGTCTGACGCTTCCCAGAACGCTGTTCCCGGATATGCAATCCGACTCAGCGAAGGCGGCTGTTGCATGACCTCGGTTCCCCAATTCCCGCCTGCGGTGGGCCGCCGACCGGCGCGCGATTCTCGTGTATCTGTTCGTCGCGTGGACCGTCAGCTCCCTGTTCTATTTCTTCATCGTCAAATCCGCAGGCGCCAACGCCGCGGACGGAGCCTACACCAGCGGACTGATGCGGTGTCCGGCCAAGGGGCCTTACTCACCTGCAAGTATCTCGGCCGACCTATCGCCAGCCTTGGTTGGCAGTGGGGCCTGACCCGTTACCAAGTCCTCAGCTACCTGATTCCTCTCGGCTATTCCACCTTTACCTACTCCATCGCCTGGCTGACTGGCATCGCCGCGCTAAACCCGCTCCAGACAGCCGATGCCTTTTCGCGGTTCTTCGGTCTCGGTCCATTGTCGAGACTTTTCGGTATAGGGCTTTATTTCCTGGTGGTCGCAACCATCGGCGTAATCAAAAACTGCGCCACCACTCTGGGTGAAGAAATCGGTTGGCGTGGATTCCTCGTGCCCGAGTTAGCCAAACGCTTTTCATTCACTGCAACCGCTGTTCTTTCCGGCGTTGGCTGCGCCTGAAGTCCGGCAGCCTGTGGACCGGCGTCATTCTGCACGCTTCCAGCAACCACTTCATCCAACGGTTCTTCGACCCCATGACCGCGTACACCGGCCGCACGAAATACATCCTGGGAGAGTTCGGCATCGGATTGACCCTTGTAGTAGCTGTGCTAGCCGCCTATTTTGGATGCGCCGCGCGGAAGTGGCCCAACCTCGATAGAGGCCTTGGAAGCCCGGCTTCTCGACGCTGCCCCGTGAGTGCACCCACGCGGTTCGGGCACGGTTCAAACGCACACACCACTTGCGATAATCGACTAATGCGCCTACACGATTATGCGCCGCGGCCCGCGCACCTCAAATGGCTCCTCGATTCCGACCCGGCCATCCGTTGGCAGGTCATGAGGGACCTTACCGGTGAAGCCCCCGGCGCGATTGCAGCCGAGCGGTCTCGCGTCGCGACCGAAGGCTGGGGAGCGCAACTTCTCGCCTGCCAATCTCCGGCCGGCAACTGGGGTGGGAGCCCCCGCGGGTGGAGAGACGATTTGCCGAAAGACGACCGAGTCTTGCTGATTACCCTCTACACGCTGGTCGTCTTGATGGACCTCGGTCTCGACCCGGCCAGCCAGCAGGCTCGCAAAATGATCGACCGCGTCGACAAGCGGCTGGTGTTTAAGCGGCTCAACAACCGGCCTTTCCTGCAGGGCGAAACGGAGCCCTGCATCAACGGCAGAATTCTCGCCATCGGCGCGTATTTCAAAGAAGCGAACGACGCACTCGCCAATCGACTCCTGGGCGAGCAGCTCGAAGATGGCGGCTGGAACTGCGAAGCACCCCAAAGCCGGCGCGCTTCGTTCCATACCACCATCTGCGTGCTCGAAGGACTCCTCGAATACGAACGGGCGGGGCGTAAATCGGTGGCCGTCACTAAGGCCCGCAAGAGGGCCGAAAGCTATCTGCTCGAGCGCCGTATGTTCCGCTCGTCGGGAACCGGCGAAGTCATCGACAAACGCTGGCTCCGCTTCTCGTTCCCGGCGTTTTGGCACTACGATGTCTTGCGCGGACTCGATTATCTGCGGAATGCGGGAATCAAACCCAACAGCCGCGTCGGCGACGCCATTGAAACCGTGATTGAGCGCCGCCACCAGAACGGGCGCTGGCCGCTCAACCTCCTGCATCCCGAACATATTCCATTGGAGATGGAGACAGGCGTCGGCAGGGCAAGCCGCTGGAATACACTACGCGCGCTGCGAGTTCTGCGTTGGTACAACAACTCAGCGCGGTCGTTGTGACTTGGGCCTGCTCGCCATGGCTTGGGCCGGAAAGGAGCCGCGAATTTGCCATTCGGAGTGGATCGCGGCGCATCCGGACAGAACCCGTCGGCGACGATTCGCAAAAAGCACTGGAAGGATGCCCGACCATCCGGGTCGGCGCCGGCTTTCCCGAACGGCTGAATTGGGCAGCACTGGGAGCGTGTGGGCCGGCGACTGCCCCTGCCCAGCACCGCCTGGCTTACGCGGCGAATTCCGTTACCCGGAAGGCTCTGGCGAATGGACCTCCGCACCGGCGAGCGCCGGATCATTGTCGATTCCAGGTACGAGGAATATAATCCGCAGGATTCGCCTGACGGGCGCAAGGTGGCATTCCAATCCGAGCGTTCGGGGGACAATGAGGTGTGGACGTGTGACGCGGACGGTACGAATTGCCAGCAACTGACCTTCTTCGAAGAGCCCGTAGGCGGCTCACTCCGACGGCGGCAAGCCCCGGCGCGTGACCGGGGGCGACGCGCAGAGCCAGGTGCCCAGTTGGTCCCGTGACGTCAGGTGGATCTATTTCGAATCGGACCGCTCCGGACAGTGGCGCATCTGGAAGGTGCCCCCAGAGGGTGGCTCAGCCGTGCAGGTAGCGAGGAACATAGGGGGCGCGGCATTCGAATCTGTGGACGGCAAGTGTTTGTATATCACCTCGACCGGGGAAATCGAGGGCCACCTCGAGATTCCGGCGCACCGGTTGACCATTGGGATGGCCGGCCGGGTGCGTGGAGATGTGCTGGCTGCCGAGGCCGTGGCCATGGGCATGGTCGAAGGAAACGTGGACGCCGGGCGGAAGTTCGTCATGCGTGCCAGCGCCAGAATGGCCGGGAGCATTCGCACGCCTTCCCTAACCATGGAAGAGGGCGCATTTTTCAAGGGCAGGATCGAAACCGTGTGACTCCGGCGCCCGCCGAACGGCGAGTCTCCGTGATACCACCGCGAGTGTGCGCGGCTTACAATGGTCCCGATGACCGCTCCATCGCCGCGCACAGTCCCGTGGCTGGCACTGTGGCTCCCGCTGCTGGCCGGCGCGCAAGGGTTGCCTCCCGCTCCACACGCGGAAGTGCACGATCTCACGCCCCAGCCCGGGTTCTTTACCGAGCCTTCCATCGCCATCAATCCGCGCGATCCGCGGCAGGTGGTGGCGGCGTTTCAGGACAACGCACACATCTCGTTTTCGACCGACAGCGGGGCGCACTGGCAGGCCGCCACCGGCATCGAACCGGCGAACTATCGCACGTCCGGCGACGTGTCGGTGACCTTCGACAATCGCGGCCGCGCGGTCGTCTGCTACATGGCGTTCGACAAGCTGGGCCGCTTCAATTATTGGGCGCACGGCGCCACGCGCAACGGCTTGTTCGTGCGGCGGTCACTGGATGGGGGCGCCACTTGGGAGGCCAACCATAATCCGATTATCGAGCACCCCAGCGAACCCGGCATTCCCTGGGAGGACAAGCCATATATCGTCGCGGACGATACCAACGGCCCTTATGGCGGCAACCTTTACGTAGGCTGGACGCGATGGACCTTGACCGATTCACAGATCCGCTTGTCGCGCTCGACCGACGGCGGCCTCACCTGGTCCGCGCCCGTGGAGATCGACGCTAAGCGCGGACTGCCGCGCGACGACAATGGTGCGCTGGAAGGCTTCGCCGGCGCCGTGGGCGGCGACGGCACACTCTATGCGGTGTGGTCCGCCAACGCCACGCTGCAGTTCACGTTGTCGCGAGACGGCGGCCGGACGTTCGCGCCGCCGCGCGACATCCTGCAGACCGGACCGACCATGTTTCAACTCCAGGCTTTTTCGCGCGCCAACGGGTTTCCGCAGATTGCGGTGGACCGGCGCGCGGGCAAGCGCGGGTGGTTGTACGTGACCTGGAGCGACTATCGCAATGGCGGCGTGGATGTATTCTGCGCGGCCTCGAGCGATGACGGCCGGACGTGGTTGCAGCCCGTACGGGTGAATAGCGATCCCCTCCATAACGGCGCGGACCACTTTTTTCAATGGCTCGCCGCGGACCCGGTGACAGGCGACGTGGACGTCCTGTTCTACGATCGGCGCGCCGATCCGCAGAACCGCGCGCAGACCGTGACGCTGGCGCGCTCCACCGACGGCGGGAGGACCTTCGCCGACTATGCCTGGACTGCCGCGGCATTCCAGACCAACAACAGCGTCTTCATGGGCGACTATTCGGGCATCGCGGCTTACGATGGGCGGGTGTACGGTGTTTGGACGGAGAAACCCGATTCCCAGACGCGCGGCACGGTTGTGCGCGTGGGCGTCGCGGATTTCCGCGCGTCCACCGCGGGCGCAACGGCCGCTCCACTAGAATGAGGCAAAAAGGGGGCGGCGGCCAAACGAACCTCGACAAACAAATCTCCGTGGCGCTGCCGCTCGACCGCTGGCTGTTTTACGCGCTTGCAGCGGCGGCGCTGGCGTACGCGTTTCTGGCCGGTCTGCGAACCATTGCGGAATTCGATCTCGGCTGGCAGATGGCCACCGCCCGCTGGATCGTGCAGCATGGTCAAATTCCTTCCACCGAAATTTTCTCCTACACCGCGGCAGGCCAACCTTGGACCTATCCGATCGGGTCCGGACTGGTGTTTTACGGGCTGTATTGGTTGGGCGGCTACGCGCCGATCTCCTGGCTTACGGCCTTCGGTTGCGCCGGAACGGTCGCTTTATTGCTGCGGCGGGGTTCCGCGGTGACCGCCGGCCTGGCCATCCTGGCCGTGCCGCTAATCGCATCCAGGGTCACGGCGCGCGCGGAAATGTTCACGGTGGTGTTGTTTGCGGCAACCCTCTCGTTGCTCTGGGAGCAGCGCCGGACGGGCGCCGCGCGGCTATGGCTGCTGCCCGCGACTATGGCCGTCTGGGTCAATCTCCATCCGGGTTTCATCGCAGGTCTGGGGCTGCTGGGCGCTTACGTAATGATAGAGGGGCTGGACATGGTGAAGGCGGCGACGCGCGCAAGTGCCGCCGGCCGTCTCCGGCGAGCCTTCCCGTGGCTGATGGCCGCGGGCGCCGCGACGCTGGTCAATCCATGGGGCTGGCGCATTTACGACGTGTTAACCCGCCAGCAGGCCGCCATGGCGCTGCATTCCGAGGTGATCCTGGAGTGGGCGCCCATCCCTCTCGATTGGACGCACATCAAATCCGGATTGTCGCCGTTCGCGCCGGATATGTTTTACGTGCTGCTCGCGGTGGTGGCGATGGCCGTGCCGCTGGCGCTCGCGCACCGCCAGATCGGAGAAGCCCTCCTGATCGGCGGGGCCGCATTTTTTCCTCTCAAGCATGCTCGCCTTGCGGCGCTTTTCGGTGTCGTAGTTGTAATCGTCTGCGGCGCGGTGCTGGCCTCCTTCCTGCCTACTTTACAAGCGAAGATCCGTGGGGCGGGCGTCCGTTCGCTCCTAGCCGTGGCGGCGAGTGCGCTGCTGGTGAGCGTGGCGGCGACGCGCATCCGCGGCCTGGTAACGGACCGGGCTTATCGCACGGGAGGCGAGGTGGTTTCATTCGGCGCGGGATTGTCCTGGTGGTTTCCCGAGCGAGCGGCGGCTTTCGTGGAACGGGAAAATCTGCCCGCGCAAATCTTCAGCGGCTACAGCGAGGGCGCCTACATGGCCTTCCGCCTGGGTCCAAAGTATAAGAACTATATCGATGGCCGGGCGATCCCGTTTGGCGTGGCGCTGATGCAGAACACCAGCCGGCTCAAATCCAGCCCGCCGGATTCGCCGGAATGGAAGCGCGAGGCGGAGCGCTACGGCATCCATACCATCGTGGTTCCAATCGGACGATTCGTCGCCTTGCAATTCTTTCCGGTGCTGAAACAGTTCTGCGCGAGCGAGACCTGGGTTCCCGTTTACTTGGATGAAGTGGGCGCCGTCTTTGTGCGCCGCGGCCCGGAAACGGAAGCCCTGATCGCGCGTTTGAAGGTGGATTGTGCGACCGTGCCGTTGCCGGCGGCCGCTCCTGTTGGGAACGGCTCTCCAGCCTTCAACCAGTGGGCCAATGCCGCCGCCGTTCTGCATGCTCTGGGACGCGATCGGGAGGCGCTCGCAGCCATCCGCAAAGCGCTGGAAATTTTCCCGGATAACGGATATCTGCATTTCACGCGCGGCCACATCTACGAGGAAGCGGGCGACCTGGCGAACGCGGAGCGGGATTTCCTGGCCGCAACCGAAGTGGAACCGAATCTGGTGGCGCCGTGGTCGGCTTTGGCCGCATATTATCAGCAGCGGGGCCGGTTGGCGGAGGCCATCCGCGCATGGGAAAAGGCCGCCGAGCTTTCCCGATGGCCTTGGGAGCCGCTGGAAAACCTGGGGTACGCCGACCTGATGGCCCGCCGGCCACAGGAAGCTCTGGCCGCGTTCGACGGCGCCGCGAAAAGTCTGCCGGAACACGCCGAGTTGCTGGTCGACGATACGTTTCTGGCGAACATCGCACATGGCCGCGCCCGCTCGTGGTACCGGCTGGGGAGCTTGCCGCGCGCGATTTCCTACGAAGAAGACGCCACCCGGCTGCTCCCCGCCAGCGCGGGTCTTTGGCGGCAGCTTGCGGAGTTGTACGCCGCGGCGGGCCGGAGCGCTGACGCCAACCGGGCGTTCGCGCGAGCGAGCGCACTGCCCTAGGAGATCGCTCCCTCACGGTCGCGGCTCGGTAAGTTACTGCAAACACCTGTGCACGATTCTGAGCCGCGCGCGTCGGCAAGCGGTCTTTTTTTCGCAGCCTGCCAGGCTTGGCACCTGGGCGCGTCAGGCCGTCACGGCTTGCTGCTGGCCGGCGAGAATATGGTTCAATTGCTCCATCACGGCGAAGGCGTCGGCCACGTAAAGAACGTCCGCTTTGCCGCGCGCCCAGCCGCAATTCGGGTCCAGATTGACGGCCCGCCGCTCGTTGATGAATCGCCATCCCACCACGTGCGGCTCTTCGCCATGACAGCAGGTGGCCAGGCCCTTGGGATGCCGCGGCGTCGACCCGGTCTGGCCGATCTGATTCAGATGCGTCATGAAGGTGAGCACGGCTTGGCCTTCGCCGCTCAGGTCCACCAGCGACTTGCTGCCGCCGAGCGAGGCTTGCGCGGCGTGCAGGAATCCCAGGATCAGCCGCTCGGCATCGGCGGGA
This sequence comes from Bryobacteraceae bacterium, assembly GCA_050008575.1. Lineage (GTDB taxonomy): Bacteria > Acidobacteriota > Terriglobia > Bryobacterales > Bryobacteraceae > Bog-159. The sequence goes on from JBEKMJ010000082.1 coordinate 25,862, forward strand.
TGCGTCTGGCCGTCGGCCTGCTTTTTGGTCCATCCGGCGCCGGCCACCAGCAATAGATCGGCTTCCGGGCGAATGGTCTGCTGGTCCGTGCGCGGGGCGCGCCAACCGGAGAACGTGGTGCGGCGCAGACGGTCGTCTACAGCGACTGGCACAGATTCCAACGAGGCGTGCGCGGCGGCGCCTTGCCAAGGCTCGCCCGATCCCGGCTCCAGCAGGATGAACCAGGGCCTCTGCGTGCGCTGGGAGACGCCCTCGATCCTCTGGCGGTAATACCAGCGGGTGACGGCGGGAGCGCCGCCTTCCACCGTGATGGCGATCGCGTGTGTATCGGCGCGGCCATGCAGGCGTTGCGCGACGCCCGCGAGACAGCGCGCCCAGCGCGACGTGCCAGGGGCGAGCACCATCGTGGCTCCCGCCGCTTGCGTCAGCGCTTCGGCGGCGGCTGCGTCGGTGGCGTAACGGGCGGTGGCGAATTCCGGGCCGGACACCGCCAGGTACCGCACCGCACCGCAACTCCCGATGGAATCGGCCGCGGCCTGCGCATCGTCTGCGGCGACCAGGCCTACGGTCAGGCTTGCGCCGGGCAACGTCTCGCGCAGCGTCAGGGCGGCTGCCAGCGTTTCCCGGGCCGCTTTCGAAAGCGATCCGTCGGCTTCGGTATGGGTGAGTAAGAGAATGGTTTCCATGGGCGGTCACGGTTAGTGCTTTGCGATCCAGGCGGCGATTTCGCGCGCGATGGCAGCGGGATCGAGGTCCTTCACCACGCGCGTCTCGCGTTGCTGCCGGGGCGCGGCGGCGCGCAGGAAGCGGGCCCCATCCGCCGCCGGCTTGAACGGTTTGGCCCTTTGCAGCGCGGGCATCACGCCGCGCAGGTTGGCCATGCCGATCTGCGGATTGTTGCGCGGCTCGGGCAGATTGCCGGTGGCCCATCCGAGCGCCGCCGGCGGACCCGCGCACACAGACAACTGGTGCCGCCCGCCTTCCACCCGTTCCAAAATCTCCAGCGCGCCGTCCGGGCGCACGCGCAACTCATCCACGCCCTGGAACTGATCCACGATGCCCAGTTGCTCGCCCAGCATCTGCAAGGTGGCGCCGGCGCCGCGCGAGGCGGATTCCCATCCGCCGAACAGCAGCAGGCGGGCGATATCGAGGCCGGGGATCGCGCGGATGGCCTCCGCCAGCGCGGCTGCCGCGTCGTACGCTTCGGTGAATCCGCCGGCCGCGCCATCCACCGCCACAAACTCGAAGGCGGCCTTCTGCGCCACGGTCATCATGACTTGCTGCAGCTTGGCTTTGGGCCCCAGGCTCACCAGCCAGACTTTACTGCCGGGCGACTCGGCCGCCAGGTGCGCGGCTTCGTAGAGGGCGTGCGCCGCCCACGGATCGAGGATGGCGGGCAGCATGTTCTCGTTCTTCAGCGCGGGACCGGATGGGGTGGTGACCGGCTCCAAGGTCTGGAGAGGGTCGGGCACGATGCCCGCGCATACTATGATTTGATACGGGGAAGACATGGTTACTAATAGTATAATCAGATCCGAATGCATTTGGCCTGGGGGACAGCCAAACTCGGCCGATTAGCGTAAGATATTAGAGCGAAACGCATGCTGATTAAACGCCTGACGCTGAAGAAGATCCTGTCGTTCAAAGAGACCACTGTCGAACTCAAACCCCTGAACGTTCTGATCGGCGCGAATGCCGTCGGGAAGAGCAACTTGATCGAGGCGATCGGCCTGTTGCAGGCCGCGCCCGCACGGATCGAAGGCCAGATTCTGCGTGGCGGAGGAGTCAGGCAGTGGCTTTGGCTCGGCGGCGCGCCCGATGTGTCCGCGGGCGTCGGATGCGCACTGACGCTCCCGAGCCAGCCCCAGTCGGGTTCTGTGTTTTATGGGCTGGAGTTCTGGGGAGGGCCAGCGGGGTTTGAGATCTTGCACGAACGTCTCATTGATGGTGATTCGGAATCCGGCGGGCCGAACTACTTCATGCGCCGTGGCACGAGCATGCAGTTCGGCGGTCCGGCGCTCGAACTGGCGAGGGTCCAGGCGGCCGCCACAGCCATGCCGTCTAACGAATCGGTGTTCGCTCGTTTCAAGAATCCCATGGATACGACTCCTGTCACCGAGGTCGGCCGTTGTTTTGAGGAGATCCGAATCTTTCGGGAGTTCAGAACCGGTTTCAATTCACAAGCGAGACACGGCATCTCGACAGCGGCGCCGAAGGACTCTTTATCGGAGGGCGCCGATAACCTGGCACTGGTGCTACATCAGTTGGACTTCCTGGGCGCGCATGATCGGATTAAAGAGTACCTCAAGCGGTTTTGTGCTCGCTTCGAAGATGTGAAGGTGGACGTAGGCGAGGGCCTCGCGCGAACGTTCCTGAGAGAGGCCGGGCTATCGGATATGCTTTCGGGAATCCGCATGTCCGACGGCACCTTGAAGTTTCTCTGCCTGCTCGCGGTGCTGTTTCATCCCAAGCCGGCGCCGCTGGTGTGCATCGAGGAGCCGGAGTTAGGGCTGCATCCCGATGCGCTACGCCTCGTGGCCGAGGTGCTGGTTGAAGCGTCGGAGCGCACTCAATTGATTATCACCACCCATTCCGAGGCGCTGGTCGACGCGCTTTCCGACCATCCCGAGTCGGTGCTGGTCTGTGAGCGCGACTTCGACAATGGCACTCAATTCAAGCGGCTCGCCCAAGACGAGTTGGATGAGTGGCTGGAGCACTACACTCTGGGCGAGCTTTGGCGGAAAGGTGAACTCGGCGGGGGCCGCTGGTAGATGCCGAGCGAGATCCGCATCTACTTTGAGGGCGACAAGAGCCTCAAGGCCGGATTCGATGCATTCTTGGCCGAGATCAGGGAACGAGCGACCGCTGCGAAATGCAAGCTCTCGATCGTCGCCACCGGTGGGAAACCTGAGCGGGATTTCGGCATCGCGTTGAGGAAGCACCCGGCTGCCTGGAACGTTCTCCTGCGCGATAGCGAAGGCCCCTTGCAGCCTAATCGGCCGGCGGCCCAGGCTGGTTCAGTCTTTTGGATGGTGGAGATGATGGAATCCTGGTTCCACGCCGACAAAGGCGCCCTGGAAGACTATTACAAGAGCGGTTTCCGCAAAGACGCCTTGAAGGCCAATCCAAACGTGGAGGAGATTTCCAAACGCGATTTGATTGCGGGCCTGAAGGCTGCCACCACAGACACTACGAAGGGCAAATATCACAAGACCAAGCACGCGCCGGCTCTACTGCAGTCGATCAAGCCGGCACTGGTGCGGAAGGCCGCTCCCAATTGCGACAAGCTCTTTAAGGTTGTACTGGACAAGCTCACATAGGGTCTATTCGCTGAAAATCCACCGTGGGCTCCCGGCGCAAGCAGTCTCTTACAATTGACCGCGCATGCGCGCGAACTTTTCTTTTAAATCCGCGGGCGCCGGATGGGCTGCGGTGTGAGCGTCTTCTTCGCGCGCGCGCTCCGCCATGGTTTTCTCAACTTCGTCCTTGTGACCCAGGTAGAAAACGATTGCCCCGTAGACTTGCTCCAGGCTCAGTGTCGGGAAGTCCGATCGAATGGCCTCCGGAGACTCGCCCTGCTGAAACTCCCGCACGACGAAATCGAGCGGCACGCGGCTCGCTGCCAGATAGAACCTACCGTTTCGGCGCTCAACAAATTCCCGATTCACAGGCATACCCACTATCAGTTTATCCCAGACCGTCAGCCGGTGCTTCAGCTTCCCGTACTACGAGCGCCGCCGCGGGACCGCGACGTTGAGGCCGGAGCCGAAGCTGCGACATGCCTGGGGGCGATGACTGGAATGACGGCGCCTAGGACCGGCTCGATGCAAGATGGATCGAAGCTGGGCTGCGCCCCGACGCGGTGTCAGTCCCCGCTCGGTTGCCGGAGGATCGTCTCGGAAGAGATCACAAAGGAAGCGTCTGGTTTGTAGACTTCGACGAGGGCCGAGACCAGTGTCTCCCAGACGTCTTCCGGGGTCCATGCATGGTAACGCCAAGCAATGTATTCTCGCGCCCGCACCGGGATGTCTGCTTGCGGAATGGCCCTGCGCGGGTCCCCGATCACTCCCTTTTGTTTCTCCGGTTGGCCGTGGGGCTCAAGTTTCAGAGCTGCGCATAGCACGTTGTAGAGGTCGCCGACGGTCACTAAGCCGTCAACTTTGCCGTCTGAAAGCTTGGTCGGGAAAAGTTTAGAGAGATGCAGTAGAAGCGGCAGTAGATCTTGGCGCACAGCGGCGCCCCGCTGCGCACTCAGGCCCCGGAGCCTCTTCCACTCGGTGTATTTCTCCACAAGTCTGGCGAAGCGTTCACACTGCTCCGCGGACATGGGCGCCCTCTTGCACTTCCGCAGAATGGTCTTCCAGAGATATCCCGAACGGAAAAAATAGGGGCGGACCTCAAGAAAGCACAACGCAACTTCAATTGTCGCGGGATCGCCGGCCAAAATCCGTTCGTAGAAATTCGCATCGAATCCGCCGGGAATACACAGCTCGGCATAGCGAGCGTGAAATTCCTTACAGGCCTGAGACCACTCCTGCCGCAGTTTTTCACTCTCCGACCGCCGCTTCGCTGCCTCGTGAATGCGGCGCGTGAGGCGGTTTATCTCCGCCGCATTTTCAATCATCATCGCGCGAAGCTGTTCTCGGTCGGGCATGTTTCGGGCACCCATTTTGACACAACGACGCCCCACACGGCGGGGCTGGGAGCCCCGCGCAGGCTGCGAGCCTGCCCCACTAATTTTCTGTCGAGTGCAAGCCCCCCGCGCCCGCGCGGAATGCGACATTGGTGCGCACGGGGTCGTCGTCCAACGGCTGCCTGCAATTCCAAAGACACGCCCCGCAGAAGACGCATTTCTCTCGGTCGAACAGCGGCACGCCGTTCGGCCCCGGCGTGAGCGCCTGCCCCGAGCACATCTCGATGCAGAGCTTCGTCGCGCAGCGCTCGCAGAAATCGGGATACTGGAACGCGACATGGTCGGCGTACCCGGCGGGCGCCTGCACCTTGCCGCCCACCAGCAGCGCGTCCTGCTGGGACATCAGCAACTGCCCATCGAAGGGCACCGCGGGCCAGCCGCAGCGGTCCATCAGCGCATCGTGCATGGCGACGCTGCGCCCATAGCACTGATGCCGCACATGGTCGATGTCCGCCGGCGTGAGTTTGCCGCGGTAGTATTCTTCCAGGTTCGGGAGCAGTTGCGGCTCGCCCGCAATCGAGAAGCGGCCCTTGGTGGCGCCCGCCAGCGCCATGCCGATCAGCCCGCTCACCACGCCGTGATGAAAGCCGTCGCGGGCCTTCTCGGCGATATGTCCTTCCTGTTCCACCCAACTCGCGCGGCGGCGCGCCACGTAGGTTTTTTCCAGGTTGGCTTTGGTGAAAGGCTTACCGGCGCCGCGTAGTTCCTTCACGGCTTCGGCAAGCTGGATGCCGGTGGTCCAGGCTTCGTCCACGCCTGAGCCGGTCAGCACGTTGGTGCTGCCGGAACACTCGCCGATGCGCGCGTATCCATCGCCCGCCAGAAACGGCTCGCCGCGCTTGCCGGCCTCCTGCAGCGACTTGGCGCCCCAGGAGCGCAGCCGGCCGCCTTCCAGATAGCGCCACAGATACGGATGCAGCATGTAGTGCTGCAAATAGCGGTACGACGTGCGCGCCGGGTTGTGGAACCAGGACGGCACGAAGATGCCCACTGAGGCCACCCGGTTGGGATGCACGTAGAAGAAGCCGAAGATCTCCGGCTCCGGGTACCCGAACGTATGCAAGACCGTGCCGGGCTCCAAATCCACGCCGTCCCGAAGATCGACCACCATCTTGGCGCCCACGGCCCACTCATGTTGATGATGGCCGCCGGGCAGTCCGAATTGTGCGTCGAGCTGGCGGCCGACTGCGCCCACGGGTCCATCGCCCACCACGGTGAGCGCCGCGTGTAGATCCATGCCGGGCATGTAGCCGGTATCGGGATGGCCTTCGCGATCGGTGCCCTGATCGAGCAGCCGCACGCCCACCACGCGCGCGCCTTCCACCAGCGCCTCGGAGACGGGCATGCCGGGCCAGATCTGTACCGCGCCGCCGCTCATGGCCTGCGCGCCGGTCCACTGCATGAACTGGCCGATGGAAAGCAGCAATCCGCCATCTTTGCGCAGGAAGGGCGGCGTCCAGGGCAGTTCAAAAGCGTGATTTTTCGGCACGCGGAGCAGGCGCAGCATCCGGTCGGCGGCGCGCAGAGTGGGCGAGCGGCGGCTGGCCCCGATAGGATCGAGGAGGTAGGCGATCTTTTCGTGACTAACCGCAGCTGCCATGGGGATTTCGGCCGGATTGAGATCGGGGAAGCTGGCGCGAATGCCGCGCGCGCGTGTGACGGCGCCGGACACGCCGAAGCCGATATCGTCGGCGCGCTCGTAGCACACCACTTGCAAATTGGGATCGGGGTCGCGCGCCAGCGTGGTCAGGAAACCGCCCATGGCCGGCCCGAAGCCGACGCAGACGATATCCACGTCCATTGACAAGCGCTCGGATGGATTCATTGTTGCGCAGCCTCCCGACCAAATAGTGGGGCGGCCAATCGTGGCCGCAGCCGCCTTTTAGGCGGCCAGAGCCGGCTGAAGGCCGGCTGCGGGCAGAATTGCCCGCGCCACATTTGGTTTTGGCTCATACCGGATAGTCCAGCGCTTCCGGAATCATCACGTGCTGCAGCGCCTCGGCGGCGCGATCCTTGGCGAGGTGCGACCCGGTGAGGCAGCCATCCATGCGCACGCGCAAGCGGCTGAACTGGTCGTATCCTTCGAATCGCGCGCACGGCCCCGCCTTCGCCGCATGCGAGCCGTCGCTTTCAATCACGTCCGTATAACCGCGCGCCAGGCTGGCGATGCCCGGAATCATACCTTCCATGGCTTCCAGCTCTTCGCCGTGATAACAGGAAGCGCAGCCTTCCTCATCCCAGGCCGGATGGCGGTTGTAGCCAAACACGAGTTCCGCGCAGATGCGTCCCACTTCGCCTGCGGCGCGGGCGCTCTGCACATGGCAGAGATCGGTGAAGAAGGCCAGGGTACTGGGGCTGACTGTATCGCCGCCTTTGGCCTCCAACTCCAGCACGTCCAGGATCTGGCAGCGCGAGGCCAGCAGCCAGCACAGCGCATCCGCCAGCGGGAAAGTGACACCGTGGCGGGAGCTTTGATACAAGCGGGCGCCTTCGGCGTCGTTGGCCTTTTGCAAATGATGCAGCGACCACAGCCACATCTGCATGGCGGTGGCTAGCGTGCACGCGCCGGTGCCGGGGTGCGCGCCGGCGATCTCCCGCATCTCGCCGATCCAGCGCCGGAACTGCGCCAGGAACAACTCGTCGGTCATGGTGAGCGTCAACTGGCGCCGCTGCACGGATTCGGGACCTTCGTAAGTAGCTTCGAGTTGCGCGTCCATCCACTTGTGACCCAGGAAGCCGGGACAATCTTCCGTGATGCCATAGCCGCCCATCAGGCTGACGGCTTCGCGCATCATGTTGGCGCCGTGGCCCGTGTTCCAGAGTTTGCACGCGGGACAGAGGACATTGGCCACCGCGTCGAGCAGCGCGAAACGGACGAGCGTTTGCTCGTGGTTAGTGGTTGGTGGCTGGTGGCTGGTGGTTTTGTTCAGGAAGTCCAGGGCCTGCTTCTGCAGCTTGCGCATGGCGCGTAGAGTACTGGTTGAGCCGGTGACTCCTTCGGCGGCGAATTTCTCGTTCTTGATCCGCTCCAGGGGATCGAGTTCGTCGAACAGACGGGCTGCGGCGAATCCCAGCGATGCGCTGGCTTCACCGGTGGCCCAAATCTCAATGAGCCGGTGCAGCGTATCCTCTTTAAGCTGCAACCCGAACTCGTAGCGCGGCGAGCCGGGCGCCGTCCCTTCCCCGCCCCGGAAGCGTCCGCGCTGATAGCGAATGATCGGCTCGATCGCGGACAGCAGCTTGGCGGCGGTCATCACCCCGACGGTGACGCGCGTACGCCGGAAGACGGCTTCGATGATTTCGCCGTGGTTGTAGCGCGGCACAATCACGCCGTTCTTGATGGAATACCCGCCTACGATGCGGCTGGCGGGCACGCGCAGGCTGAAGATGGGATCGCTGGTGGATGACAACTGGTGCACCAGCTTGCGTGTGGGCACGCCGCGGTCGAAAATGCCGGGATCGGTTTCATGCAGGATCACCATGCAGGTTTTCGAAATGCGCGGGTCGTCCGTATCCACGGCGGCGGTGACGAAATTGGCGAAACCCATGTTGGTGATGAAGCGGCCGCGCTTCTCTACCTGCAGGATCGGCTCGGCGCCTTCCTGCCACTCGACAACCCGGACCTTGCCGGCCAATATGCCGGTTTCGACGCCAACGTACGGGATCGGCTCGGTGAGACAAAACGCGCCGCGCCAGGGCTGCCGGTCCTCGCCGGGCTGGGCGGGTGCGCAGAGGCGAAGGTAAATGTCGCGCTGCTCGGGGGTGCCGCGCTCATGGATGGGCGACAGCGCCAGACAACCGGCCAGACTGCCGGTAGCGGCGCCCGCATCCACCCAGGCCAACTCGAAAGCCACCAGGGCCAGCGCCAGGTTCTTGGGACCTTCCACCAGGCCGCCCTGCTCCGGATCGAGGAAAACTCCGGTGATGCCGGAGGCATCGAAATGCTGGAGAAGGCCCTGCTTGGCGGGCGTCCAGGCGTGCGTGTTGCGCGCCCCTTCGGCGACCAGCCGCGCCACGGGACCGCGCGCCACCGCGCGCGTGGACTGCACCAACATTTGGAGATCGTATCGATCGGCGAAACGCCATTGGATCTGCCGGACATCGTCGCCGGGCAGTGCGCGCAACGTTTCGGGCTTGGGTTCGACGGCTGTAGCCATGGGGACCGTCCTTTCCGGTTGGACTTGGAATGCAATCCCGATGCCAAGGGGAAAAAGCCCGCAAAATGGCGCAATTCATGAGGTAGGAGTCTCAAAAAGGGGCTGGCGAGGTGGGGAGTAGGGTGTATTCACCCTGACGTGGGCGCGTTTGGGGTTGGAGGGGATGGTGGTTGGGGCCGGGCCAGCGGAGGCGAAACCTTCAAAAGATCTCTCCCCGCAGGTTAGTGTAACATGCCGGAGGGCCGTAGGTCAGAGCGCAGGCTTCACTTGAATGCGAGGTTTTGCGAGGATGTGGAGAGTTTCTGCGTGCGGGGAGTGGTTGTATATTATTGACATTACGTCGATTCGACGCCTCAATCCGGGCCCCGCCAGTCCGGGCGCCTCGCATTTCCGCCGGAGCTCTGTTTGGAATTGCGAGTTTCGACGTGGCGCAGCGGCTGGGGTGCAGGTTATGGCCTGAGCCAAGTTGGTGCGTCCGTTCGGATTCCGCTGGCAGAGATGGGTTACAGGATCGGGTTGGGGTGGGCGACAGAAGATCGTAGACGGGGAGGCGGCGAGAAATGCGTACGGGCAGCCTCCGGGCTTTGTCTTGTTCGCCGATGCTGTAATGTATCCGTCGCATATTCCGCCTCCGAGTCGTCAACGTCGTTGTAATCCAGTCTCAGTCCTTGGCCGCCGGCAGAAAATGAAGCACTGTCTCGGTCATCCCCTGTAAAGGTGTAAAGGTGAGGTAGGTGATCCCCTTGGTGGTCATGGTCCTGGTCAGGCACTCCAGATAGATGTCGAATGGACACTCTTCGTCGACCCAGATGACATGCTTGCCCGTGCCTGCGAAGGATTCCCTACCCTGCTTACAGCTCTTGAAACCCAGTATGGAGACGCCACCGCCGATATGCCGGATCCAGGCCGTCTCGATCATGCCGTCGGCACCTTTGCGGGTGTCGACGATGCAGTTTGCGGGGATCATACCGGTGCCGAGGCCGATCGCATCCTCAGGACTGGTTTCCTTGGCCGGCGCGGGCTTGCCGAGCAATTCCGCCTGCAAGATATCCCGGGTGGTTTGCGTGGTGGATCCCACCGCCCACGCTTCGATCGCTGTATCGAACCGTTTTCCTTGCCACCAAGCCGGATATCTGCCCGTCAGATGGTAGGTCATTTCGCAGGCGCCGGCGCGTGTTTTGCCCACGCGGTTGCCGGCCATGAAGCAGCGCTCCCTCTCCCCCGCGCCCACGGCGAAGAATTCCAGGTGCTTCGGATAGAGTTCGCGGCGCAAGGATCCCTCGTCCGGGAATTGCTCCTGGATCCGGTTGTAGCGCGGGTCGTTCGCGATGGCAAGCTTGTGGTTTTCGGTGGCCTGTTCTTGTATTCGCTCCTTTTCGAGGGCTTTAACGCGAAAGAGTTTAATAAGACATTCGCACCGAAGTGCTTACGCCCGACCGGTTGAACACGCTGGTGTTCGGAGGCTTTGCGGCAGTCGCGCTGGCCATCGCGGTGGTCGGCGTAGCGGGCGTGCTGGCGTTTTCGGT
>JBEKMJ010000083.1:0-46070 GCA_050008575.1 Bryobacteraceae bacterium
TTAGCTTGCCGAATCCAATTCCATCATCGCAAACCTGTCAAGTGGAGCCCGGTTTCTGGCGCCAGAGAGGTTCCCGAAGGGACCGCCAGTGCTCTTGCCGACACAGGCGAGCGCAGCTCGCCCAACACAGGCTGAAGCCTGAGCAACACAAGCTGAAGCCTGAGCAACACAGGCTGAAGCCTGTGCTACCAGCGCGGCTGAAGCCCCGCGCCGGCTAAAGCCCGCCGTCCGATTCTAGCTCCAGATAAGTAGAAACTCCAGAGGCGAGCGTAGTTCGCTCCATATCGGGCTTTGCGCCTCACGCTACCATATCCGTAACCACCCATGACCGCGCGCATCGGCATATTCGGAATCGGACTGGCCGCCTACTGGCCCCAGTTTCCGGGCATGCAAGAGCGCCTGGAAGGATACCAGCGCGCCGTGGAAGATCGCGTCCGTGGGTTCGGTGCCGAAGTGCTTTCCGCCGGTCTGGTGGACACGCCCGAGGGCGCCCGTGCCGCCGGTCAACTCTTCCATCGCGAAGACGTGGATCTGATTCTCTGTTACGTCGCCACCTACGCGACATCCGCGCAGGTTTTGCCGGTCGTGCAGAAGGCGCGCGCGCCGGTGCTGGTGCTGAACCTGCAACCCTCGGCGGCGCTGGATTATGAAACCGCCGATACCGCCGAGTGGCTGGAAAACTGTTCAGTCTGCTGCGTCCCCGAGATAGCCAACGCCTTCTCCCGCGCGCTCATCGATTTCCATGTAGTCTCGGGCCAGCTTCACGACGATGCCGCCGCATGGCGCGAAATCGAAGACTGGTGCCGCGCCGCCGCCGTAGCGCGCGCGGTCCGCGAATGCCGCATCGGATTCCTGGGCCATACCTATCCGGGCATGCTGGACATGTACTCGGACTTCACCACGATGCACGCGCAGCTTGGCGCGCATATCGAGGTGCTGGAGATGGACGATCTGGCGAAGCGCGTGGCGGCGGCCGGCGCGGATGAGACCGGCGCAAAGCTGGCCACTGCGCGTAAGGTGTTCGCCATCGATGCGGATGTGCCGGCCAGCGATCTCGATTGGGCCGCTCGCGTGGCGGTGGGACTCGATCGCCTGGCTGCGGATTTCGCCCTCGACGGCCTCACATATTATTACCGCGGATTGGATGGCAACGAATTCGAGCGCCTGGGCGCGGGGCTGATCCTGGGCAATACTCTACTCACCGCGCGCGGCATTCCGGCCAGCGGCGAAGGCGATCTGAAGACGTGCCTCGCCATGCTGATAATGGATCGACTCGGCGCCGGCGGTTCGTTCACCGAGTTCTACGCGATGGACTTTCGCGATAACTTCATACTGATGGGGCATGACGGGCCCGGACATATCGCCATTAGCGACGCGCGCCCGGCGCTGCGCGGACTGGGTTTGTATCACGGCAAGCGCGGCTCGGGCGTTTCGGTCGAGTTCAAAGTGAAGACCGGACCGGTGACGATACTGGGCTTAACGCAAACCGCCGCAGGCAAGCTGAAGCTGGTTGGCGCGGAGGGCGATTCGCTGCCGGGGCCGATCCTGCGCGTCGGAAATACCAATTCGCGGCTGCGGTTTGGGCTCGGGCCGGCGGAGTTCGTCAACCGCTGGTGCGCGGAAGGTCCCACGCACCATTGCGCCCTGGGCGTGGGGCACAATCTGGCGCGCATCGGCAAGCTGGCGTCGCTGTTGAAGATACCGCTGGCGGAGGTGAAGTGATGCAACGTGTGTGCTTTCTGCTGAAGGTGCGGCCGGAGCGGCTCGCCGAATATAAGGAGCGCCACAAGACGGTGTGGCCCGAAATGCTGGCGGCGCTGTGCCAGACCGGATGGCGGAACTATTCGCTGTTCCTGCGCGATGACGGGTTGCTGGTGGGGTATCTGGAGACGCCCGATTTTCAAGCGGCGCTGCGCGGCATGGCGGGGCGCGAGATTAACGAGCGGTGGCAGCGGGAGATGGCGCCGTTCTTCGAGGCGCTGGATGGGCGGCGGCCGGATGAGGGCATGTTGGCGCTGGAAGAGGTATTCCATGTAGAGTGATTTGGTGCGTAAGATTAGAGGGGGTGCCCATGAGATTGAAGGTCACCATCTACGGAGACGAAGACGGGGTATTCATCGCGGAGTGTCCATCGATACCCGGCTGTGTAAGTCAAGGGTCAATGGAGGCTGAGACGGAGGCAAATGTCATGGACGCGATTGGGGAGTGCCTTGCGGTTCGGGCGGAAATGGGCTTGCCTCCGACTACGGTCAGGAGCCGGAGCGCCTCGCGGTGGATCGGCGTGACACGCCCCTCTAGGACGAAGCGCGCTAGCTGGGCAACCCGCTGCTAAGAGGTTTGCCCCGCTTTCATCTGGAACCGCGTCATGGCGGTTGCGCTCGGCCGGATGGCTACGATTTTCAAGCGCCGGGACCTCGCGCCTGATGCATCGAATGTTTCAGGTCTTCTTATCGTAAACTACGACATCAACACCAACCCCGGGGGTTGATCCGGGGATTTGGGAGAATCGAGCTTTAGAACACCTTGGCGTTGGTGTCGTTTACCACCTTCATTTGGCGCCGCGCTTGCCGCTCTTTCTGGCCCACTGCTGCCTGGTTGCAGCGACCTCCCGGTCGATTTGTTGCGCGGTGAGTTTGTCAGTGCCCTTGCGCCGTGCATCTGCCCGGATGGCCTGGTAGGCCAGTGGCGTGGGGGCAAGCTGGCGGATGTAGTCGCGCACGTCCAATAACATTGGCTAACATTGGCTGACACTGGCCAACATGGGCTGAGGCTGCCGATAGCGGCGCAGGGCTTCCCACATCAGTTCGCTCATGGTAGCCCCTGATACTCTGTGACTTACCAATAAGGATAGCGGGTCTCAGGAGACACGAGCGTTCGGCCAACGACGCCTGAGTATCTTCGATTTCAACCTGTCTCCCGGTACTCCCGTAGAATCTCGAGGAGCTGCGACCGGAGAACGGGGACATCGGCCGAGGCTGCGCTCCAAACTTCAGCCCAGTCGATGCCGAAGTAGTTGTGGACAACAACGTTCCGCAGTCCCTTGATCCAGGGAATCTCAGGGTGTTCGTCCTTCACCGCGGACGAAAGCCGCGCGACGGCTTCGCCGATCACCGTCAACCGATGCACGACCGCGCTGCGCACCAATAGATTGCTCGCAAGGGTTTCTGCCGTATAGCCCGCTATGAATTCCGCAACGGCATCCGCCGCAGCCACAATGTCTTCAAGGAGAAGCGCGTCACGCCTCATAAAGCAGCCGCGCTTGCGGAACGATTTCTCTCCGGAGCGGCTTTCGCAAAGCGCGTTTGGAAACCAGATCCACCTTGCGGTGCAGAAGCTCGCTCAACTCGCGCTCCGCTGCGAAATGGCGCAATAGACTGACATTCGCTCCGGGGAGGAACTCGACCAGAAGATCGATGTCGCTATCCGGCCCCACCTCCCCACGCGCCGCAGATCCGAAAAGCGACAATTCCTTTATTCGATAACGGCGGCACAATTCCGCGATCTCGGTTTCGTGCAGGCGGACGGCCGTTGGTAACGGGCTTAGCATTATTTCCCATTATCGCCTGCTAAGCGCGCTAGCACCAGGTCCTACAGCACTTCTTCCGACCACCCCTCCAGCACCTGCTTCACCTTAGCCGTGAACTGATCCGCCAGCGCGCCGTCGATCAGCCGGTGATCGAAGCTCAGCGAGAGATACATGATCGAGCGAATCGCGATGGCATCGTCAATCACCACCGGCGTCTTCTCCACCGCGCCCACGCCCAGGATCGCCACCTGCGGTTGATTGATGATAGGCGTTGCGATCACGCTGCCGAAGCCGCCGAAATTCGTAATCGAGAATGTCCCGCCTTGCACTTCGTCGGGCTTGAGCTGCCGCGAGCGGGCGCGCGTGGCGAGATCTACAATCGAACGCTGCAGACCCAGCACATTCTTCTCGTCCGCTTGGCGGATCACCGGCACGATCAGGCCGTTTTCGAGCGCCACCGCGATGCCCACGTTAATCTCGTTGTGGTGGATGATGTTGTTGCCCTCGATGGCGGCGTTCAGCAGCGGGTAGGTACGCAAGCCGACGACGGTGGCGCGCACCACGAACGGCAGATAGGTGAGCGACATGCCATAGTTCGACTGGAACCCGGCCTTGTGGCGATCCCGCATGCGCGCCACTTTGGTCATGTCGACCTTATGTATAGTGGTCACGTGCGCGGAGGTGCGCCGGCTGGCGACCATGTGCTCGGCGATGCGGATGCGCATGGTGCTCATCGGCTCGATGCGCGTCTTGGCTTGTCCGGCGGCGGGCAGCGGCGGCAGTGGCGCTGGCTGCGACGGGGGCGACGGCGGTGCGGCTGGCTCCGGCACGGCAGGTGGCGGCGGCGCCTGCTGCTGGCGGGCGATCTGACCCTCCAGATCCTGCTTCGTGATGCGTCCGCCCGCGCCGGTGCCCTTCACTTTGCTCAGATCGATGGAATATTCGCGCGCCATGCGGCGCACCAGCGGGGAGAGCGGGCCTGTCGGCTCCGCGGGTTCGGCGGCTTCGGCAGCTACTTCCACTGGGGGTGGCGGGGGTGGCGCGACGGCCACCGGCTCCGGTTGAGCCGGCGGCGGCGGGCCGGCGTGGACGCCGGCCGCAGGACTGGAGTCCTGCCCCACTTCGTCGATGCGCGCGACCACGGTGCTGATGCCGACCGTCTTTCCCTCTTCGACCATGACCTCCGACAGCGTCCCCGCGGCAGGCGACGGAATCTCCGTATCCACCTTGTCGGTCGAAATCTCAAACAGCGGCTCGTCCCGCTCCACATGGTCGCCAGGCTTCTTCAGCCACTTGGTCAGCGTCCCTTCCACAATGCTCTCGCCCATCTGGGGCATCACTACGTCCGTCATGTCGAATCCTCTCTATCTCGCGATCGAATACGCGGCCAAAGTGCGCGGCCAGACGCTCCGCTACCTCCGCCCATGAAGCGCCGCAGCCCAATTGCGCCATCGAAGTCACGGGCTTCGAAAGGCCGCAAGGAACAATGTACTGGAAATACCGCAGGTCCGTCGAGACGTTCAGCGCGAAACCGTGCGATGTAACCCATCGGCTGATATGCACGCCGATCGCGCCGATTTTGGCCTCGCCCACCCATACGCCCGTGCATTTCGGAATACGGCCGGCCTGAATTCC
The DNA here is from genome assembly GCA_050008575.1 of Bryobacteraceae bacterium. Classification (GTDB taxonomy): domain Bacteria; phylum Acidobacteriota; class Terriglobia; order Bryobacterales; family Bryobacteraceae; genus Bog-159. Next base: position 5,162 of record JBEKMJ010000083.1, read on the forward strand.
AAAATCCAACAACGTATCGATCAACGTCTGCTCGATGGCCCGCACGTAGGCGCCCACGTCGCGCTTCCATTCGCGCAGGTCCATGATCGGATAGCCGACGATCTGGCCCGGTCCGTGATAGGTGATGTCGCCGCCGCGGTCCGTGGGATGGAATGCGATACCCGCGCGGGTTAGGACTTCCTCGCCCGCCAGCAGGTTCTCCAAGTGGCCGTTGCGGCCCATGGTGATGGTATGGGGGTGCTCCAGCAGGATCAATTGGTCGGGAATCGCGCCGGCCTTGCGCTGCTCCACCAGGCGTTGCTGCCAAGCGAACGCCTCGCCGTACTCCACCCGGCCCGGTTGCTTCCACTCGCATTTAAAGCCTGTCATTCACCGATCTTTCTTGTGGGGCGGGCAATGCTGCCCGCAGCCGCCTTTTAGGCGGCCAGAGCCGGCTGACAGCCGGCTGCGGGCAGAATTGCCCGCCCCACGTGATCTTAAGCATTGATGGCCAGACCGTTGACGGCGTTGAAGCCTTCGCCCATCATTTCCGAAAGCGTGGGATGCGGATGGATGGTGTGCATTATGGTATCCACCGTGGCTTCCGATTCCATGGCCGCCACCGCCTCGGCGATCAGTTCGAAAGCCTCCGGGCCGATGATGTGCACGCCCAGGATCTCGCCGAACTTTTCGTCGGCCACCACCTTGATGAATCCGCCATGGCTGTCCAGGATGCTGGCCCGGCTGTTGCCCGCGAACGGAAACTTGCCGATCTTCACCTGGTAGCCTTGCGCGCGTGCCTGCGCTTCCGTCAGCCCCACGCTGCCAATGCCCGGCTCGGTGTAGGTGCAGCCCGGGATACGGTTGCGGTTGATGGGCGTAGCCGGTTTCCCCGCGGCGTGCGCCACCGCCACCATGCCCTCCATGGTTGCCACATGCGCCAGTTGCGGTGTGCCGGCTACCACGTCGCCGATCGCGTATACACCCGCCTCCCCGGTCTGCTGGTATGGATTCACTTTGATAAAGCCGCGGTCCAGTTCCACGCGCGTGTTTTCCAGGCCAATGTTTTCGGTGTTCGGCTTGCGGCCCACCGCCACCAGCAACTTCTCCGCCTCCACTTCTTCGGTCTTGCCGCCCGCCAGCGTGACCGTCATCTGCACGCCCTTGCCACCCTTGCGCACGTTCTCCACTTTGGCGCCTGTTTCCACGCGGATACCGGCCTTGCGGAACGACCGGTCCAACTCCTTGGAGATCTCCTCATCTTCGACCGGGACGACGCGCGGCAGCATTTCGAACACGGCAACTTCTGTCCCGAAACGGTGGAAAATCGAGGCGAACTCCACCCCCACAGCGCCCGCTCCTATGATGGCCAGGGACTTGGGCACCGCAGTCAGGTTCAGGATCTCGATGTTGGTCAGGATCAGATCCGGGTCCGGCTGCAGTCCGGGCAGCATGCGGGCCTCGGAGCCAGTCGCGATAATAATGTTGCGCGCTTCGACGGTTTGCGTGCCCGCCGCGCCTTCCACCTCGACGCGCCCGCCGCCTTTCAGCCGGGCGTAGCCCTTGATCCATTCCACCTTGTTCTTGCGCAGCAGGAATTCGACACCCTTGGAATGCTTGTTGACGATGCGGTCCTTCTTTTCGACGACCTTCGGGTAATCCAACTCCGGGCTCTGGCAGTGGATGCCGTCGGCTTCCGGGTTCAGGAAGTGGTCCCAGACGTCGGCCGTATGCAGCAGGGCCTTTGTTGGAACGCACCCTACCAGCAGGCACGTCCCACCTAAGCGGGGTTGCTTCTCGATAAGCGCGGTCTTCAAGCCGTATTGGCCCGCGCGAATGGCGGCGGAATATCCACCTGGGCCGCTGCCGATAACGATCAGATCGTAGGACACTTTTTCCATTCTACATCGCTCCTACAATAAAGATATGATTTGGCTTTTGATATTACTGATGTGCGGATCGGGCGCCGGGATTCCGGCCGCTTTCGCGCAGTCCAGCCGCGCCAAAAAGACCGCCACCGCGCCCGCCCAGCCGCACCAATGGCCCATCGAAAGCCTGAAAGTGGAGGGCAGCCACAACTACACCCCGGCTCAAATCCTGGCCGTAGCCGGCCTGAAACTCGGGCAACTGGCGGGCAAACCGGAATTCGAAGCCGCACGTGAACGGCTGGTGGCCACCGGCATGTTCGAAACGGTGGGCTACAAGTTTGCGCCCGGCGGCGATAAGAGCGGTTACGCGGCCTCCTTCCAGGTGGTTGAGGTGCAGCCGGCCTATCCCATTCGTTTCGACGACTTGGGCGTACCGGAGAAAGAGCTGACGGACTACCTGCGAAGCAAGGATCCGCTCTTCGCCCCGCGCCTGGCCGCCACCAAACCCGTGCTGGAGAGGTATATGCAATGGGTCCAGGAATATGTGACGGCGCACAACGGCAAGGACAAAGTTATCGCCAGGGTGATGCCGGCGGGTGCGCCCGCGGCGCCCGGCGAGCTGGTGATCCTGTTCCGGCCGGCGCGCTCGGATCCGGCGGTGGCGGAAGTCGCATTTGAAGGCAATAAGGTAATCCCAACCACCGCGCTGCAGAACAGTATCGTCGTGGCGATCGGCTTGCCGTACAAAGAAGACACTTTCCGCCAGTACCTGGACTCCAGCATTCGCCCGCTGTACGATGCGCGCGGCCGCATTCGCGTCACGTTCACCAAGGTCACGGTGGAGAAGGCCACGGACGTCCAAGGCCTGGCCGTGAAGGTGACCTTGGAGGAAGGCGGGACATACGATCTCGGCCCGGTACGCGTCGAAGGCGCGCCGCACTTCGAACGGGTGCGGTTGTTGAAGGCCGGCAAGTTCAAGAGCGGCGATCTGGCCGATTTCGATGAGATCGGCAAGGGCGTGGACCGCATCAAGAAGATCCTGGCGCACGAAGGCTACATGCATAACGACGTGCAAATCGTGCGCAACATCGACGATACAAAGAAGACCGTGAGCCTGGTGCTGCATATAGACGAAGGTCCACAGTTCCTCTTCGGGACGCTGACCGTCGAAGGACTGGACCTGAATGGCGAGGCCGCCATCCGCAAGATGTGGACGCACCAGCCGGCCACGCCCTACAACCCCGAGTATCCCGACTATTTTCTCAAGCACGTGCGCGAGGAGGGGATCTTCGATAACCTGGGCGAGACTCACGCCGACACCAAGATCGACGATAAGACGCACATTGTGGATGTGACGCTGAACTTCAAATACGCCCCTAAGCCTGTTAACCGCAAGAAGACCTCACCGTTTTAGCAGACGAGGAGGATTCAGATGGAAGGAAAAGATATCGCGATATTGTTCGTGCTGCTGGCTGCGTTTGCGACGGCGGGGTGGGTAGTATATGTGGCCGCTGAGGCGGCCAAACGGCAGCGGAGGCTTAAGGCGCAGGCCGAATTGCATGGCCGGCTCCTGGACAAATTCAGTTCGGCGCACGAGGTGGTGGAATTTCTGCAAACGCCCGGTGGCGCGCAGTTCGTCGACAGCCTCTCCAGCGATCGGGAGGAACCGGCCAGCGGAATTCTGCGCTCGACGCATCGCGGCATTATTCTGGTGATCGTGGCCGTGGGTTGCCTGTTTCTGAGTTGGTACTATCGTTACTCGGGAGAGAATCCGCTGCTGGTGATCGGCGTGATTCTGCTTTGCCTGGGCGTCGGCTTCCTGGTCTCCGCCGCGGTCTCGCAGCGTCTGTCGCGGTCGTTAAGTGCGCCGCAGCGGACTGGCAACACGCCCCAGTGAAGCGCCGATGGACCAGGACGAGTTCACGGCGTTCTATCGCGAAACCGCCCCGGCTTTGCGCGGTTACATTCGGCGCGTCTCGGGCGAGGGGGAGGCGTCGGACGATCTGCTGCAGGAGACTTACCTGCGATTCCTCCGCGCCAAGCCGGCGGCGGACAACCTGGCGGCCATGAAAGCCTATCTTTACAAGACGGCGACCGCGGCCATCTACGACCGGTGGCGCAAGCACAGGCGCGAGCGGCTATGGTCGCATGCGTTCCGATTCCGTGAAGAAGCGCCGCCCGCCGGCGGGACCGGCGATGTGACCCGCTGCTTTCAAAAGCTGAAGCCGCGCGAGCGGGCGCTGCTGTGGCTGGCGTACGTGGAAGGATACGCGCACGGCGAAATCGCCGGCACGCTGGATCTGCACGAAAAGAGCGTAAAGGTGCTGTTGTTCAGGGCGCGCCGCAACCTGGAACGTATTTTGAGGCAGAATGGTCTTAGTGAGGTGCAGCCGTGAACGAGCCTGAAGCCGCGGTCTGGATGGGCCGGCTGGTGGAACTTTCCCGCAGCGCTGGTGCGCTGCCGGATCCCGCGCTGATTTGGTGGAAGGCGCGCTTGTTGGAAAAGCAGGCGGCGCAAGCGCGTGTGGCGCGTCCGATGGCGATCGCGCAATGGGTGTCGCTGGCGGCGGGGGTGGTTACCATGATCGTCCTGTGCGCGCTCAACTGGCATGGCATCCAGGCTATGCTGGCTCCCGCCGGCGCCGCAGTGTGGGTGGCGGCAGGGGCGTGCGCCATCGTGATGGGGCTGGGGCTGCGGTTCGTGTTTAGCGAGTGACGAGAACCAACTGGAGGGCGGCCAATCCTGGCCGCAGCCGCCTTTTAGGCGGCCAGAGCCGACTGACAGCAGGCTTCGGCGAGCGAAGCTCCCCTGTGTCGGCAAGAGCACTGGCGGTCCCTGACGGGAACCTCTCTGGCGCCAGAAACCATGGCCGGAGGTGGGCAAGGCTCCAAGGCAGGCGGCCTGCGAGGCCGCCGCAGGCTGCGAGCCTTGGAGAGTGCCGACACGGCACGCACGAGTGCGTGCGCCACGAGGTCTACCCAACTGAAATGGCCAATCTCCGCAGCCGGCTGCGGGCAAAATTGCTATCCCTTCTCCGTGGCGGCGCCGGCCTGATTTCGGCTGGACGGTGTGGAATAGAATGCGTGCGGGTCGTTGCGCCGGGCGGCCGGACTGCGGCTCGCCTCCCTCGCGGCCTTTACTTGTTCCGGCGTTCGCAGGTCGGGTTCGGATACCCGAACCCGTTCCTTGGCGCGCGCAACCTGACGCTTGTGACGCTTTTCTAATCGCTTGTTCATTCCACTTCGTCCACGACCCCGCAAATCATCGCTTCGGTCGTAAGCATCAGAGAGGCGATGGAGGCCGCATTCTGCAGAGTGGTCCGAGTCACTTTGGTAGGATCGATCACGCCGGCTTTCACCAGATCTTCGTATTGTTCCGTGGCGGCATTGAAGCCGAAGTTAGGATCGGGGTGGTTCTTGATCGTCTCGACGACCACGGCGCCTTCGGTCCCGCAGTTCAGCACGATCTGACGGACGGGTTCTTCGCAAGCGCGGCGCACGATGGCGACGCCAAACTGCTCGTCGCCCGGGAGCTTCAGCTTCTCCAGAGCCATCGCGGCGCGCAACAGTGCCACGCCTCCGCCGGGCACGATCCCCTCCTCCACAGCCGCGCGCGTAGCATGCAGGGCATCCTCGACACGGGCCTTTTTCTCCTTCATCTCGGTCTCGGTGTGCGCGCCGACTTTTACGATGGCCACGCCGCCGGCCAGCTTCGCCAGGCGCTCCTGCAATTTCTCGCGGTCGTAATCCGAGGTCGTCTCATCGATCTGGGCACGGAGCTGCTTGATCCGGCCTTCGATGTTCTTGGGGGATCCGCCGCCGTCGATGATGGTAGTGATGTCCTTATCCACTGTGACGCGCTTGGCGCGGCCCAGATCTTCCAGCTTGACGTTCTCCAGCTTGATGCCGGTCTCTTCCATGATGGCTTTGCCGCCCGTCAGGATGGAGATATCTTCCAGCATGGCTTTGCGGCGGTCGCCGAATCCGGGAGCCTTCACGGCACAAGCGGTAAGTGTGCCGCGCAGCTTGTTGACCACCAGAGTGGCCAATGCTTCGCCGTCCACGTCCTCGGCGACTAACAATAACGGCTTACCCACGCGCACGACTTGCTCGAGGATCGGCAACAGGTCCTTCATATTGCCGATTTTCTTCTCGTGAATGAGGATGTAGGGATCTTCGAAGACGCACTCCATGCGATCGGGGTCGGTCACAAAATAGGGTGAGAGGTAGCCGCGGTCGAATTGCATCCCATCCACGGTCTGCAGCTCGGTGGTCATCGTCTTGGATTCCTCGACCGTGATCACACCGTCCTTGCCGACTTTCTGCATGGCCTCGGCGATGATGTTGCCGATGGTGGAGTCGCTGTTGGCGGAGATGCCGCCCACCTGCGCGATCATATCGCCGGAGACCGGCTTGGAGAGCTTCTTCACTTCCTCGACGGCCACTTCCACGGCCTTGTCGATGCCGCGTTTAACGGCCATGGGATTCGCGCCGGCGGTGACCGCCTTGACGCCTTCGCGGTAAATTGCCTGAGCCAGAATCGTGGCCGTGGTGGTGCCGTCGCCGGCCACGTCGGACGTTTTCGACGCCACCTCGCGCACCATCTGGGCGCCCATGTTCTCGAGCGGGTCTTTCAGGTCGATCTCCTTCGCCACGGTCACACCGTCTTTGGTGATCGTGGGCCCGCCGAATTTCTTCTCGAGAACCACATTGCGCCCGCGGGGGCCGAGGGTCACCTTGACCGCGTCGGCGAGTTGGTTGACGCCGCGCAGAATCGCCTGCCGGGAATGATCGCTATAAACAATCTGTTTTGCCATAATTGGTATCCTCGTTAGTCGATTCGCTTTAGCTGGCCTTCAAGAGGGCTTGGGGCGCCGCATCCAGGATGCCCAGGACATCGTCCTCGCGCATGATGATGTATTCGGTGCCGTCCAGTTTGATCTCGTTGCCGGAATACTTGCCGAATAGAATGCGGTCGCCGGTCTTGACGTCGAGCGCGGTCAGTTGGCCGTCGTCGAGGCGTTTGCCCTTCCCGATGGCCATCACTTCGCCCTCCTGGGGCTTCTCTTTCGCCGAGTCGGGGATGATAATCCCTCTGTGCGTGGTTTCCAGTTCCTCGATCCGCTTCACCACGATGCGGTCATACAGGGGTCGAATGTTCATGATGTCGTTAGCCTCCAGTTAGATTGAGTCTGTGCAACGTTAGCCGGAAAAGGTCAGGCCCTTCTGTAGGTGCCTGGCGTGCGCGGAAACACTGACATAGGGCACTTTGAGAAATGTCTTATTCGTCACTTGCGTAATCTCGATGCCGTTGCAGTTGTGAGATTTCACGTTCGCGATCAGCCGCTTTACGGCTGTGCTTAGCGTCTTTTGTTTGTCGAATCCGAAGACGGTGGTTTTGATCTCTCCGGCCATGAAGAAAAGCGTCCAGCCGGCTCCCTGAATCTCTTTTTCGAACGCGGACCGCCCGCCGTTGAGCGTTGCCCATCCGTTCGCGTCGGGCCCGCTTCGGAGCTGCATGGAGCCTGGCAGATGGGCGCGCGGCTCCATCAAGATGCTGCCTGCCATGATTGTGTCTGTCATAGTGTGCTTGGGGCGTGCGCCAGCCAAACCACCGGATGGCTGCGAATGCTGCCATTACGTTCGCTGATGTCGGCCCAGGCTGTATCTTCTCTCAGCCGCATAAAGACACCCTGGGTACCCTGGTATGTGCCAATGGCTAGCACGACTTCGTCGCCTTCGTGGAACACAGGCGCAGCCGGTATGGCGCTCGTCATCTTCGTATGTCTCCTTCCGGGGGCCGGGGAGACAGGTGAAAGCACCTGCCCAACCGGCCCTCCGGTTCATCCGATTATTTAGCGGGCGGCGATCGGCGTGCCGATTTCCGTGCCGATTACTTCGCCGGAGATCACAAGCTCTACGCGCCGATTCTGCTGCCGGCCATCCGCCGTGTCGTTGGAAGCCACCGGCTGACTCTTGCCGAAACCCCTCGAAGTCACCGACGCCGCCGCCATACCCTGCTCCGTCAAATAATCGCGCACAGCCTCGCCGCGTTGTTCGGAGAGTTGCTGATTATAGTCGTCTCCGCCGACGCTATCGGTGTGGCCTTCTACATCCAGCCTTAGACCGGGGTGCCCGGAGACGATGCCGGCGACTTTGGCCAATTTCTCGCGCGCCAGCGGCCGCAGCGAAGACTTGGCGGTGTCGAACAACACATCGGACATGTTCACGATCAAACCACGCGCCGTATCGCGAGTCTGCAGAACGGCGTTGAACTGGCTCAGCAGTTGGGTTCGCAGTTCGGCCTTCTCGGCCTGCAACTGCGCGGTCTGCCTGGCGGCGCTGTCGAGACCGGCTTGGCTGGCGGCAAGTTGCGTCTCATTGTCGCGCTTCAGACGGTCTATCTCGGACGCCGCGCCGGCCGCGGTCGCCTGGTTCTCGAGCTTCAAGCGATCTGCGTCAGCCGCGGCGCTAGCCAGACGAGTGTCGTTTTCGCCTTTCACCCGATCCGCTTCCGCCTGAGCGGATACTGCCTGTGCATCCTTTTCCCGTGTCAAACGATCCGTCTCGGCCTGCGCGGCGATCCGCGCCGTTTCGGCTTCGCGAGTCACGCGATCGGTCTCGGACTGGGCGGCGGCCTGTCCGCTCTCCGCACGGGCAGCGCGATCCGCGGACTGCTGCCGCTCCGCGGCCAGCGCATCCTGGTCCTGGCGTTTTACGGCAATGGCCCGCGAGTCTTCCGCGGTCTGCACGGCTTCCCGCGCCATCATGATTACAGACTTGTTGCCCGCGCGGTGTTCCTGGTAGGCTTCGGCCTGCGAAAGGCTTGCGGCAGCCTTCCGGAAGGTCTCCGCGGCGAAACGATCCGCGCCCACGGCGCGCGCGATCTGCACGGCGTTGCGCGCTTCGTAAAGTTCCAGCGGCTGTTTCCGATCGAACTTCAGAGCCAGCGGGTTCTCCAGGCGTTGATATTGGCCGCGCTGCAACAACTCATACTTGGCGTCGATCTCTTCGATCTTCCCCTTAGTATCCGCGCGCACTTCGTTTTCCATCACAATCAGATCGCTCGGCTGCGTGACCGCGTAGTAAGGTTCGGCGGTAACTACCAACCCGAACACCTGCAGTTCGGTGGTGACGTGCAGCTTGCTTTTCGTTCCATCCAGAAGCACCTCACCCAGATTGGCCGTGCGGCCTTCGGGGGTGACGGCCCACAACACATAAGTGAGGTATTCGGCCCCGTTTTGGGTCGCCGGCTGCAATCCGTCGAATTCCGCTTCGATCTCGATGTAGCCCTTGCGGCCCTCGACTTTGGCCTCGCCACGGGCATTGGACAGTAGTTCGGTTCCCCGGAAGTCGATTCTGGTGGCACCGCGGTGCTGGTAATTAATGGCCTTCACGGTCCGCTCGGTTTGCGTGAGGCGGTAAACGGGCGAGTCTCCCGCCGCCATCCGAGCCGCGTTCTCGTCTTGAGTCCGCGGCTCCTGGGCCGACAAGAGGCCGCACGCCATAAGGAATGCGCCGATGAGTTTCATTGGGTTGCCCCTAGAGTTTCATTCCCGCCAGACTATTGGCTGCCGCCGGTTGAGGCACTCGCGTGCTCGCGTGCCGGATGCTTGCCGAGTTCCGTAATCAGTCTCGCGGCGGCTCTGGGCGAGCGCACGGACGTAGTCAGAATCTCCCGGTTGTCTAGTTTTCTGCCGTAGATCTTGGCATTATCGTTCAGATCTTGCCGCAGGGTAGCGCCTTCCAGCGCAACGCCCGCAAACAGTCCCTGCGATCGCGACCACGAGAGAATCTCGGCGTGCATTTGAAGATCGGTTTGAGCTTCGGCCGTACGCCCCACGGGCCCCGCGGCAATCGATGCGTCCGCGCCCAGGGTAAACTTATCGGAAAGCAGTTTGTCTTCTCCCCCCTGGTTCATCACCAGCATGATTACATCGGTCGAAGATCCGCCGATCTGGAAGCCGAAGCTACCGCCCTCGATGATGACCGTGCCTGGCGCAGACCACCCGCCAGCCCGCCGGCACGACACGTATCCTTTTCCGTACTTGGCGCCGACCAGAAAAGCCGCGCTCTTCTCGCTGGGGACGATCACGATGCAATGGGCGCGCGCCAGAAGGTCTTCCGGGATGCCCTTATCCGGTGTCGCCATGATCTCGGAGAACACCATCGCGGTTTCATTCAGCCGCTTTGCAGGATCGTTGTCTTTGGCCAACAGGGGAGCAATCGCCAGCGGCGCAATCGCCAGAGTAGCCGTTAGTATCATTCGCATTATTCAGCCTCTTTCGTTCGACCCGGTGAACCCTGGAGGGACGTCGGGCGACAGCTCATCTAGTGCACGGGGCGCGCCAACCGCGTCTTTTGTTGAACCGATTCGCCTGGGATGGGTTGCGAGCCCCAATGGGGAGGGGACCACCTGCCTCGACGAGTGACCGCGCGTGGTCACTTGACGAGACACGGTCAAATCTCTGGCGGCCGAAGATGCTTGCGCCGCTTGTGTTTGTCGATCAAAAGCAGCTTTCGGAACCGGGAGCGGGAGGGCCAGAGCGCGCCAAGGGCTTCGCGCGGCCGGAGGGGCCGGACAACCCGATGGCGGCGAGGCGGTCCCGCGGGACGATATCCATGCCAGAAATGCAAAAACTGCACGCGAAATGCTGAATTTGCCTGCATCCGGGCCGGGCTCGCGGCCGGGGCCACTGCACGCGCGGGCAACGAGACTAACAAACTTGCATCGTTTACGAATTCCAGCCGGGTTCTGGCGCTAACCGTTTTGGGGATTGCCGACCGACAGAAACCGCTCCCCGATCTGACGGTCGCGGCTCAGCCGGGGCCTCCGGCGGGGCCTGATGGAACGGAGCGAGACCGCCCACGAGGGCGGTCTCAGAGCGGTAAAACTGCCGGTCAGAGATCCTTGCGGGAGATGCCGAGCTTGCGCATCATGGCGTTCAGCGTCGTGCGGTGCAGCCCCAGACGGGTGGCGGCCGTGGTGACCACGCCATCGCTCTCCCGCAGCACGCGGACGATATGATCCCGCTCCACTTGCTCCAGCGTAGCGCTGCCGGCGGAGATCTCGGCGGCATCCGCCCGTATCTCGGCTAAAGGCGCGCGCAAGCTGGTTCCGCTGGACAAGATGACGGACCGCTCAATGAAGTTTTCGAGCTCGCGCACGTTGCCCGGCCAATGCCAGCTCACCAGCGCGCGCATTGTCTCCGAGGGGATCTTGTCGATCGGCCGGCTCATTTTCGCGGCGTATCTCTTGGTGAAATGCCGTGCGAGTATGGGGATGTCCTCGGGATGGTCGCGCAACGGAGGCGTGGTGATGGGGAATACCTTCAGCCGGTAATAGAGATCGCTGCGGAAGAGTCTGTCCCCCATCATCTGCGTGAGATTCCGGTTGGTAGCCGCCACCAGCCGGACGTCGATAGGGATCGTTTTGGTGCCGCCCAACCTCTCGAACGCCTTCTCTTGCAGCGCGCGGAGCAACTTCGGTTGCAAGTCCAAGGGGATATCGCCTACCTCGTCCAAGAACAGAGTCCCGCGGTGAGCCATCTCAAAACGGCCGATCTTCTGCTGCAAGGCGCCGGTAAAGGCTCCCCTTTCGTATCCAAACAGTTCGCTTTCGAGAAGACCGGTCGGAATGGCGGCACAATTCAGCGTGACGAAAGGAAGGTTCTTGCGCGGGCTCATGCGGTGGATGGCGCGCGCCACCAACTCCTTTCCGGTGCCGGTTTCGCCGAGGATCAGCACGGTCGCGTCGGTCGGAGCGACCACTTCCACCTGCCGCTGGACCCGCCGCACAGCCGCGCTGCTGCCCACGATCTCTTCGAAGTCTTGCTGGGGTTGGGCATCTTCTTCTTCCACGCTCTCCAGACGGTCCCGTTCCCGCAGGTCCTGCACAAACGTGATCCAGCGGAAAGGAGAGAGCTTCAACACCGCCGTGGCGACCAGGACCGGGACGCGCGCCCCGTCCTTTCGAATCAACTCCTTCTCAAATGGCGTGCAGGCTCCGTACCGCAGGCCCTCTTCATGCGCCAGCTCGTCCAGCGGGGCGTATTCCGGCGGAGTGAGATCGGGCCAATTCAGCCGGTCCTCCAGCAAGTCTTCGCGGCTGTAACCGACCAGTTCCAGAAAAGCGTCGTTCGCCTCGGGGATCCGGTCGAATTCGCCGGAAACGACGCCGGCGATGCTCGATTGCAGGGGGAAAGGCCGGCTGTGCGCGCGGCTGCGCCGCAATTTTTCGTCCCGCTCGTGACGATCGCTAAAATCGCGCACGACTCTCGCAAAGCCCTGCAGTTCTCCGTTCCCATCCTTGAGCGCCATGGTTATGGTATTGGCCCAGAACCGCGTTCCGTCCTTGCGGGTCTGCAATCCCTCAGTCCCCATGTGGCCTTCGCCCGCGGCCCGCTTGAACTCCTGCTGTAGCCGGAACCGCAGAGTATCTTCGCGGGGATAGAGAAACGATACGTGCTGGCCGAGGGTTTCATCGGCCCGATACCCATAAATACGCTCCGCCCCCGAATACCAGGCGGCCACTTGTCCCTCGATATCCATTAAGTAGAGGGCGTAGTCCTGCACCCACGCCGGGACGGGGTCCGCGGGGGCGGCCTGTGCGCCGGAGGGCGCCGGAGTCTCGTGCAGGACCAGGACGTGGCGCACGGGCAAAACATTCGCCTTGCCAGTGTATGCAACATCCCGCGGCCGCGCGTCCCCGCCCAGCAGGTGGAGTGTCCCTTCCTGTTCGCCCCGCTCTTGCAAGGTTTTCCAAAGCTGCGAGATCTCGGGCTTGCAGGCGGGCGGTGCGAAGTCACCTACCGGCCGGCCAATGATCTTCTGCCGCGGCAGCCCCAGGAGCTTGCCTGCGCCGATACTCGCTTCCCTGGTATTGCCATCGTCGTCGGCAACCAGGATGGGTGCCGAGGGGTGATAGACAATTGCCCGGAAGAGGAGCTCCAGTTCCCTAGGTCCGTTCTTCGCCAGCCAGCCGGTGGCTAGTGACTGTGAGACCGGGGAGGACATCGCGTTTGCGCCTTCCTGCCGTCGATCGGGGCAACCTCAGGCCGCCTGAGAGACGAGATCGGTAAATTCCGACGGTATCCCGCAAACAGTTGGAAGCCGGGAACAGCAGCTCAGATACTATGTTAACACGTAGGTCGCATGGCGCCGTTTCTTGACCATATTTGGGGTGCTTAACGGTTTCTGTCGGTCAGGAATCCCCAAGACTGTTAAGCACTCCCATATTTGGCCACCTGCCGCGGCTGCGAGAAAATGAGGGGTGCGTCTACGCGATCACGCCAGCCGCCCGCGGCGTGACACAAACGAGTTCCTGAACATGCTCCACGGCACCGGCTAGGCTGGTGGACAGGCGATCGGGCGGGGTTCGCTCGAAACGAATCTTGGCCTTGTCCGTATCGCCGCCAAAACCCCAGACGCCCACCACGACTTTGAGCTTGGGGAAGCGTTCCCGAATCTGTTTGCACATAGCCCTGGCCGGCGCGAAGGCGTAAGGCGGCAATGCCGAGATGCAGACCACATCGCCGTGTCCGGCTTCAATCAAGGCCAGCGCTTCATTCAGAGAAGACCCGACCACGGGAAAACACAAAGTTGCGAACCCCTTTTGTTCCAGGAGCTGAGACAGCATTGCCGCCGTCACCTCATCGGCCCGATCATAGGCCGGAAGGCAGAGTATCCTGGCATGCGGACGCTCCGCGGAGTCGGGTACCAGCGCGGAGTCCGTTTGTTGATACTCCGCGAACTCGGCGATCATTTCGTTGACGCTGAGAAAGAGAAACTCCTCCCTAACCGCATCAATCGCGCCTTTGTGGCGGTCCATCTCGGCCATGCTCAAAGCCGGAATGAGCACCGCGTCGTACAATTCGACCAGCGGCCTTGCCTTAAGATACTCACCCACCACGGTGCGCGCTTCCAGTTGGTCCATGGCGAGCAACCGCTGATAGATCTGGGCTTCAGCCGCAAGCACCGGTTGATCGCCCAGTAAGGTATGCAGAAAGGAAAGGTGCGGGACGTAGCGCCCCAGAACCACGACGCAGACCGTCAAGGGCGTGGAGAGGATTAGTCCCGCGGGTCCCCAAAGGACTGCCCAAAAGACGGCGGTCACCAAGAGGGCCAAGGAAGAGATCCCCACGTGGGTGCCGTACAGCCAGGGTTCGACGAAATTGGCGACGGTCAGTTCGAGCACCGCCAGCAGCAGGAACACCAGCGCCGGCCTGAACCAGCCGTCAAAAACGGCCAACGAAAGGGCGATCGGGAGCGTTGCCGCAACCAGCGTTCCCACGAACGGCACAATCCGCAAGATGGCGGCGAGCGCTCCCCACAGGGCCGCATAGGGCACGCCAATCAGATAAAGGCCGAAACCGAACAGAGTTCCAAGGCCCGCATTCACCAGAAACTGCATCAGCAGGTAGCGGCTCACGCGGCCCGACGCATCGTCGAGGGCTTGCGTGGTCAGGTTCAACTTGCCGAGCCCGACCAGCCGCAGAAGGCGGTTTCTTAGATCCTCCCGCTTGAGCAGCATGAAGACCGCAAAGATCACGACCATTCCGGCGCGGCCCAAAGGCGCCAGCACGGGTGTGCCGAGATCGCGAACCTCGGTCCATCCGGTAGGCAGGGGCTGAACCATGCTAACCGGGATCGGAGAGCTAGGCGCGGGCGGCGTGTTCGGCAGCTTCGGATTCCGGACATGCGGAGGCGAGACCGGGGCGGCCGGGCTCGTAACTTCCCGCACGATCTCCTGCACACTTTCCGCGGCTTTGCCCAACGATCCCGTCGCCGGTATGTGAAACGCCGCGATCTTGGCGTGAATGTTCTGGCGGTATAGAGGGAGCTGGTTGGCAACGTCAACCAACTCGCCGCCGATGATCCAGCCAATGCCGCCGGCCGCCGCAATGGCGATCAGAAGGGCCGCGAGAACCGACGCTGCCCGCCCGATGCGCAGCCTCTGCAGAAACGCTACCACGGGAGTTAACAGAAACGTCAAGGTCAGCGCAAACGCGAAGGGGATGAGAATCTCGCGCGCAAAGTAGAGAGTGGCGATCGTCCCGAACAAGGCTATGGCGCCCGCGCCACCCTGGAGCCCGGGCCGCGCGGCGATCCCCGCCATGGGCAGGTCGTGTTTCGTAGGCACTAGTTTTCGCAGACGCAAGCTCAAGCCTCGCCGCGCCAGCGCGGCTGGCGCGCCTTAGTGGAACATGCCAAGCATGTAGGCTATGAGTAGAACGATCAGTATGGTCCCGAGGCCGACGCCCGCACCTCCTCCGGAACCCCAACGCCTGTGGCCGTAGTATCCGCCACCGCCGCCAAGAAGCAACAGCAAAATTATGATCAATATCAACATCGTCATTCCGCCTTTCTTGCGAATCTGCCGGCGTGTCGATACGAGCTTGCCACCGCCAAACTCTCAGTCGGCGATCCAAGGCAAGCCGCAGCTATCCTCGGCAGCCGCCTTGGCGGACGTTGCACGTTGGAGCCCATGGAACGGAACGATCCCCCGCTTGGTCGCGCAAGGCGTTTTGCTTGTGATGGCTTGCGGGCCGCCGGTTGCGGGCCGACCGTATCCGGTCACGTGATCGCGTCCTTGCCGCCACGGCACCTTCTTTATCGATACCGACCTTTGCGGTTCGTGCATCACCCTCCTCCACTTCGGAGTGGGTCGGTCAATAGCTACAACCGCGCGGTCTTTTTCATCCTTTTGACCTTCTCCGTCGCGGGCACTCACGGCAACCGCCTCCCTAATGCCCGCCTCGCACCATACTCCGACCGTGCGCTTTGGCCCTCAATTTGCTTAGAAGAGGCGGTTAAAGAAACGGATGTCGGTACGGCAAATTCGCCATCCAGGAGGACGTATGGCAAGCAGTCAAACGGTAGCCGCAGCCCAAAACGCGTTGGAGGATCCATTAGCCCATCTGCCGTGTTCCGGTATCGTGGAACATAAGAAGGGCCAGCTCATTTATCGTCAGGACCAGCCGTCCACCAGCATTTACCTGGTGATTGACGGCAGGGTTAAGGTCGCCCGCTTGGCGGAAGATGGCCGCCAGACCATCGTCGACATTTATCGGACCGACGATTTCTTCGGCGAATCCGCACTTCTGGGCCTGCCGCGTATGCCGGAGCAAGCCAGTGCCCTGGAGGATACCAAGCTGATGGCGTGGACAGCCGCGGACATCGGCAACATCTCTCAGACGCGGCCTAGATTGGCCATCGCGCTGTTGCAGATCGTAGTGCAGCGCTCGCTTGAATACGGCCACCGCATCGAAAGCTTTTCGATGGACAATATCGGCCGCCGGCTGGCGCGCACGCTGATCCGTTTTTCGCACCGGCTGGGCTCGGCTGAGCCCGACGGCTCATATCGGATGGCGCCCTTCACCCACGAGTTGCTATCGCAATACGTGGGCACATCGCGCGAAATCGTCACGCACTACATGAACTTGTTTCGCAGGCAAGGCTACCTGCGGTATTCGCGCAAGGGGATCATCCTGTTCCGCGACGCGTTCGATGAATGGCTATGCCGGACCGGCACGCACGCAGTCAAGGCCAGGCAAGCGCCGCGCGCCGCGGGCCGTCCGTCCGTTGCGACCGCCGATTTGAAGCGCGCATGACCGGCGCCGATAGTCGGGATCCGCGCATGGGAGAACCGGAGACCCCGGAGCGACCCGGTCCACTAGGGCGATAACGGACGCGAGGTGGGGCGGGCAATCCTGCCCGCAGCCGGCTTTCAGCCGGCCTTTGTGACCACGACGAGGCGCGCCGTGAAAACAGGAGCCGCCTGAAAGGCGGCTGCGGCCAAAATTGGCCGCCCCACGGTGCAACCGAACTGCCAGTATTCTATAAGGGACTATCTGTCCCTGAATTAGCTGGGCCGGAATACATCGGCGCAGTCAACTGGAGCGAGTTGCGTAGGGCGGGCAAACAACGGATTTCGGCGCCCGATCCCCGGGCAGCGCCGTCGTGACCATGTCCGGTCGTACCCGAGCTTCCGAAAACTGGATAAGCATTACCTTGGCGGCGCCGGAACAATAGGGCATCCGATTGCTCATGCTGACTCGGGAGCACCAGAAAAATGCCTTTACTGAATCTTGTCGTGATACTCGTGATCGTCGGAGTCGGCTTATACCTGATCAACCGGTACATTCCCATGGCGTCCAGCATCAAATCGATTTTGAATGTCGTGGTAGTCATTGCCGTATGCGTCTGGTTATTGCAGGTGACCGGGCTGTGGGCCAGTGTAACCAATTTCCGGCTGTCGAAGTGAACGGCTCGCCCAGCGGCGTACCCGCCTTTCACTGCAGCGACGCGAAATCCGGATCGAGTTGGTAGTTCGAGAAAAGGATCTCCAACTCGGTCGGGCCAAGCAGGAAACTGGACGTCACGGACCGCACGCGGCCTGGCAACCAAAATCCGTGCACCTCGACGAACTCCTCGCTGATGTGGGGCGCGCCGACCAATATGGACAGGCTGGCCGCGAACTGGCCTTCGATCCGGATCACAGCGTAACTCCCCGTATCCACCCAGGCTTTCCCTACGATCAGAAACCGGTCTTTGAGTCTGGGCGCCAGATCCAAGACGTAGCAGTTCCGGCCCGCCGCGACTTCGGTGCCAAGCAGACGAACGCGATAGTTGCGAGCGGTAATTTCGTGGCGCGCCATCTCCGGCGGTGCGCTTACCCCGGTTTCGGACGCAATCACCCTATCGATAATGCCGTTGAGTTTGTCGGAGCCGGACCTTGTCAGTACGGTGTAGCGTTCGCCTTCCACCTGGTGGTAACTCATAAGCACGCCCACCGCCGCTTGCTTGCCAAACCGCAGGTTTTGCAGAGTGTATTGCCGCGAAGCCGAGTATTCGGTCAACAGGCGATGACGTCTGGCGGTCTCACTTTCGAGCCTAAATAGGATCTCGTCGCTGGACGGCGTCATCGCACCGGCCGTCAGGATCGCGGTCGGCCCGCAGATTACGAGGGCATGCCCGAACCAGCGCAGGATTTGTGGCGCAAGCGTCGATTTGCGGGTCATTTGGCTGCCGGCGCGCCAAACGCCACAGGCGTTTGGGGGCCCGCTGCAAGGTCCTGGTTGACGGCTGCCAAGTGGTTGATCTGCTCCTGCAGTTTGGCCCAGTCGCTTTCGTTGGCCTTGGTCGCGATAGGAAGACTGAGGTCCCGGTAGAAGGCGAGAATATCGCCGCGGAGGTCTTGCGGCATATCGGCGTAGTGGCTTTGCAACTTGTTCAGCAGTTTCGCGTATGCGATGTCGGCCAGTTTATATTCGCCAGCCTTGGTGGCCGCACCCACGTCCAGGTTGTCATTGGGCAACTCTAGTGTGCCGGCGCCGGCGGCGGCCAGCAACTCGCGATACCGGTCGATCGAGGCGTTGAACCCGGCCATATACAGCTTTTCGGTTTCCGGCGTCAACCGCTTAAACGCCAGCGCCTTGAACGGGCCGGCTCTGGGTATGATACGGAAGACGCCCGCCAGCATTTTCGACTTGACACCCGGCCGCTGGTAGGTGGAGCCCCAGTTCTTTTCGTAGCTGGAGCGGGACAGATTGTATAGGAATCTTTTGCGGGTAATGCCGGGAGCGTCTTTCGCGATGTCTTGACGCTTGATTTGCCACGCGACCTTAGTCAGTGCCGGAAGGACTGTGCCGACCGCCCGCCGGTACGATCCGATCGCGAGATCGACATTAAAGAATATCTGCTCGATCCGCAACCCGTAAGTGTCTTGGAAAGCGCGCTGGAGCACGGGCTTGGCGACTTGAAAACCGATGAAGGCTTTGTAAGCGTCCGAAGCGTAGCGGCTCTTGGCGGCCTGGAATACGTCGAATCCGAACTCTGTCTTGGTGTGCGAGAAAGGATCGTCCGCATAAGTGATCGACTGCCCGAATTTCAAACGAAGCTTCGGGTATAGCAGCGGCACCGAGACGTTCACTGCCATGCGATGGCCATTGTTGTCGGCCGCGTAATGCGCCAGCGCGCCCAGCGCGAATGCATACTCGTCGAGATCCTGCGACTCGCGAATCATGTTGAGTATAAAATCGCCGCACCGGACGTAGTGCGTTAGGTCGCTAAAGAGCTTACTGCCAAACGGATAATAGCCCAAATCCTGAATGATGCTTCCGCCGTAGGCGTATGCGTGCGCTTGAGTCAGATCTTCCGCCGTGGACGATGGGAATCGCTTCAAGAGCAGGGGCTTGATGCCGCTATCCCAAGTCGAGTCGACGATTGCCTCGTGGGTCAGGATGGAATACGAGTAGGCGGTTTGAGACAGGAATAGAAACAACAGCCCCAGCTTGGCGAAGGGCGTCCGCTTCCAAAGCCGGCGCCGTTCTTTAGGCTCGATCATGGTCCAACTTTCCGGCGGAATATCTTTGCTTTGATATCGGGCCAGAACTCCGATCCCAGGTTGGTGGCCACGCCGAACCCGAGTGTAATCGAGCCATCGAGAAAACCCTCGCGGGCCGTATCCAGACGGGCCGGATACCACAGGTTGGAAAGGTATGCCGCGCCGTAGGCGCTGCCGATACGCCAGACGGACACCGTCTCGCCGCCCGTATCGGTCCGGGTGAGCAGCGTTTCGCGGAGCGCATGCGCCGAGCGGCGCCAGAAACCCGTACTGAGCGATCGATAGTAACGCGGGTCCTCGTGCAGCGCGGAATCCAGGCCAAAAGCGAGAGTGCCGTGGATGCCCGACCATGCGAGCGTGGAACCGAAACGCTCGCCGTAGCCGGCGGCACCCTGGCCCCACTCCGCCGGAGAGTTGATTTCCTGGAGGAATCCGGCATATGCGGCGATGCCCGCCATGGCCAGCGGCCCGTAGGCGTTTTGGGCATGAAACGCCAGCTTGCCTTGCCAGTCGAGGGGATCGGTCTCGGTGACCGCCGTCTGGGCAATCCCCGCAACCGGAATCGCCAAGCAGAGCGCGACTATCAGTGCCGGCCCGGCTACGCGGACCGGTCGGCATACTTCTTGTAAAATCCTCATAAGGTTCTCCGTTATCCCAATTTGCTTCAGCCGGCCGGCGCCGGCCGCGTCCGGAACGCCACTAACAGGTTTGCGAAGGTCGCGACGCAAGTGAAGCTCAGCAACAGGAAGATCTTCACCATGAGGGAAAGTGGCGTGAACGCTATGCCAATCGCCACGAATGCGGCGGCCCAAAAATATTCCCGCAGCCGAATTGCCCGCTGTATAAAGACGATGGCGCCCAGGCAAATTGCGATATCTACCAGCGGTTCGTAACTCGCGGCGCAGCAGGCGAACAGCGAGGCTATCAACAAGACCGGAATCGAGGCCCACTTAACGATTTTCATAACCGTGCCCACTCAAAGACCGATCGTGCTTCAAAGCCAGAGACCACTGTTCAGCCTGTTTTTCCGCTTCCGCCTTCGCGATTCCGTATCGTTCCTGAATCTTGCCGACCAACTGGTCCTTTTGACCGGTGAGAGTCTGTATGTCGTCGTCCGTAAGCTTGCCCCAGCGCTCCCGTGCCGATCCTGTAAGTCGTTTCCACTTGCCTTCGATTTGATCCCAGTTCATATAAAGTGTCCTTTTGCGCGTTTGCGGCGTTTCTTGGCCGGCGCTACAACTAGGGCATTCCGAAGTCCAACCTGCAGTTCCGGTCCGGACGCTTTTCCCAATGTTGGCGGCGCTGCAATCCGTGGGGCAAGACCCCTGGCCTGCGCGGGTCCCCCTGGACCCGCTCCTTCGCTCTCGAAAGCAACGGCTTTGGACAATCGCGACAGGGCGGCGAGGGCGTCGGGCTCTGTCCAACGGGACCGCCCACGATTAATGAAGACACCCGCCCCAGAGCCTCTACGTCAGGGGGCGGGCAATGACCGCGCGGGGTCAGGTGACCGCCCGTGGTCAAGGCGCCTTGAAAGGACTGACGGCGGATCGCGCCCGCCGGGGCTGCATGGGCTGCATTTGGCATGAAATCCCTCTCTCGGAAGACGGCCACTGAAATGCCCAAATGGGACAGCGCAGGGCCCGCCCGCCGCGATCCGGTTCGGAGAACCGAAGCGAACGGCAGATTACACCATCTGAGCAAAGGAATAAAGAAATGAAGCGATTCAAAGCAGCAACGACGGTATGTTTTATAGCGCTGATCGGCGGGTTACTCGCGCCAGGCGCCAAGGCGGACGAAACCAACCGGAAAACCGTGATCACGTTTAGCGCTCCCGTGGAGATTCCAGGCGTGCACCTCGCCGGTTGGGGTGTGCTGCCCGCCGGAACCTATGTGTTCAAGATCCTGGATTCGCAGTCCGACCGCCACATCGTCCAGATCTTCAATAAAGACGAAACCACCATCTACGCCACGATTCTGGCGATTCCAAACTATCGCCTCAAAGCCACCGACAAGACCGTGATGACCTTCCGGGAAAGACCGGCCGGCGAACCGGAAGCGTTGCGCGCGTGGTTCTATCCGGGCCGCAATTTTGGCGAGGAGTTCGTCTATCCTAAAGCTATGGCGATGGCCTTGGCCAAAGACACCAACACGCCCGTGCTATTCACCGCGGCGGAGATCCCCGTCGAAGTGACCGAACCCATTAAGTCCGCGGAAGAGCCGGTGGTAGTCGCCCTCAAAGAGGCGCCTGTCATGGCCGCCAAGCCGACCGGAGAAGAAGTGGAACTCGCCGAAGTGGTGACGCCGCCGCCGGCCGAGACACTGGTAGCGATGGCGCCGGAGCTTCCAGCCACCGCCGGCAAGCTGCCGTTGATTGCGCTGCTCGGCCTTCTGGCGCTGGGCGCGGCCTTGGCCCTCCGCGTGGCTGAAAGACGCGTTCAGTAAAGGTCCTCGATCCATCGCGCGGCGCATCTTCCCCGGAATCGCCGCGCCGGACGGACACACGCAACGAGGTAACCGCATGCGACAGAGAGTCATCCCGTTACTGGCCCCGATGACGAAGCCCCGGCAGAATGGGAACGGCTGCTGCGAGACCAAGGCTCGCGGGTTGGCCGTCCTTAATTCACCGCTGTTGAACAAAGGGACGGCCTTTACGGTCGAAGAGCGAAGGGCACTGGGCCTGACGGGTTTGCTTCCGCCGGATGTCAGCACTCTGGCGGCTCAGGCGCAGCGCGCCTACTTGCAGTACGAGAACCTGGCGGATGCGCTTAGCAAAAACGTCTACCTCACCGCCCTGCACGACCGCAACGAGGTGCTATTCTACCGGCTGTTCTCCGAGCACCTTCGCGAAATGATCCCCATCGTCAACGATCTGACGGTTGGTATGGCGATGGAGCAGTACCACCATGAGTGCCGCCGTCCGCGGGGCGTGTATCTGTCGATCGACCACGCCGAAGGGATTGAGGAGGCGTTCGCCAACCTGGGCGCCGGCCCCGGCGATATCGACCTGATCCTGGCCACCGATGCCGAACAGGTTCACGGAATCGGCGATTGGGGTGTAGGCGGCATCGAGGTTTCCATCGGCAAGCTGGCGATTTACACGGCGGCCGGCGGCATCGACCCCACGCGGGCAATCCCGGTGATGCTGGATGTCGGCACCAACCGGGAAAGTCTGCTGGACGATCCCATGTACATCGGGAACCGGCACGCCCGTATCCGCGGCGAGCGTTACGACGCTTTCATAGACGCTTACGTGCGCGTCGCTGCCAAGCTCTTTCCCAACGCGCTGCTGCAGTGGGAGGATTTTGCGCCGGGCAATGGCCGGCGAATCCTCAAGAAGTACTGCGGCCGGATGTGCATTTTCAACGACGATATGCAGGGCACCGGCGCCATCACGCTGGCGGCGGCGATCTCCGCCGTACGGATCTGCGGGGTGCCGCTGCGCCACCAGCGCGTGGTCATCTTCGGAGCCGGTACGGCCGGTATTGGAGTCGCCGACCAGCTTCGCGATGCCATGGTGCGCGACGGGCTGTCCGAAGAGGATGCGGTCAGACGCTTCTGGTGCGTGGACCGGCAAGGATTGCTGACCACGGACATGGGCGGCGAACTGCCCGACTACCAGGCGACCTATGCCCGCCCGGCCGCCGAGAGCCATCCTTGGGCGCACGGCGCGAACGGAACCGGCGTGGGATTGGCGGAGGTGGTGGGCCGGGTGAAACCGACCATGCTGATCGGGGCGTCCACGGTCGGCGGCAGTTTCACGGAAGCGATCGTTCGGCAAATGGCTGCGCATACGGAGAGGCCGATCGTCTTCCCCCTGTGCCATCCGGCAGCGCGGGCCGCGGCGAACCCCGCCGACCTCCTTGCGTGGACTGACGGGCGGGCGCTGATCGCCACCGGAGCTGCGTTCGCCCCGGTAACCTATAAGGGAGTCACCTATGTGATCGGCCAGTTGAATAACGCCATGCTCTTCCCGGGTCTGGCGCTTGGCGCTATCGTCTCGCGAGCCTGCCGGATCAGTCAAGGAATGTTCGCGGCGGCGGCCAGCGCCGTCTCCAGCCTGGTGACGGTGCGCCAGCCGGGCGCGTCGCTGCTCCCGCATATCGACGACCTGCGCAGCGTGTCGGCCACGGTGGCGGTGGCCGTCGCGGAGGCCGCGGTTGCGGAGGGCTTGGCCCGGGTCAGATTCGACGACATCGTGCAACAGGTGCAGGACGCCATGTGGCAGCCGGAGTATCGCCGGATAAAGGCGTCCTGAGGAGGTCGGGAATGGATCGGCTCAACGCGGTAGTGGATTCGGCGCGGGGGCGCTTAGCGGACTTGGCGGACCGTTTGTATGGCTGCGCGCATCGCAAAACGACGTTCCCCATGACCCTCCGGGCCAGTGCCAAGGTGAACGGAGAACAAAGCTTCTGTGCGGACACTTACATCGTGTGTTTGGAATGCGGACGCCATTTTGCCTACGACTGGACTACCATGCAGATCACCGGGCCGCGGCTTGCCTGGTTCGGATCCCCAGCCCTTGTGCCTGCGTTGGGCGAAGCCAGCAGAGGGCCGCGGTGAGCCGTGCTTCCGCTCCCTTACGGCCGCGGCTCTGTAACGCGCGCGTAGACCGGAATCCGGAAGTCCTCCGGTGTCTCGCGCGCGACATTCGCCATCAATACACCATCGGATATGTTCTCAGCCACGCGGCCGGACATCACACCCGCCGCATCTTGGGCGAACCCTTGCCCATCCGGAGAGTGGGCGCTGCATGAGGCTGCTGGTTCCATTGCAGCCGTTGAAACGGGGCCTGCGGTGGGCTAAGTGGATACTCTTTGCCGGCGGCGTGGCGATGCTCGCCTATTGCGGGTTTGTGCTGGCCGACACCTGGTTGTTCCAGAATCGGGAGCGCCACCGGCTCGAGCGGTTGCTGGCTGAGCGGCACGCGGCGGCTGGCAGAGTGTCCGCGACGGCGGCGCAAGCCCCTGCCCTGCAGCCGGCCGTGATTGACGGACTGATCGGCCAGATTGAAATCCCACGTCTCGGCCTTTCGGCTATCGTCATGGAGGGAACCGATAGAATCACTCTCCGGCGCGCGGCCGGCCACATCGCCGGCACGGCGCTACCGGGACAGCCGGGCAATGTGGGTATAGCCGCACACCGCGACACCTTTTTTCGTCCCTTGCGCAACATCCGGCGGAACGATATCATTACGCTCACCACGTTGCTCGGCGAGTACCGTTATCGCGTGGTATCTACTAAGATTGTGCCTCCATCCGATATCGCGGTGTTAAATCCCAGCCCAAACGAGGTCCTCACCCTGGTCACCTGCTATCCGTTCTACTTCGTTGGTTCCGCTCCATCCAGGTTTATCGTTCGCGCCGAAAGGGTTGGAAATGCATCATGAAGGAAACTTCTAAAGTCCGTAAGATCGCTTTTGTCGCCGATCACCTGCCGCGCAAGTGCGGCATCGCCACGTTTACGTCCGACCTGCTGGCCGCCGTCGCCGGCACGCATCCCCAGAGTCAGTGCCTGGCGGTATCGGTCAACGACATTCCGGGCGGCTACGAATACCCGGAAGTGGTGCGCTTCGAGATCGAGGAACAAGACCTGTCGTCCTACCTGCGCGCCGCGGATTTCCTCAACATCAGTAATGTGGACATCGTCTGCCTGCAGCACGAGTTCGGCATCTTCGGAGGGCCGGCGGGCGGCCACATCCTGGCCCTCCTGCGCGAATTGAGGATGCCGGTGGTGACCACGCTGCACACCGTTCTGCGCGATCCGCGGGTAGACCAGCGCCGCGTGATGGACGGGGTAATCGCACTCTCCACCAGGCTCGTGGTAATGGCCGAGCGCGGCAAGCAAATGCTGCGCGGGATTTACCAGGCGCCGGCGGCCAAGATCGATGTCATTCCGCACGGCATCCCCGACGTCGGTTTCGTCGATCCGGCGTACTTCAAGGACCAGTTCGGGGTGGAAGGCCGGGTGGTGCTGCTCACTTTCGGCTTGCTCTCGCCGAATAAAGGCATCGAATATGTGCTGAATGCCCTCCCGCAAATCCTGGCGGAGTTCCCAGAGGTGGTTTACATTGTCCTGGGCGCCACGCATCCCAACGAATTGCGGGAGCACGGCGAGGCTTACCGGCTCAGTCTCGAGATTCTCGCCAAGAAGAATAAAGTCGATAAGAACGTCATCTTTTACAACCAGTTCGTGGACCTGGAGAACCTGAAGGAATTCATCGGCGCGGCGGACCTTTACATCACGCCCTACCTCAACGAAGCGCAGATCACGTCGGGCACCCTGGCCTACACTTTTGGCGCCGGAAAAGCCGTGGTGTCCACGCCTTACTGGCATGCCGCCGAATTGCTGGCGGACGACCGCGGCGTGCTGGTGCCGTTCGGCGACGCGCCGGCCATCGGGCGCGAGGTGGTCGGGTTGCTGCGCGACGATACCCGCCGGCATGCCATGCGCAAGAACGCCTATAGGATGGGCCGCGACATGGTGTGGAGCAACGTGGCGCAGATGTATATGCGTTCGTTTGAGTGTTCCCGGCTGGAGGTGTCGGCCACGTCGCGTAAGTCGCTGGCCACCAAGACGCTCGACCGGAAGCCGCGGGAGCTGCCGGAGATCAGACTGAGTCACCTTTCGCGCATGACCGACTCGACCGGCGTCTTCCAACACGCCGTTTTCAGCGTCCCGAATTTTTCCGAGGGTTATTGCACCGACGATAATGCGCGCGCCTTCGTCCTGTCGGTGCTGCTCGGCGAATTGGGTGAAGATCCCGAGGGCGTGCGGACCCTGGCCACCACATCCGCGGCATTCCTCCAGCATGCTTTCGACCCCCAAACCGAGCGTTTCCACAACCTCATGAGTTTCGACCGGCGATGGCTGGACCAACAGGGCTCCGAGGACTGTCACGGGCGGGCGCTGTGGGCGCTGGGCATCGGTGTGGGCCGCTCGCCCTATCGCAGCTTCCAGATGATGGCTGGTCAACTGTTCGCCCTGGCATTGCCGCCCCTGACCGGGTTCTCTTCGCCGCGGGCGTGGGCGTTCGGACTGATCGGCATCCATGAGTATCTGCGGCGCTTGAGCGGCGACAGCCAGGTCAACCAAACCCGGGAGACGCTGACTTGCCGCCTCATGGAGCGCTTCGACGCCAGCGCGCACTCGGACTGGGAATGGTTTGAAGAGGAACTGTCGTACGATAACGCAAAACTTGCGCATGCGCTGATTTTGAGCGGACAGGCAACCGGACAACGGCTGGTGCTGGAGCGGGGATTGCAAGCGCTGCGCTGGCTGACCGAATTGCAAATGTCCGAGCAGGGCCACTTCCGGCCCATTGGCAGCAACGGTTTTTATCGCCGGGGCGGCGCGCGCGCCGATTTCGACCAGCAGCCCGTCGAGGCGCAGGCCACCGTCTCGGCTTGTCTGGAAGCCTATCTCGCCACATCGGACGTCTGGTGGTACGAACACGCGCAGCGCGCCTTCGACTGGTTCATCGGCTGGAACGATCTCGGGCTGGAACTCTACTCTCCCGAGACAGGCGGGTGCCACGATGGGTTGCATGTGGATCGGGTCAACGGAAACCAGGGGGCGGAATCGACGCTGGCCTTCTTGATCTCATTGGCGGAGATGCGGCTGGCGCAGAATATACTCACGAGTTTCAAGGAACCCATCGCCGTCGAAGATTAGCGACGCTCATGTCCATTCACCTCAAACGAGACGCCACGATCCTCAAGCCCAATCAGTCGCGCGTTCTTCTGCGGCCATTTAGCCCAGGGGATTCCCAACGGATCGGCGCGATCGTCGGCAGGATCATGGCGCTGCCGGAAGTCGTGGCCGGCGCCCTCCTGGACGGAGTCTCCGCGGAATTCTCACAGCGGCACCAGGACATCCGCAAAACCTTTCTCGAACGCTTTGAACAGATCCGCGAGATGCTGTTCGCCGATGGGGAAATCTCCGAAGACAGACGCATGTTGATCGGCTCCTATTTCCTGGCCGAATACTCGCTGGAGTCCGCTGCGCTATTCAATCCGTCGATCGTTCCGGACCCCGATCAGACGGATCTCCCACCCGGCGCTCTGCGGTTTATTCTGAGCTTGCGCGCCACGGGGGAAGGACATATTTCCTCCATCACTTTTCGCAGCGGCATCATCCATCACGACCAGCGCATCGAAGTATTCCCTCCCAGCGGGTTCCTCACCGAGCCGCGCCAGGTTCCAAACCCCCAGTACGAGAAGGCGCTGTTCGGGCGGAAACTCTCGGAACTTGGACTGACCGGCGAATTCACGCGCCGGGTGATGCACAAACTCGGGGAGTCGTTCGCCCTGGACGACCTTCGCGCGGGCTTGCAAGCCGAGCAGTTCCGCCTGCCGGATGGCATGGCGCAGGAAGATCAGAACGCCTCCCAGGGTATTTGGATGCTGGCCCGGTCCAATTACGAGGTTCAGTTCCAGCCCGAACAACAGATATCCCAACGCATTATCTTTCCGGCTACGCCCTCCCAGCGCAACGGTATCGAGGATGCCCGCTTCGTTTGCTTCCGGAACGACGACGGCACCTCCATTTACTATGCGACCTTCACCGCCTTCGATGGCAAGATCGTGGTGCCGGAACTGGTGGAGACTTCCGACTTCCTGCTCTTTCGATTCAGGACCTTGAACGGTCCGGCCGCCCAAAACAAAGGCATGGCCCTGTTCCCCCGCAAGATCGGCGGCCTCTATACCATGCTCTCCCGCCAGGACAACGAGAGTATCTACCTGATGTTTTCCGACAACATCCATTTCTGGAATGAGCGCAGGCTGCTCATCAAACCCACATTTCCCTGGGAACTGGTCCAGATTGGGAACTGCGGATCGCCCATCGAAACCGATGCCGGATGGTTGGTCCTAAGCCATGGTGTCGGCTCCATGCGAAAGTACTGCATCGGCGCGTTTCTCCTCGATCGCGACGATCCCGCCAAAGTGCTTGGACGGCTCCACGAGCCATTGCTCATGCCCAATCGGAACGAACGCGAAGGCTATGTGCCGAATGTCGTCTATACCTGCGGTGCGCTGCTCCACAACGGCGAATTGATTCTTCCCTACGGTCTGGCCGACTATGCAACCGGCTTCGTCACCGTCCCGCTCGCTGAAGTGCTTGCTGCCATGAGTTAGGAAGCATGACCAGGCCCAACAAAAGAATCGCTGTCCTCTCGCCGGTAGCCTGGCGAACTCCTCCCCGGCAATACGGCGCGTGGGAAACGGTAGCTGGCAACGTCGCCGAAGGGCTGGTCTCCCGCGGCTGGGATGTGACCCTGTTCGCCACCCGGGATTCCGCGACCCGCGCTCACCTGCATGCCGTGGTGGACCACGGGTATGAAGAAGACCCCGCCATCGACCCTAAAGTAGCCGAATACCTGCATATCTCCGAAGCGTTCGAGCACGCCGCCGACTTCGATCTCATCCACAGCCACTACGATTTCATGGCGTTGTCCTATACCCGGCTGGTGAAGACACCGGTGCTCACCACCATCCACGGATTCTCGTCTCCCAGGATCATGCCCGTCTATGAAAAGTATCGCGATGGGTATTTTGTTTCCATCAGCGATTCCGATCGCGCGCCTGGGTTGAATTACCTGGCGACCGTTTATAACGGCATCGACCTCTCGTTGTACCCGTTCCAGGAATGTGCCGGCGAGCACCTGATCTTCTTGGGCCGGATTCACCCCGACAAGGGTGTCCATCTGGCGATCGAAACTGCCCGCCTCAGCGGGTTGCCGCTGCTGATCGCGGGCATTATCCAGGATCGGCAATACTTCCGTGAGCAGGTCGAGCCGCACCTGGATCGGAAAATTCAATACGTCGGCCCGGTGGACGTACCCGGCAAGAATGCTTTGTTTGCGCGTGCCCGCGCGCTGCTGCACCTGAACACGATTCCCGAGCGTTTCGGACTTGTCCTGGCGGAGGCCAATGCCGCGGGGGTGCCCGTGATTGCCATGGATCTGGGCTCCTGCCGTGAGGTGATCGAAGACGGGTGCACCGGTTTCCTGGCCGGCACCGTCCACGAAGCCGTACAGGCTCTCGGACGCCTCGGTGAAATCGACCGCCGCGCGTGCCGGCAACGGGTCAAACAACGATTCTCCATCGAAACCATGGTGGAGGCGTACGAGCGGGTTTACCGGAAAATCTTCGATCTGGAAGCCGCTTCGAAGACAGCTTGAACACATCTCGAACAATAGGACGCGATCATGAACCCCGACATCGTCAGACGATACCGCGGCAACCCCATCCTCACTAAGGCCGCCATTCCCTACCCGGTGGAAACCGTTCACAACGCCGCGGTGGTGAAGTACGGGGCCGAGTACGTCATGCTCTTCCGTTCACACCTGCGCACGGGAAGATCGATCGTCGGCTTGGCCCGCAGCAACGATGGATTTCGGTTCACCGCCGATCCGGAGCCCTTTCTGACTCCGGCGCAGCACGGACCTTTCGCAGCCTATGAAGAGTTCGGCGTCGAGGATCCGCGCGTGACCCTGCTGGAAGGGGAGTACCTGATCACCTATAGCGCCTACTCCCGAAATGGCGTGCGGATCGCACTTGCGAAAACCAAAGACTTCCATGCGGTGGAACGGTTCTCGCTCATCACCGAAGCGGACTATCGCAATGTCGTGATCTTCCCCGAGAAGTTCGCCGGACTGTATGCCCGGCTGGACCGTCCCCATTCTGAAATCGCCCCCTGGTCGATCTGGATCTCGTATTCTCCGGACCTGCGCTTTTGGGGACAGTCGCAGCTCATCATGCGGCCCGAGCCCTATCACTGGGACGAAATGAAGATCGGTCCAGGCGCGCCGCCGATCAAGACGGACCAGGGATGGCTTTCCATTTATCACGGCGTTTTCCGGACGATGGACGGATCGGTCTACCGCTTGGGAGTCGCGCTGCACGATCTCGTGGACCCCGCGAAGATCATTGGCGTGAGCGACTCTTGGATTTTGCAACCGGAAGACGCCTGGGAGATCACGGGGTATGTCCACAATGTGGTGTTCACCTGTGGCGCCGTGGCGGAGTCCGATGGGACCGTGAAGATCTATTGGGGCGGCGCGGACACAGTGATGTGCGTGGGCGAGGCGGATCTTTCCGAACTGGTTGCGCTATGCCTGGATCATGCCAGGCCGGCAGGTGGGGTGGACCTCCAGGTCCGCGCAGGTGCTCCAGGACCCGCTGCCTGCGGTTAGGTTCAGCCGGCGCACCCGGCGGCGCACTTTGGTCTGCGCCGATGCCGCCGTCATCGGTTTGATGTAGCCGCTGCGCTCCAGCGCTTCCACCAGCGTCGCGGCGATCTGCTCGGTTTCCGCCGGCAGTCGCCGCCTGCGACGTGCATTGGCCGAGCATAGTAGGCGTGCTGGATCGTCCGTCTCGCGTGGTGGATAGCCGGCATTGCCGCTTTTATGCGGCTGGCGCTGCGGTTCGTGCTCAACGAGTAAAGGCCGGCGGCGGCAGCGAGCCGCCGAAGAG
The DNA here is from genome assembly GCA_050008575.1 of Bryobacteraceae bacterium. Lineage (GTDB taxonomy): Bacteria > Acidobacteriota > Terriglobia > Bryobacterales > Bryobacteraceae > Bog-159. The sequence continues at coordinate 35,830 of JBEKMJ010000083.1, forward strand.
GTGACGTTGTCTTTCTTCGAGCGTTGCGTTCGCCAGAGAATGAAGCCGCTTGATGTCGGTTGGCGCAATGGAATGGGTTACTTCGCAACGTGACGTGTCCAAGGATTTTGCGCCGATGGTTTCGAAGTACTCGGAAAGCGCCGCAGCCTCCACCAGCACTTTGCCCGATCCGGCACAATGGCGGTCCTCGCCATCCTTCTTAACGCCCGACACCCAGTACTCGCCCTTGTAACCGCCATAATTGCCGCCCCACGGACCCCGCCCCTGTCCTTTGAATTTGCTCAAGGCGTCTCCGTTGAAATAAAGCGTCCGGCCAGACTTGGATGGCGTCACGTAGCCGATCCAGGCAGGCCCATTGTCGGCGTACCCGCTCTTTAGCTCAATGTACCTGAGCAGCTTCACGTTTTTGATTTTGCCACGGATGTCCAATTTGAGTCCAGCTTGCACGGTATCTGCCGCACGTTATCCATGGAGATGGTTAATCGAAGGAATCCGCGTTCATCTACGGGCACAGCTTCCACAGAATCTGCCGCAACATCCCCATCACCACGGGCGCATCGCGCGCGCCGAGGTTCAGCCGGCGCACCAGGCGGCGCACTTTGGTCTTCCCCGACGCCGCCGTCATCGGTTTGATGTAGCCGCTGCACTCCAGCGCTTCCACCAGCATCGCGGTGATCTGCTCGGTATCCGCCGCGAGCGCCGCCTTGAACTTTTCCGGACGTGGGGCCGCCGCTCGCGAGTCGCGCGCCAGCTCGTAAAGGCACACTGCCACCGCCTGGCCCAGGTTCATCGAACGATTCAAGTCCACCGTGGGGATGCGCATCAGCCAGTGGCAATGGCTGATGTCTTCGTTCGAGAGGCCGAACTTCTCCGAGCCGAACAGCAGCGCGATGGGTCCGGCCGCCTTGCGCATGAGGCGCGCGCCCGATTCTAGCCGGCGCAGCGGATGTTGCAGCTCGCGATGGCCCACCGAAGTCGTGCCCACCACCAACGCGCAGTCCGCTACGGCGGCGGCCAGTGTGGTGAATTCTTCTGCGGCAGCCAATAACGGCGCGGCTCCCACGGCGGAGCGCGCTTCGCGGAACGCGACCTCGTACGGGTTCACCACGCGCAGCCGCGTGCAGCCGAAGTTGGCCATCGCGCGCGCCGCCGCGCCGATGTTCAACGGGTTTCGCGGCGCCACCAGCACCACGCGCAGCTCCCCTCTCGAAAAAAAATTTGCCGTTGCAGCGTCTCGATGCATTTTTCTCTTGACTTTTTTCTCGAACAACCTTATATATGAATCACATTGCGATTTTCGAATCGCAAAATTTGATGTTTAGGGAGAATCAATCGATGAAGAGCGCAACGAAGAAAGCCGCCCCGAAGAAGAAGGCGCCTGCAAAAAAGAAGAAGTAGCATGGGCGCCCACTCTAGGGCGTGATTCAAGTTCGAACCAATAGGCCCCGATTCGTCGGGGCCTTTTTCATTTCCGCGCACGTGCATCTCCCGCCCTCTGCAGCAGCGTCCGGAATGTCTCCCCCATCCCGAACAGCAGGCTCTTCAACTGCAATCGCCGGCGCAACTCCTCCTCGCCCGTGGACGCCGCCAGCGCCGCCGCGAATCGATCCGGCTCTCCGGCGGCGAGCAATGTCTGCGCCAGTGTTTCGAAGCGCACCTTCTCCAAGCCAAGCCGCGCGCCGTGTTCTTCGAGCGCCGTGAACGGCACATGCGCGGTGACATCCTTCTCGCCGGGATCCTCCAGCACATCCTCATCCGCCTGGTGCCGCCGGTAGCCCATGAGCGTGCCGCGCGGGAACCGCACCGACTCGGCGCGCGTGTACCCGTAGTCGATCGTCAATACGAATCCCGCCTCCAGCGCGCGCGCGATGCGCTCCAACCAGGCGAGCGCATCCAGGTTCACCTCGTACAGCGCGCCTTCCGTGGGAGGCGGAAAGGTGCGGCACAGATAGTCGGCCACCTCCTCGCGCGCGGGCGGGCCAGCCACCCATACGAAGCGCTCGTCCCAATCGACGCGCATCTCGTGGAAGCGGCCGTCGCGGACGGTAACCTCCTCCACCGGCAGCGCGTCGAAGAACTCGTTGGCGAAGACCACGCCGCGAAAACGCGCCGGCATCTCTCCGTGCGCCAGGTCGACCGGAATGTAGCGCCATTCGGAAAATGCATCGGCCATCTCGCGCCTCCCTGCGCCCAACTCGACAACAGTAAAATCCGGCGGCGCTCCCATCTCCTGGTATAGCGTGCGTATGCGCGCGGCCATCAGGATGCCGAACACCGGCTGGATCTGTTCCGCGGTGTAGAAGTCGCCCCCCTTGCCGAATGGGTCGCGCGTACGCCGGTAATAACCGTGCACCGGGTCATAGAGCGCCGCATCCATGAACCGGTGGAACGAAATCGGGCCGCCGCGCCGGATCTCGTCGCGCAACATTTCGGTGAGCCCTCTCACGGCTCCACGACCCGGGTCTGCGGCGTGCGGATGAACATCTCGATCAGGTAATCGTGCAGACAGTCGTAAAGGTACCGCTGCAAGGTCCAGGGAAACTGCGGATGCGCGATATCCCGCGGATGCAGCGGCGCATAGTAGGTGTGCAGACCCAGTCCGCGATTCTTCAGCTCGATCACCAGTTCGATCGACCCGTTGTGCTCGCGTGCCGAGAAATCCACCAGCGCATGCTCGTACCGCCGCAGCTCGGCTTCGACCTTCTCCAGAGGACTCTCCAGTGGGCTCACGCATTTATGCTAGCGTGAAAAAACACGGCATGTCTCTACCCGCCACTGTTCGGGTCAAACTCAGCTCGGAAGCCGCTGAAGGAATTTCCATCACGCGCGTGGTGGTGCAGGACTTGCCTCTGCGCGACCTGGTGGAACATATGCTGGGCATCACCGGCAAAAACGAGGCGCGCGTGCGCGAACTGCTATTGCGCGGCACGCTGGTGAGCGGCGCTTCGCGCTTCCGATGGGCCGGATGGGAGGCCGATCTCGACAGCCTGCGCGAGCTGCTGGCCACTTTCCCCGGTGACGATCCCGCGCGGGCGTTCGCCTCGGAACGGTGCGTGCGCGCGGTGCTGCGCGGCGGACGCCAGGCTATCGAGATTCCGCGCGAGGCCGGCGCGCGCAAGCCCCTTCTACCGATGAAATGGCAGCGGAAGGCGAGTTTCTGGGACGTGTTGATGGAACTGGCCGCGGCGGGCGAGATCCGGTATCTGCATTTTTCCTATAAGGACCGCGCCGACTGCTACCGCCTGGAAATGCCGCTGCCCGCCGCGGAGAAGTTGCGCGCCGCCGGCGAAGCCGTGAAGTACTCCAGCTTGCGGGACCAGATCCGCTCGGCGGGATTTGTGTGGGCTGAGTTGTATGTGGAGCGGTGATGTGGATTGAGGTTAGCGGAGCGCCGGGTCCTCTCTAGGTGGAAGCCAACGAATGCCGCCTGCGCAACGGAGAACTGGCATTCGTTTACGTGGCGGGCCCCACACCGCCGCTGCCGGACCGGTTCGAGGCTCCGGCCGGCAGCACGCTCCGGCAGTCGCCCGACTGGCCGCGGGTTTTCCGCTCTAAACCCAATATCCGCGGATCTCATTTGAGATACAATCGAGGCGAGGTGCGACGTGCCAAGGCAAAGCACAAAGACGCTGATGATCCATGCGCGAATCGACCCCAAGCTGAAGAAATCGGCCGAGGGCATTTTCTCTGAGATCGGGATATCGACGACGGAAGCCATCCGGCTCTTCTTGAAACAAGTCGAGATGCACAAGGGTCTACCGTTTCCGGTCTCCATTCCGAACGAGGAGACCATCGCCGCCATGGCAGAGGCGAACAATCCAGCCTCATTGAAGCGCTATCGTTCGTTCCGTGAATTGCGTGAGCGGATCTAATACCGCTGGCGCTTCTAACGACAAGCGCTTTCGAGAAAGACCTCCGCCGCGCCGAACAGCAGGGAAAGGATCTGGACCAGTTGGAGGCGCTCGTCGATCTTGTTCAGGCGCAGGCGGACCTGCCGGCGCGTTGCCGGGTCCACCTGGTCTGAATCGGAAGCCACAGCGAGCTATTCCATTGATGCAGTTCGCCGCGCGCGTCGGCCGAGCACCGCGGCAGCGTTCTTTCGCCGCGATTCAGGCGGCGCTCACATCCTTGCCCATTTCGTCGACGAACATCCTGGCGAACTCGGAAATAGTGCAGTTTTCGTGTGTCGCGTATGCAGCGATCCGTGGCAACGCCATCTGCAATGCCCTTCGCAACTCTTCAACCCACCCGGGCGGCGGCATCGGCCTTTTTCCCACCGCGCTTGCGAATCGGGCCATCCCAACCCGGTTGGTGGTGATCGCAAAGCCCGCCAACATCTCCAGAATTTCAGCCGTGACCCTCTCGCTCGCCAAAGGCAGCGTCTCCATGATGAAGGGGAACGCCGGCAGAGCGGCGGAAGCGATTTGGACATGCCGATGGCATAGCCCCGCTTGAAGATCGGCCGCCGCCGCGAGTGCAATCGTTTCATCCGCGGAATGCAGCCGCTCAATCTGCTCGGGCACCTTGCCGGCTGCGCCGTATATCGTGTGAAAGCGCGGCCAGTCCACGGCATTCAGACGCGCTTGCCAATCGGTCTGGGGTGGCATCTGTTGCCAGCATAACCCAATCGGTAGCGCTCGTACATCCACCACCCACGAGTGGTGACAACAAGAGAGTTTAGGACTACAATATCTTCCGTATGTTACATCTCGATACCGGCAATACGGGTTTCATGATTCTGTGCTGCAGCCTGGTCATGCTCATGACGCCGGGCTTGGCGTTTTTTTATGGCGGCCTGGTGGGCCGCAAGAATGTGCTCGCGATCATGATCCAGAGCTTCGTCTCCATGGGATGGACCACGGTGCTCTGGTGGCTCTGCGGGTTCTCGATGTGCTTCAGCGGAGATCTCAAGTCCGGCACCGATTACGCCGGCATCGTCGGCAACTTCCATTGGGCGTTCCTGCGCGGGATCACCCTATCGACGCCCTCGCCGAACGATACGATTCCACTGATTGTGTTCTGCGCATACCAGATGATGTTCGCGATCATCACGCCGGCGCTGATCACGGGCGCGTTTACGAACCGGGTAACGTTTAAGGCCTACACTTTGTTTTTGACGGCCTGGCTGCTGTGCGTATATTTCCCGTTCGTTCACATGGTGTGGGGCGGCGGCCTGCTGGCATCCTGGGGCGTGAAGGATTTCGCGGGTGGCATCGTGGTGCATAATATCGCGGGCATGGCGGCGCTGGCATCCGTGCTCTACGTGGGTAAGCGGCGCGTGGCCGACAAGGGTCCGCACAGCATCCCGCTGGTGGCGCTGGGCACGGGTCTGCTCTGGTTCGGATGGTACGGTTTCAACGCGGGCAGTGAGTTTCGCGTGGATTCGATCACGGCCGTGGCGTTTCTGAATACGGACATCGCGGCGTCCTTTGGCGCGGTGGCGTGGCTGGTGGTGGAGTGGTGCAACAGCCGCAAGCCGCACTTCCTCGGCTTGTTGACCGGCGCGGTGGCGGCGCTGGCCACGATTACGCCGGCGGCCGGCTACGTTTCACCGGCCGTGGCAGTGTTGATCGGGACCGTGGCGGGCGTTGTCTGTTACTACGCGGTGGCGCTAAAGAACCATCTGAAGTGGGATGACGCACTGGACGTTTGGGGTGTGCACGGTGTGGGCGGACTGCTGGGGATCGTCATGCTCGGCATTTTCGCCTCGACCGCGTGGAACCCGGCCGCATCGGGCGGAGTGGACGGACTGCTGCGCGGAAATCCCAAGTTCTTTGCCGTTCAGCTCATCGCCGTCATGATCTCCTCGGCGTGGGCGTTTCTCTTCACGCTCTGCATGCTCTGGCTGATCGACCGGGTGACGCCTGTCAAGGTCACCGAAGCGATTGAGGAAGCCGGCCTGGACGAGGAACTGCTCGGCGAGCACGCTTACACGGTGGAAGCCTAGACGGGCGCGGCGGCACGCGGGTTTAAACCAACTCCCTTACTGCCTTGGCTGGCGCGCTGGCCGCCGGCACGCGAAGGGAGAAACAGGAGCCCCGCCCCAGTGCACTCTCGACCGCGATATCGCCGCCCATCATCTGGCAAAATCTCTTACTGATGGCTAATCCCAGGCCGGTCCCAGCGTATTTGCGGGTGGCCGAGTTATCCACCTGGGAGAAGGGCAGGAACAGCTTGCCCAGATCCTCGGGACGGATGCCGATGCCGGTGTCGGAAACGCGCACCTCGGTCCAGTCGTGGTTGCCGCTGCGCAAGCGGCGCACTGCCACTGAGATGCGGCCGTTCTGGGTAAACTTGCAAGCGTTGTTGACCAGGTTCAGGAGGCTTTGGCGGAACTTGGGAAGATCGGCATAAGCCAGCCGGGCCTCCTCCGGACAGTCGAGGGAGACGAGGTTGCCCTGCTGGCGGGCCAGCGGCTCGATGGCGTTGTAAACATCTTGCAGCACGGTGGCCACATCCACGTTTTGGAGTTGGACGTCGACGCGGCCGGCCTCGATTTTCGACAGATCCAGGACGTCGTTGACAATGCCGAGAAGGATGTGGCCGGAATGTTCGATTTTCTCAAGATCGGAGAGGATCTCCGATTCGTCGGGACCGATAGAGTCCTCCCGCAGCATCTGGCTGTAGCCGATGATGGCGTTGAGGGGCGTGCGCAGTTCGTGGCTCATATTGGCGAGGAACGCGCTCTTGGCGCGGTTGGCCTCCTGGGCCGCATCGCGCGCCGCCACCAGTTCGCCCTCCACGCGCCTTAGTTCAGTCAACTCGCTCTGGGTCCGGCTGGCCGCCTCGGCGCCCTTTCTCAGAGAGACCTCCGTTTCCAGCTTTTGACGAATGGTTGCCGTCTGCCGATGCACCTTCCTGCGTAGAACGAAGACCCACCCGAACGCGATGAGAGCGGCCATGGCGACCACGCCGGCCACTTGCAGGGCTCGGACAGTGGTCCACCAGGGTGCGGTGACGAGGATTTCCACGTCGGCGGGTGAGCGCAGCAGAAGGTGAAAGTCGCAGGTCCCGGTGCGCGTCACAGGCTGCCACGACTGCATGTCGAATATTCCCCTGAGACGAACTCTCGCGCCGGGCTCTAATTGAAGGCGCTGTCCCGCGGCCTTGTCAAACACCGCATGAAACGTCGCGGTGCCGGACTGCAGTTCGAACAACTCCTCGGCGACGCTGGACGTGCTGCTGCGCACATAGGCATCCACTTGGACGAGCTGGTTAGCGTGCAGGCCCCGCACCAGGTCCTGTGCACTCGTCACTACCGGTGCGGGAGGGCGGCCGTGGCCGTTCGGAAATACCTCCGCGTCTTCCAGCAGCGGTACCAGGCGGCCGGGTTGCGGATAACCCACCACGTCGACCCGATCGCCCGGAGCCAGTTGAGAGCTTCTGCGCAGTCCCACACGCAGCCCGTTATCCGCATCCCGGATGAAAAGCAACGAGGCCGACGACCAAGTCACGATTCCGCCGACACGCACGTGATGCCCTGGAGACCGGTCGGCCGCGAAATCGAGTACATGGTCGACTGCCACGCGCTCGCTCACGCTGGGCGGTTCTATTACCCGCAAGTTATCGGGGCCCGGCACGAACAGTTGAATGCCGCGGAGCTGGCGGCGCTCGTTGTACAATGTCCCGCACACTCCATGGATGGCCACGCGGGCGTCCAGCAGACGCTCGGGATGAACCAGGCCCGGCACATAGGCGGAAAAACGGTCTCTGGCGTAAACCACGTCGAGCGTAGCAATACCCCTGCTGACGCTGGAATTGCGAATCACACCCACGACATCCACCAGGCGGCTATCCTCGGCGCCCGACAGGATCCGATCCATGAACGTCTGGCGTCCGGGCAACGGCACATTCCGCGCCACCACGCGCACGCGCGGTTGGCTAAGAATGGGCGCGAAATTACCTGCCGCCGAGACACCGTCAATGTCGACCAGGTCTCCAACGTGCACCCCCGTGACCGGCAGTTCGTGCGGGCTGACATAGATGCCGTCATTCCGATCTTCCACAAAGACGATGTAGCCGCCGGGATCGTAATAAGTCACGACAGCGCGGATGTGGACCGGGTACTTTCGCATGGCCTCATTCGGCGACAGCGAACGCACCTGATGAATCGTGGTCAAAACGGGCGTAGAGACTTCGCCGCCCACCGGGATGTCGTCGGCCAGCGTAATGGCGCTGTCCAGATAGGAACCGCTGGAGTCGCGCCGGGGAAAGCCCGCTACTTCGACACCTTCGCCGAGGCGCACGTTGCTGGTGAAACCGAACTCGACGTTCAGCGAACCGGTCCCGTCATGAATGCGGAACGCTCCCGCTTCTCCGGCGGCCTCCAGCCTTCCGCGAATTCGCATGCGGCGCTCCGGAAGACGATTGGCGGGCATGCCGAGCAAACTGGCCGTGGTCACCAGCGGCGCCGATCCAGGTGCGCGAACCGGATCGAGATCGACCGTGTTGGCCCAGGAGAGGCTCCAGATCGTTCTTCCTACCGGCTTCAGATCGACATCGAGGTCCGACGTCGCCACGCCCACGACGCGAACCCGCCGGTCGAGTTCGTCCCTAACCGCTCCGCTGTAGTTCTGACAATAGACGTCGACCGGCGTGCCGCCCTGACTGATCCTCACCACAAGCGCCATGCCGTTCTGCTTCGTGTCGGCCCGCTGCACCACGCCTTCGACGGCGACCAGACGATTCTCCACCTCCCGCGTTCCGAACGACGACGCCGTCACTCGGGGCGCCAAAGGCAGGGGCCCGTCGCCATGCACCACGATTAGCGGGTTGAGAATGACCGGAAAGAGCTCCGCATCGCCGACAACACCCGAAACGGTAACTCGCTCACCGGGCGAATAATGTTGTCCGGTGTCGCCGACACTCACACGCACCCCGCCTGTGGCGTCCTGCACGAACAGCAGACCGTTCGCCGGATCGAAGTACGTCACCACCCCATCGATGCGTGCGGCCGGAAGGCTGCCCGTTGCCGCTGCCTTCCGGTGAGACACCTCCTCTGCCGTGGCGGCAACGCGCCTTTGAGGCCATAAATCCCACAGGATGACTGCCAACAGGGCCGCCACAAGCACTGCTGCATTCAGGTTACGGCTGGCCGGTAGTCTTATTCCTGGCATGGATTCGACAGAATTCCAATAAGCTTATCGGCCTCTTTGTTTCGTGGCTTTAGCAGACGTATCCAGGGAACAGGCGAGGGCCCGCGACGAAGCGGAGGCGGATCGCGCCGGCGACCGGATTCACCGTAGCGTCCCCGCCGTCAACGGGCGTGGCCTTCACCGGGTTTCCCGGAACCTCTATGCAGCGGCAGTCCGGGTGCCAGCCCCGCCAGTGTCGCAAAGCGTTGATTCGCAGCGGTGGGATCCCGGCTTGTGCCACGGGCCAGCCAGCTTCGGAGTGCCCGAGCAGCCGCTCCAATTCGGAAGTCAATCCACTGGCGGCTCCGTACGGGCCGGTCGCATCGTTACAAAATGTGCGGAGGTCTCAGCGGCGCACTGAAATCCGAGTTCGTACAGCCTCCGGGCCGGATTTCCTTGAGGACGAAGGGCCGTGCGGCAACACGTAACCGGTCTGCCTCGTCCACAAGATCCCGATCAATCGAGTTCCTATTCCTTGGCTCTGAAATTCCGGCGCGATTTCGATGGCGGCAAGAAAAACCTCGCTCCCCCGACGCTGGACGGAAATATATCCGATCGCGCGCGTGCCGTACTCGATTATGCGGAGCGGCGCGGCGTCGAAATTCGCATCGAAGCGCGCGCGTTGCCAACGATCGTCCCATCCCCACGTTCGATCCACAAAGACGCGCATGGTCTCCCGATGCAACCACCAAAGGAATTCGCGATCGTCCGGCGTGGCTGGGCGGAGCTGAAGCAGCGCGGGATCGAGCGCCAGCGGCTTCAAAGCTGATCCTTATAATTCTCCAATGCCGTGCGCACGAGCTGGCTGCGCGTGCGCACCCCCGTCTTGGAAAACAATTGCTGCAGGGTGGCCTTCACCGAGCTCTCCGAAACCTGCAAGCGGTCGGCGATCTCTTGTTGGCCAGCCCTTCGAACACGTACTGCAGCACTTGCCGTTCCCGGTCGGTCAGCTTCTTGCGTTGGAACTCCGGCGACGGCGCTGCGATTCCCGCCAGGACGGACCGCAGGTAGCCCGGTTCAAAATAGTCCTTGCCGCCGCTCACGTCGCGGATGCTCTGGGCCAGCGCGGCGGGCGAACAGTGTTTGCGCAGAATGCCGGCGATACCC
>JBEKMJ010000084.1:0-35784 GCA_050008575.1 Bryobacteraceae bacterium
CGCATGCGTGTAGTCGATCGGCGCCGCCTGTATCCCCGCTAATTTATCGTCCGGAACCTCGTATGGAAAGTCCTGGCCATACTTATCCACAATATTGCCGCTCGCGTCTTTCACCACGGCCAGCAGCGAAGCGTGCAGCCGGTGCGATTTATGCCCAGGCTGCGCCGTGGCGGTCAGACTTGCGCCCGGCAATTCGAAAACCACGGCCGCCTGCGACTTCTCGCTCCCCGGCCGGAACTGGAACGCGGCCGTCCGGAAATCGAACGCGTGCGGCGGCGGGCTGGCGTTCAGCGTCGCCAGACCCGCCATTTCGAACGGCTGCAGAGGGGCCGCGCCGCCGAAGTCCGGTATCGCAAAATAGCCGTTGCGGCTCTCCACCTTCAAATCCGCGCGTGCCAGCTTCACTTCGATCTTTCGAAAATGCCCGTCGTACTTACCCGACGATGGATGATAGTCCGCTTCGTAATGCGTGGCCGCGTCTTCCACAATCTGTTGGAACGGCTTCCGCAAATCGTTGGTGTTCGCCACCAGGAAGCCGCCCGTACCCTCGGCCAGCGCCCGCAGCGCCGACTGCGAATCCGATGTGCGCACCGCGTCGTGCAGATAGTTGTCCTGGCGGCTCAACTCCGCCACCACGCCGGAACTTCCCATCCCCGTATCCCCAGCCTTCATGGTCGATTCCACCCGCTGCTGCTGGCTGAGCGCGGTCACGTGCTGCAGGGCCATCGTGGAAGCCTGCGCCGAGGACGTTTCACTCAAGCCGTTGGCGTCGAACGCATAAAAGCTGAGATCCGCCAGATTGGCCTTGTTCAGCATCGCCTGAAACTGATCGGGTTCGCCATTGGTGGTGAACCCCGGACTGAGCAGCAGCACGGTCTTGTGGCCGGGAAAAGCCCCGAGCCGCCGGATCAACAGCTTGATCTGGTCCATCTGGCGCGCGCCCTCGATCCCGCCGAACTGTTCCCGCTGCAGCACCATGTCCCCGCGCTGCGCGTTGGCGCCCGGCCCGTTGTCCACATCCGCGCCCGTGATGGCGGTCATACTGACCGAACCCGTTGTGGACTGGTCCTGAAAGCCGCCGCCTTTCCCTCCGGGGCTTACAAACCCTACGATATAGTTCACGTCGGGCGTGGAGTTCAGCACCGCCTCCGCGGTCCGGGTGAAGTCCACCCGCGTGCCGTTGAAGGCGTTGGCGGCCGCGCGCAGCACCTCATTGCGGTTCATGGTGAAAGCCTGCAGCGGAGTGAGCCGCGAATCCAGATTGAAAACCCCCACCCAGGTGCCCGGCCGCAGTTCGGTCTTCACGAAGTCCTGCGCGGCGGCTACCGCCCACTTGCGCGTGCCCGAATCGAGGTTGTGAAATACGATGCACATCAGGTTCAGGCTGTGCAGCGGCATGGGCGAAGGATGCGCCTCGCCCTCCGGTTCCGGCTGCGCTCCGCCGGATGGCTCCGCCGCGTGCTGCGCGGGCGCCTCGCCCCCGGCCAGCCGCAGGCTGCGGATTTCCTGCCGCACGCCGTCTTCGTAGATCTCCACGTCGCCGGGCTTCAGGTTCTTCACCAGCCGGCCCTTCTTATCGCGCACCACCAGGTCCAGCGCGACTTCATTCACCGTGGCATGAATGGTCGGCCCGTTCTCGGCCTGCGGCGCATTCTGAGCCAAGGCCGGCCACATCGAGAACCAGCCAAGTACGAACCAAGAAGCCATCTTCCCCATAAGCCCCACTTTAGCTCAATCACCGTGGGGCGGCGCCATGCGCCGCCGGCCTTTCAGGCGGGGCCGCCTCACTTCAACTCAATCACCACCGTCCGATAAGCCTCGCCCCCCTTGTTCACCAACAGCGGCGCATCCTCCCCCTGTGTATGCCAGATCACGTCGCCGGACTTGCGCTCCTGGATCGTCTTAACCCCGGTCTTAGGGTCCGTGCGCTCGTACCGGCAATCGTCCAGAAACACGATCACCTGGTCGTGCGCGCGGACGCCCCGCTCGCGCACAGTTCCCGGCGCCGCTGTTACCTCCGTCACCTGCACGCGGGCGTTGTCTAATTTCACCGTGGAAGGCAGCCCCGCCCATGCCAACGCCGCGATGACCCAAACCAGTCGTTTCATTCCGTGTATTGATCCTCCTTGGCTTATGATAAGTCTGACACGCCCGCTCGATAACATTCCCGGCTCCGTAACGGTCGGGCCGATTTCGTAAGCGTTACTGGGCCGCGAGCGTCGGCGAGCGGGCGCATTTATTCCTCGTTATAGTTGCGCGATTTGGAAGCCCAAGAGCCAACAAAGACACGCCGTTGGACAATTTAACGCGCTTAACGCACGAATGGTGCTTGAACATGTAAGTGTTTAGGATATTGTAGCCTTATACTACTGACTAAGGTTTTTCGTAGCGGCGTGAATGCCGCGATACGACATCCATCCTCTCCGTGTCTCTCCCCACCCAGTAGGGCAGCGCCATGCGCTGCCAACCCGCTGCCAACGACGGGCATATGTGCGCAGCCGCGCGCCCCCTAAAATCCAATCACATGGGCTTTGATCGTCCAAATCGTAGAACTAAACCCCAGCCCCCAGTCCCCAGCCCCGGCGAGCGAAGCTCGCCATTAAGCCCGCGCGCCTGCTAGGATATCACTTAAAACCTATGCGACTACGCGTACTCGGAATCGTGCTAGCCGGTGGAAAGGGTACCAGGCTGTACCCGCTGACCAAGGAGCGCGCCAAACCCGCTGTCCCCTTTGGCGGCAAGTATCGCATCATCGACTTCGTCCTGAGCAATTTCATCAACTCGGGCATCTATTCCGTCTACGTGCTGACGCAGTTCAAAAGCCAGTCGCTGCTCCAGCACCTCAGCGAGGGTTGGCAATTCGGAGGCCTCCTCAAGACCCAATTCATCATCCCAGTGCCGGCCCAAATGCGATCGGCCGGCGAAACCTGGTACCAGGGCACCGCCGATGCCATCTATCAGAACATCAACCTGGTCGAACAAGCCGACCCGCACGTGGTGGCCATCTTCGGCGGCGATCATATCTACCGCATGAACATCAACAGTATGATCGAGTACCACGAGCAGAAGAGCGCCACCGTCACCGTCGCCGCCATCCCCGTGGACAAGAAGTTCGCCTCCGAGCTCGGGGTCGTCGAAGTGGCGCCGGACGGGCGCATCATCGCCTTCCACGAAAAGCGCGCCGACGCCCCCACCATTCCCGGCGACCCCGACCGCGTCTACGCTTCCATGGGCAACTACGTCTTTTCCACGCGCACCCTGCTGCGCGAGCTCTACGAGGACGCCACCAACGAGAGCAGTTCCCACGATTTTGGCCACGACATCCTGCCCAAGCTGGCCGGCAACTCCGAGATGTTCGCCTACGATTTCCAAAGCAATCGCATTCCCGGCGAAGCGGCCGACGGGGTCGCCTACTGGCGCGATGTCGGCACCATCGACGCCTATTATGACGCCAATATGGACCTGCGCTCCGTGAAGCCCGCGCTCAATCTCTATAACCGGAAATGGCCGCTGCGCACCGCCAGCTATCCCGAGCCGCCCGCCAAGTTCACCTTCGACGACGAAAACCGCCGCGGCGAGGCCATTGACTCCATCTGCTCCGGTGGATGCATTCTCTCCGGCGGCGCGGTGAAGAATTCCGTGCTCTTCCGCGGCGTGCGCGTGCATGCCGGCGCGCAGGTGGAAGATTGCCTCATCCTGGATAACTGCGACATCGGACGGCGCGCCCGCGTCCGCCGCGCCATCCTCGACAAGAACGTGCGCGTGCCCGCCGACGCCTGCATCGGCTACGACCTGGAGCACGACCGCCGCTTCCACCACGTCACCGAATCCGGCATCGTGGTAGTGGAAGGCAATCGCTCCCAGGTGGAAGTCTCCACGCTAGTCGTCTAGTGGGCAGGCTCGTAGCCTGCGGCGGCCTCGCAGGCCGCCTCCCGGCAACCATGGAACATCAAGTCCTCGACTGGATCTCGCACTATGGCTACCCGGCGATCTTCTGCCTGCTCATGCTGGGCATCGTGGGCCTTCCCGTTCCCGATGAAACTCTGCTCACCTTCACCGGCTACCTGATCTTCTCGCACCACTTCAAGCTGGCCCCCGCCTTCCTCACCGTACTGGCCGGCACCATCTGCGGCATCACCTTGAGCTACACACTTGGCCGCACTTTTGGTCTCGCGCTGATCCATCGCTTCGGCAAATATATCCACCTCACCGAGGAGCGTCTCGCCAAGGCGCACCGGTTCTTCGAACGCGTGGGCCATTGGAGCCTCACGTTCGGCTACTTCGTTCCGGGAGTCCGCCATCTCACGGCCTACGCCGCGGGCGTGTCCTACGTGCAGCCGCACATCTTCGCGCTGTTCGCTTATTTAGGCGCGTTCCTATGGGCCACCACGTTCGTATCGATAGGATATTTCCTGGGCGACCGCTGGCAAGTGGTTTCCGAGCAGATCCACCACCACCTGGTGATCGCCTCCTGCGTAATCGGCGCGCTGATCGTGCTGTATCTGGTGTGGCGGAAGCTGCAGGCGAAACGGTCGCACGGGCTTTAGCCTGTGATAACTACCCCGTTGCTGTGCAGGTAGCACGGGCTTTAGCCAGGCTTTAGCCTGTGATAACTACCCCCGTTGCTGCGCGGTAGCAGCTTCGCACGCGGCCCCGACGGGGGCGTCACTGTAAGTGGCCTGCGCCGTAGCCGTGGCGGCAGGTGCGTACAGGGGCCATAAACGCCCGCTCAAAAGCTCCCCTCCCTCTTCTGCGGCGGCGCATCCGAAACGTAGCTGACCGCCATCCCTGTGGCGATCACGACCAGGCAGCCGATCACGTTGTACCACAGGAATGAGATCCCCGTGAATAGAAACGCCGTAAAGATGGCTGCTTCTCCCGCGATCATACCCACAAAAGCGCCGGTGCCGCTCACCCGCTTGAAGAAGAACGCCAGCACGAACACTCCCAGCAGCGATCCGTAGAATAAGGAGCCCACGATGTTCACGGCTTCGATCAGCGATCCCAGGTGCTTGCCAAGTCCCGCGAACGCCACCGCGTATGCGCCCCAGAAGGCGGTCGCCACGCGCGAGGCAGTCAGATAATGACGATCCGAGGCTTGCTTCACGAAGTGGCGCTTGTAAATATCCACCACCGATACGGTAGCCAGGGAGTTGATCTCGCCGGAACTGGACGACATCGTCGCGGCCAGAATCACGGCAATCACAAGACCGACGATTCCCGCCGGAAGATACTTCGTCACGAACGACAGGAAGATGTAATTGGTATCCCGGAAGCCCTTCTCTCCGCCCGTAGCTTCCACCAACGCGGCGCCCTGGCGGCGGGCCGCATCCACATCCTGCTGCGCGCGCCGGTAACCCGCGATTGCATCGCTCTCCGCGCGCGCGTCGTGGCTGTGCCGCGCCTCGACAATCGCCAGCGCCTCCGCCTTGCGCCGTGCGAAAGCGTCTTCATAGCGCGCGGCGATAGGTTCATACCGCGCGCGCAATTCCGGCTGCTGGATGCGGTTGTATTCGAGGCGCTGGAACACCATCGGCGCCGGCTCGAAGATATAGAACACGAATACCATCGCCCCGATGAACAGAATGAAAAACTGCATCGGGATCTTGGCCATGGCGGTGAACAACAGGCTCAGCTTGCTCTGCGCGATGGACTTGCCCGTAAGGTAGCGCTGCACCTGCGACTGGTCGCACCCGAAATACGAGAGCGCCAGGAACATGCCCCCGATCAGCCCGCTCCACAGGTTGTAGCGGTCGTTCCAATCGAAATGGAAATTGACCGCATTCAGCTTGCCCGCCGCGCCGGCCAGGTGCATGGCGTCCAGGAACGAAACCTGGCGCGGCAGCAGCACGAAGATCATCGCCAACGCCACCACCAGGCCGAACAGAATGATGATCATCTGCTGCACATCGGTCCAGGTGACGGTGCGGATGCCGCCGGTGACCGTGTACAACACCACCGTGATGCCGATGATCAGCGTGGTCACGCGGTCCGGCCAGGCGAAGATGACGGAGAGCACAATCGCCGGCGCGTAGAAAGTCAGTCCCACGGAAAGGCCGCGCTGCATCAGGAAAATCGCGCTGGCCAACGCGCGCGTCTTGGCGTCGAAGCGGCTCTCCAGGTACTCGTAAGCGGTGTACACTTTGGCGCGATGGAAGATCGGCACGGCCGTAGCCGAAAGCGCCACCATCGCCAGCGGCATGCCGAAATAGAATTGCACGAAACGCATCCCATCCACGTAGGATTGGCCGGTGGTGGAGATGAAGGTGATGGCGCTGGCCTGCGTGGCCATGATCGAAAGCGCCATGGCATACCAGGGCATGCTCTTGCCGGCCAGCAGGTAGCGATCCACGGTATTGCTGCCGCGGCCCCGATACAGGCCATAAGCGATGATCGACGCCAGCGAACCAACTAGCACCACCCAATCGAGAGGTCTCATGCAAACGCGCGGGTGAATGCGTAACAGAGTGCGATCAGCAACGCGAGGTAAACGGCCACGCCGGCGTAGACGCGCGGCCACGTACCCAGAAACGGCGGCGGCTCATCCGGCATCTCGCGCGGATCGGGAGGCATAGGTGGAGTGTAGCATGGGGGAAGGGAACCAGGCAGCCGGAAAACGCAGGACCGTGGAGCTGGCGGAGGGGCTTGAACCCCCGACCCTCTGATTACAAATCAGATGCTCTACCAACTGAGCTACGCCAGCCCGATGGAGCGGGAGACGGGAATCGGACCCGCGACCAACAGCTTGGAAGGCTGTGACTCTACCACTGAGTTACTCCCGCGCCAGAATCGATTATATCAAGAGGCCGCGCCTGGAGCCACCTCACCGATAGAAACCGCTCCTTGACGGTCGCGGCTCAGTAAGCCGTGCCCAATCCACGCGAGTATTGCCGAGCCGCGACCATCAGAGCGGTTTCCCCAAAACTGTTAAAACCCCCGGCTTTGCCCGCTTCTACTGGGACTTGCCGACGGGGACCAGCGTGGTGCCCATGTCCGCGGGCGACGATTGCACCCGGATGGTGCCGGACGGCGGCTCGGGCAAGCCGCTGCCGATGTCCGCGGGCCGGACGCCCGCCAGGCGCGCCCGGGAGGGCTGCCCAACCTGGCGTTGCTGCAAGGCGGCGCGCATCTGCCCCTCGGGCACTTGCAGGGAGAGCGAAAGGCGCTTTCCATCCGCCTGGAAGTTCATGTCTTCGAGGCTGAGCGCGCTGTTCTGCTGCGTCTGCACCACTCCGGCGAACCAGCGCAAGCTATCCGCCATGCCGGCCACATCCTTTTCGTTGCGCAGGGTCATTTCAGCGGAAAGATCGAGATCCGGGCTCAGGCGCACGCCGCCGGTGAACGCATCCACGCCATCGAGCCACTTCAGCCAAGTGTTGCCCGGAGTCTTCGCCGGGAACGTGAGCGGGCCGTTCGAGACCATCCAAACGTCGCACTGTCCCTCGTAGCGTGCCAGCCCCTCCGCCAGAGCAGTCGAGGGCGGGCCATTCTGGCCGCGGCGGCGAATAGCGGCTTTCACGTCGGCCGATTGCCCGATCACGGCGACAGAGCCGTCCAGAAAGGCGACCACCGAGTGGCCGCCGTCGGAGGAGAGCATGGGTACGCCCAGATAGTTGCTCTTAACGCCGCGGAAGGCGCTGAGCGATTCGATCCAGGCCGGATCGAGCAAGCCGCGGACGATAACGAGCGAGGGCGACTGCTTAGCCGGCCCGGCGGGCGCCCCCGCGGCGAACACCACCTCCTGCGCATAGTGGCTCCAGTCGAGGCTGCCCAGGTTCGTCGTGGGATCCTGCCAGACCGGCCGCAGGTCGGATAGTTCGCCCTTCATTTGGGGAGACATGGCTAGCCCGATGGGTGAGGCGGCCACGCGGTCGAGGTTGATCTCCATCACCACGCGCGCGTCGGGCATGATGAGCTCCAGCATGGCTGGATCGGCGGCGGCTGCCAGACCAGGCAGGAACGCCGCAACGGCAAACAGGCTACGCCAACTGGACATACACATTTCCTCTCTTATGGGATTAGCATTCGGGAGGAAAGCGTTACAAGTCCCCAATAGTTAGCCGGTAGGGCGGCGCCATGCGCCGCCCCGCCGGGACATGCTGTGCGGCTTGGTGGCGAAGGCTCTTCAGCCTGCCGCGCTGGCACTCTGCCAGCGCAGGCGGGCTACGCTCGCCGAAGAGCGGGTTCTGGAGAACCCGCGCAGGCCTGGAGGCCTGCCCCACTAAAAGGCCAATCTCCAGTGGGAGCGCAACTCGAGGCAGGCGGCCTACGAGGCCGCCGCAGGCTGCGAGCCTGCCCCACTCCGGGTGGGTCGGCATCAGTGCGGCCCCGCGATATACCAGGGGTTCCCCGTACTCAAAACGGCCGTCCCGTCCGGCGTTATGCCGTCCGCTCCCGTGTAGTAGTACACCGTAGCCGCGCCACTCACCGGGTCCTGAAACACTACGTCCGGGTGGCCATCCAGATTGAAGTCCGCGATGGCGACTACTTTAGTGGTCATCGGTCCCGTCAGGTTCAGCGCGTTCAGTAACTGGGTGCCTTGTTGTCCCGCCGTGCTGCCGCCCATATACCAGACCTGGACGGTGCCGCTCACCGGATCCTGCCACAACACGTCCGGGAATCCATCGTTATTGAAATCGCCGGTACCCACGATGTTCCACGGGTTGGTCAGGTCCAGATTGGCCGCTCCCAGCAGAGTCACGCCGTTCAGGTACCAGATCTGAGCGAATCCCGATGTGGGATCCTGCCATAGCAGATCCGGATGGCCATCCTGGTTGAAGTCCGCGACCGAAGCCACCCGCCACGGGTTGCTCAAGCAGATATCCGCCGCGCCGATCAGTGAGACGCCTCCGGGGCCTCCCAGATACCAGACTTGCACCGCGCCGTTGACTGGATTCTGCCACACCACGTCCGGAGTGCCATCGCCATTGAAGTCGCCGATACCCACAATGTTCCACGGGTTAGCCTGCGTCAGGTCGGCGGCCCCTGTAATCGTGACTCCTTGCGACCCGCCCAGATACCAGACTTGGGCCCATCCGACTTTGGGTTCTTCCCAAATCACATCGGGGTGCCCGTCTCCATTAAAGTCGCTGGGAACTACGCCTTGGAAGTTCGCAGTCTGGCTGGCGCTCAGATTGGCGAAGGTTTGGCTGGCCGGGTTGAATTTGTACGCGGCTAGCGACGGCGTGACCGTGTAGCTGCCGCCCCCCTCCGCCGCGAAACTGTAGTTCCCGTTGCCGTCGGTAGTGGCCGAGCCGCTCTGCGAGCCGCTCAGAGTCATCGCGACGCCGCTCAGTCCGGCGCCGTTAAACGTAGTCGCTTGCCCCGAGATCGTATACGTGGTCACGCTAAAATTCGCCGTCTGATTGGCGCTCAAGTTGTTAAAGGTCTGGCTTGGCGGATTAAAGATATACGGGGCCAGCGACGGCGTCACCGTATAGTTGCCGCCCGCCAGCGCCGCGAAACTGTAGTTCCCGTTGGCGTCCGTAGTGGTCGTGGGGGAGCCGCTCTGCGACCCGTTCAGCGTCATGGTCACCCCGCTCAAACCGCTGCCAAACAAGGTCACCTGTCCGGAAATCGTATACGTGACGATCACCAGGTTGGCCGTGAAGTTCGCCGTCTGTCCGCTGCTTAGATTGGTGAAACTCAGGCTCGGCGGAGTAAAGGTGTAACCCGACAGCGACGGCGTCACCGTGTAACTGCCCCCCGCGGGCACCGCGAAACTGTAGTTCCCCGTGCCGTTAGTCGTGGTGGAACCGGTCTGCGATCCGCTCAGCGTCATCGTCACGCCGCTCAATCCGGCGCCGGAAAGGGTGACCACTTGCCCCGAAATCGCATACAGGTTGACGGTAAAATTGGCAGTCTGATTGGCGCTCAGGTTGTTAAACGTCTGGCTGGGCGGCGTAAATGTGTCCCCGGCGAGCGACGGCGTCACCGTGTAGCTGCCTCCCGCGGGCACCGTGAAACTGTAGTTCCCGGAGCCGCTGGTGGTGCTGGAACCGCTCTGCGAGCCGCTCAGCGTGATCGTGACACCGCTCAATCCGGCGCCGGAAAGCGTGCTCACCAGCCCCGAGATCGTATAGGTGACGACCGCGAAGTTCGCCGTCTGGTTGCCGGTCACGTTGCTGAAGGTTTGGCTGGGCGGAGTAAATAAGTACCCTGCCAGCGACGGAGTTACCGTGTAAGTGCCGCCCGCCAGCACCGAGAAGCTATAGTTCCCGGAGCTGTTGGTGACAGTGGTCGGCGAACCGCTCTGCGATCCGCTCAGAGTCATGGTTACTCCGCTCAGACCGGCGCCCGCGAGGGTCACCTGCCCCGAAATCGTAAACGAGGCGGTGGCGGTAAAGTTCGCCGTCTGATTGGCGCTCAAGGTGTTGAACGTCTGGCTGGGCGGAGTAAATGCATACCCGGCCAGCGACGGCGTTACCGTATAGTTGCCGCCCCCCGGCACAGTGAACGTGTAGCTCCCGGAACTGCTGGTGGTGGTGGAACCGGTCTGCGATCCGCTCAGCGTCACCGTCACCCCGCTCAATCCGTTGGTGGCAAGCGTAACTTGTCCCGAGATCGTATAGGTGACCACGGCAAAGTTGGCGGTTTGATTCGCGCTCAGGTTGTTAAAGGTTTGGTTCGGCGGGCTAAAGGTGTCGCTGGCCAGAGTCGGCGTTACAGTGTAGCTGCCGCCGCCCGGCACTGTGAAGATGTAGTTCCCGGAGCTGGTGGTGACAGCGGTACCGATCTGCGACCCGCTCAGCGTCATTGTAACTCCGGCTAGACCCGCGCCCGATAGCGTAACTTGTCCGGTGATGGTAAATGTGTTGACGGTGAAGTTCCCGGTCTGATTCGCGCTGACGTTGTTGAAGGTCTGGCTGGGCGGAGTGAAAGTATCCGTGCCCAGCGACGGCGTCACCGTATAACTGCCGCCTCCGGCAACCGTGAAGCTGTAGTTCCCCGAACTGCTGGTCGTGGTGGTGGCGCTCTGCGACCCGCTCAACGTCATCGTCACCCCGCTCAGACCGGCGCCGGTGAGAGTCACCTGGCCCGAGATCGTATACGAGACCGAGGCGGTAAAGTTGGCCGTCTGATTGGCGCTCAAGTTATTGAAGGTCTGGCTGGGCGGGGTGAAGACATACCCGGTCAGCGTCGGTGTCACCGTGTAGCTGCCGCCTCCCCCCAACGTGAAGCTATAGTTCCCGGAGCTGTTGGTGACGGTGGAACCGGTCTGCGTCCCGCTCACCGTCATCGTCACGCCGCTCACACCCGCCCCGAACGTGTTGACGACTTGCCCCGAGATGGTGTAAGCGATCGCGCCGGTAAAATCCGCTGTCTGATTCGCGCTCAGATTGTCGAACGTCTGGCTGGCCGGAGTAAAGACATACCCGGTAAGCGATGGCGTTACCGTATAGTTGCCGCCTCCCGGTTCCGTGAAACTGTAGTTCCCGTTGCTGTCGGTCGTGGTGGTGGCGCTCTCCGTCCCGCTCAGCGTCACGGTCACCCCGCTCAGACCGGCGCCCGATTGGCTGACTTGCCCGGAGATCGTGTAGTTTGCGGTCTGGAACTGGTAAAGGATGCCGTCGTTGGAAGTTCCGCCATCGGAAGTAGTCCCGTAGAGTAATCCGCCGCTGCCGACCACCACGCCCGCGTCGGGGGCGTACCCGTCCGTCTTGGAGGACGGGAAACTATGCAGCACGATTTCGATCCAGGGACTCCCCTGCGAAACCGGCGGAATCAGAGAGAACACCGTGCCATAGGAGTCGGCTCCGCCAAAAAGGGTCGTGCCGTAGAGCACCCCGCCGCTGCCCAGCGCTACGCCGCCAAAGGGAGTGGCCCCGTCGCCGCTGGCGCCCGTAAAACTGTACAGCACGGTCTCGGTCCAGGCATCGCCCGGAGCTGCCGGCGTCAGCGAGAAGACCGTGCCGCGGCCCGACGCTCCGCCCGCTTGAGTAGTGCCGTAGAGCAATCCGTTGCTGCCGATCACACCGGCTGCCGGCAAGCTCCCGTCGGTGAGGCCGGTGAAATCGTAAAGCAACGTCTCGGTCCACGCGCCACCTTGAGTTACCGGCGGCGTCAAGGAGAACACTGTGCCCGCGTTCGCCGTTCCGCCGTAGTTTGTAGTGCCATAGAGCACGCCGCCGCTGCCGATCGCCAAGGCCGAGAAGGGATTTTTCCCGTCGCCGACGAGGTCCGTAAAGCTATACAGCACGCTCTCCGTCCAGGCGCCGCCTTGCTTCGCCGGCGGGGTCAGGGAAAACACCGTGCCATCGGCCCCGGCGCCGCCAAATTCCGTCGTGCCGTAGAGCACACCCTGCGCCTCCATGGCCAAGCCGGCCAGGGGAGTGGCTCCGTCGCTGCCGCCCGCGAAGCTGTAAATCAAGCTCTCCGTCCAGGCGCCGCCTTGCGTCACCGGCGGTGTCAGAGAGAACACCGTGCCATCGTTTTTGGTTCCGCCAAACTCCGTGGTGCCATAGAGCACGCCGTTGCTGTCCACTGCCAAGGTTCCGTAACATGGAGTGGCCCCGTCGGTCGTGCCGCCGGCGAAACTGTATAACACCGCTTCGGTCCAGGCGCCGCCCTGGGTTACCGGCGGAGTCAGCGAGAATACCGTGCCGTGCTTCGCGGTTCCGCCGGACGAAGTAGTGCCATAGAGCACTCCCCCGCTGCCGATCAACAAGCCGCTGTACGGAGTGGACCCGTCGCTTGGGTTGCCGGTGAAATTGTGCAGTGTGGTCAGTTGGGCTGAGGCCCCTGAGGTGAAGAACGGGAGCGCTGCCAGGAGCATTCCGCAAGTGGTGAGAGCATGTCGACGGAGGGTCATATCTTTCGGCTTCTTCCGGCCTTGGCCAGGATTTGCATAACGGAATCGTCAGTATATACCGAAACGCCTGCGCTGGCGTTTCTTGGGGTACTGGGCAGCACGCTACGCAGCTCCCAAACTGACCGGCGCAGGGAATCCGGCAAGACCGCCAAAGCATTCATTCCAAGCGATTTTTCCGCTATCGTAGATTTTTTCGGCGGGATCGAGTGCTTTCAAGCCGAACCTGCGCCACTAGGACCGGGAACACCAAGAGTGCGGAACCAGACAAGGCTTGCCGGGCGGAGCGCCTAGGCGCAACTCACAGCACCACCAATGGCGCACGCGGAAATGCGAACTTGCGGCCTAATTGGTCGATCACGTCGATTTGGCAGATGTAGCGTCCCGGGGCCAGATCCTTGAGCGGCACCTGGATCTGCACGGGCACCGCGCCGGGGCGCGTGGCGGCCAGGCGCGTGGCGTCCACCGGCCCCACCTCGAAGGCTTTCATGCCCTTGCGATTGAACAGGCTCATCCTCACCTTTAAACGGCGCGCCTGCGTATCGGCGGGATCGGGTTGCGCGTCGTACACGTCGAAGGTCACGTAGAGATTCTGGTTGCGGCGGAAAACGTGCGTGATGTTGGGCACGATCTTCTCTTCGCCTACGATCAGCGGATTGGCCAGCCGCTCTTTGGCCGTGATCTTTTCAGCCGCGCCCACGGCGGCTTTCAAAGGCTCACGCTGGCTGCTCCAAACGATCGAGCTGAGCTTCAGGCCGGTGGTGTCCGCGCTCAGATCCGGGATGGTGAAGCGCGTGTCGAAGGTGCCCAGCTTGCCCGTCACGTTCTCGCGCACCACGAATTTCAAGCGGTATTTGCCGGGCTCCAAGGTGAATCCGGCGTCGTATTGAAAACTCTTTTGGCCGGCCTTCGCGGCGTTGGCCCCGGCATTGTCCCTGGCCAGGTGAATCGTAATGTTATCGCGCACATTGCCGGCTACGGCATGTTGTTCGTCCTGGACTTGGCCGGCAAAGTCGAACTGCGTCACGCTGGCGCCCCCCTTGGCCGCCAGCGCCACCACCGAGCCGGGAATCCTGATCGAAACCGGCACGAAGTAGGTGGTAGGAGCCACGCGGAAGTAGTTCACCTGCAGCGCCAGCGGCAGGTCAGTCGCCGGATCGCCGGCGGAGAGCGCCTCTTTCAACTGCTGTTCCTTCTCCTGTCCGTTCAGCTTGCCCCACACCTTGGACGCGTAGTAGCCCTTGCGGTGATCGAGCTTCGCGGACATCGGATTGGTTAGCTTTACGGCGATCTTACGATACTTGCCATCCTGCGCCGGGTTAGTCGTGTAGTAACCCAACAGATAGTAACTGCGCATCTGTTGTTGGGCTTGCACGATGCCGGCCGTAATGTCGTTGCTGTCGAAGAAAGCCTTGCCGCCGGTATCGGCAGCTAAAGTGTAGAGCGTCTCCTGCGAGTCGTTGATCGTAGCCCTCTGCTGGTTATAGACGGAGCCATTGTAAATGCCGGTTCCGCGGGAAGCGGCATGGCTGGCATCGCCGCCGGGAGGGTCCGCCATCAACCCGCGCGCGTCGATAGGATAAATCGCCAGATTGGCCTTCACCGCGGCGTTGATGGTGGCTTCCAGTTGCGCCTGGTTGTCGATTCCGGTCTTGTTGACGCCGGCCGAGAAATAGATCAGAGCTTTCTTCTCCGGCAGCGGCGACAACATGCGCGCGGCCTGCTCGATGGCCGCCAGTTTTTGATCGGTGTTGAAGATGTTGAATTCGGTCTCGTCGGCCACGAAAGCCGCTCCGGTATCTTCACCGTTGGCGTCGGTGGTGTCCGCCAGGCCCGCCAGCTCGCTCATCTCACCGATGGGCAGGGCCTTCAGGATGCTGTTGATGGCGTCGCGGTCCGCGGTAAAATCGGTGAGTACTTGCACCTGGCTGGTATAGAGCAGAATGGCCACCAGGTCGTCTTTGGTAATGCGCTTGGCGGCGTAATCGAGCGCGGCTTCCTGTGCCCGCAATTGTTCGCTGACACCCATGGACGAAAAGTCCAGGTAAAAGACCATCAGCCGCTTATCGTGATACTGCACCTGGCCGGGCTTCTCCGCCGTGATCGTAGTTTTTGGAGCTTCGGGAAGCTTAAGCTGGTCGGTCAGTGCCAACTTAGGCGGCGGCTCGGGCTCGGTACTGAGCTTTTGAAATTCAAATACCGCGATCTTCTGTGGCTTGCCATCTTCGAACACCGCGAAATCCGCCGGCTTCAGGCCGTCAATCGGCCGGCCGGATTTGTCCTGCACGGTCACGTCCACGATAACTAAGTTGCTGCTCGTCGTGAAGGTCGGCTGGGGCTGTTGTCCGGCGGCCGGGAACATCAGCAACGCGACGATGATGAATAGTCTCAGAAGCTGAACCTCATGAGTAACTGGACCGTTCGCGTAGCCGTGGCGGCGGTGGGCAGTCCATAAGTCGCCGAATTGACGGTGGTGCCGAAGCCGGTGATGGCCACGTGATTGAGCGCGTTGGTGGCGCTGAGCCGCAATTGCAGTTGCCGCCTTGTGTCGCCGAAGCGGAAGGCGCGGTTCAGTGCCGAATTGAAGGATACTCGAAACGGTCCCGTGATCGTATCTCGGCCGGCATCTCCAAACTCGCCGGGCGGAGGCGTGGTAAACGCCGCGAGATTGAAGTAGGGGTAACCGCCGCCGTAGAGGGGTATGCCGGTGGCTTCGGCGCGTGTGCTTCCGGAACCTGCCAGGCCGGCGGTGTTGGAGAGATTGCCGGCGATCATCGCGGTGAGCGGCGTGCCGGAGGCGGCCGTGAATGTCCCGCTTAACGTCCAGCCCGCCAACGTCTTGGTGGCCCAGCCGCCATTGCGCAGCAGGCCGTGCACGCCGACGGGCGAGGAGAGCAGGAATGTGGTCTGGAGGTTATTACGCTGGTCGAAACTGGAAAGGCCGCGCTCCAGATTCAGATTGTCGATGAACTGCACGACCGTGCCTCCGGGGCCGCTGAAGCTGGATGCATCGTCGATGGATTTGGAGCGGGTATAAAGCATCACCCACGAAACACCGCGCGCAAACCGCCGGGTGAAGCGCACCTGTCCGGCATTGAAGGTCGAGTTGGCCTGCGATGTTTCGTAAGTGAAGCTGGTGGCGTAGGGAATCTGCAGTTGCTCCTGCGTATTCAGTACCGAGGTTCCGGGCAACGGTCGATTGGGCTGCTCCGCTACCGGAAGATCGGTGCCTTTCGTGCCGATGTACTCGAGTTCCACCAGGAAGCCGTGCGGGAGGGCGTTCTGAATGGCGAAACTCCAGGTCTGCGCGTAGGCCAGCTTGAAATTCGGATCCACCGCGAAAGTGTTTGGGATGGTCTGGGAAGGTATGATCGGAAAACCGCTCGCGAGCGTCAGCGGAACCGTCGAGCTGGTGGTCAGCGACAGGGAAGTCGAATACGGCGGTTGCGTCGCCAGATAGGTCCCGAGCTGGGAGTAAGCGGACGGGCTATAAAAGATGCTGTATCCGCCGCGGACGACGGTCGAGGCTTTCGCGGAGGGTCGCCAGGCAAAGCCCAGCCGCGGCGAGAAAGCATGCGTATCGGGCTTGATCAGGCTGCTGGGCAGCCCCGCGGCGCCCGGTGTCACTACGGATACGCCCGTGAATCCCGGAGCGGCAAGTAAGTCCGCTAAGTGCCCATTTAACTCCGTGTAGGGCGCAAAGTATTCGTAGCGGATACCCAGGTTGACCGACAGTCCCCGGTTGGGGCGCCAGTCGTCCCGCGCGTACCAGCCGGTTGCCCAGCTCCGCAGGTTATAGTTCCCGTCGCCGTATTGCAGGGAACTGGATTGCGGCAAGCCCAGCAGGAAATCCGCGAAATCGAAACCCGTGCCCGGGACAGGGTCGCCCTGCGCGTTCAGTTGGCTGGTGAGCAGGCCGCTGAAAGTGAACGACCCCCTCGCATTCTGATAATTCAAACTGTCGGAATCCGTCCGGCGGTAGAGGAAGCCGATACCGAAGTTATGGCGCCTGCGTAAGACATACGTAAGCGTGTCCGTGAAGTTAGCCGTTTCACTGTGAGTCAGCGCCGGCGCGGAGTCCGCGAGCCCGCCCAAGTTACTAAAAGAAACGTTCGGCGGTCCATAATTCAGCGGGTTTTGCAAAGTGCCGGTTATGCCCAGGCTGCCCTCGATGTCACCCGCATCGGCAAAGTACGGTAGCGTGTGGTTGGTGTTGCGGCTGAAGGTGAAGTTGGCGCTGTTGTTGAAGCGCGGCGCGAAACTATGGCTCCAGCCCGCCGCGGCGCTCAAGCCGTAGCCGCTGGCGGAATCCTCAAATCCGAAGAGTTGTTCGGTTTTCGAATCGCGGTTCTGAAATTGGACGTTGAAGTTCAGGCGGTCTTTATTCGAGACCGGCATGTTCAGCCGCAGGCCCACATTGTTGCTGTTGTTCGGCGTGGAAGTGACGATCGCGTAGTTCTGCACGAGGCCGGTGTAAGTGGGCAGCGGGAAGTACTGCAATAACCCAGCCGAAGCTGTGGCGATTCGCGAGGCAGGGATCGCATCGCCGGGAAACGGCACATGCGTGGTTGGATCGAAAACCGTCACGGGAGCGTTGTTCACCAGCGTCTGCGAGAAATCGCCGCTGCGTTCCGCCAACGTAGGGACCGACGATTGCTGGCTATACGGATTGCGGCTCAAAGTTCCCTGGTAAGTCAGATAAAAGGAGGCGCGCGGGTAATGCAGGATTTTGGGAATGTTGAGAGGGCCGCCCACATTCAAGCCAAAGCTGCCGACGGCGTAAGAGGGCTTCGGCTCGGCACGCCCGTTGAGCGAGTAAGGAGCGGCATCCAGCGCCGAGTTTTCCAGTCTCAGAAACACCGAGCCTGTGTAGGTGGGCTGGCTGCGCCGCCGGTTGCCGAAACTGGCGTATTGCCCGCTATAGGGGCCGCGCCGGTTATTGTTGCGACCGGTGCCTCCACCGCCCGCGCCGCCACCGCCGCCGAATCCGCGCCCGCCTCCACCGCCTCTTCCGCCGCCAAAGCCGCCGCCTGGACCTTGGCCGCCGCCTGGCCCGCCGCCCGGACCGCCGCCAAAACCTCCGTTGATGCCGCTGGCTCCAAAGCCGCCCAAGCCTAGAGCATCGCTGCCGGGAGCGCTCATCCCCGGCGGCAATCCCAAGGTCTGGCTGCTACCCGGCCCGCCGCCCAAAGCAGACCCGCCATTTGCGCCGCCCCCTCCGGCCATGCGCTCCCGCCGGGCCTCGTCATCGCTCGCTTGCGCCAGGCCGCCGCTGGTGCTGCCGTTCACCAGCAACGAATCCTCAGCCTCCGCGCCCAAACCGGCGCCTGGATTGCCGGATGCGGCGTTCGCGGCCGCATCGGCCAGCGCCTGCTGGCCATCGTCGGTGGCTCTCACGCGGGCGTTCTGGAACCCTGGACCGGCCGCGGGATTCGGCGCGCTGCCTGGCCCGTTACCAAGCCCGTTGCCTGGCCCCCCACGGGGCCCATTGCGATACCTGCCCGAACCAGGCGCCCGAGTGGACGCTTGCGCGGTGCGCGGCATCTCCAGAGTCCAATGCCTGGCGACCGGTTGGCTACCGACTGTGACTTGCTCTTCGACCGTCGTGAATCCGAACATCTCCACTTGGATGTTCCACACGCCGGGCCCCAGGTCCAAGGTGTAGCGGCCGGCCTCGTCGGTGTATGCCACCACCTTGGCGCCGCTCTGGCTGGCGGTGACGGTGGCTCCGGGAATCCATTGGTCGGCGGCCCTCACCGAACCTGTACACTGGGCCGCGGTCAGCGGACGAGTTCCCAGCAACATCGCGAAATACAAAGCTGGAATCGCCAACGCTCGCATCGCACCGCCAGTCAAGAGTACCAGAAACGCCCGGTTTTTTTATGGGGCGCTCCGCCGTCCGCGCGGGTTACAAGGCCGGAACAAGGGCGCGCTGCAATTCATGTAGTATGGAGGGCTATGGTTGACTCAAAGCCGCACGCGCCCAGCCGGCTGCGTCTGTTCCAGGGGCTGCGGCCTTTGGAAGCCTCCCGAATCCCCAAGGATATCCTGGCTGGAGTCACGCTGGCGGCGATGAACATCCCGCAAGCGCTGGGCTATACGCGGATCGCCGGCACCCCTGTCGTCACGGGGCTCTACACGCTGTTGTTGCCGCTGGTGGCCTTCGCGGCCTTCGGGTCCTCGCGCTACCTGGTGGTGGCTGCCGATTCGGCCACGGCGGCCATTATGGCGGGCGGACTGGCCGGCATGGCGCCCATCGCCAGTGCCAGATACGTGGAATTGGCAGGGTTGCTGGCCCTAATGACCGGCGCATGCCTGCTGCTGGCGCGGATGCTCAAGTTGGGCTTTCTGGCAGACTTTCTCTCGCAGACCGTGTTGGTCGGCTTTCTGACAGGTGTCGGGTTTCAAGTCTCGATCGCGGTGCTGGGCCAAGTGTTGGGCTTGGAGGTCCGGAGCCACCGGACCGTGGGACAGTTGGCCGAAGTGGTCGCCGGCCTTTCGGGGGTGCATCTTCCGGTGCTGGGTATTTCCGCGGCGGTGGTGGCGTGCATTCTGGCTTGCCGCCGGTTTGCGCCGAGGCTGCCCGGCCCCTTGATCGTCGTGGCGGCAGCCATCGCGGCAAGTTACATATACGATTTCGCCGGGCACGGCATCAGCGTCATCGGGCCGGTGACGGGCGGCCTGCCGGCTCTAGGGTTGCCCCATGTGAACTGGAAGGATTTTCAGGCGTTGGTCCCGGTGGCCGTTTCGTGCGTGGTGATGATCGTGGCCCAAAGTGCGGCGACGGCCCGCGCCTATGCCGTGCGCCACCAGCAGCGGCTCGACGAGAACGCCGATCTGGTGGGCCTGGCGGCCGCCAACGTCAGCGCGGCGCTAAGCGGGACCTTCGTGGTCGACGGGAGTCCGACGCAAACAGCAATGGTCGAACGTTCCGGTGGACAGAGCCAGTTGGCGCACCTCTCCACGGCGGCGGTGGTGGCGCTGGTGCTTCTGTTTTTGACCGGCCCGCTGAGATTTCTGCCACACTGCGTGCTCGGCGCCGTGGTGTTCACCATCGCCATCGGGTTGATCGATTGGCGCGGCATGCGCAGTATCCGCCGCGAAAGCCCCGGCGAATATTACCTGGCTCTCGGCACCGCGGCGATCGTGGTGCTGGTGGGTGTCGAGCAAGGCATCGTGCTCGCCATGACTTTGTCTCTGCTCCGCATCGTGCGCCACAGCTATCATCCGCACACGGCTGTCATGGTCAAGGATCAAAAGGGAGAGTGGCGCGTCACTCCCGTGGTTCCGGGCGCGGCGACCGAGCCTGGCTTGGTGATCTACCGGTTTGCCGCCCCGCTCTTCTATGCCAACGCGAACCGTTTCTCGGAGGAGATCCGGAGCCTTGTCGGACTGGAGCCGGCGCCGGTACGCTGGGTAGTGGTGGATGGCGGGCCAATCACCCACATCGACTACACCGCCGCGCGTTACGTTCGCCAGCTCCAGCAGGACTTGGCCGGCAGCCGCGTCCGGCTGGCGTTCGCGCATGTGACGCCGGAGCTGCGGGCCGATCTGGACCGGCACCAACTGACAGAGGCGATCGGTGAGGCGCAGTTGTTCGACACGTTGCATGAAGCCCTCGCCGCCATCCACCAAAGTTAGGCAGGAGTGGGGCAGGACTCCAGTCCTGCGCGGTTCTCCAGAACCCGCTCCGGGCGCACTGAAGTTCGCCGAAGAGCGGGCCTGCGAGGCCCGCGCAGGCTGCGAGCCTGCCCCACAAGGCGAGGGTGCCTGTGCCCCGTCGCTTTCGGGCCTACTCCGGCTCCCGCCCCTCCACCTGATCCCGAATCGTCGTCACCACCCCGGGATTGGCAAGCGTGGTAATGTCGCCTGTGTCCTTGTGGTTCGAGATCGATGACAATACCCGACGCATCAGCTTGCCCGATCGGGTCTTCGGCATGTCCGGCACGATATACACATTCTTCGGCCGCGCGATCTTGCCGATGTGATGCTCAATCGCCGAAACCACCTTGGCCTTGATCTCCTCGCTCGCTGCGAACCCCGGCTTTAACGAGACGTAGATCTCCGGCAACCGGCCCTTGATCTCGTCGATCACCGGCACCACCGCGGCTTCCGCCACTTCGTTAACCGTCAGACAAGCCGACTCCAACTCCTTGGTTCCCAGGCGATGGCCGGCGACGTTGATTACATCGTCGATCCGGCCCAGAATCCGGAAGTATCCGTCCGGCGCCAACACCGCTCCGTCGCTGGCGAAGTACGGCCAGTCATGCCAATCCTTACTGTTCGAATCCCTGCAGTATCTCTCGTAGTACTGCCGGGTGAATCGGGCATGATCGCCCCAGATGGTCTGCATGATCCCCGGCCACGGATTCCGGATGCAGATGTTTCCGGCGGATCCGGATGCGGCGGTCACTTCCCGGCCCGTCTCGTCGTAGATCACCGGGTAGATGCCCGGCACACCCGGACCGGCGCTGCCCGGCTTCATGGCATCCAGCGCAGGCTTGGTGCTGCAGAGAAAACCGCCGTTTTCAGTCTGCCACCAGGTATCCACGATCACCGCCTCGCGCTTGCCGACCACATCGTAATACCAGCGCCAGACGGTGGGCTCGATCGGCTCACCCACGGTGGTCATATGCTTGAAGTGATAGTTGTATTTCTTGGGCTCGTCCGGCCCGGCCTTCCGCAGCATGCGAATGGCGGTCGGCGAAGTGTGGAAGATGTTCACGCCCAGGCGCTCGGCGATTCGCCAGGGCCGCCCCGCGTCGGGATAATTGGGGACGCCTTCGTAGATCACGCTGGTGGCCGCCAGTGCCAGCGGCCCGTACACGATGTAGGAGTGCCCCGTAATCCAACCAATGTCCGCCATGCACCAGTAGACATCTTCCGGGTGGATATCCTGAATATACTTAGACGTGCCGGCCACATAAGCCAAATAGCCGCCGGTTCGATGCTGGCAGCCTTTGGGCTTTCCCGTGGTGCCGCTGGTGTACATCAGGAACAGAGGCGCTTCCGCGTCCATGGAGACCGGATCCACTCGCTTGCCCACAAAATCCTTCAAGACGTCGTTCACAATGTAGTCGCGGCCTTCCACCAGGCTGACCGAGGAGGCGCTAGCGGCCGGGTCGCGCCGCCAGATCAGGACTTTGTCCACCTCTTGTCCATCGGCCTTGGCGGTATCGATGGCCGGGCGCAGCGTGGCGGACAGATGGTCGATCAGTTGCCCGTTACGATAGTAGCCATCGGCCGTGATGAGCACGCGGCTGCCGGAGTCGGCGATTCTGGTGCCGCAAGCCTCGCCGCTGAATCCACCGAAAACCACCGAGTGGATCACGCCCAACCGCGCGCATGCCAACATGGTGATGGGCAGCTCCGGGATCATCGGCATATGCAGCGTGACGCGGTCCCCGGTTTTCAGCCCGGCAAAGTCGCGCAGCAGCGCCGCCACTTCGTTGACTCGCACAAATAGCTCTTGGTAGGTGATCGCCACCGGCGCCAGCGACTCCGGTTCTCCCACAAAGATGAGCGCCGCCTTGTTCCCGTACTTGGCCAGATGGCGATCCACGCAGTTGTAACTCACATTGAGTTTTCCGCCCACGAACCACTTCCAGAACGGCGGATCGCTGGTATCCAGGGTGGTCTTCCAATACTCGTCCCAAGCCAGCATATCGGCATATTCCCGGTAGCACTCCGGGAAGTTGCGCTCGGCAAATCGATCCATTACCGTGGCATCCGTCAGATTGGCCTGGCCGATAAACTTCGCCGAAGGCCGAAAGTACTCTTCCTCCTTCCAGTGGACGGCAATCTGCGCCTCTGTAGCGTCTCCGCGCTGAGTGTCGTCCATGGCGGGACTAATGGCAGGACTTATGACGGTACTCATGTTATTTACTCCCCTTTGAATAAGCTCCAGCGATCTGTGGGCCGATGCCAGGCGCGCCCGCGGCGGCTCCCACTGCCGTGCCGGCCGGAACCGTGGGCCGCTTGGCCAGCAGTTCGCAAAGCAGCGCCACCGCGGCCAGCGCGGCCGCTGTGTAAAACGCTGCCTGATAGTTGTGATACTTGTCGTACAACACTCCGCCGATGCGCGGGCCAATGATGCCGGCCACGCCCCACGCGGTGAACAGCATCCCGTAGTTGATGCCTGCGTTTTTCGTTCCCCAGAAGTCCGATGTGGCCGATCCGTTCACTGAAAGCTGCGTGCCGTAGCACCAGTACACTACGAACACCACGATATAAAGCAGGGCGACATCGCCTCCGACCGCGTACAGAACCGGCATGGCGACCATGGAAATGCCGATCATCGCGCGCAGCACGTTGATGCGGCCGAGCTTATCGGACATCCAGCCCGAGAGAATCCGCCCGGACGCGTTACCGCAAGCGCCGATGACCAACGTCATGGTGGACAAAGCCGCGGCCGCGATGCCCACGCTCTTGGCGAACGGCACCAACTGGCTGATCACCATCAGCCCCGCGGACGCGCCCAGCGCATAGGCTACCCACATCAGATAGAAGGTGGGCGTGCGCAAAGTCTCGCCGGCGCTGAATTCGTAAGTGGTGGCGGCGGATTTGGAGCTCGCTGCCGGCGCCCACCCCGCGGGCTTGTAACCCGCCGGCGGATTCTTCAGCAGAAACGCGCCGATGAGAGTCATGACCAGAAAAATGACGCCCAGTATCCTGAAGGTAGCCGGAACGCCGTAAGCCGGGATCAGTTTCAGTTGCGCCAGGGGGCCAAAAATCGCCGAACCGGCTCCGTAACCGCCCACCGCCAAGCCGACTGCCAGACCGCGCTTATCGGGGAACCATTTGGCCATCACCGGTATCGGAGTCGCATAGCCGAAGCCGCTGCCCAGGCCGCCAATCACCCCGAAGCAGATGAAGAGGTATGTCAGGCTGGTGGTGTACGAAGACATGAAGAACCCCAGGCTGACCAGCACCCCGCCCGCCAGCGAGCAGTAGAACGGTCCGATCTTGTCCTGGATGCGGCCGGCCACCACAAACGCGAGTGCCAACATGGCCACTGCGATGGTGAACACCATGGAAGTGTCAGCGCGCTTCCACCCAAATTGCTTTTCCAGTGGAGCCACAAACACGCTCCACGCGTAAAGAGTCCCCAGGGCCAGGTTCATCGAGAGCCCGCCCACGACCCGCCACCAACGGCTAATGCTCGTTGTCATACCTAGCTGTCCTTTCGTTTTAACGCTCTATCTTATTTCGTTCCCGCCAGCGCGGGCTCGTGCATCGCGTCTTCGATCTGTTGAATGCCCGTGGCGTCTTCCAAGGTAGTCAGATCGCCCGGTGACTTGCCTTCCGCAATCGCCTTGATCGACCGGCGCAGCACCTTGCCCGAGCGCGTCTTGGGAAGCTGCGCGACGAAGTGTACGTGGCTGGGCCGGCCAATGGGTCCCAGCAGGTCGTCCACCGCGCTCATGATCTCCTTTTCCAGCCGTGCCTGCTGTTCGAGCGTGGCGATCAGCGCCGCATCTTTCACCACCGCGAAGGCCATGGGCATCTGGCCCTTCAACTGGTCGGCTACGCCCACCACCGCAACTTCGGCGATGGCCGGGTGCGAGCTGATGGCTTCCTCAATCTCGCGTGTGCCCAATCGATGGCCGGCCACGTTGATCACATCGTCGGTGCGGCCGAGAATAAAGTAGTAACCATCCGGGTCGCGGATGCCCCAGTCGAAGGTGGTATAGGCGAACGTCTTGGGAAAGCTGGTGAAGTAGGTTTCGACAAAGCGCTCGTCCTGGCCCCACACCGTACTCATGCACCCAGGCGGCAGCGGCGGGACCACGGCCACCACGCCTTTCTCGTTGGGACCCACCTCTTCGCCGGTGCCGATTTGCAACAGGCGCACATCGTAGCCGTAGGCCGGAAATGAAGGGCTGCCGAATTTGGGCGGGGCATCGGAGACGCCGGGCAGGCCGGTAATCAGCGGCCAGCCCGTCTCCGTCTGCCAATAGTGGTCGTAGACCGGCTTTTGCAAAGCTTCCCCGATCCAGCGCGCGGTAGGTTCGTCCAGCGGCTCGCCGGCCAGGAATAAATGCCGCAGGCTGGAGATGTCGTACTTGTGCAGATAGGCGGGGTCCTGCTTCTTCAGCACCCGAATGGCGGTGGGCGACGAAAACATCACAGTGACCTTGTGATCCTGCACGATCTTCCACCATACACCGGGGTCCGGCCGGATGGGCAGACCTTCGTAGAGCACGCTGGCCATGCCGTAGATCAGCGGGCCGTAAGCGATATAGGAGTGACCCACCACCCAACCGATGTCCGAAGTCGCGAAGTAAGTCTCGCCGGGGTGAGCGTTGTAAATAAGCGGCATGGAGGCCGCCAGCGCCACGGCGTAGCCGCCCGTATCCCGCTGCACGCCCTTGGGCTTGCCGGAAGTGCCCGAAGTGTACAGAATATACGACGGGTGGCTGGATTCAACCCAGGTGCAAGGGACCTGCGCGTCCATGTTCCGCGCGCGTAGCGTGGCGTAGTCCAGGTCGCGGCCGGGCGCCGGCTGGTAGCTCTGGTCGATGCCGCGATTCACCACCAACACATGCTCCGGCGGCGACTGCGCGAGGCGCAACGCTTCATCCACCAGCGGCTTGTAGAACACTGATTTGCCGCCGCGCAGGCCGGCGTCAGCAGTGATCATGACCTTCGGCCGCGCGTCGTCGATGCGGGTAGCCAGCGGCGGTCCGGCGAAACCACCGAACACCACCGAATGGATGGCGCCCAGCCGCACCGTGGCCAGCATGGCGAAGATCGCCTCCGGGATCATGGGCATGTAGATCAACACGCGGTCGCTCTTGCCGACCCCCAGACCCTGCAGCACCGCGGCCATGCGCTGCACTTCCGCATGCAGGTCGCGATAGGTGTAGATCTTCTCCTGGTTGGTTTCGCTCGATATATAGATCAGCGCCGGCTGGCCGGCCCGGTCCGCCAGGTGCCGGTCGACCGCGTTGTAGCAAAGATTGGTCTCGCCGCCTACGAACCACTTGGCAAAAGGCGGCTTCGAATAATCGAGCACCCGATCAAACGGCTTGTGCCAATCGATAAGACGGGCCTGCTCGGCCCAGAATTCGTCCCGATGTTCGATCGAGCGCCGGTGAAAGTCCCGATACGTCATGGTATTCCTCCTCGTAGTGGGGCAGGACTCCAGTCCTGCGGCCGGTCTTGCATAAGATGCACGTCCGCCTAGCGGGTTCTGGAGAACCCGCGCAGACCTGGAGGTCTGCCCCACATCAACAACAACCCATCTTCACTTCGCCTTCGACTGTAACTGGCGGTCCGAACGCCTCGGTCGGCGCCGGTGCGCCGTTGAGCACGGCAACCCAGCGCTGCACGGCGTTGAAGACCACCAGCACCACGCCAATAATAAAGATGGCCATCAGGGTCGTATCCAGATAGCCTGTGAAATGCTGGCCGGGTTTCGATGTAAGCGGCCAGAAGATATTCTTGATCGACAGCACACCCGCGGTCACGGTAGTCACTCCGACGAAACACATGGGCAGAAAAGAAATCAGCGCGTACTTCGCCTTACCCATATTGATCAGGAACGTGGTTACCACCGCCAAAGCGATCGTGGCAAGTAACTGGTTGCCGGTACCGAACAACGGCCAGATCGTCGAGATGGTTCCGGTATAGATCAAGTACCCCCAACCGGACACCACGAAGAATGTCGCGATCAAACTGCCGGGGAGCCATGCCGTATTGGCGAACTTCTTGTGGGTTTTGCCCAGGATTTCCTGCAGAACGTAGCGCGCCACGCGGGTTCCAGTATCCACCGTAGTCAGAATAAACAAGGCCTCGAACATGATGGCGTAGTGATACCAGTAGGCCATCAGACGGTCCATCCCCGGCAATCCTTTGAAGATCTGCGCCATGCCTACGGCGAGCGAGACGGCGCCGCCGGTGCGGCCGGCCAGTTTTTCGCCCACTTCCCGCGAGAACGCGTCCAGATTGACAGTGTGCATGCCGAGCTTGGCGAACACATCCGGTGCGCTATTGATGGCGAAGTAGTCGCCTGGGTGCATGGAGGTTGCGGCGATCAAGGCCAGCACGCCCACCACCGATTCGCAGGCCATGGCCCCGAAGCCAATGAAGCGCGCATCGGTCTCCTTGTCGAGCATCTTAGGTGTAGTCCCGGAAGAGACGAGCGAGTGGAATCCGGAAATCGCGCCGCAGGCGATCGTTACAAAAAGGAATGGGAAGAGGCTGCCTTTGATAATGGGTCCGCCACCGTGGATGAACGGCGTCACTGCCGGAAAGCGGATGTCGGGATGCACCACAAAGACGCCGACGACCAGGATTGCGATGGTACCCAGCTTGACATAGGTGGAGAGGTAATCGCGCGGCTCCAGCAGCAGCCAGACGGGCAGCACCGAGGCCACAAATCCATAAATCGCGATGAGGATGGTGATCTGGTGCGGCGTAAACGTGAGCGCGTGTGCGGCGCTCGACTGGGAGAACCAGTGCCCCGCGACGACGGCGGAAATCAGCAGGACAACGCCAAAAATGCTGGGCCCCGTCACGGTAATTTTTCCGGCGTGACTCTTGAACATCCACACGCCCATGATGAGGGCGATGGGAATAGTAGTGGCGATGGTGAAGACTCCCCATGGGCTGTTAGCCAGGGCATTCACCACCACGATACCCAGACCGGCCAGAGTCACCAGCAGGATGAATAGGACGGCAATCATGGCGACGAAGCCGGCGAACGGACCAATCTCGGTGCGGGCGACATCGGCCAGCGAGCGGCCGCGATGGCGCACCGAGGCGACCAGAACGGTGAAGTCCTGCACACAGCCGGCCAACACCGCGCCGACCAGCAGCCAGAGGAAGCCGGGCGCCCAGCCGAACTGCGCCGCCAGAGTAGGTCCCACCAGCGGACCGGCGCCGGCGATGGCCGCGAAGTGGTGTCCGAAAAGCACCCAGCGCGGCGAAGGAACGTAGTTGTGGCCGTCTTCGAAGGCGTGCGCCGGAGTGACACGGCGGTCATCCAGAGACAGCGCCTTGGCGGCAATGAAGGCGCTGTAATACCGGTAACCAATCGCGTAAACACAAAGCGCGCCCAGCAGCAGTGGGAAAGTGTTCATCGCTCTGTCATTCTCCTTTCGCTCCGGAGGGCGGGCAATTCTGCCCGCAGCCGGCTTTCAGCCGGCCAGGCGAGCGAAGTTCGCCGAAGAGCGGGGCTACGAGCCCCGCGCAGGCTGCGAGCCTGCCCCACATCTATCCAGTTAGCAGTCGATCCGGTCCGCCAGCAACTCGGCGGTATGGCGCACTTGAATCGACGACCCTTCCCGGTCCAGCCCGCCGCGGATCTGCATGGTGCAGCCGGGGCAATCCACAGCCACCATCGGCGCGCCGGTATCTTTCAGGTTTTTCAGTTTCCGCTGCAAAATGGGCGCGGAGATCTCAGGCAGCTTCAACGAATACGAACCGCCCATGCCGCAACACATATCGGCTTCGAACATTTCGACCAGTTCGAAGCCCGCCTTTTGCAGCAGATCCCGCGGCGGCTGGTCCGCCCGCAGCGTGCGCTTCAAGTGGCAAGAGTCGTGATACGTGATCTTGCTCAGTCGCTCGCCCGGTTTCAAAGTCAGGCGGCCCTCGTCCACAAGTTTCTTCACCAGCGACGAGAAGTCTACTACCTTGGCGGCCAGTGCGGCGGCGCGCGGCAAACAATCGGCCATGCCCAGGCTTTCGAATGTATGGGTGAACTCTTTGATCAGCGCAACCGTGCAGGTAGGGCAGGCCGAAACCACATAGCTTACGTCTTCCTGCAACAGAGCCTCGATATTGTCCTTGGCGTTCTGCGCGGCCACCTCGTAGGCGCCGCTGTACCGCGCGGGCGCTCCGCAACAGGTCTGCCGATCCGGGAAAACAACCTCCAGGCCGGCCTGGTTCAGTACCTTGACGACCGCCGCGCCCATCTCCGGGTAGGCAAAGTCGATGAGACAGCCCGCGAAGAAAGCCACCTTCTCTTTCGACTTCGCCTGCGGAATCTCCTTGAAACTGTCGCGGAAAGGCGTTGCGGCGATGGCCGGCAGGCTGCGAAAATCGCAAGTGCCGGATAGGAACATCGGCAGGTGGCGTATAAACCCGCCGCTGGCGAACGGCTTTTGCATCACCGACGCCGCGCGCAGCATGCTGTGAAAGACCCGCCGATTGTTGACCACCGCGAAGATGGTTTTCTCCTTCAGCGATTGCCCGTCTTCCTTTACCAGCCGCCGCCGCAGCTCCAAAATCATGTCCGGTATATCGATCTTTGCCGGGCAGACCTCCGTGCAATTGCCGCACTGGATGCACAGACTCTGGATATCCTCGGACTGCTTCAGTTCGTCGAACCAGGCCGTCAGAATGGTGCCGATGCCCCCTGTGTAGATCTTGCCGAATACGTGCCCGCCCACCAGGCGGAACACCGGACATACGTTCAAGCACGACGCACAACGAATGCACTGCAGCGCCTGCTTGAACTTCGGATCTTGCGACATCTCCGTCCGGCGGTTGTCCATCAACACGATGTGCAGGTCCTTCATATCGCCGTCGGGAGTGGGCGATGGTCCGGTAATGATGGAGACGTAACTGGT
Source organism: Bryobacteraceae bacterium (assembly GCA_050008575.1). GTDB lineage: Bacteria > Acidobacteriota > Terriglobia > Bryobacterales > Bryobacteraceae > Bog-159. The sequence goes on from JBEKMJ010000084.1 coordinate 29,389, forward strand.
GATTAATTGCGCGGTGGCGCTTCTTGGCAGAGCGGTCAGGATCGGGATAATATCGTCGAAAGCCGCCACCAGCTTTTCGATGCCGACGATCGCGATATGAATCTTGGGCAGCGTAGTGACCAGCCGGGCGTTGCCTTCGTTGCTGACGATGACGATGCTGCCGGTTTCGGCGACGGCGATGTTGGCGCCGGAAATGCCCATCCCCGCGTTCAAGAACTTCGCGCGCAACTCGTTCCGCGCCACTCTTACTAGCTGCGGAATATCCGACGTGAGACGCTCGTTCACCTCTTTGCTGAAAAGCGCGGCCACCTGCTCCTTGGTCATGTGGATGGCTGGCATGACCATGTGGGAAGGCCGCTCGCCCGCGAGTTGCACGATCCACTCACCCAGGTCTGTCTCCGCCACCGAGATACCCGCGGCTTCCAGATGCGCATTGAGGTGAATTTCCTCGGAGGCCATGGATTTCGATTTGACCACACTCGTCACGCCGTTCACGCGGGCCACGTCGAGGATGTATTGATTGACTTTCTCGGGGTCGTTGGTGCGAAAAACCTTGGCGCCGCGGGCCTCCGCGTTCCGGGTGAAGAGCTCCGAGAGCTGTTCCAGGTGCCCGGCCGCATAGGACTTCAACTCCGCGATGCGCGTGCGCACCGCCTCGAAGTCCACGCCTTCGTACGCCTTCGCGCGGCTGATCTTATAGGCTTCGGAAAATCGCCCGAGCGCGCCCGTTAGATTGGGGTTGTGCAGCGCGGTATCGATGGACTGCCGGAAAGCATCGGGCATTAGGTTTCTCTCCGCTGTGGGGCTGCCCCCCAGGTCTGCGCGGGTCCTCCAGGACCCGCCGCGCGCAGGCCGGCGTGGACGCCGGCCGCGGGACTGGAGTCCTGCCCCACCAACTCGTCCACAAACACGATCACCAGCCTGCCCGGCCCATGCACGCCAATGGTCAGCACGCGTTCGATATCGGCCGTGCGGCTGGGCCCCGTGATCATCGAGATGTAGCTGCTCTGGTTCGGATGTAACCTGGCCAGTACGGAAGCCATGTCGGGCTGCAGCCCCGCCGTGGGCGCCAGCGCGATATGAATCGCGGGCAGCATGGAGGCCAGCCGCTGCTCTGGCGCCGCGGCATTCTGCACCAATGTGCCGGTATCGGCGATGGCCCAGTCCATCTGGCTGATCCCGCAGTGGGCCGCGGCGGCGTTCTCGCGTGTGACCTCGAACGCAAGGCCGGGCGCTTGTTCGGAAAGGCGCAAGCGATCCGCATCGTCGAGCAGCGGTCCGTTTGCCCAGACTGCGGCGCCGGGTTCCTGCCGCAGAAAAGCGAGAATGAAATCCAGCGCCTCGGCTTTCGTCGCGCAGCGATGCACCTCGGCGCTGACCGCCTCGGCGCGGGCCTTGAAAGTGTCAAAGAGCGGCATTGGCTTCCTCACTCCGGCGTTCGGCGCGGTACGCATCCGCCAGCAACGAGATATAGTGCTTCACGGTCTGCTCGCTTCCGAAGCGGTGCGTGCTATCCAGAAGCTGCATCATGCACGCCGGACAGCCTGTGGCCAAGGTCGCGGCCCCCGTTGCGGCGGCGTCCTCCGCCTTGCGCCTGGCGATATCCGCGGAGGTCGCGATGTGTGTGAGCCCGTAAGACCCGCCGCTGCCGCAACACGCATCCGGTTTCGACATTTCGTGAAAAATCAAACCGGGGATCGCGCGCAGAATCTCGCGCGGCTCGCGGAATACCTTCATGGACTTCTTCAGATGGCACGAATCGTGATAAGTCACCACCGCTTCCACCCGGCCCTTCGGTGTGCGGAATCTCATCACATCGGTCAGAAAAGTGGAGATGTCGTAAGTGTGCGCGCCCCAGTAGGCGGCGCGCCGGCTGTAATCCGGGTCGTCGCGCAGAAGCTCCTGGAACTGATGCTGCCAGGCGCTGCCGCAGGAACCGCAGCCGGTGACGATGTACTGGGCCTTGCTCCGTTCCATGGCGTCGATGTTGTTCCGCGCCAGCGTCCGGGCGGTGGCCACATCCCCGTGTACCAGCACCGGAGTTCCGCAACAGTTCTGGTCCTTGGGAACCACTACCTCGACTTGGTTCTCGGTCAAAACTTCGATCAGATCGATGCCGGTTTCCGGATAGAAATAGTTGAACGAACATCCCGTGAAAAACGCTACCCGCGTCTTCGCGTGTGGCGCCGCGATCGCTTCCGGCACGCGGTCGCGCAAAGGCATCGCGGCCGGGGCGGGGAACAGGCGATTGCCATCGAAACCGGCATGCTTGCCCACAAAAGCGAATGGCGAGCGCGGTGAAATCGCCCGAAGCTGCGGATCGTTCCGGAAAACCAAGCCTTCCAGCGCAGCCCCTACCTTCATGGCCCCATCCAGCACCCCAGGCCTCTTCAGCGCGCCGAAGATGGCGGCTTTCAGCCACGGCAGCCCGTTCTTCTCCACGATGGCGGCGCGCATCCCCAGAATGATCCGGTCGAACTGCACGCCCGAAGGACAACTCTGCATGCACGACTTGCACACCAGGCAATTGAACAGCGTGTCGATCACTTCCTGGTCGTCCAGCGCCAGATCGCCCGAAATCACGGCTTCCGCGATGCCGATCTTGCCGCGCGCCACCGCCGCCTCGCTCTTCTCCGTGGCATACACCGGACAAACCGCCATGCACATGCCGCAGTGCATGCACTTGTCGAGTTCCGCTTGCAACCTGGCGTCGGCTTCACCGGCCGGCATGCGAAACCTCCCTTGCGGGAACCGGCTTGGCCGGAACCAGCTTGCCCGGATTGAACAGGTGCGTTGGATCGAGCGCGTCCTTAATGGTGCGCATCAGGTTCAGACCGCTCTCGCCAATTTCATCGCCCAGAAACCTCATCTTGGCGATGCCGATGCCATGCTCGCCCGAGAGCGTGCCACCGAATCGCAAAGCGGTCTCGAAGATCTCTTCCACCGCCTTGTGTACGCGCGTCATTTCGTCCGCGTCGTTCTTGTCCGCCAGAATCGTCGGATGCAGATTCCCGTCGCCGGCATGGCCAAACGTGCCGAGCACCAGGTTGTACTTGCGCCCGATGTTGGCGCAGGCCACCAGCATCTCCGTAATGCGGCTGCGCGGCACTGTGGCGTCTTCCAACACCACTGTGTTATTGAGCGATGCCAGCGCGGGCAGAGCGGCGCGCCGGGCGGCCCAAAGCTGGTCGCGCTCCGCGTCGGATTTCGCCAGCCGCAGCAGACCGCGGTTTGCCGCCACGGTCTCGATCACCGCCTCAGCCTCGCGCTCCACCACCGCTTCCGCCATGCCATCCACTTCGATCAACAGCAGGGCCTCCGCCTCCGTGTTCAGTCCCACGTGTGCGTAGGCTTCCACGGTTTCGATGGTCTTGCGATCCAGAATCTCCAGCGTGGCCGGGATCACCTGCGCGCGGATAATGCCCGCGACCGTATTGCCCGCGTCTTCGATGGTGTGGTAGGTAGCCAGCATCGTGCGGCGGAATTTGGGAGCGGGAATCAGCTTCACGGTAATTTCCGTGATGATCCCCAGCGTGCCCTCAGAGCCCACGAACAGGCTGGCAAAATCGTATGCGGTGACGTTCTTAACCGTCTTGCCGCCGAACCGCACCGTGTCTCCATTGGCCAGCACCACTTCCATGCCCATCACGTAGTGCTTGGTGACGCCGTATTTCAGGCCCCGGAGGCCGCCCGAGTTTTCCGCGACGGATCCGCCCATGGTGGCGGTGTTGACGGTGCCCGGGTCGGGAGGATAGATCAGGCCATGGGGGGCGACGGCGTTGTTGAGTTCCTGAATGACCACGCCGGGCTGGACCGTGGCCGTCAAATTCTCGGCATCCACTTCCAGAATCCGGTTCATCCTCTGGAACGAGAGCACGATGCCGCGTTCGAGAGGGATCGCACCGCCGCTCAGGTTGGTCCCAGCGCCGCGCGGGTAGATCGGGATACCACGGGTCCGCGCCAAGTTGACGATGCGGCGGATCTCTTCCACGCCGGCCGGCATCGCCACGAAATCGGGAATCTGCCGGGGTACGTCGGCGGTGGCGTCGTAGCTGTAAGTGACCAGGTCGACTTTGTGAGTCAGGACGTGACCGGCTCCTACGATAGCTTCAAGCTGCGCGCCAATGGATCGGTCTGACATGAACGCCCCCTTCGGAAACCGTTCGTTGGCCAACCGCTACCGAACGGCTACGGCTCGGTAAGCGCCGCCGCTTGCTTGCGGCGGCTTTACCGAGCCGCGACCGTCAGGGAGCGGTTTGGTGTCCGTTAGAAGTAGAACACCTGCAACTGCATGGTGAACTCGTTGCTCGGCCGGATGGTCGAGCCGTTCTGCGGTAGGGCCCGCAAATACTGGAACGTCCACTTCAGGTTTTGAGCGTGGATGTAATAGTTGAGGCCCGAGCCCCAGCGGTTGATGTCGTGGATACCCTCGACCCCCGTCACGAAATTCTGAGTTTCGAACTTGGCAAACGGCTGCACCTTGTATTTGTGCAGATAGTAAGCGCCTTCCACCACATAATTGTTTTGGTCGGGAATCTCGACCATGGTGCGGCCGTCAAAGTGCAGGAAATTGAAATTGAACCCGATTTCGTCGCCGCCGTTTACCGGCTTATCGATGGCCGCGTTGGCCGTCTCGGAACGGTAGGTTCCCTGCTTGTCGCCGCCCACGTCAATCACCAGAATCTTCCGTTTGCCCAGCGCCGTGCCGGCGTATGCGTATTCTTTCTCGGGCGACCAGAAGTCGTATTGCAGGTACATCGCCGGCCGCGGGGCGTTGCGTCCATCGGCATACCGGACGCCGTCGAATAAACCCCCGCGATATTGGAGGCGATCGTTGAAGAAGTAGCCTCTGGCTTGAAATCCTACGTCGCGCAGGGCCGATTCAAACAATGCGGCGTTGGCGACGGTGGCCACGGGACTGATGTTCAGCGTGTAGTAACTCAACGTGGATTGCAGTCCCTGGCGCGAATTCGGAACCAGCATTTCGCCGCCCGAGAGTTGCAGGTAGCTGGCCACCTTATATTCCACCCAGGCGTCCTGAATGATGAAACCGGGCGAAGTCGCATTACCGATGGTCAGGGTCTTGGTGGCCGTCTCGCCCGCCGGCGACAAGCCCAGCTTCGGATCGTCGGTCTGGAAGAAGTAGGTGATTTTGTCGCCGATCGCTCCACCGAACATCAGCCGCGCGCGTAGAAGATAGTAATTCTGCGCATAGCCCTGCACACCAGCCGAAGGCGCGGTGGCATTTTGCGTCCAGTCTGCCCAGAACTGTCCCTGAAAGCCGAACTTGACGCTAACATCTTCGTTCTTGATCTCAAGCTGCGCCGAAGCGGGTGCGGGCACGAACGCAAGCACCAGGACCGCGGCGGATACGAATGACATCGTACGTTTGGAGAGAATATTGGACATTTACTTTCCTTTCATCGATTAATTGCGGTGCGAGCGTTTCACTTCGACACCACGGGAATCATCCACGGAAATACATAAGCCATTAAGAACACCACCACTCCGACCAGGGCGGCCAGGGCGATGCTGTGCCAAAACACGTAACGCAAGATGGTGCCTTCGCCGCCCTGTTGGCCAGTGGCCACGCCGGCCACTACGATGCTTTGCGCATCGATCATCTTGCCCATCACGCCGCCGGCGCTGTTGGCGGCGGCGGCCAATATCGGAGAAACTCCCACCTGCCGGGCGGTGATCTGCTGCAGGCCGCCGAACAGCACGTTGGAGGAGGTGTCGCTGCCCGTCAGGGCCACACCCAGCCAGCCCAACAGCGGCGAAAAGAACGGGAAGAGTACGCCGGTGCTGGCAAAAGCCAGCCCCATGGTCGCGTCCAGACCCGCATACCGGGTGGAAAAGCCCAACGCCAGCATGGCGGCGATGGTCAGCAGCGATTTCCGGATCCGCTTCAGCGTACCCAGGAAAATCCCGAATAGGGCAGCCGGGCTGAAACCCAGCAAGAGTCCGCTGACGAAGCCCACTAAGAGCAGGCTGGTTCCCGTGCCGGAAGCCCAATTGAAAACGTAGATGGCCGGCTCGGCAGTCACCTTGGCCACTACCGGGGGCGTACGGGTTACCGCCTTGTGCAGTACGGGGACCGTGATATTGCGGGACGTAATGCCGCTCAGAAAATTCGGATGGCCGGCTGCGCCGCCGTTCAGAAAGACCTTTACCGGCGTCAAGCCCCACACGAATACGAACATGGAAAGCAAAATCCAGGGCATCCAGGCTTTGAGCTTGCGGCCACGTGCGTGGACCGTCCGGTTGGCATGCGCCACAGCCCGCGCCGCGGCGTCTTCATGCTCAAAAGACCAGATCGTGGCCGGCTGCCAGAACTTCAGGAGGACGATGAGCGCCACTATCGAAACTATGGAAGCGCCAATGGCGGCGAGCGAC
>JBEKMJ010000085.1:0-64139 GCA_050008575.1 Bryobacteraceae bacterium
GCCGAGAGGGTGAAGCAGATTATCGTCGAGCAACTGGGCGTGGACGAAGCCCAGGTGGAGGACAACGCGTCGTTCGTGGACGACCTGGGCGCCGATTCGCTCGACATCGTAGAACTAGTGATGGCCTTCGAAGAAGCCTTTGAATTGGAAATTCCCGACGAGGACGCCGAAAAGATAGCCACCGTCAAAGACGCGGTCACTTACATCGAGAACAAGTCGGCCAAGAAGTAGCGCGAGGCGTTTTCCCCAGGAGTATTTGCGTGTCACGCAGAGTGGTCGTAACCGGTGTGGGCTTGCTGTCCTCGGTAGGCATCGGGACCGAAGCAACCTGGCAAGGCGTTTTGGCGGGCAGAAGCGGCATCGGACCGATCACGGCTTTCGACGCCCATCTTTTTTCCTGCCGGATCGCCGGCGAGATCCAAAGCTTCGATCCAGCCAGCTACATCGAAAAAAAAGAAATCAAGAAGATGGGGCGGTTCATTCAGTTCGCCATCGCGGCGGCGGACTGCGCCACGAGTTCGGCCGGACTGCGCGTGGATCCCGCAGAGGCCGAGAACGTGGGCGTCTACATCGGCAGCGGAATCGGCGGATTCGAAGTGATCGAGCGCGAGCACCAGACGCTGCTGGAACACGGCCCGCGGCGCATCTCCCCGTTTTTCATTCCGGCCACCATCGTGAACCTGGCTTCGGGCTACGTCTCGATCCGCAACGGGGCGAAGGGCCCGAACTCCGCTACGGCCACGGCCTGCACCACCAGCGCGCATTCGATCGGAGATTCCTTCCGGCTGATCCAGCGCGGCGATGCGGATGTGATGATCTGCGGCGGCACGGAGGCCTGCATCACTCCCATGGGAATTGGCGGGTTCGCGGCCATGCGCGCGCTTTCCACGCGCAATGACGAACCGCAGCGCGCCTCGCGCCCGTGGGATTTGAACCGCGACGGCTTCGTGGTGGGGGAAGGCTCGGGCATCCTGGTATTGGAAGAATTGGAACATGCGCGGCGGCGGGGGGCGGGCATCCTGGCGGAAATCGTGGGATACGGCATGAGCGCGGACGCTTTCCACGTGACCGCGCCGCCAACCGACGGCGACGGCGCCTTCCGCGTGATGCGCAACGCGCTGCGCGACGCGGGGCTGCAGCCCGAGCAAATCGACTATATCAATGCGCATGGCACTTCGACCGACGTAGGCGACCGCGCCGAAACCGCGGCCATCAAGCGCTGCTTCGGTGCGCACGCCTACAAAGTGGCGGTGAGCTCCACCAAGTCCATGACCGGACATCTGCTGGGCGGTGCGGGCGGCCTGGAAGCCGGCATCACGGTGCTGGCCATCCGCGACCAGGTGGCTCCGCCCACCATCAATTACGAAACTCCCGATCCCGAGTGCGATTTGGACTACGTGCCGAACCAGGCGCGGCCGATGCGCATCGAGTGTGCGCTCTCCAACTCCTTCGGCTTTGGAGGGACCAACGGTGCCCTTATCTTCAAACGCTTTTCCGAATGATCCGGCCAGGGGGACTTTGACTTCCACCTGGCTGCAAGCTGTTTATCTATGAAAATCATCGTATGTATCAAGCAAGTTCCGGCCCGCGATTCGCAATTGCGCGTCGCGTCATCGGGCGCCTGGATCCAGGATGCCGATCTCAGCTATGAGATCAACGAGCCCGATGCTTACGCCTTGGAAGAAGGCCTGCAACTGAAAGAGAAACACGGGGGCGAAGTGGTGGTGCTGTGCGCCGGACCCGCGCGCGCCGCGCAAACCATTCGGGAAGCCCTCGCCAAGGGCGCGGACCGCGCCATCCACATCGAAGAGGAAAATCTCGGCGCATTCGACCCGCTGGGCGCCGCCCGCCTGCTGGCCGCCGCCCTCACCCCCGAAAATCCCGATCTGGTGCTCACCGGCCTGCAGTCCGACGATCTGGGTTACGGCCAAACCGGCGTGATCCTCGCCGAATTGCTGGGCCTGCCGCACGCCACCATCATTATGCAGGTGGAAAAACAGGACGGCGCCATCCGCGTGAAGCGTGAGCTCGAAGACGGCTGGTTCCAGCATGTCGAGATGCCCCTGCCCGCGCTGCTCACCATTCAATCCGGCATCAACAAGCTGCGCTATGCCACCCTGATGGGTATCAAGAAAGCCAAGAATAAGGAGATCCGCAACGTAACCGCGGCCGGTTTGGGCGCCAGTTCCGCGGCTGCCTGCATCCAACTCAGCCGCGTGTATCTGCCGGGCCGCTCCAAGCAGACGCAATTATTCGATGGGCCGCCCAAGGAAGCCGCGGCGAAACTGGTCGAGAAACTGAAATTCGAGGCGCGTGTCATATGAGCATTCTGGTGGTAATGGAACAACGCGCGGTCCAAGGCCCGCCCGCCTGGAGCCGCATGTCGTGGGAGACGCTGGCCGCCGGCCAGCAACTGGGCAGCGAGTTGCAGCAGCCCGTCTCGGCCGCCGTGTTGGGATCGGGCATCGAAAGCCTCGCGTCGGAACTTACCGGCAAGAAGCTCGACCATGTCTATGCCGTCGAGCACGACTTACTCAAAGACTACACGCCGGACACTTACACGGCCGCCGTGCGCCAGTTAGTCGAACATACGCAAGCCGGTATCGCGATCTTTCCGCACACTTACCAGGTGCGCGATTTCCTGCCCAAGCTGGCCACTGCGCTGGGCCGCGTGGCCGTTAGCGACGTAGTGGCCCATCGCATCGAGGATGGCAAATTGGTTCTGGTGCGGCAGCTCTTTCAAGGCAAGCTTAACGTGGATGTGCGCTTCACCGGCGACCCGCCGTACTTTGCTTCGATGCAGGCCGGCGCTTATCGCGCCGATCGCATCGAGGCCGGATCGGCGCCACTGGAAAAATTCGCGCCGCAGATCTCGCCGAGCCGCATCAAGCCATTGGAGCTATTCCGCGAAGCGCAACGCGCCGTCGATCTGACCGCCGCCGAGATCATCGTCTCCGTAGGCCGCGGCATCAAGGAAGCCGACAACATCCCCATCGTTCAACGGCTGGCCGACGCCCTCGGCGCGGAACTGGCCGCCTCGCGCCCCATTTGCGATTCCGGCTGGCTCCCGATGGAGCGCCAGGTGGGCAGCTCCGGCCAAACCGTCGCGCCTAAGATGTACCTGGCGGTCGGAATCTCCGGCGCCATCCAGCATCTGGTCGGCATGAAGGGGTCCAAGACCATCGTCGCCATCAATAAGGACGCCAACGCACCTATCTTTGAAGTGGCGGATTACGGCATCGTCGGCGACTTGTTCCAGGTGGTGCCGGCGCTGGTGGAGGAGATCGAGAAAGCCAAGGGGTGATCTTGCCCATTGCGCAAGGCCTCATCGACGGAAGGCATCACCACGGTCCCGCGCCGCATCCGGCTGCATTTCGTCAATGACCCGGGTCACACGCGCGTTTAGCTCGGGACGGTTCCGTCCCAAGCCGCCAGGGGCACCGTCGAAAACCTCATGGAGGGCGGCCTATCGTGGCCGCAGCCGCCTTTCAGGCGGGCGGAATCGCCCGCCCTCCTCGCAGACCGTCAAGGCGCGTTGGCCACTCACAACGCCGTCTGCGAGGGCGTGTCGGTATCCTGCTGGTCTTCTTCGTCCGCCGGCGGCTCCGTCAAGTGGTAGTAGTAAGTGACCGCCCCGCACGCCAGCGCCAGCGCCAGAATAATGGAAATCCATTTCAGCGTGCGGGAATTCCACGCGCGCGTACCCGCGACGGCCGCGGCCGTGGCTTTCACCGCGGCGAACGCGATCGCCGTGCCCAATCCCAGCTTCCAATACCACGCCATCAGGTCCAGATGGTACTGCCCGCCAACCTGGCTCCAGACCGTGAATGTGGCGATCAGGGCGATCAGAAACTCGACCGCATAGAAGAGGCGCAGCACTTTACTAGGTTATCCTGAAACAGATGCCCGCGCCGCTACTCTCCGTGATGGGCGCCGGCAAGTCGTTCGGCGCAGCCCCGCTGTTTTCCAACATCTCCCTGCACATTTCCGAGGGCGAGCGGCTGGGATTGATCGGCCCCAACGGCTCCGGCAAATCGACGCTGCTCAAAATCATGGCCGGCTTGCTGGAGCCGGACACGGGCACGCGCACGGTGCGCAAGTTGACGCGTATCGCCTACGTGCCCCAGGAACCTGAGTTCCCCCCCGGGTTGACCGCGGGCCAGGTGCTCGAAAAGGCGCTTCCCGCGCATGCTCCGGCGCACGGCATGGATCCCGCGGAACGCGCGGCCGCCGTGAGCGTCACGTTGGGTAAGGCCGGATTTTCAGATGGCAGCGCCGCGGTGGAGTCGCTCTCCGGCGGATGGAAGCGGCGGCTTTCCATCGCCCGCGCGCTGATTGGGAATCCCGACGTTCTGTTGCTCGACGAGCCTACCAACCATCTGGACCTGGAAGGCATTCTGTGGCTGGAGAAGCTGCTGCAGGCCGCGCCATTCGCCGCCGTGGTAGTGAGTCACGACCGGTATTTTTTGGAGAACGCCGCGACGGAAGTGGCGGAGATCAACCGCGCCTATCCGGATGGCATGTTCCGCGCCGAGGGCGCATACGCGGATTTCCTGGAGAAACGCGAAGCTTTTCTGGAGGCGCAATCCGAACAGCAGGCCGCGCTGGCGAACCGGGTGCGGCGCGAGGTAGAGTGGCTGCGGCGCGGTCCTAAGGCGCGCACCGGAAAGTCGAAGGCGCGCATCGACGCCGCGCACGAGCTGATGGGCGAACTGGCGGAGGTCTCGTCGCGCAACGCGAAGGCCGCCACGCGCATCGACTTCACCGCTTCCGGCCGCAAGACCAGGAAGTTGATCCGCGCGGAGGCCATTTCGAAGAAACTGGGCGGCCGGCAGTTGTTTCGCGATCTGAGCTTTTCGCTTTCTCCGGGCATGCGGCTGGGGTTGGCCGGACCGAATGGCAGCGGTAAAACCACACTATTGCGCGTGCTGAAAGGCGAGTTGGACGCCGACGGGGGCGCAGTCGAGCGCGCCGATGGGCTGCGCGTGGTCTACTTCGACCAGGGCCGCGAGCAGCTTGATCCCGCCGCGCCCCTGCGCGAGGGCCTGGGCGCGCACGGCGATAGCGTCATCTATCGCGAACGCTCCATGCACATCGCGGGTTGGGCGAAGCGGTTCCTATTCCGTCCAGACCAACTGGATACGCCGGTGGGCCGGTTCTCGGGCGGCGAGCGGGCGCGCATCGTCATTGCCCGGCTGATGTTGCAGCCCTCGGACGTGCTGTTGCTTGACGAGCCGACCAACGATCTGGATATCCCGACGCTGGAAGTGCTGGAGGAGAGCCTCACGGAATTCACCGGCGCGCTGGTGCTGGTGACGCACGACCGCTACATGCTGGACCGCGTGTCGACGGTGGTGCTGGGCCTGGATGGCGAGGGCGGCGCGGAGGTGTACGGGGATTATTCTCAATGGGAACAGGCCCGCGCGGTAAAACCGGCGCGCATGGAGAAAGAGGCGCCCCCGCGGCCGGCGGCCACTGCGCCGAAGAAAAAACTGGCATATCTGGAAGCGCGCGAGTGGGAGCAAATGGAGCAAAAAATTCTGGAGGCCGAGCAATCGCTGGAGGCCGCCCGCACGGCCATGCAGGCGCCCGAAGTGGTTTCCGATGGGGTAGCGCTGCAGCAGCGTTACGCGGAAATGCAGGCGGCGGAGGCGGACGTGGAGAAGCTCTACGCGCGTTGGGCGGAACTCGAGGGAAAGCTGGTGTAAGAACATGTGGGGCAGGCTCGCGGGTAGCACGGGCTTCAGCCTGTGTTGCACAGGCTTCAGCCTGGCTTCAGCCTGTGTTCGGGCAAGCTTCGCTCGCCTGCGCTGACAAGGGTGTCAGCGCGGCAGGCAGGAGTGCCTGCGCCACGTGGGCCACGGCAGCGAGATGGCCAAAGCCCAGAGCGGGCCTGCGAGGCCCGCGCAGGCTGCGAGCCTGCCCCACTGCCTATTTCCAGTCGGCCGTGAAAATATTGAACTCGTACTTCTCCTTGGCATCCCGGTCCGAACAGAATACCAAGGTCTTGCCATCCGGCGAAAACTCCGGAAACGAAGTGAATCCCCCAAAATCGGTGACCTGCTCCAACCCGCCGCCGTCCAGGTTCATCATGTATAGTTCGAACCGCCGCGTATCGCAAGCGTGCTTGTTGGAAGCGAACAAAATCTTCTTCCCGTCCGGCGTGAACGTGGGAGCGAAGCTGGCGCAGCCGAAGTCCGTGATCGTGCGCGCGTGGCTGCCGTCGCCATCCGCCACCACGATCTCCATCTTCATGGGCGCGGTCGTATTGGCTGCCAGCAGCGATTTGTAGCGGGCCATATCTTCCGGCGTCTTCGGATAATTCGCGCGCCACACCAACTTACGGCCGTCGCGCGAGAACACCGCCCCGCCGTCGTAGCCCTCCCGCTTGGTGATCCGCTTCTTGTGCGAGCCGTCCGTCTTCATGGTCCACAAATCCAGATCGCCCGAAGCCAGCGACGTGTACACCATATTGCCGGTCTTCCAATTCACGGTCCCCTCGGCATCGTATCCCGGCGTGTTGGTGAGTTGCTTCAGGATCTTGCCATCGTCCGTCGCCAGGTAAATGTCGTAGCCCGCGAACACGCCCCAAACATACCCGTGGCTGCGGTCGGGCGGCGTGGGACAAGCGTCGCCCGCGCCATGCGTCGACGCATAAACGATGTGTTTATTGTCGGCCAAAAAGTAGCCGCACGTGGTGCGCCCCTTGCCGGTCGAGACCAGGCGCTGGTCCGAGCCGTCCGCGTTCATGATGAACATCTGGTCGCACTCATAGGGTGGCCGCGTCGATTGGAAAATCAAGCGCTTGCCATCCGGCGCCCAGTAAGCCTCGGCGTTCTGCCCTCCGTGGGTCAACTGGTGGAAGTTACCGAGATGGGAATCGGCCGCAAACGCGCCCGTCGCGGGAAGCGTAGCAAGAAGCGCCGCGGCGGCGCAGAGAAACCTGAGCATCAGACCATTTTATACTGTCCCGGGATGTCCCTCCGAAATTACACAAATATTACGATCCACCCGCCTGCCCGGCGTTACTAATAAGGTTAAGAGGCACCGAAACTCCGAAATGCAACCGCACCCCAAGGGCGCCAGCGCCCGGATCTTGTTGTCCGCCGTCTTTGGCCCCTACGCGCAAAACGACCGCTTCGGCAGCCGCGCCATGAACCCCATGGAGCTGTACCACAATCAGGTCACCCGCGAACAGGGTCCCTTCTCGCTGCGCATGTTCCATCGCTCTTGGGGCATCATGATGATTCAGGAAAACATCCCGGCGCCCTGCACGGTCCTCGACTTCCCCACGCGCGAGGCCTTCGAGCGCGAGCTGACCGAAAATGCCTACGACGTGGTGGGTATCTCATCCATCATCGTGAACGTGGGCAAAGTCCGTGAAATGTGCCGTATCGCACGCCGCCTGTCACCCAATTCCACCATCGTGGTCGGCGGCCACGTGGCCGCCATTCCCGGACTCGACAAGATCGTCGACGCCGATCACATCGTGCGCGGCGACGGCATTTCCTGGATGCGCCGCTATCTGGGCGCGGACGAAAGCGCGCCGATCAAACATCCGCACATCGTTTCCGGGTACGGCGTCCGCACCATGGGCCTGCGCATCCCGGAAACCAGCGGGCAAGCCGCCGCCACCATCATTCCCTCGGTAGGATGTCCCATGGGCTGCAATTTCTGCACCACTTCGGCCTTCTTCGGCGGCAAAGGTAAATTCCTCAACTTCTACGAAACCGGCGAAGAACTCTTCCAAACCATGTGCGAAATGGAATCCTCCATGCACGTCCATTCGTTCTTCATCATGGACGAGAACTTCCTGCTCTACAAAAAGCGCGCCATGGAACTGCTCGACCGCATGAAGGCCAAGGGCAAGTCCTGGGCGCTGTATGTGTTTTCATCCGCCAATGCCATCCGCAAGTACACCATCAAGGAGCTGGTGGAGTTGGGAATCTCGTGGATCTGGATGGGCCTGGAATCGCCGCAATCCACCTACGCCAAGCTGCAGGATACCGACACCCTGGCGCTCACCAAAGAGCTGCGCGCCAACGGCATCAAGCTGCTCGGCTCCACCATCGTCGGTCTGGAGCATCACACGCCGGAGAACATCCGCGCCGAGATCGAGCACGCCATCGAGCATGAAACCGATTTCCATCAGTTCATGCTGTACACGCCCGTGCCCGGCACGCCGCTTTACCAGGAGATGCAGGAGCAGGACCGCATGCTGAGCGGCGTGGACCTGGCCGACATCCACGGGCAGGACAAATTCAATTTCCAGCACGCCGCCATTTCGCGGGAACAATCCAAGCAGTTTCTGGATTTCGCCTTCCGTCGCGATTTCGAGCGCAACGGACCGAGTCTGTTCCGCGTCTGGCGCACGACGCTGGCCGGCTGGAAGCGCTACAAGAATCATCCGGACGCGCGCGTGCGCCAGCGTTTCGAGTGGGAAGTCCGATCGCTGAAGAGCGCGGCCAGCGGCCTGCTGTGGGCCATGGAGCACCAGTTGCGCAAGACCAACGAGACAGTCAGCGAGCAGATCCGCACTCTGCGCCGGGACCTCGGCCGCGAGTTCGGCCCGCTCTCGCGCATCGCCGCCGCGCTAGGTCCCGCGATGCTGTGGGCCAGCCGCCGCGAGCAGCGCCGCCTGGCGCGCGGAGTCACTTACGAACCCGACACCGTGATCGAAAGACGCAACTGGGCAACGTAGACCCTCGTGGCGCAGGCACTCCTGCCTGCCGCGCTGACACTCTTGTCAGCGCAGGCGAGCGCGGCTCGCCCGCACGGTGCGCTCCGCGCACCGGCGACCGCAGGAGTGCGGTCGCGGCAGGCACGAGTGCCTGCGCCACGCCCCGCGAAAAATGTAGAGATCTAAACTCGTCCCCCGCACGACTCCCGCACTACCAGCCGGCAATCAATCAAAATATCCCGCACCGCCATCCCCGGCCGCTCAATCCGCGCCAGCATCGCCTCCATCGCCGCTTCTCCGATCTCCCTGCATGGCTGGTGTACCGTCGTCAGAGGCACCGGCAGCAAACTGGCATACTCCACATCGTCGATCCCCACAATGCGCACATCCTCCGGTATCCTGTATCCCGCCGCCAGCAGCACCCGCATCAGTTGCCCCGCCGTCCGATCGTTCGCGCAAAGAAACCCGTCGCCCCGCTTGCCCTGACCGGCCAACGGCCGGATGCTCTCCTCCGTCACGGCGTCCACCCTGCAAACCGGACCGCGCTTCAAATCCCCCCCGCCCGCCAGCAGCGCTTCGCGGAATCCAGCCACACGCGCTTCCACCGTGGGCGCCCCTCCGGAAAGCGCCAGAAACGACACCCGCGGCGCTCCCAGCTTCAGCAAATGTTCGGTCGCCATAGACGCGGCGCGCCGGTTGTCGATACCCACCAGGTCGTGCCGGCTGCGGCTCGGATACGGCATCACGCACCGGTCCAGCAGCACGATGGGAATGCGCGCCTTCTCCAGCCGCGCGACGATCGTCAGATTCGTTTCGCGCGCCCCCGCCGCCATCTCCAGCGGAGCGAAGAACACGCCCGATACTCTCCGCTCGATGCACTGATCGCACAGCGCCAAAGCCTGTTCTTCGGGCGAGGCGTGCGCCGCATCGTGATGCCCCCACAGCAGCGCGTGCCGGCTGGCCTGCGGAGCGCCCGCGATCCCCCGGCAAATCGGTTCGAAAATCTCCGTCTGCCCGAGGTCGGGAATCAGCAGTCCGAACAGCAGTCCGTCATCCACCCGGACCTGCCGCACATACGTGCCCGATCCCGCGACGCGCTCCACCAACCCGCGCTCGACCAGCTCCCGCAACGCCCGCCCGATCGTTATCCGCGACGTGCGGAACTGCTGCACCAGCGCCGCCTCGCTGGGGAATTTCTGGCCCGGCTGATACTTGCCCGATAGAATCTCCCGCGAAAGATTCTCGAATACCTGCCGGTACTTCGGCGCGTGCGGCTCGGCGCTAAACTTGCGAGGCATACTTGATATTACAGCTTTTATACCGCACTATAGCAACTTGCCCCCCGTCCCGCACATCCAACCGGTAGAGGTGTCCTATGCAAATCGAGCCCGCAGTCCGAACCAAAGACTATTTGTTCGTCAGCGATTTCGAGCAGACCCTCAGCTTCAACGATTCCGGAATCGTCCTGAGCGAGTTGATCGGCGCCGCAGGTTTTGCCGACCGTATCCGCGGCCTGTCCCAGATCCATCTGGTCCAACAGGGCGGCGAACTCGCCTACCTCCTGCTGCACGATCCCGAGTATCGCCGCGTCCGCAAAGAGCATCTGATCGAAGCGGGCAAGCGCATCCGCCTGAAGCAGAATATCCGGCTGCTCTCGGAACTGATCGCGAATCTCGATGGCCACCGCTTCGCGTTCTACGTGGTTTCCGCGGCCCCGCAGGAAGTGATCCAATCGGCGCTCAAAGGCATCGTGCCCGACGATCACATCTTCGGCACCCGGTTCCGTTACGATCCCGGCAGCGGCGAAATTCAATCCATCGCGCGCGTGCCCGCCGGATACGGCAAAGTGGCCGTCCTCGATGAACTGCGTGCGGCCCTGCCGCTCAGCCGCGACCGCATCGTCTATGTGGGCGACGGCCGTTCGGACGTGCAGGTGATGATGCACGTCAACCGCCTCGACGGCCTGACCATCGCCGTCTCCGAGAACAAATACATCAATCAAATCGCGCAGCGAACCGTCCTCAGCGACGACGCACTGAGCGTGCTCGTGCCGGTTCTCGAGACCATCGTGGGCTGGACTCCGCTCCGCATCCGCGAGTTCTACGAAGGCAACGGCTTCGTGCTGCGCGAGTGGGACAAGGTGCAAACCGACTCGCTCACCATCTGTCGCGTGCCGGCCGGAGTTGCCTGATGTTGAACCTCCTCGGATGGTCCGCCACCGCGGTCTTCTCCGCTTCGTACTTCTTTCGTCAACCGGCGGCCCTGCGGCGCATTCAGGCCGTGGCCGCCTGCCTGTGGATCGCCTACGGACTGCTGATCGGCGCCTTCCCGGTAGTAGCCGCGAATGTCATCGTGGCCGCCGCGGCGCTCTACTCTTCGCGGTAGGACAGGCCTCCCGGCCTGTCCACCTTTAAATCCAATAGCTTGGACTTCGATCTTTCAAAGGGCTTCTTGCTTCTTGGCGGACTTGGCGGTTCCCTTGGCGTCTTTGCGCGAAACCGGGGCCTTCGCAAATGCCGCAATAAACATTTGTAATCCGACTCCCGCCTTGCATTTCCAAAACTTCTAGGCTACACTCAGGAAAGTTAAGCATGCCGCTCGGTTCCACAACCCGGTTCCCCCGCACACTTACTCTGTCCCGTTTGTCTATACCGGCAGTCATTATTATTAACGTACTGGTCATCGTAGCCGGCCCCGCTTAAGGCCGCACCGGACGAGTTCCGAGGCCACCAGCGGGGCGAACCAAGCCGGCTGGTGGCCTTTTTTGTTTTTGTACTGCGTTTGTTGAGGAATATATGTCGACTCTCACGAATGGCGCGAAAATGCTGCTCGAATGTCTCGCCCGCGAAGGCGTGGACTGCTTCTTCGGATATCCCGGAGGCGTCACCCTGCCCCTCTATGACGCCATCTATGACCACCACATCCGCCATGTGCTGGTCCGCCACGAGGAAAACGCCTGCTTCGCCGCCGAAGGCTACGCGCGCGCCACCGGCAAGGTCGGTGTCTGCTGCGCTACCTCCGGCCCCGGCGCCACCAACCTGGTCACCGGCCTGGTCGATGCCATGATGGATTCCATCCCCATCGTCGCGCTCACCGGCCAGGTCACCAGCAAACTAATCGGTAGCGATGCCTTCCAGGAAGCCGACACGTTCGGCATCACGCGCTCCTGCACCAAGCACAACTACCTGGTCAAGAAGCTGGAAGATCTGCCGCAGGTCGTCCACGAGGCTTTCTACATCGCCGCCAGCGGCCGCCCCGGTCCCGTGCTGGTCGATATCCCCAAGGATGTTTTCCAGGCGCAGGGCCATTACACGCCAGTCACCTCCATCCATCTGCCCGGCTACAAGGTCTTCACCGAAGGCCACACCGGCCAGATCCGCCGCGCCGCGCAATTGATGTGCGAGTCCGAGCGGCCTTTCGTATATGCGGGCGGCGGCATCGTCGCGGCCAACGCCTCAGCCGAATTGCGCGAGTTGGTGGAACTCCTCGACGTGCCCGCCGTCTTGACCCTCATGGGTCTGGGCGCGCTCCCGTCCAACCACCCCAACTTCGTGAGCATGACTGGCATGCATGGCAGTTACGCCGCCAATATGGGTATGACCCATTGCGACGTGCTGATTGCGCTGGGTGTACGCTTCGACGACCGTGTCACAGGCCGCCTGGCCGCCTTCGCGCCCCACGCCAAAGTCATCCACGTGGATATCGATCCCGCCGAAATCGGCAAAAATCGCACGGCCGACGTGCCCATTGTGGGCGACGTCAAGCGCGTCCTGGGACGATTGAATACCGAGTTGCGGGCGGGCCTTGTGGGGCAGGCGTCTACGCCTGCGGCGGGTCTCCAGACCCGCCTCGTCCCCCCGGGGGATGTGGGCCCCGCCGCCGCCCGCCAAGCCTGGTGGTCCCAAGTCCGCGCCTGGAAATCCGACCATCCCCTGGTCCCCGTCACCTCCGATTCCGAAATCAAGCCCCAACACCTCATGATGGAAATCGACCGCCTCTCGGCCGGCGAAGCCATCGTTTGCTCCGATGTCGGACAGCACCAGATGTGGGCCGCCCAGTTGATCCGCTTCAACGCGCCGCGCCTCTGGATCAATTCCGGCGGACTCGGCGCCATGGGCTTCGGCCTTCCCTCCGCCATC
This sequence comes from Bryobacteraceae bacterium, assembly GCA_050008575.1. GTDB lineage: Bacteria > Acidobacteriota > Terriglobia > Bryobacterales > Bryobacteraceae > Bog-159. The sequence continues at coordinate 12,820 of JBEKMJ010000085.1, forward strand.
GGCGCGCAGTTCGCCCGCCCCGATAAGTTGGTCTTCGCCCTGGTGGGCGATGGCGGTTTCCAGATGTCCATCCCGGAACTCTCCACTATCGCCAGTAACGGCCTGCCCATCAAGATCGTGATCATGAATAACGGCTATCTCGGCATGGTGCGCCAGTGGCAGGAGTTGTTTTATAACAACCGCATGAGCTCGGTTGAGCTCGATTGCTTCCCCGACGCGGAGAAACTCGCTGCCGCATACGGCTTCAAGGGACGCACCATCGACAAGCCCTGGGAACTCGCCTCTGCATTGGAAGAAGCCGTGCGCGAACCCGGCCCCTATCTGCTCAACGTCAAGGTAACTCCGTTCGAAAACGTGTATCCCATGGTGCCGGCCGGCGGCGCCATCAGCGAAATGGTGCTCGCCCCGCCCCAGCCTGTGGCGGTTCCAAAATAGAACCCGAAGTAGGATCGTCTATGTTGCAGATCATTTCTTTATTAGTCGAAAACAAGCCGGGCGCTCTCATGCGCATTACCGGCTTACTCAGCGCGCGCGCCTATAACATCGAAAGCCTGACGGTTGCCCGCACCCTCGATCCCGACCTCTCCCGTATGACCATCGTGGTGGATGTGGATTCCACACTCCGCCAGCAGGTCATCAAGCAGATGAACAAGTTGGTCAACGTGCTGCAGGCCGTGGACCTCACCGAGTCGCCCGCCGTCCGCCGGGAAATGGTGCTGGTGCGCGTGCGCACCGTGCAGGAGACGCGCACAGCCGTTCTGAAGGAAGCTGAAATTTTCAGCGCGCGCGTGGTGGATTCCTCCATCGAAGGCTTCGCCCTGGAAGCCACCGGCGATCCCGAAAAGCTCGACGAATTCATCGATGTGATGCGCAGTTATGGTGAGATCGAAACTACCCGATCGGGAGTAGTAGCTGTTTCCCTGGAATCCAAGAAGCTAAAGTTACAACCTCCCGTTCTGACGGAGGCAAGATAGTGGGGCAGGCTCGCCGCCTGCGGCGGACTCGCAGGCCGCCTTTCCCCCTTTAAAAAGGACTTACCTATGGCAACCCGATACTACGAAAAAGACAATAACCCCGCCGCCCTCCAAGACCGCACCGTAGCCATCATAGGCTATGGCAGCCAAGGCCACGCCCACGCCCTGAATCTCCGCGATTCGGGAGTAGACGTGGTCGTAGGCCTCTACCCCGGCAGCAAGTCGCGCAACAAGGCCGAAGCCGCGGGCCTGCGCGTACTGGACACCGCGGAGGCCGCCGAAGCCGCCGACGTGATCATGATCCTGGTCTCCGATCATATCCAGGGCGACCTATACAAAAACGATATCGCCCCTCACCTGACCCATGCCCGTGGGTCAGCCGGCAAAACGCTCATGTTCGCCCACGGCTTCAACATCCACTTCGGCCAGATCCAACCGCCCGCCAACGTCGATGTCTCCATGGTCGCCCCCAAAGCTCCCGGCCACCGCGTGCGCGAGCTCTTCACCGAAGGCGTGGGCGTGCCGTCGCTGGTGGCCGTGCATCAGGACGCCTCCGGCCACGCGCTCGAAACGGCTCTCGCGTATGCGGGCGCGCTGGGCAGCCTGAAAGCCGGCGTGATCGGGACGACCTTCAAAGAGGAAACCGAAAGCGATCTCTTCGGCGAACAAGCCGTGCTCTGCGGCGGCGCATCGGAACTCATCCGCGCCGGTTTCGAAACGCTCGTCGAAGCGGGCTATGCCCCCGAAATCGCCTACTTCGAATGCCTGCACGAGCTCAAACTGATCGTCGATCTCATTCAGGAAGGCGGCTTGGGCTACATGCGCTACTCGGTCTCCGACACCGCCGAGTATGGCGACTACACCCGCGGCCCGCGCATCGTCGATGCCCACGTCCGCGCCGAAATGAAAAAAATCCTGTCCGAAGTTCAATCCGGCGAGTTCGCCCGCCAATGGATCGACGAAAACAAAACCGGCCGCCACAAATTCCTGGCCATGCGCGAAGCCGCCCGCAACCAGCCCATCGAAAAGGTAGGCGCGGAGCTTCGTTCCATGATGACGTTTCTCAAAAAGAAAAAGGAATCCGGGGTACCAGAGGAGCAAAGTGGGGCAGGCTCGCAGCCTGCGGCGGCCTCGTAGGCCGCCCTCCGCCCGCTCATAATCTTATGAAAATCTTCACATTCGACACCACTCTTCGCGACGGCACGCAAGGCGAATCCGTCTCTTTCTCCGTCGACGACAAACTCCTCATCGCCCAAAAACTCGACGAGCTGGGCATCGACTATATCGAAGGCGGCTGGCCCGGCTCCAATCCCAAGGACAAAGACTTCTTCGCCCGCGCGCAAACCGAATTGCAGCTCAAACACGCCAAGCTAACCGCGTTCGGCGCCACCCGCTTCGCCCGCCATACGGTCGAAGAAGACCGCAGCGTGCAGTCGCTGGTTTCCGCCGGCACGCCCGTAGTCTCCATCTTCGGCAAGAGTTGGGATCTGCATACCGCCCGCGCCCTCGGCATCGGCGAAGAAGAAAACCTGAAGCTAATCGCCGAAACCGTCGCCTACCTGAAGGAGCATGGCAAAGAAGTCGTCTACGACGCCGAGCATTTCTTCGACGGCTACACTTCCAATCCCGCCTTCGCCCTGCGCACCCTCGAAGCCGCGCAAAATGCCGGCGCCACCGTGCTCTGCCTCTGCGATACCAATGGGGGCACCCTCACCGGACGCCTCGTTGAGATCTTCGCGGAAGTGCGTAAACGCTTCGATGGCATCCTGGGCATCCACACCCACAACGATTCCGGCGTCGCCGTGGCCAACACGCTGGCCGCCGTGGAAGCCGGCGCAACCCACGTGCAGGGCTGCATCAATGGATACGGCGAGCGCTGCGGCAATGCCAATCTGTGTTCCGTCATCGCCAATCTGGAATTGAAGCTGGGTCACACCGCCATCGGCCAGGACAAGCTCATCAGTCTCTCGAACGTGGCCCGCTACGTCGCCGAACTGGCCAATCTGCCGCTGCCCAATAACCAGCCCTTTGTAGGACATAGTGCTTTTGCGCATAAAGGCGGAGTGCATGTCTCGGCCGTATTGAAGGAGCCCACCACGTATGAGCATGTAACTCCCGAAGCCGTGGGCAATCGCCAGCGTGTGTTGATTAGCGACCTCTCCGGCCGCGGCAACATCTTATATAAGCTGAAGCAGCACGGACTGGCCGGCCGCCTCGATGAAGACGCCCGCCGCGAACTGCTGGAGCGCATCAAGCAGATGGAGTATGAGGGTTGCGAGCTGGAAGCCGCCGAAGGTACTTTCGAGTTACTCGTCCGCGAAGCCCTCAATCCCGGCACGCATTTCTTCGAGGTGGAAGGCTACGAAGTTTCGACCAAAGCCACCGCCACGGGCGACTCCCGCTCCACCGCCGATATCACCGTGCGCACCCAGGATGGCGTGCACTCCGCCACCGCCACCGGCAACGGCCCGTTCCACGCCCTGCACGTATGTCTGCGCAAATGTCTGTCAACGGTTTATCCGCAAATGGCCGACGTGCGCCTGACCGACTATAAGGTGCGCGTGCTCGAACCGCGCAAAGGCACCGCCGCCAAAGTGCGCGTGCTCATCGAATGGTCGGATCACCGCAAGAGTTGGTCCACGGTAGGCGTCTCCGACAACGTGATCGTCGCAAGCTGGAACGCCTTGGTGGACGCCATCCGCCTCGAACTAATGCGTCTGACCGAGCAAGACGATTCCATCGAAAAAGCCGTGGAAGACTACTGCTGGGGCGTCTAGCGCCGGTAGCGCACGGTAGCGCAGGCTTCAGCCGGCGGTCTTTTTCTTTAATTTAATACGCGTAAACCCGGAGACATTCCCCACCCGCAACCACTATAATCGCGTGGAATACCGCCGCAACCTCCCCCATTTCCAACCCGACGGCGCCGCCCTTTTCATCACCTTCCGGCTCCACGGCACGCTGCCCCTGCATTCCGGCCGTGACGGGCGCGCATTCGTGACAGCCGACCGCGAACTCGACCGCACCAGCGTCGGCCCCGCCTAGCTCAAACAACCCGAAATCGCGGAAAGCGTAACGGCCATCATCCTGGATGGCGATCGCGTCCGGGCATTGTACAGTTTAATCGCCTTCGTAGTGATGCCGAATCACGTCCACATCCTGATCGACCCCAGAGCGCCCGCCCCCAAAATCACGCAATACCTCAAGGGAGTCTCCGCCAGACGAGCCAACGAGATCCTTCAAAGAACCGGCCAGGCCTTCTGGCAGAACGAGTCCTACGATCATTGGGTCCGCTCGCCGCAGGAACGCGAGAAGATCGTTCGCTACATTGAACAAAACCCGGTGAGCGCGAACCTCACATCGGAGCCCGAATCGTTCCGCTTCTCATCGGCAGGTAGCGCAGGCTTCAGCCGGCGTTAGATCCAACTCGCACTCGCCAACCGAACGACTCCACCCAAATACACCCGCTTCAGATCGAAGATGCGCCGCAGGGTAGCGCAGGCTTCAGCCGGCGTCGAGTCACAGGCTGAAGCCCGTGCTACCTAAACCTGCAAACTGAACGACTCCCCCAAATACACCCGCTTCACCTCCGGGTCCCGCGCCAGCGCCTCCGGACTCCCCGCCCTGAAGATCCGGCCGTTGTCGATTATGTACGCCCGGTCCGTCACCGTCAGCGTTTCGCGCACATTATGGTCGGTCACCAGTATCCCGATACCCGCCCGCTTCAGATCGAAGATGATGCGCTGCAGTTCCAGCACCTGAATCGGATCGATGCCCGAGAACGGCTCGTCCAGCAGCAGGAACTTCGGCTCAATCACCAGCGACCGCGCGATCTCCACACGCCGCCGCTCGCCGCCCGAGAGCATGTACCCCTGGCTGCGCCGCACCTTCTCTAGCCCAAGCTGCTCGATCAGCCGGTCCAGGTTCTCGTGCCGCTCGCGGTTCCGCAACGGCAGCGTCTCCAGAATCGCCATCAGGTTTTCTTCCACCGTCAGCTTGCGGAATACGCTGGCTTCCTGCGGTAGATAGCTGATACCTTTGCGCGCCCGCTTGTACATCGGCAGCAGTGTGATATCCGCGCCGTCCACCAGAATGCAGCCGGAATCCGGGCTGATCAGCCCCACGATCATATAGAATGACGTGGTCTTTCCCGCGCCGTTGGCCCCCAGCAGGCCGACCACTTCGCCCTGGTCGACGCTCACCGTCACGTCGTCCACCACTTTGCGTCCGCGATACGATTTCGAGATTTCCCTGGTTTCCAGTTTGCTCATTGCGGATGTTTCTTGCGGATGTGACCGATCGAGGGATTGGCCTCCGTGCCGTTCACCAGGAACCGGTCGTCGTCGGCATAGTAGGTCAACTCCACTCCTCGCGTGCTCCCGCGCACGTTGTCGCTCATCTGGGGATCGATGCCGCTGGCGCGCCGCAGGACAATCTTATTTTCATCAGTGTAATACTCGGCGTGCTCGCTTGTGCCGGTCCGGGTGCGGATCGGCCCAGTCTGGACGATCTGCACGCCGCCATCCGCGAAAGCCTTCTGCAAGCGATTGTCGGCGCCTTCTTCCGCGAGCCAGGATTGCAGATCGGCCGCCTTCATCTGCAAACCCGCGCGGTTCAGCAGCACTCCGCCGGAGTAATGCGCCAGGCGGTCCCCGTCGGTGTAGACCATGTGGGGCGCCTTCACCAGCGTGAACACCGGGCCGGTGGCGCGGGCTTCAGCCGGCGTTGTATCTTCCTTCTTCTCCTCCCGCGACTGCGTGATCACATGTCCGTCCGCTTCAATCGACCGCTTATCCCGGTCGATCTCCACATGGTCCGCCTGGATGCGGTTCACGCCCTGCCACAGCACCGCGTCTCCGTCGTATTTCACCAGCTTGGCATGATTGGCCGAACTCATCGCGCGCGCCACGGCTTGCAGCGGCTCATCGCCCGAGAGCATCGCGGAGTCGCTCTTCTTCTTCGTCTGGTCCGGCAGCCGGCTTGTATTCACATGCCCCTCGGCGGTGAAGTTGCCGCTCTTCTCATCCAGCACGATGCGGTCCGCGGTGGTGTTCCCGGTGCTGTCCCACATGCGCGCGTGCTTGTCGAGCGTGATGCGGTTCTCCACCTGTTCCAGTATGCCGCGGTCCGCGCGCGCTTTACGGTCGCCCGATTCGTACGAGAATCCGTCCCACTGTTCCATGCGCGTCAACTGGCTGGTTTTCGGATCGAACGCCGCCGTAACCGCCTTGCTGACAGTGGTGGTCACCGGACCCTTTTTGGCCAGTTCCTCCGGCGTCGGGTCGCTCACCGTGCGGCAATTGGCGGCGCGGAACGTTTGAACGCGGTTCTGCGGGCCAAAGCCAATCCACATGCGCTCGCCGATAAACTTGCGATGCCGCTGGCCGGTGTGGTTCGGCAGAAACTCCAGTTCGCCGGGCGCCTGCGTCACCAGCTCGTCGATCTCGCGACCGCCCGGCCGCATCTTCATCTGGATGATTTCGCTGCGCAGGATGCGCGTCTCAGCCGGGTCGTGGCCGGGCGTGGCCAGCGGCTTCGACTCCAGAAACCCGTGCCCGCCCACCAGCGCCCCCGTCATCGTGCTCTCGCCATTGTTGTCCGCGAATTGCATCTCCACACGGTCGCCCGTGGCGGTCACCTGCGAGCCTTCCGATTCGGAAACCAGGCGCGCATTCCCTTCGCCGGTGATCCTTTCCACCTCGCCCGTATCGCCGTAGTCGACCAACAGTCGATCAGCGCCGTATTGCAGCTTCCGGCTCGGGTAAGCGTCCGTGCCGTGCGCCCTCTGCGCCTCCACGTGGTGAATCCTGCCGTCCTCCAGCGCGATCGCCGCTTCGCCCGCCTCTACGATGGTATTCTCGCGCGTCAACCGCGCAAACCCGGTCAGCCAGATGCCCGCCAGGTTCTCCCGGTAGATCACTTGGCCGGCTTCGATCTTCATGGCCTTGGCATGCGGCCCCAGAGGAAACCAATGCAGTTCCGCCTGGCTGTTCAGGAGCAGTTCGCGCGTGCTGGGATCGTACGATGCGCCCACCGCTTTGCCATCCCCGTTTTCGAACTTGAAGGTCGCGGGCCGGTCAGTGACCGCCTTCCCCGTGCCGCTGTCGAACTTGACGCCCGACGAGTGAATCGAAACCAGAGTGTGTTTGGGCTGGCCTTCATTCGGCACCGCCAGCGTGATATCCACCGCGCCATCGGAGTACATCCCTTTATCCGATTGGTTGTATTCGGCGTGCGCGCTGTGTACCAGGTTGTAGGTGTCGGTGTGCATCGACGGCAGGCGCAATTCCACTTGCTCCAGTTCCACGTGGTTGGAATCCTTGGCCTGGCGCACGTCCTTGGCCGTGATGCGGGAGATGGTGCGGCTATCCGGCGGTTCGGATGTTTCGATGTGCACCCAGTCCTGCGCCGCGGACATCAATTCCGGCGCCATGGCCTGGGGTTTCGGCCGGGCCTCGTCCTGCAGTTCCCTTTTTTGGAGCCGGTAAGTCGCTGCCACGCCTCCCAGCAGCAGGATAATAGCCACCAGGATAAGCCAGCGCGTGCCTCGCATCGTTACTTTCTATTGTCCCACTATCCAGCCCTGTGGGGCAGGCTCGCAGCCTGCGGCGGCCTCGTAGGCCGCCCCGCCTTACCTCCGCGCCGCCGCCGCCACCCCTGGCTTAGCCGTCGCCTCCGGCACCGGAACGGGCTTGTCCGCCTCTGCCTTCAACAACCCCAACTGCCTACGCAACTCCGTGTCAATCCCCGCCCGAATATCCGCATTGTCCTTCAAAAACTGGCGCGCGTTCTCCCGCCCCTGCCCAATCCGGTCGCCCTTGTAGCTGAACCACGACCCGCTCTTCTCAATCAAATTCTGCGCCACGCCCAAATCGAGCAGATCGCCTTCTTTCGAAATCCCCTCGCCGTAGATGATGTCGAATTCCGCCTCGCGGAACGGCGATGCCACCTTGTTCTTCACCACCTTCACCTTGGTGCGGTTTCCCACCACCGCGTCGCCATCCTTGATCGCCGCGATCCGCCGTATATCCACGCGAATCGACGCGTAGAACTTCAACGCCCGCCCGCCGGTAGTGGTTTCCGGGTTGCCGAACATCACCCCGATCTTCTCGCGAATCTGGTTGATAAAAATCAGGCAAGTCTTGGATTTCGAAACCACGCCAGTCAGCTTGCGCAGCGCTTGCGACATCAGCCGCGCTTGCAAACCCATGTGGCTGTCGCCCATTTCCCCATCCAACTCGGCCTTGGGCACCAGCGCCGCCACCGAATCCACCACCAACACGTCGATCGATCCCGAGGCGATCAGCGCGCCGGTGATCTCCAGCGCCTGCTCGCCGTAATCCGGCTGCGACACCAGCAGGTTGTCCACGTCCACGCCCAGCTTGCGCGCATATGCCGGATCGAGCGCATGCTCTACGTCGATGAACGCCGCCATGCCGCCCTTCTTCTGCGCTTCCGCGACCACTTGTAGCGCGATGGTCGTCTTGCCCGACGATTCCGGCCCGTAGATCTCGGTGACGCGGCCGCGCGGGAATCCGCCCACGCCCAGCGCCGCATCGAGCGAGATCGATCCCGTCGAAATCACGGCCACCGGAACGATGGCGTCCTTCGACCCCAACCGCAGGATCGACCCTTTGCCGAACTGCTTTTCGATCTGTCCGAGAGTGGCTTCTAATGCGCGGGCGCGTTCTTTGTCGTCCATGAGAGGAACTCCTTAAAAGTGGCGAAAGGAGATTATAGCAGTGTTTGCAGGAAGGCGAAAGCAAGGCGAAACTCCAGGGCTATTTTCGACCCCGGCCCAGCCGCCCCCTTTTGTTTGAACGCGACGTCGACAGTTCCGTACCCCACACCAACCATAGAAGTCTGTTCAAGAACACGGTCCCCATTATCGGCCTGGATTGCAGGCGCTTGTCAATCTGTTGCGCGGAATCTTCCAGTCCGCTGTGCTACCGCCGCTCCCTGCCTAATGCGTGTACCGCATTGCGATATACTCATAAGTTAGTGGCCGACGCGCCGGAAATCACGGTCCTGCAGTTGCCGAAGTTCAAGGCTGAGGCCACGGAGCTGATCGGAGCGGAAGGCATTGAAGCGGTCGCCGTTTATCTGATTGATCATCCGAATGCCGGTCCAGTGATACCGGGCGCCGGCGGAGTGCGGAAGTTGCGATGGTCGGCCAAGGGCAAGGGGAAGCGCGGCGGCGCGCGGATCGTCTACTTGTACATCGTGATCGCCGCCCGCGTTTACCTGTTGCGGTGCTACGCGAAAAATGTCAAGGCTAATCTGACCGCGGAGGAGCGGAAGGGATTGCGGCAAATCGCGGCTAACCTGAAGGGAGTGTACTAGAGATGCAAAAGAAGAAGCCTGCGGCGAAGTCCGCCTTTGGGGCAGACCTGATCGAGGGAATGAAGCAGGTCCTGGCGCACCAACGCGGCAAAATCGAATTGGAACAGGTTTGGCCGAAGCCTATCGATGTCAAGGCCATTCGCAAGCGGGTGAAGATGTCGCAAGCCGAATTCGCGCGCGCCTATGGCATCGGCAAACGCGCCTTGCAGGGGTGGGAGCAGGGCGGTCGTCAGCCCGACTCGGCGGCGCGCGCTTACCTTACCGTAATTGCGAAAGAGCCGGCCGTAGTGCGCCGCGCCCTAGCCGGTGATTAGCGCCCTTGCATCCACCAAACCCACGGCGGTATGCTTTCTTAGTCCCCGCCATGCCCCAATCATGTCGTGGCCCAGGAGCTTCTAATGACCAAGACCGCCACCGCCCTGTTCGCCGCCGCCCTGAGTTTCACCCTGTGGACCTCCTGCGCGAAGAAGGACTCCGGCCTCGCCGCCGGCCCCGACTTTCAGAAGCAATTCCAAGAGGCCTTGATCGCCGCCAAACCCGGCGCTGTCATCGAACTGCCCGAAGGCCGCCTGGATATGGATCGCTCCATGTCCCTCTCGGTCGACAACGTCACCATCCGCGGTAAGGGCATCGACAAAACCATCCTCACGTTTAAGAACCAGAAGACCGGCCCGGCCGGCCTGACCGTCACCTCCAACGGCTTCACCATCCAGGACCTGGCCATCGAGGACACTAAGGGCGACGCGCTGAAGATCAACGGCGCAAACGGCGTCACCGTGCAGCGCGTACGCACCGAGTGGACCGGCGGCCCCAGCGACAAGAACGGCTCCTATGGCATCTACCCTGTGCAGTGCAAGAACGTATTGATCGAGGATTCCGCTTCCATCGGCGCCGCCGACGCCGGCATCTACGTGGGCCAGTCGAGCAACATCATCGTGCGCCACAGCCGCGCCGAAGCCAATGTGGCCGGCATCGAGATCGAGAATTCGCAGTTCGCCGACGTCTACGAGAATAAGGCCACGCACAATACCGGCGGCATCCTGGTTTTCAACTTGCCCGACCTGCCGGTGAAGGGCGGCGGCAACACGCGCGTGTTCAACAACGAAATCGTCGAGAACAACACGCAGAATTTCGGCGCCAAGGGCAGCATGGTGGCCAAGGTTCCCACCGGCACCGGCGTTATCGTGCTGGCCACCAATCACGTCGAGGTCTTCAAGAACACCATCAAGGACAACAACACTACCAACGTCTCCGTGATCAGTTACATGACTACCGGCAATCCCATGAACGACGCCACTTACTATCCGTTTCCGGAAGCCATTTATGTGCACGACAACATTATTTCCGGCGGCGGAACGGCGCCCAGCGGCCAATATGCCGACGTGCTGGCGCCCGTGGTCGGCAAGCCCATGCCGGCGATTCTGTTTGACGGCATCGTCAACCCGCAAAAGCTGGGCGCCGGCAAGCGTCTGCCCGACGATCTGCGCATCTGCATCCAAAACAACGGCGACGCCAATTTCATGAATTACGATGCGGGCGGCAATTTCAAGCACGTTAGCCGCGACCTGAAGCCGTACAACTGTTCGCTCGCGCCGCTCTCAGCCGTCAATCTGCCCGCACCCGCGGCAAGCGCTCCCCCAGCCGGAGGCAACTAATGTTGTGGGGCAGGCACGCTGCCTGCAGGCCACCTCGTAGGTGGCCCTTCTTGGGGCTCGCCACTCTGCTGCTCACCGCCTGTGGCACGCGCGCCGTCCACCCCCACACCGCCGAGCCATACCCCACCAAGCTATCCGCCTGGCATCTCTTCTCGGGCGATCCCGCCGCCCTCAAACCCAATGCCGGAGTAATCCCCTACGACCTGAACACGCCGCTATTCTCCGACTACGCCACGAAGTACCGCACCGTCTGGATGCCGCCCGGCACCTCGGCGACTTACAACGATACCGAAGCGTTCGACTTCCCCGTTGGCACCATCTTCTCCAAGACGTTCGCCTATCCCGACGCCGACCAAGGCGGCAAACAGCGCATCGTCGAGACGCGCCTGTTGGTAAGCAGTCAGTCCGGCTGGGTCACTCTCCCCTATGTATGGAACAGTGCGCAAACCGAAGCGACTCTCGACGTCGCCGCAGACCCCACCACCGTGCACTGGGTTCACCCGTCCGGTACCCGCTACGCCATCGACTATGTCATTCCTAATACGAACCAATGTAAAGGTTGTCACGACCGGTCCAAGACGGTTACGCCGATCGGCCCCAAAGCGCGCAATCTGAACAAGGATTTCAACTACCCCGAAGGCCGCATGAACCAACTCGCCTACTGGACCAAAATCGGCTACCTGAAGGGCGCGCCTCCGCCGGATCGCGCGCCGAAACTGGCGGTGTGGGACGATCCATCCAGCGGCACTCTGGACGGCCGCGCCCGCGCGTACCTGGAAGTGAACTGCGCCCACTGCCACAATCCGCGCGGACCGGCCAACACCACGGGTCTCTACCTGTTGGCCGCGCAGACCGACCCCATGCGTCTAGGTCTGTGCAAGGTGCCGGTTTCAGCGGGGCAAGGATCGGGAGACCTGCTGTTCGACGTGGTGCAAGGCAAGCCCGAGGAATCCATTCTGCTACACCGCATGGAATCGACTACCCCCAAAATCATGATGCCGGAGTTAGGCCGCACCATGGTGCATCAGGAAGGCGTGGCCCTTATTCGCGACTGGATCGCCTCGATGCAGGGAAGTTGCAACGCCGGTAAGGCTGGTCATCTTTAGTAGGGAGGTTTAGTTAAAATGGACTACAGCAGCCCGATATTCGTGAGGGATCTTCGCGAAGTTTTGAACAAATTTCACATTCTCGATGCGCACGCCGACTAGCCCGCCACTCAAGCGTATAGAAAACACAACGGGCAGCGAATCAGGCAGCGTTCAGCGGATTGGACCATTTCAGGCCGGGGAAGCGAGTGAAATCGCGGTCGTTCGTGTACAGCACTGCGCCGTGCTCTATGGCCAGGGCCGCCAGGTGGGCATCGGTGACCATGCGTCCTTTGGCCTGCCCTTCCTGCAGGAGGGTTCTGAGGACCTCCCAGTGCCGCATGGTCGGCGCGGCGATTCCGACATTGGGCCTATTGAGCCACGTTTGCACAATTGCGATGGCTTCGTCCAACGACAGCGGGCGAGCCAGTATCGCCGTCTGCGTCGTCAGCCGCAGGAAAGCTAGGATGACAACCCAGGGTAAGCGGACCGGTTCGTCTTTCGAGAACGTTTCCTGGAGCCATTTTCGAGCGGCTGAATGCCGCGTCGAATTGGCATCATAAGCGTAAAGCAGGATGTTGGCGTCGATGAGGATCATCGGTGCAAAGGCCCTTCGGCCCGCTCGATGAGTTCCTCGACGTTATCATAGGACAGCCCCGCCTTAAGGCCTAAAGGGCGCGCCCGCACCACGAAAGGCTTCGCTGGTTTCATGTTGGCTTGAGCGTCGAGGCCGATCCGCAGGTAATAATTCACCGCCTCTTTGAAGGACTTGCCGTTCTTGCGTGTCTCCTGGTCGAGCTTGGCTTTGACGTCGTCGTCCAGAGTTAAGGTAGTTCTCACGTCATGATGATAGCTGGCGAGCATCATGATGTCAAGCGTTCAAAGGCCGCCCAACAGGCACGGCCATGGAATTATAATAGCCGTGGAATCATATGCGCTTTTGCCGATTTGCATTCATGCTCGCCCTGCCTATGCTGCCCTGGGCACAGGCTGTCGCCCAACCCGCCCAGAAGCCGCCCAAAGTGCAAGGCCCCTGGACGGATAAAGCGCTGCCGCCCGACAAGCGCGCCGATCTGCTTATCGAACAAATGACGCTCGCCGAGAAGATCCAAATGGTCCACGGCACCGGTTGGGGCGCTCTCCAGCCGGGCGCGCCGATTCCGCCAGGATCCAACGAAGGCGCCGGATTCGTGCCCGGCATCGAGCGGCTGGGCATCCCTGCCATCAATCTGGCCGATTCCGCGGTCGGCGTCCGCATGGCCGCGGTCGAGAGCCGCTATGCCACGCTGCTGCCCTCTTCCCTCGGTGCGGCGGCCAGCTTCGATCCCGAAGCCGCCTATCTGTACGGCTCGGTGATCGGCCGCGAGCTGCGCGACCAGGGTTTCAACATGTCCATCGGCGGCGGTGTGGACCTCATCCGCGAGCCGCGCAACGGCCGCAACTTCGAATACGCCGGAGAGGATCCTATCCTGGCCGGAACCATGGTCGGACAGCTCATGAAAGGCTTGCAGGCCCAGCAGGTAATGGGCGACATCAAGCATTATGCGTTTAACGGCCAGGAAACCGGGCGCAATATCCTGAACGTCACGCTCGACAAACGCACCATGCGGGAAACCGATCTGCTGGCCTTCCAGATCGCCATCAAGATCGCGCAACCCGCGGGCGTGATGTGCGCCTATAACAAGGTCAACGGCGATTATTCCTGCGAAAACGACTACCTGCTGAACCAGGTGCTGAAGAAGGAGTGGGGCTTCCAGGGCTGGGTCCTGTCGGATTGGGGCGGCACGCACTCCACCACCAAGGCCGCCTTGAACGGACTCGATCAGGAGATGCCCGGCGACCGTTACTTCGGCGCACCGCTGGAGAAGGCCGTGGACAGCCGCGAGGTGCCCGAGGCGCGCCTCAACGATATGGTGCATCGGATTCTGCGCAGTATGTTCGCTTGCGGAGTCATCGACAATCCGCCGGTGCGCAGCGTGGTGGATCCTTTCCAGGGCTTGGAGGACGCCCAGCACATCGCCGAGGAATCCATCGTGCTGCTGAAGAACGAGGGCGACCTGCTGCCCCTGAATGCCGCGCGCGTGGCTTCCATCGCGCTGATCGGATCGCATGCCGACGTGGGCGTGCTCTCGGGCGGTGGGTCGGCGCAGGTGGACCCGCCCGGCGGAGACGCGGTCACCCACCACAAGGGCGGTTCGGGCTGGATGCAACCGGTCTGGTTTCCGTCATCGCCGTTGAAATATATCCGCGCCAGGTCGCCGCTGACGACCGTGGAATACGACAGCGGCGCCGATCCGGCTGCCGCGGCCAAGCTGGCGAAAGTGTCGCAAGTGGCCATCGTCTTCGTCAACCAGTTCATGAGCGAGGGCCGGGACGCGGCCACGCTCTCCCTGCCCGATAATCAGGACGCGCTGGTGAGCGCGGTGGCGGCAGCCAATCCGCATACCATCGTTGTGGTCGAGAGCGGCGGACCGGTCTCCATGCCGTGGGTCGGGAACGTGAAGGGCGTGTTGGAAGCCTGGTATCCGGGCATCGGCGGCGCGCAGGCCCTGGCCGCGATCCTGTTTGGCGACGTGAACCCTTCCGCGAAACTGCCGGTTACCTTCGCCGCCAGCGATGCCGATCTGCCGCATCCGGCAGTGCCGGGTATCGAGCTGAAGCCGCCCAACCGGCCGCCGCCTTTCGACGTGCCTTATACGGAAGGTCTGAAGGTCGGTTACAAGTGGTTCGAGGCCGAGCACAAGCAACCGCTCTTTCCGTTTGGGTACGGCCTTTCGTACACCACGTTCGCCTATTCGGCGCTGACGGCGGACGGCAACGCGCACACGGTCGCGTTCACCGTGAAGAACACCGGAAAGCGCGCCGGCACGGAGGTTGCACAGGTCTACGCGACGCTGCCGTCCGCCGCCAGCGAGCCGTTCAAGCGCCTGGTTGCGTGGCAAAGGGTGCCGTTGAAAGCCGGCGAATCGAAGACGGTTACACTGCCACTCGACCCGCTCTACCTTTCTATCTTCAACGCGGAGAAGGATGGCTGGGAGCTGCTGGCGGGCGACTACAAGGCATTCGCCGGGCCATTGACGTCCGCATTCCACGTCACCCAATAGAAGGCGGCGGCATCGTTTTGCGCCCGTTCTGGTGAACCCCCGGACGCTCCCCGTGCTCTACGGCGCCACGTCCACTGGCGGAGCCTACAACCTGGGGACGGTATTTTCGTTGACGCCGCGCGCAATCCCGGGCGACCCTTGGACCGAAACCGTACTCTACAGTTTTACCGGCGGCAGCGATTCCAGCAACGCGCGCATTGGCGATCGCCAACAACGGCGTCCTCTTCGCGGCTGCAATATCCGTCCACTTGGAACAAATCCGGCGCCTCTCTCGTAAGAGGCAATTATCGGACGACTGGGCTGGAGGGCCTATGAAGACACTGATTTGCCTTTTGCTGTTGACCGGAATGACCTTGACCGCCGCGGAGCTTACCGGCAAATGGAGCGGCAAGTTCGAGATCACCACCGCCGAGCGGGAAAACAAGCCCGACTCGGCGGTGATGAACCTGAAAGTGGATGGTACGAAAGTGACTGGCACGGCCGGTCCGAACGAGGACCAGCAATGGGCCATCAAGAATGGCAAGCTGGAAGCCGGCAAGCTCACTTTCGAAGTCGTCCCGGAAAGTGACGGGGATAGCGAGTCGCTGATCGTTTTCGATCTGGTGTTCGACGGCGAGACCATCCACGGAACCGCATCTGGCCATGATGGAGACAAGAAGCTGTCCGCCAAGGTAGATTTAAAGCGCGCAAGCTGAGCGTTGAGCTTTCGCTCGCTTCTTGAGTTTCCACATTCTGTGCGCCGTGGTGGGGCAGGACTCCAGTCCTGCGCGGGTTCTCCAGAACCCGCTCCGAACGACAGGCTAAAGCCTGTCCAAGGCGAGCTACGCTCGCCTCCACAGGCTAAAGCCTATGCCAGCAAGCCCGGCGCAGCTCCGAGGCAGGCGGCCTACGAGGCCGCCGCAGGCTGCGAGCCTGCCCCACCAAAAGGCCAAAGTCAAGCCTGTCCCACCAAGAGCGAGCCTGCCCCACCGCGGCGCGCCTATTGCCACTTAACCGGGCCGCGCGCGAAGCGCCCGTAGAGTTGATCGCCAGAATGTGCATGGCGATCGGCAGCTTGCACACGTGAATAACCTCGTTGAACATTCCCGTAATCACGTACGTGACCTCGCTTTGTCAAGCCATCACACTACCCTGCCCTGACACTACCCGCGGCTGCGACCAGGTCCCGCGCAGACCGGGAGGCCTGCCCCACTTCACGCCCGCACGGTCTGCCCGCTGCGCAACGCCTGATTCCCCAAATGTCCCGCGCGCGCCGCCGCCACTCCCACCGCCACCGGCGCGTTCGGCGTATTCCGCGAGCGGATGCAATCGAGGAAATTCTGCACGTGCTCGATCGCGCCATCGTGCTCCGACTTCACCTCCTGCGCCACATCCTTCAGGTCGGGAAGCTCCGTGTATCGCGGCTGCTCCGGATACACGGCAAACCCGCCGCGATGCAACCGCATCAGCGCCTTCGTCCCATGGAAGATCAGGCCGCCGCCTTCCAGATATCCCATCAGGCTGCAATCGAAGTTCACCAGGAAGTTGCCCGGATAGTGGAACGCGGCGTTCACCGTGTCTGGCCACTGCCATTCCTGAATCACGTATTTGCCGCCCATGGCCTGCGCATCGATGGGCGTGTCGCTCGACATCGCCCAGTGCGCCACATCCACCCAGTGCAGGAACAGGTCGGTAAGCGAACCGCCGCCAAAATCCCAGAACCAGCGCCAGTTGCGGAAGCGTTCCGCGTCGAACGGCTGTTCCGGCGCGGATCCCAGAAACATCTTCCAATCCAGCTTCGACGCGTCGATCGGCCGGCGCGCGTCGCGTCCCTGCAGGTGATTCTGATACCAATACGTGCGGATGAACGTGACCTGCCCCAGTCCGCCGCCGGCCACGATCTCGCGCGCCTGCTGGAAATGCGGCCAACTGCGCTGCTGCATGCCGGTCTGCACCACGCGCTTCGATTCGGCGGCCGCCTTCAGCAGCGGTTCGCCTTCCTCGATGCGGTGCGTCACCGGCTTCTCCACGTACACATCCTTGCCCGCGCGCACAGCGTCGATCGCCATGGGAACATGCCAGTGATCGGGCGCGCCGATCACCACCGCATCCACGCCGGGAAGTTCCAGCACCTTGCGGTAATCGGTGAACGCGCGCGCTTCAGGCGCTACCTTCTCGCGCGCCTCATCCAGGTGCGGTCCATACACGTCGCAGATCGCCACGATCTGGCTGCCGCCGCCCTTATTCAGCAGGTCCAGCAGGTACTGGCAGCGCCCGCCCGTGCCGATTCCGCCCACGCGAATGCGGTCGTTCGCGCCCAGGATGCGGCCATACGATGCGGCCGTTGCCATAGCCGCCGCCTTGATGAATTCACGCCTGGGCCAAGCTTCGCTTGCCGGGGCTGGGGACTGGGGGCTAGGGGCCGGGGTTTTGTCTGTCATGATTGCATGCCTTCCAATTTCCACGGCGCGCGATACGGGCGCACCAACATCCGGTTGGCGTCGCCGCTCGCGGCGTGGTTGCCGGTGAAGCGCTCCTGCTGGCCATCCCAATGCAGCTTTTGTTCGACGCGCAGCGCGATGTTGCCCAAGTGGCACGCCGTCGTCGTGCGATGTCCGATTTCGATGTCCGCCACCGGCAGCTCGCGCGACTTTACGCACTTCAGGAAGTTCTGCACATGCGGCACGTGCTGCACGGAAGTGGTGCCACGGCCCGCCACGCCTTCCAAATCGTAATACATGCTGATGCCGGTGAGATCGTCGAAAGCCGCGCGGAACGAGATACCGCCCGGCTCTGCGTGGCTCTTCATCTGCGGCGTGACCGCGTACCCGGCGCGGTCCACGAACAGCGTACCGCGCGTGCCGTGGAACTGGATGCCGTAACTGCCGAAAGGCTTGTGTCCGGCGTCGCCATTGTGGCCGTACGAATTATGCAGCAGGCAGGTGTAATGCAGCAGGAACCCCGGATACTCCCAAGTGACTTCTTGCGTGTCGGGGGTGTCGCGCCTGTCGCGAACGTAGAGTTTGCCGCCCGACGCGGTGACGGCACGCGGCGTATCCACGCCCATCGCCATGTGGACGACGTCCACCAGGTGTACGCCCCAGTCCGCGATGCGTCCGCCGCCGTACGCGGAAAACGAGCGCCAGTTGCCCAGAAATCGCGCTGGATTGAACGGAACTTTAGGCGCCGGTCCGAGCCAGAAATCGTAATCGAGCCCCGCGGGCGGTTCGGAATCGGGCGGCGTGCCGAGCCCTTCGGGCGGGCTGGTTTCGTGAATCCACGTCTGCACGTAGTGAATCTCGCCGATCTCGCCCGAGCTTACGATTTGCGCGGCGCGCTGAAAGTGCGAGCCGGAGCGCTGCTGCAAGCCCACCTGCACGACGCGCTTATTGCGGCGTGCCGCCTCCACCATCAGGCGGCCTTCGCGCACCACGTTGGAAACGGGCTTCTCCACGTAGACGTCCTTGCCCGCATCGCACGCGGCGACAGTGATGAGCGGATGCCAGTGATCCGGCGTGGCGACGACCACCGCGTCCACTGCACGGTCGCCCAATAGTTTGCGGAAATCGGAGTACGTGCGCGCCTTGCCATCGGTCAGCTTGTGGGCTTCCTGCAGGTTCGGTTGGTAGACGTCGCAGACGGCCACGATTTCCGCCTCGGGCTGCTTCTGGAAATCCGCCAGGTCCATGCGGCCCATACCGCCGCACCCGATCACGCCGATGCCGATGCGGTCGCTGGCCGCGGGCGCCCCGGCGCGAGCCTGTTGCGCGAACGCGCCGGCCAGCGCCGCGCTCTTGAAGAGATCTCGTCGATTCATGGGCACGCCTCCGGGGAGAGGACTCCCATTCTATCGCCGTTAAGGCGCGGAAACCGAAACCGCGCCCTGACGGCCGTGGCTCAGTAAGCCGTGCGCAATCAACGCGAGTATTACCGAGCCGCGATCGTCAGGGCACGGTTTCCCCAAAACTGTTGAGCACGCCTCAGTTGCCGGAAGCGTCTCGTGAAAGCCAATTTCGACTACAATATGCGTGCCGTTTGGAAATCCCCAGCGCACCTTCTCCGCCTGAAATGGGGTTGGCACTATGTTCGCCGCAGGCCACGATTTCGGCTTCGCGCCGCTATCGCGGCATGTTCGCCAGCACGATGGCGGTCAGCCCCGCCGCCACCAGCAAAGCGCCCAGCACCGGACTGAGGCGGCGGCCCCAACGGAAGTTCTTTTCCGCGCCCATGGCCACGCCCAACACCAGCATCCACGCCAGGCTTCCCATTCCCGCGACGAACATGAGCAGCATCAGCGACCAACAACAGCCCAGGCAATAAGCGCCATGCGCCACTCCCAGGCGGAAGGCCTCGCGGGCCGGACGGACGCCTTGCCAACGTCCCGTCAGGAACATCATCGGCGAGCGGCACTTATCGAGGCAGGCGTACTTCAGCGGTGAGAATTGATAGGCGCCGGCGCAAAGCAGGATGGCTGCGCCGGCCGCCCATGGGTTGCGGTCGATCCAGGCAATGCGCGTCGCGGCCGCACGCAGTCCCTCGATCGCCAGGTGCAGTGCGAAGCCAAACGCGGCCCACACACCCAGGTACCCCGCAAGCAGAGAGGCCACCAACCAGCCGGCCCGCGATCTTCCCGAAACCATGCGGTGGAACAGCAGGATGAGCGGCGCGCTGGTGGGCAGCATCATCGCAATGGTCATCAGGGTCCAGCCGGCCACGAACGCCGCGGCGAAGGCGGCCCGGCGCGCCGGCACGGCCAAGGCGTGCCCGCCGTGCATCAGGCTGTGTCCCCACGGGGAATCCTGGCCGGCCCACAGCGCCCACCACGCCAACGCGGTGAGTACGGCTAGCATCACGGCGGGGATCCTGCGATCTCGAATGCCCGGCCAAGCCATAGGGCACAACCGGATCAGGCGGCGAAGAGGAACTTGCCCTGAATCGCGTTGTGTCCCTCCAGATTGACGTCCGCCAAGCCCAGGCTGCTGGTCGTGCGCCGGTAGTGCGATGCCTTGCTCAGGTACGCGGGCGAGCCGGGGATGGTTGAAAAAACGCTGTTCTGGAGAGTCGTCACCAGTTCACCCGGACCCTTGAAGGGAGCCATGGCGGCATCCACGAAACCCGCCACCTTGAGCGTTCCCTTGCCTTCGACGACGTCGAAAGAAATGGCCGCCCGCTGGACCGCTACCACCTCGCCGATCAGCTTGGCGAAGTCCGCGACCGGCCCGCCGAGTTGGCCGGTCCACACAGCCAGCAGCGCCTCTTCCTGCTGCTTGGTCGCGCGCTCGTCCACAAATACGGCCGCGCGCCAGTTCCCCTTCAGGATGTTGCCGGGGATGTGCACCATCACCACCAGGCTTAGCCCGCTGACGTCGGCCTCGTTGATAGTCCCCTTCTCGACGTGGTAAGCGACCACCGCTTCGCAGGTGCCGTTATCGGCGTCCTCGCCGACCCAGCACGGGCACAATATCCCGCAGTCGCAAACCTCCAGTAAATCCCCTTCCACGCGATAAGCCATAGTTCACCCTCCTGTCGTACTACATTTTGATATGCCATACGGGGGCATATCCGTATCATCCCGATCCTCTGGGGGCGGTGCCAGTAGGAGAAAACCGGATTTTGCCGGTGCTAGGGCGCCAGCATAAATCGCTCGATCGCTATCCGGGCGCTTTTTTCCGCGCGCATCCGGTCGCGATGGAACACCACTTTCAACTCATCGAACTTCAGCAGCTCCATGGCTGGCGGCAAGCGAAAGCTCAAAACCCGCTCGGCTGGCGACGGCGATCCGGCCGTGACGTTTCCCAGGCTGTGTCCCGGATTCATCGGCATCGATGTATCGATCAGAATCAACTCGAGCGAAACGGTCCCCGGATACGGGTCGGTGTTCCGGATCGCAATCTGAATCTGGCTGCAGCATCTCGTGCTGACTGGCTGTTCCAGTTTTTGATGCGCTTCCATCTCCATGGGCCAACCGTCCGTGGTGTGGAACGAGAGTTCCGATGCGCTGCCACGCCGAATGATCGATCGCCGCGGAGGCCGCGGAGCCGGAAACCGGAACATCCAGTATTGACCCGAAAACGGGATGTCCACCGCTTTCGCTATCGGGGCGCCGAATTTGGCCGGCGATGCGAGTACGGGAACGAAGAGCGTAGTATAGGGCTTCAACTCCGGCAAAAGGATCACGCCGGGAAAGTCGCCGCCGAATCCCACATTCTCATCGGGATTCTCCGGGAGGTCCTTGTCTTGCTGGGTCGCGGATCCGCCCCCACCGCCCGATGAGCTGGAATCCGCGCCGGAACCCCGGCCGCCTCCGCCGCGCACCGCGATCCCGCCAAATGTCACAGTCGCCGCCAGCAGGAAGGCCATCACCACGCTCAGCGCGGAGTGCGGCAGTGCGGGCGTTTTTCCGGGCAGGTACGCGCCGGTGGCGATGGAAAGCGATGTCAAGATCGCGGTGCTGATGGCGAAGAACGCCGCCGCCCGGAACGGATGGCCCCAAAGCATCGCCACCAAGCCCGCCTGCGCCAAGAGCGATCCCATCAGAAAAGGGGCCGAGGTCCACGAATAAACGGCTTCCGGCGAGGCCGTGCTGAACATCGGCGTAGGCTCCGTGCGCGCCGCTTCCCTCCTGTGGATTGGCGACGCTATGATGCCCCACTGGGAGATCAGTTGCCGCGTGGCGTTCGCGATCAACAAAAGGCTTACGGGGAAAGCCGCGGCAAAGCGGGTGGATAAAAGCACGATGGCCGGCGCAAACCACATCGCCGGCGCCGAGGTACGCAGCGAAAAACGGGCCGCCCCCGGCAGATCCGCCAGCGCGATCACGAAATAAACCAAGAATGTGGTTACTGCGCCGCAGATCCAGGCGAGCGTCACATAGAACAGCGCTTCGGCAGCGATGCCGGCCAGGGATTGCAGGCCGAGCCGCGGCAGGATGTTATAGGTCCAAACAAACCAGCCGGTGGCCAATACGCCAGCCACCTGAAATCCCGCAATCAAGCGGTCGGCGATTTTATCGGATGCGGACAACAGCGCCCCTCATCCATTTGACACCACCAGCGCCGTTTTTGTTATGGCGTGGGGCAGGCTCGCAGCCTGCGCGGGCCTCGCAGGCCCGCTCTTCGGCGAGCGAAGCTCGCCTCCACCAGGCGCAAGTCTATGCCATCTAGCCGGGCAAAAAGCCGGCAGAGCTTCGAGGCGGGCGGCCTGCGAGGCCGCCGCAGGCTGGGAGCCTGCCCCACCAAGAAACTCACTGAATCAGTGTAAACACCACGTTGCTCAGCAGCGTGCCGTCCGCCGTAGTCACGGCGACCTCGCCGGTGGCCGCGCCGGCCGGCACGCTGGTAAAGATCGCGGATAGGGTCGCGCCTTCGATTACAGCCGGAATCCCGTCAAAGGTGACGCTGAGAGGGCCCAACATATGCGTCCCGAGAATGGTGACGGCCGCCCCTACCTTGCCCGACGTGGGCACTGTTTTCACGAACGGGCGGAGTCCCATGGACAGTTGGAAGAGAGTGCCGTCGCCATTCGCGCCGCCGGCGGAGGTGGCTCCATAGAAATTGCCATCGGTAGCCTGCAGCAGCGCGCCGTTGGGGTTCGCGCCGTCCGTCAAGTCGAAGCTGTGCAACGTCGCCAGCGCGCCGCCAGGGGTGATCTTAAAAATGGTTCCATAACCCGAGGCGCCGCCATTGAGCGTGGTTCCGTACAGGTTTCCATCGGTGGCCTGAATCAGCCCACCGTAAGGGTTGGCGCCGTCAGCCGTATTGAAGTTGTGCAGCGTGGTCAGAGTGCCGCCCGGAGTTACCGCGAATACCGTGCCCTTGCCGTTAGCGCCGCCAGCCGAGGCTGTCCCGTAGAACGCGCCATCGGGGAGTTGAATGAGCCCGGCGTAAGGGTTGGCGCCGTTGGTGCCGTCGAAACTGGCCACCACCGTTTCGCCAATGTCGGGGCCTTCCAGGACGATCTTGAAAATCTCGCCATCGCCTCCATCCGGGGCCGTGCCCCCGGCGACGGTGGTCCCGTAGAGAGCCCCGTCGGCGGCCTGCATGAGGGGTGCGGAGGGAAAGGCCCCGTTGGGTGGGCCTCCAAGGTAGTCGAATCTGTGCAACGTCGTCAGAACCCCGCCGGTCGTGAGTTGGTAGGCGGTGCCGGAGCCCAGGCCGCCATGGTACAGGGTGGTTCCGTAGAAATTCCCGCCGTCGATCTCGATGACCCCCGCGTTGGGGTTGCTGCCGACGCCGCTACTAAAGCTGTAAATCGTGGAGAGGGCGTTGGTCGACGAAATTCGGTAAACGGTACCGCCTTCAGCGGGTCCGGCGACCGTACCACCCGCCTCGGTGGTTCCGTAGAGAGCCCCATCCAGGCCCAGCAGCAGCGATCCCAGGGGGAGGGAGCCGTCGGTCTGGTCGAAATCATGGATGGTCGTGAAACAGAACGGCAATAGGCAACCATCGATGCGGGCGGGCGCGAGCTTGAAAACGGTGCCGTAGCCGTAGCTTCCACCCTTGGTGGTGGCGCCCCAGTAGGCGCCATCGAGGCCCTGTGTCAGGGACATATACGTGGGGTCCGCCCCGTTCATCCAGTCGAAAGTGACCAAGGTGGTGAAGGTCTGCGCAGGCGAGGCCATTACCGCCGCCATACAGAGCAGCACTGTTTTTGTCATTCTAATCGCCGTCCCTCCTACGATTATACGCGGCCAATGCGCGGATCGTGTGTGAAAAGTGTCACGTTTGTGTCACGTTTTGACGCCGCATAGTCTCCTGGATTTTCGGGCTACGGCACTGGCGAAGGATTGCCCGTGATCGCTTCCACTAACGCCTGCGCCACAGGGCCGCTCAAGTTTCCCACACGTTGTCCGTGTGCGTACACGGTGTAATCGCCCGCAGGATTCACCTGAATGTAAGTGATCGCTGCGAGCGGGACAATTTTGTCTCCTATCTGAACGGATTTCATTGCGGTTTTTCGTCCTTTCGTCTCACGGTAGCACGCGATACGCGCGACCGGGCTTACAATGAATCCGTGACTTTCCCACGATCCAGCGGGATTCTGCTCCACCCCACGTCGCTGCCGGGCCGGTTCGGAATTGGGGATCTCGGTCCGGAAGCTTACCGGTTCGTCGATTTCCTGGCGGCGGCCGGACAGCGTATCTGGCAAGTGTTGCCGCTTGGCCCCACAGGCTACGGCGATTCGCCCTACCAATTGTTTTCGGCGTTTGCAGGCAATCCGCTGCTGATCAGTATCGACCAACTGGCCGAAGAGCGCTGGCTGACCGGCGAAGAACTGGCGGCGGCGCCGGTGTTTCCCGCGGACGAAGTGGATTATGGCCGCGTGATCCGGTGCAAGCTGCCGCTGCTGCGCGCGGCTTATGCGCGCTTCAAGACGAGTTGGAAGAATCGTGACGATTTCGGCGATTTCCGCAGTCTGTGCGACGCATGGCTCGGCGACTACACCCTTTTCATGGCGGTGAAAGCGGCGCATGGCGGCGAGTCGGTTTGGAGCCGCTGGGAACCGGATATCGCGGCGCGCGAGCCGGAAGCATTGAAGGCGTGGCGGGCGCGGCTGGCGGACGAGATCGCGGCGTTGGAGTTTGAACAGTACATGTTTTTCCGCCAGTGGCGCAGTCTGCACAATTACGCGCGGGAACGCGGCATCCGCATCATGGGCGATCTGCCGATCTACGTGGCGCACGACAGCGCCGACGTGTGGGCCAATCCGAACCTGTTCCAATTGGATCCGGCGGGCGAGCCGGCGGTGATGTCGGGTGTGCCGCCGGATTACTTCAGCGCCACCGGCCAGTTGTGGGGCAATCCGATTTACCGCTGGGAGCGCATGGCCGAGACCGGCTTTCGCTGGTGGATCGACCGCGTGCATGCGGCGCTGGCGCAGTTGGATCTGATCCGCCTGGACCATTTTCGCGGCCTGGAAGCTTACTGGGAAGTACCCGCGGGCGAAACCACGGCGCGCAACGGCCGGTGGGTGAAGGGTCCCGGCGCGGCGCTGTTCGAAGCCTTGCAAAGGGCGCTCGGCGAGTTGCCCATCGTGGCCGAGAACCTGGGCGTAATCACGCCGGAAGTGGAAGCCATCCGCACCCAGTTCGGCTTTCCAGGCATGGCTATCCTGCAGTTCGCGTTCGGCCAGGATCCGCAAGCGCCCGATTTCAAACCGCACAACTATCCGCGCGACCGCGTGGCGTATACGGGCACGCACGACAACGATACGACCGTGGGCTGGTGGTCGAGCACGGGCGCCGGCGACAGCACGCGCACGGCGGAAGACATCCGCGAAGAGCGCGAATTCACGCGCAAGTATCTAGCAACCGACGGGCGCGAGATCCACTGGGTGTTCATCCGCGCGCTGATGGCGTCGGTAGCCAGTACTGTGTTATTCCCCTTGCAGGATGTGCTGGGCCTGGGCCGTGAGGCGCGCATGAATACGCCCGCCGTGCCCAGCGGCAACTGGCGCTGGCGCTATCGCGCGGAGATGTTGACCCCGGCGATCGCGCCACGGCTGAAAGAGATGGTGGCCACCTATGACCGATAAACCGACTTACAAGCCGCAACTGAATTTCTGGCAGATCTGGAACATGAGCTTCGGCTTCCTGGGCATCCAGTTCGGCTGGGGGTTGCAGATGGCCAACATGAGCGCCATTTACGAATACATGGGCGCGCGCGCCGACCAGATCCCGATTCTGTGGCTGGCCGCGCCGCTGACCGGATTGATCGTGCAGCCTATCATCGGGCACGCCAGCGACCGCACGTGGAACCGGCTGGGGCGGCGGCGTCCGTACTTCCTCACGGGGGCGCTGCTGAGTTCGGCGGCGCTGATCCTGATGCCGCGCGTTTCGGCGCTGTGGATGGCCGCCGGGCTTTTGTGGATTCTGGATGCGTCCATCAACATCAGCATGGAGCCGTTCCGCGCGTTCGTGGCGGACATGCTGCCAGAGGACCAACGCACGCGCGGCTTCGCCATGCAGAGCTTATTTATCGGACTGGGAGCCGTGGTGGCTTCGGTGCTGCCCGGATTGCTGCTCAAGTGGCTGGGCAGCGGCGCGGCCGGCGGCGGGCGCATCCCGATGCCCGTGCGGCTGTCCTTTTATATCGGGGCGGCGGCGTTTTTCTCCGCGGTAATTTATACGATTGCGACGACGCGGGAGTATCCGCCGGACGATTTGGAAGCGTTCCGAAAGATGAAAGCGGAGAAGCGCGGCCTGGCGGAGAATGCGCGCGAGATTCTGGAATCGATCGCCGGCATGCCTCAGACCATGAAGCAATTGGCGTGGGTGCAGATCGCCACGTGGATGGGGCTGTTCTGCATGTGGCTGTATTTCCCCGTCGCGGTGGCGCACAACGTATTCGGCGCGGACGATCCGCACAGCGCGCTCTACACCGAGGGCGTGGCGTGGGGCGGATACTGCTTCGCCATGTACTCGGCGGTGTGTTTCGCGTGGGCGTTCGCGCTGCCGCCGCTGGCCCAAGCGCTGGGCCGCAAAGCGACGCATAGCTTGTGCCTGTTATGCGGCGCGGCGGGGTTGATGTCGGTGGCGGCGATCCACAACAAGTGGCTGTTGCTGCTCTCGATGGTGGGCGTGGGGATCGCCTGGGCCAGCACGCTGGCGATGCCTTACGCCATTCTGGCCGGGTCGCTGCCGGCGGAAAAGACCGGCATCTACATGGGGATTTTCAACTTCTTCATCGTGACGCCGGAGATCGTGGCGTCGCTCGGGTTCGGCTGGGTGATGGCGCATTTGCTGGGGAATAACCGGCTGCTGGCGGTGGTGGCGGGCGGCGTGTTCTTCGTGGTGGCGGCGGCGCTGATGCTGAGGGTGCGGGATGTGGGAGTGGAGCGGGGGGTGGCCGTCGGGGACGTGGAGGCGGCGCGGGCGGAGAGAGGGGTTTTGCCAGGTTAGCATTTTCCAATGTGGGGGGAGATCTTCGGCGCCAGGGCATCGGCGAGTTCTCAATCGGCGACGGCGCTCCCATGGCTATTGTGGCCGCTTGCGATCAGGCTTTAGGTCAAGGGGATTGCGCCACTTCAGGTTCCGGAACCGTGCAAAGTCATGATCGGCGGAACAGAGTTCCGCTCCATGCTCCAGGGCCAATGCGGCGAGATGGGCATCGGTGGTCAGGTTGCCTCCAGTTCCCAAGGGAAGCAGGAGGTCGCGGAGTATCCGAGCGTGGCGAGGGCCGGGATGGACTACCGTTACGGACGGCTGTTCGAGCCAGGAATCCACCAGATCGAAGGCGGCTTCGATGGGAAGTGGGATTGGGAACAGACCGAGCCTGGTCGTCAGCCGAAGGAAGGCGAGAAGCACAACCCACGATAGGCCAACTGTCTCCTGGCCGGAAATCGTAGCCTCAAGCCATGCCTTCGCTTTGGTGTACTGCGGGGCGTCCCGATTGACGGCGTATATGAGGATGTTAGCGTCGACAAGTATCATTTGCGTAGCGCCATCTTCCGGGTGATTTCCTCATCTTCAATCGCATCCGCCATGGCCAGGGCCTTGTCCCAGCGAAAATCCGGCGCGGCTCCCAGGTGGTAGGACTTTTGGGCAAAACGTGCCGGCTGCGGGCGCCTTCCTCGGGTCAGTCCTGCGCGAATCGCTTCGTTCAGCGCCTGTTTAAAGGAAACGCCGCGCTCGCGGATCGCGCTTTGGAGCATTTTCTCAACGTCAGGATCGAGCGTGACGGTGGTTCGCACCAAGCTATCATAGCATCAAATCGAATGCTGTCATGATGCTTCATCCGGGCGGTTTATAGCATCACCCCGCCAGCACTTCCACGCAATCCGCGCCGCAAATCTTCTCCAGCGCCGCCTTGAATTCCCGGTCGGGGCGCACCTTGGCGGGCACATCGAGTATCACGGAAAAATCGCGCGGCATCTCCAGGCGCAGGCGCACCTGCGTGTCGCCTGACTTGCTGCGGAACAACTCGCGCAGCGCAGCCGGCTTGTCCGGCACGCCATTGCGCCCCAGCCACACGCGAATCGAAATCAGCGACGGCAGGTTCAAACGCGCCGTCTCCAGCGGGATGATATCCTGCACGGAAATCTTCGGCGGCGCATTTTCTTCGGGCAACACCAGCCCCTTCACCAGCACCGCTTTGTCTTCCACAATCTGGCTCGCCAAGCGCTCGAAGCTGGCGGCGAACACCATGCCGTCCACCGCGCCCGTGCGGTCTTCGATTTGCAGAGCCGCCCACGGCTTCTGCTCGCGGTTGCGTTTGCGCTGGATGCCGGTGAGCACGCCGCACAATGCGACTTCCGTGCCTTTTTCGAGGCCTTCCAGATTGCCTGTA
Source organism: Bryobacteraceae bacterium (assembly GCA_050008575.1). Classification (GTDB taxonomy): domain Bacteria; phylum Acidobacteriota; class Terriglobia; order Bryobacterales; family Bryobacteraceae; genus Bog-159. Next base: position 41,243 of record JBEKMJ010000085.1, read on the forward strand.
TCGTGCGTCGCCAGTTCGCGGATCTTGTCTCCGTAATCGTCCAACGGATGCCCGGTCACGTAGAAGCCGAGCATCTCCTTTTCCCCCTGCAGCTTCTCGCGGCCCGTCCAGTCGGGGACTTGCGGCAAGGGCCGCTCCACCGGCCCTTCTTCCGGCGTCATATCGCCGAACAGTCCGCCTTGGCCGCTCACGCGGTCGCGCCAGACGCGCTGCCCGGCTTCCATGGCGCTTTCGGTGGCGGCGAACAACTGCGCGCGCGTGCCTTCCAAGGTGTCCATGGCGCCAGCGCGGATCAGGCTCTCGATCATGCGCTTGTTGAGGGGCCCCTGGTCGACCTGCTCGCAGAATTCGTAGATGGAAAGAAAGCGGCCCAGCTTCTCGCGCGCGGCGCGAATGGCTTCCACCGCGTTCGGCCCCAGATTCTTGACGGCGCCCAGCCCGAACCGGATACCTTTGCCGTTCGCAGCCGTATCGTCCGGCGTGAAGCTCCAATCGCTGGCGTTGACATCCGGCTGCAGCACCGTGATGCCCATCTCACGGCACTCGTTGATGTACTTCACCACCTTCGCCGTGTTTCCAGTCTCAGATGTCAGCAGCGCGGCCATGAAATCCACGGGATAGTGAGCTTTCAGATAGGCGGTAACAAAGGCCAGATAGGCATAAGCCGCGGAATGCGACTTATTAAATCCGTAACCCGCGAACTGCTCCATCAGGTCGAAGATCTTTTCAACCTTCTTCTGCGGGAAACCTTTCTCCAGCGCGCCTTTGATGAAACGCTGGCGCTGCGCGGCCATCTCTTCGGCTTTCTTCTTGCCCATGGCGCGGCGCAAAATATCGGCCTCGCCCAGTGAGTAGCCCGCCACCAGGTTGGAGATCTGCATCACCTGTTCCTGGTAGACGATCACGCCGTAAGTCTCTTCCAGCAGCGCCTTCAACTCGGGCAAATCATAGGCGACCGCCCGGCGGCCCTGCTTGCGCTCGATGAAGTCGTCCACCATGCCGCCCTGAATCGGGCCGGGACGGTAAAGCGCGTTCAGCGCGGTCAGATCCTCGATGCGTTCCGGATGGTAGCGGCGCAGAATGTCACGCATGCCGGGCGATTCAAACTGAAATATGCCGCTGGTGAGAGCCTTGGAAAAAATCTCATAAGTGGCCGGATCGTCGAGCGGCAGTTCTTCAGGCACCAGGCGGACGCCGTGCCGCTTCTCGATCAACTTCAGCGCGTCGTCGATGAGCGTGAGCGTGGTCAGGCCCAGGAAGTCCATTTTCAGAAGCTGCAGCTTCTCCAGGCCGCTCATGTCGAACTGCGTGACAATTTCTTCCCGGTTGGTGCGGTACAGGGGAACCAGTTCCTTCAGCGGCTGCGGCGAGATCACCACGCCCGCGGCGTGTACCGAACAGTTGCGCGCCATGCCCTCCAGGCGCAGCGCGACTTGCAGGATCTCAGCGACGCGCGGATCCTTGCGCTCCAGCTCGCCGAAGCCCGGCTCGGCTTTCATGGCGTCGTCGAGCGTGATGTTCAGAACGTTGGGCACCAGCTTGGTGAGCCGCTCCACGTCGGCGAAGCTCATGTCCAGCGCGCGGCCCACGTCCTTGATGGCGGCGCGCGCGGCCATGGTGTTGAAGGTGATAATTTGCGCCACTTGTTCGCGGCCGTACTTCTCGGTGACGTATTGGATCACTTCGCCGCGCCGGTTCATGCAGAAATCGATATCGATATCGGGCAGGCTGATGCGCTCGGGATTCAGGAAGCGCTCGAACAGCAGCCCGTATTGCAGCGGATCGATATCCGTGATGCCCATGGCATAGCCCACCAGGCTGCCCGCCGCCGAGCCGCGTCCCGGCCCGACTGGAATCGATTTCGATCGCGCGAAACGGATGAAATCCCAGACGATCAGGAAGTAGCCGGAGAACTGCATCTTCTGGATCATTTGGATTTCCCGGTCCAGGCGCTCGGCGTATTCCGCGAGATCGTGCTTCAGGCGGCCAGCGGCGCGCATCGCTTCAAGGCGCGTGCGGCGTGCTTCGAAACCCTGCCGCGCGACGTATTCGAAATACGTGTCGGTCGAGTGCTCGGCCGGGACTTCGAACTTCGGGAAAGGCTCTTTGATCTTTTCCAGGTCGACGTGGCAGCGCTGCGCGATTTCCCACGTGCGGTCGAGCGACTCTTCCAGTTCGCCGAAGAGCTCCATCATCTCGGCGCGCGATTTCAGGTAGAAATCGGGCGTGTTCCATTTCATGCGCGAGGGGTCGCTGATGGTTTTGCCGGTCTGGATGCAGAGCAGGATTTCGTGCGCGCGGGCGTCGTCGCGGCGCAGGTAGTGCGCATCGTTGGTGGCCACCAGCGGCAGGCCTGTATCCGCCGACAGCCGGTTAACGGCCGGCACCAGGCGCTTGTCCTGTTCCAGGTGGTGGTCCTGAATTTCCAGGAAGAAATTGTTCTTGCCGAAGATGTCCGAGTAGGTGTACGCGGTGCGGCGAGCTTCGTCGTAGCGGTCGGCCAGCAGGACTTCGGGGATGTCGCCGCGCAGGCACGCGGACATGCCAATCAGCCCCTTGGAGTGCCGCGCCAACAGGTCCTTGTCGATGCGCGGCTTGTAATAGAAGCCTTCCAGAAAGGCCGTGGAGACCAGGTTGATGAGGTTGCGATAGCCCTCCTGGGTCTCGCAAAGCAGGATCAGATGATTGTAGCGGTCGGTGTCGTTGCGGGTCTTGTGGCCCTGTTGCGAAACGTAGACCTCGCAGCCGATGACGGGGTGGACGCCTTTGCTCTTGGCGGTGTTATAGAACTTGACGGCGCCGAACAGGTTGCCGTGGTCGGTCATGGCGACGGCGGGCATCTTCTGCTCGACCACCGTGTCCATGAGTTGGCCGATTTCGCAGGCTCCATCGAGCATGGAGTAATCGGTGTGGCAGTGCAGATGGACGAACGGATTTTCCGGCATGGCCTTCCTTGTATCGGCTATCGGGTCTGTGGGGAGGTGCTTCTATTTTAGCTCGGACGCGCAGCCCGGGTGCGAGCCTGAATTCAAGACGTCTATGAGCGGCGGTGCCTGTGATGGCCAGATGTACTGCTGGGACGCGTGGCGTGGGCGATGCAGGTATGATTCAAATCCATCCCCACAAGTAATGGAGTGCGGCAGCCCTTAGACAATTGATCGCCGCCGCCCGGCTGCTGCGCCCGCTACTGGACGAATTCGTATTCGTTGGAGGGACCGTAACGGGCCTCCTCATTACCGACGAGGCCGCGGCCGATCCACGGCCGACATTCGATGTGGATGTGATCGCCGAAATCACTTCCTATGCGGCATATGCGACGTTTGGCGACCGCCTGCGTGCGCTGGGGTTCCGCGAAGACACCCGCGAAGGAGCGCCGCTAGCCGGTGGGTCCAGCGCAGGACGATTCCAGACGTGATGCCGCTCGATGAGAAGGTTCTAGGGTTTTCCAACCGCTGGTATCGCGCCGCCATGAAGTCCGCCGCGGCGCGCAGGCTCGCCTGCGATCTCGAAATCCGCGTGGTCACCGCGCCATATTACATCGCTACGAAGCTAGCCGCGTTCAAAGGCCGCGGCAAAGGCGATCTGTTCGGAAGCCGCGATTTGGAAGACCCGATCTCCGTGGTGGATGGCCGCGCCGAGCTGATTACGGAAGCGCAGGCCGGAGCCGCCGACCTCCGGGCATACGTGCGCGCCGGTATCAAGAGTCTTCTGTCGACGCCCGGGGTTCGCGACGCACTGCCTGGATACCTGCTGCCGGACGCGGCGAGCCAGTCACGGCTTGGGATTGTCTTACGGCGCGTGGAAGATCTGGCGTCGCTGTAGCCCGGCGTCCTTCCTTACGGTCAATCGGCTATGAGTGCTTAACAGTTTTGGGGATTCCTGACCGACAGAAACCGCTCCCTGACGGTCGCGGCTCAGTAAACCGTGCGCAATCAACGCGAGTATTACCGAGCCGCGACCGTTAGGGAGCGGTTTCCCCAAAACTGTTAAGCACCTATCGGCTATCGATCGGCAGCCGGGATTCCGGGGATGTGATAAGCTGTCTCTCACAGACTGGGAAATGAACCGAAATCGCGGTGAAAAACTGGATCCGAAAACGGCTCGCTTCCGCGGGATACGTCGTCTTCAACACACAAGCGCCAGGTTGCTATGCGCGCGACGGCCTGTTCACCGCCAATAGCCATCGCTTCCAGGACGACGCGGCTTTCCAGGCGGCCTACGCCCGAGGCGTAAAGGCCGGCGCCGGCGTGGATCCGCGCATGGAGTGGCGGGTGCACGTGGCTCTGTGGGCCGCCCGCGCCGCGGCTCGCGTGCCCGGAGATTTCGTGGAATGCGGGGTGAACGCCGGCTTCGTCAGCTCGGCCATCATGCAGCTTCTCGATTGGGCGAAAATCGGGAAGCGTTTTTACCTGATCGATACATTCAGCGGTCCGGTCCTTTCGCAGTACTCGGCGGAGGAGATCGACCGCGGGCGCGAACGCCTGGCGGAAGAGGCCATCGCCAAAGGCGCCTATCTGATGGACCTGCAGCGCGTGCGCGCCAACTACGCGGAGTGGCCCAACGTGGAGATCGTGCAGGGCGCGGTGCCCGGCGTGTTGGCGCCGCTGGGCATCGGCCGGGTGGCGTTCCTGCACCTCGACATGAACTGCGCTTACCCGGAACGCGCCGCCTTGGAATACTTCTGGGACCGCCTGGCGCCCGGCGGCATAGTGCTGTTTGACGATTACGCGTACTTCGGCAACGACGCTCTAGCCGCGGCCATCGACTCGGCCGCCGCATCGCTGGGCGCCGACATCCTGTCGCTGCCTACCGGACAAGGCTTGATCGTCAAGTAATTGCGGGGCGGTAACCGTTGCCGCAACCGTTACCGTACCCCTAAATACTTGTGCGGGCGGGCTTTGGGAGCGCACCCTCAATCATGGAGGGAAAATGCGCGGAAGACTGCTGGGAGTGCTGTTCGTTTCAATTCCACTTAGCATGCTGGGGGCCGAATTCTCCGCTGTACAGGCGGGCGAGGCGATGACCCTGATCCACAATGCGAAACAAAACCGTACGGAAGGATACTTCTATCGCGCGGAGGCGCAATACCGGCGGGCGCTAGCGATCCTGGAACAGACGTCCGGCGCCGAGAGTCCAAATTTGACCCCGGCGTTGAACGGTCTGACGGAACTCTACTTCGACGCGCGGCGGTACACGGAGGCCGAGGCGTTGGCGCGCCGGTCGGCGGTGGTGGTGGAGGCCGGCTTGGGCGCCGGGCATCCGCTGCTGGCCACGGCTCTGCAGGATCTGGCCGCCATTTACCATGTGCAGGGACAATACGCCAAAGCCGAGCCACTCTACTATCGTGCGCTGGCGATTCGCGAGAAGGCGCTGGGTCCGAATCATGCGTTCGTGGCCTCCACGCTCGCCGATCTGGCCGAGATGGAGAGCGCGCAGGGCAATTACGATCGCGCGGCGGAACACTATGCCCGCGCCGTACGGATTCGGCAGGACGCGTTTGGAATGGACGATCCGAGGGTGGCTGAGACGCTGGCAGGCTATGCGGCGGTGCTGCGAAAGTCCCGCCACCCACACGAAGCCGCGTCCGCGGAGGCGCGGGAGCGGGCGATTCTGGCGCGGGACGCTTTCCGGTAGACCAGCGCGATCCTGCAATCAGGGCAGTGGGATGGGCGTCCACGCCTCTCCAGAAACCCACTCGCCAACCTGTCGATTTGCGAGGCGCGGGGCTGACGCCCCGCGCGGGATAAATCCCGCCCCCCAAGACCTTGGGTTTCTGCCCTTGGTGACGGCCCCGGCCGTCCACGCTGAAGCGGGTCTCCAGACCCGCTATTCGCGCCACGAAGTCGAAAAACCGGCCCTGGCTTGCAGTCGCCTCACACCGGCACGCCACAGGACGACAACAGATACCCTACGGCCTGCTTCACATAGTTCCATCGATACGCCAAACTGTCCCGCGAGCGCTCCGTCCGCGGCGACCCGTACACGGTCAGCCCCCTGCTTTCGAGCAGCTTCTTCACACGGTAAATATGGTATCCGTCGCTCACCACGATAGCGCTCTGCAATCCCATACGCCGCATGATCTCGCCCGCCAGAGCCGTGGAGGCCACTGTACTGCCGCCCTCCCGCTCCACCACAATCGCCTCCGGAGGCACCCCTTGGCGGGTCAGATAGTCGCGCCCCACGTCTCCTTCCGTGAACACCGGATCGCCTCCCGCGCCGCCCGTGGTCATGATGCGGGGCGCCATGTGCCGGCGGTACAGATCCAATGCGTGGTCCAAGCGCGCCTTCAGCACCGGCGACGGCCGGCCGCGATACTCCGCCGCCCCCAGCACCAGGATCACATCCGACGGCCGGGCCTCGTCGCGGGTCGCCTGCCGCTCGATTCGGATCGCAATCCAAGCCGTCGAGAGCGTGGCCACGGAGAACGCCGTCACCACTACATTCCATACGGTGCGTTTCATGTGCGCTATTCTGATCCCAGACACATTGTAAGATGCCTAAACCCGAGACGATATCGAGCGCGGCCAATCCGCTGCTGAAAGATGTGCGCCGTGCCATTGCCCGCGGCGGCCTGACGCAGGAAGGCTACCTGGTGGCGGAGACGTTCCACCTGTTGGAAGAAGCCTTGCGCAGCGGTTGCTCCGTCAAGGTCGTGCTGTGCTCGGAATCCGTGCAGTCGGCGGTCGAAAGCCACGTCAAGCGCCTCGCGGGCATGCGCGTGGCCGTGGTGGCCGACCAGCTTTTCCCATTCATCTCCGGCACCGAAGCTAGCCAGGGCGTGATCGCGCTGGTGGAACCGCCCATCTGGAACCTGCCGCAATTGTTCCGCGGGCGCAGCCTGGTGGTGGTGCTGGATGGCTTGCAAGATCCAGGCAACGCCGGCACCATCGCGCGCGCGGCCGAGGCGTTCGGCGCCACCGGCATCATGTTTCTGAAAGGCACCGTCAGCCCCTTCAATCCCAAGGCGCTGCGCGCCGCCGCGGGGTCGCTGTTCCGCGTACCCTTCGCCTACGGCTTGGATTCGGCGTTGGCGCGCGCCGCGCTGCAACAGAACAAGCTGGATGTCTACGCCGGCGTGCCCTCCAACTCGCGTCTGCCATCGAAGCCCATGGGCGAGGTGGATTTCACGCGCCGCTGCGCGATCGTGGTGGGCAACGAAGCGCGCGGCGTCGGTCCGCAACTGCGCGCCAACGCCATCGATATCTCTATCCCGACTTCCGTGGTAGAGTCCCTGAACGCGGCGATGGCGGCCGGCATCCTGCTCTACGAAGCCCGGCGCCAGAGGTCGCTCCACGCTTGAGCCTGTTTGATACAGCCCCGCTCGGCGATCCCGATAAGGTGGACAAAAAACGCCCGCTCGCCGACCGCATGCGGCCGGTCACGCTGGACGAATTCGCCGGGCAGGATCACGTGCTGGGGCCCGGCAAGCCTTTGCGCCAGCAGATCGAACGCGATGAGCTGAGCTCGGTGATCCTGTGGGGACCGCCGGGCGTGGGCAAGACCAGCCTGGCGCGGCTGATCGCGCGGCTTACGCGCTGCGAGTACATTCCGTTCAGCGCGGTGTTGAGCGGCATCAAGGAGATCAAGGCGGTGATGGTGGATGCCGAGCGGCTGCGCCGCATGGGCCGCCGCACCATCGTGTTCATCGACGAAATCCACCGCTTCAACAAGGCGCAGCAGGACGCGTTTCTGCCGTATGTCGAGCGCGGCGACATCGTCCTGATCGGCGCCACCACGGAGAATCCATCCTTCGAAGTGATTGCGGCGCTGCTGTCGCGGTCGCGCGTGTATGCGTTGCGCGCGCTCACCGCCGAGGAGATCGTGGAACTGTTGCAGCGCGCGCTGGCCGATCGTGAACGCGGGCTGGGCGATTTGGAAATCGCCGCACCGCCCGCCCTGCTGGAACAGATCGCCATCTACGCCGGTGGCGACGCGCGCTCGGCTTACAACACGCTGGAAGCCGCGGTGGCCGCATCGCCCGCGCACGAACTGGCCGAAACCGCCGTACAGGACGCCATCCAGCGCAAGGTGCTGCTCTACGACAAGTCGGGCGAAGAGCATTACAACCTGATCTCGGCGCTGCACAAGTCGGTGCGGTCGAGCGACGCCGACGCCGCGCTTTATTGGCTGGCGCGCATGCTGGAGGCCGGCGAGGACCGCCTGTACATCGCGCGCCGTTTGATGCGCATGTCCATCGAAGACATTGGCCTCGCGGACCCGCGCGCCCTGGAACAGGCCGTGGCGGCCATGCAGGCGGTACACTTTCTCGGCATCGGCGAAGGCGACCTGGCGCTCGCGCAGGCGGCGATTTATTTGTCGGTGGCGCCCAAGTCCGACGCCTCCTATCGTGCGCTGGGCGCAGTGCAGGCCGACGTGCAGGCCACCATGGCGGAACCCGTCCCGCTGCATCTGCGCAACGCCGTTACTTCGTCGATGAAGCAATGGGGCTACGGCGCGGGCTACGAGCACGCCCACAAGTTCGAGGACGCTGTCACGGGCATGGAATGTCTTCCGCCATCGCTGGCCGGCAAGCGCTACTACCAGCCCACCGATCGCGGTATGGAGAAGCGCATCGGCGAGCGCCTGGAGGAGGTGCGCAAGGCGCGTGAGGCGGCGCGGGATCCGCTGAAATAGCCCGCTGCATGGATCTGACGGGACTACGGCGCGTTCCTCACGCGAGGACGGCATTGCGGACCGCCAGCGCTTTTTCGGATCGCCGAAGGTGCGGCCCGTGGCCATCGGTCCAAAAGACTGACGTAGGCTGCTGGGTTTCTCTTCGGTCGGTCGGCTATCCCACCGCGCCCGGACGGCATACACTATCACCAACCGTGGGCCCGAGGGTATTCAGGATCGCGCAAGAGGAAGGTCCTATAGGTCTGCACAACTATCGTATCCTTGAGGTATGGAATCGAACACTGCATACAGGCAGCGGATCTCCGAGAATCTTGTCGAGGCGGTGAAGAAGCACGCCCGTGGTGAAGACATTGAGGTCGCAGAGGGTGGCGGCACTGAGTTCACGGTGAAGCTCCTCAGCACTCCGGTTGCCGCTTCTACCGTTGAATTGCTCCCCTCTGAGCCTTCGTTCCAAGCGCATTTCTGCTACTCCTGCTTCAGTCTGAGCAACGTGACTTTCACTGTCTCCGAGCGCGATTACGATTGCCTTGGTATCAAGACAACCAAGTCGTTTTCTAGCGCGGACGAAGCCGCCAAATGGTTGATTGATATGCTATCGGTGAAGTGCGATGTGGCGCAGGTTTAGTCACGGCCTTTTCCGCCATCATCGTCCTGCTCAACACCCGATGGAGCGTGACCCGGCTCGCGTTGAGGAGACCGGCCATATCATACTCAGCGGTAGACTAGGTGCTGCATGACTACCTATGTGCTTGGAGCCGGTGCCTCGCGCCATGCGGGGTACCCCTTGTGCTCTGAGCTGTGGCAGCATCTGGTCGACTGGGTCGGCAAGACAGCCTCTCCAAGCCCGAAGTTCCAAGAGGCGATCAACACCGCCGTCAGGCTAAACGGTCCCGTTAAGGACGTGGAGGCCGTATTCACGAACCTATCCCTGGGACAGGGGGCCTTTGCGTCGCTCGCTCAGAATGAGCTAAGGACGTTGGCGAGGAACATTCGCTGCTGTCTCCAGGCATCGTTTGAGGAAATCTGCAGGTCTGGTCGGCCAGCGGGGCGCTATGCGGCTCTTTGCGAGAAAGCTTACAAGTGGCGATGCCATTGTAACGTTCAACTACGACGTCGCCCTGGAGATTGAACTAATTCGAGCCAATAGGTTCCGTGTCCGAGACGGGTACGGTTTCGAGGCGGATTGGAACGAGCCCAATTCGGACGTGAAACTGCTTAAGTTGCATGGAAGCATCAATTGGACTGGCGAGATCGCGGGCCCCCGTCCGGGGTTCTCCGCGGGCGGAATACGTCTTCTGGGACCGTACGTCGATAATCGACAGTCCCTTCTTCCTGGGTACGATAGTGTCATCCTGGACAAAACGTGCTCCGGCCGCGGCGGGATTACCGACCGATCAATCACGATGATACTGCCAACTCATCGGAAGAGATTCGGGGTGGAGACTTCGCTGGGCGACGAATGGAGTGGTGTCTATCAGAGATTGTGGAACAAGGCCGACCGGCTAGTGGCGGAGGCGGACCGAATCGTGATTATCGGATACAGCATGCCGCGAGCGGACGAGCGCGCCACGCAACTGCTCCTGGGCCGGTCCAACAAAGATGTCCGCCTGGCAGTCTGTTGCGACAAAGCGACTGGGGATATTGAGCAGCGATTTCGTGACGCCGGCTTCACAAGTATTCAGCGCATTGGCGATCCCACGTTCGACGGCTACCTCGCGCATCAGCCAGCCTAACTCAGCTACAGTCGGTCTTCCGGGGCGGGCTCGGCTGCCGGAACTTTGTCCAGCGCGGCCAGGAAATCTTCGCGGCGCCCGCGTTCCGCCATTTGCTCCACGCGGGCCCAGCCGGAAAGTTGTTCGGCCAAGGCCGCCGCCACGATGCGTTCCACGGAAACCTCCTGCCGCGCCGCTAGATCGGCAATCTGGCGGTACACCGCGTCGGGAACGGTCACATTGAGCGTCATGGTATCTCTCCTATTATTGCAAGAAATTCCCTCGGCGAGATTACTCGAACGCCGAAGCGCTCGGCATCCACGAAATCCCTGGTGTTGAAGGTAATCAGGAAATCGGCCCGGCTTTCCACCGCCAATTCCAGGACGAAGTCGTCTTTTGGGTCGGGTAGAAAGGGCCGCCAGAGGAAGAAGATGAGACGCAGATTCGCATTGGCGCAAAGGAAGCGCAACACGCCATCGATCTCACTACCGCTGACAGGTCCGCCCGCGCAGACACGCTTGAGCGTCTGTTCATACTCGAGAACCAATGGCACTGAAAGGTTGATCCGCCATCGATGATCGCCCACCAGCCGCAACAGACGGTGGGACGCTCCAAGATCGGACAGCAGCGCCGCGACAAGCACATTGGTGTCGATCACTACCTGGTACATGGCCCGTTACCAGCACACCGAAGAAAGGCTTTGCGAAAGCAGAATGGCAGCCATCACCGCTAAAGCCGCCTGAAAGTTTGAAGACGCTGTCACGGGGCATGGAATGTCTGCCGCCTTCTTCGGCCGGCAAGCGCTACTAACCAGCCGACCGATCGCGGGATGGAGAAGCGCATCGGCCAGCGGCTGGAGGAGGTGCGCAAGGCGCGTGAGGCGGCGCGAGGGCAGGGGGATCGGCGGACATAGCTTTTACTATCAGCTCTTTAGCTCTTTAGCTCTTTATGAGCGTGCCGCGAGACTCGCTGCAGGAATGGGGAAAGCACGCGTGGGATGTTGCCGATCGCAGTCCAATCACCCTGTCCGACGTTATGGCAGGTTCGGTCGAAGCCACTGCGGCGCTAGACGAGAGTTTCTTTCGGGTCCGCTTTGATCGGCTCACCCCTGCCGGGAAGAAATATTTGCGCGGGATGGCGGAGCTTGGGTCCGGCCCGCACCGCTCCGGGGATATTGCGCAGACGCTCGGCAAGAGCGTTAATTCTCTGGGACCGCTTCGGCAGAGCCTCATCACGAAGGGAATGATCTGGAGCCCCAGCCATGGAGACACTGCATTTACCGTGCCCCTTTTCGATGAGTTTATGAAGCGAATCATACCTGGCTCGGAATGGAATACTGAATGACCGTGATCGTTTATCCCGAATTCCAATGTCGACGCTAATGCAGGCGCCGCTGGAAAAAGGTAGGAGCATTAAGTTAAATGGACAGGCGCTATCAGGTAGAGGGCCGCATTGACCCGACCAATTCGCTGGCCCCCGGTAGTTCGCGACGCCTTACGGCATTCAAACGGGATCTCGACTTTTAGCGGTCAAGCGCGCACAGCCACGATGAGACTCCAAAAATCCCGGCAGGCTTGGCGAACCGAGCCGGAATGCTGAAATCGGCACCGGGGACGGGAGCGGCCATCGCGGCCATTGATGCTCGTACAATGACGTGACGCCGGTGATACGATGCATAGATCACCGGGTGACGCTATGCCCTCGATTCATCTGCAAACTCCCATTCCCGGACCCCGCTCCCGAGCGCTGGCCGATCGCCGTAGCGCGGCCGTGCCGCGCGGCGTATCGCAGATCACCCCTATCTTCGTGAGCCGCTCCGAAGGCGCCGTTATCGAAGACGTGGACGGCAATCGATACCTGGATTTCGCCGGCGGTATCGGCTGCCTCAATGCCGGCCATCGCGAGCCGGGCGTGGTCGCCGCGCTGCACGCGCAAGCGGACCGTTTCCTGCATACCTGCTTTATGGTGACGCCCTACGAAAGCTACGTGCGGCTCGCCGAAAAGCTGAACGCCCAGGCGCCCGGCGGCACGCCCAAGAAGACCCTGCTGCTGAACAGCGGCGCCGAAGCCGTGGAGAATGCCGTCAAGATCGCGCGCGCCTACACGCGGCGCCCGGCGGTGATCTGTTTCGAAGACGCTTTCCACGGGCGCACCCTGCTGACGCTCTCGCTGACCAGCAAGACACATCCCTACAAGGCCGGCTTCGAGCCGTTCCCGAGCGACATTTACCGCGTGCCGTATGGCCAACCCGCCGCGCACCTTGAAGATACTTTCCAGCGCGTAGTGGCGGCTGAATCGGTGGCCGCCCTGATCGTGGAGCCGGTGCAGGGCGAGGGCGGCTTCATCGTGCCGCCGCCGGGATGGCTCACCGCCGTGGCGGAGGTCTGCCGGAAACACGGCATTCTGTTCATCGCCGACGAAGTGCAGACCGGCTTCGCCCGCACCGGCAAGATGTTCGCGATCGAGCACGAAGGCATCGAGCCGGATCTGATGGTCACCGCCAAGAGTCTTGGTGGGGGGCTGCCGCTGGCCGCGGTCACGGGGAAGGCGGAGATCATGGATTTCACCGGACCCGGCGCGCTGGGCGGCACCTTCGGCGGCAATCCTCTGTGCTGCGAGGCGGCGCTGGCGGCGATCCAGGCGATCGAGAGCGGCGGCCTGTGTGCGCGCGCGGTGGAGATCGGCGGGCAATTCCGGCGGCGTGTGTTGGCCTGGAAAGAACGCTTCCCTGCGATTCGCGATGTGCGCGGTCTGGGCGCCATGCAGGCGTTTGAATTGGCCGACGCGGCATCCACCAAGGCGCTGGCGAAGTATTGCTATGAGCACGGATTGATTCTGGTGACTGCGGGCACTTACGGCAATGTGATTCGAATCCTCATGCCCCTGATCGTGACGGATGAACAAATGGACGAAGCGCTGGACGTGATGGAGGCGGGGCTGGCGGAGGTGGCATGACACACAAACCACCGGCTAAAGCCTGTGCTACCTTGCTCCTGTTACTGTTGGCCGGATGCAAGAAGCAGCCCCCCACGCTGGGCCTGCTCGTTTGGGAAGGCTACGCCGACCCATCCTTCATCGCCGCCTTCGAAGAGAAGTGCCAGTGCAAGGTCCGCGCGTCTTACATGGGATCGAGCGACGAGTTAGTCGCCAAACTGCGCGGCGGCAGCGCTGCAAATTACGACGTAATTTCGCCTTCGAGCGATGTCGCCACCATGATCGCCACGCAAGGGCTCGCCGCGCCGGTCGACTTGGCGCAAATCCCCACGTACCAGCAACTGATGCCGCGCCTCACGTCGCTGCCGCTGGTCAAATCCGGCGGCAAAGTCTACGGCGTGCCCTATCAGTGGGGACCGAATCCGCTGCTTTACGACACCACCGCCTTCCCCACCCCGCCCGACACCTGGAATATCCTTTGGGACCCGAAAGTCAAAGGGAAAGTCTCGGTCTGGGACGACTTATCCACCGTCTTCATGGCCGCGCAGGTGTTGGGTTATGACAAACCCGATCCGCACGCACTCTATAACTTGACCGACGACCAGTTAGACAAGGTCAAAGCCAAGCTACTGCAGTTGAAGCCGAATGTCCGTAAGATCTGGTCCACAGGCGGCGAACTGACGAACCTGTTTGAGAACCACGAAGTCGCGATCGCCATGGGCTGGCCGCTGATGACCAACCAACTGCGTAAGGTGAATTTTCCGATCGGTGAGACCATTCCCAAGGAAAACACCACCGGCTGGATCGACCACCTGATGATCACCGCGGCCAGCGAGCACAAGGACCTGGCGCACCAGCTTATCGAGTATCTGGTGGAGGCCAAGACGCAGAAGCAGGTCAGTGCGGTGACAGGTTATCTGCCCGCCAATCCCGCGGTGGCCGATCTGCTGACCGCCGAAGAGAAGAGAAGCCTGCACCTCGACGATCTCGACCACTATCAGCAGCGCATTTATTTCTGGGAGGATGTGCCTCGGCGCCCCAGGTACAACCAGATTTGGAACGAGGTGAAGGCCGCGCAATAAATGTCGTTGCTTTCCATCCGCGGCGTCGCAAAACGGTTCGGCCAAGCGCCGGTGTTGCGGGATGTGTCGCTCGAAATCGCAGCGGGCGAGTTCCTCACGGTGCTGGGCGAGAGCGGTTCGGGCAAGACCACGCTGCTGCGCCTGTTGGCCGGCTTCGAGCATCCGGACGGCGGTGAGATCCGCATGGAGGGCCAGCGCATCGACCACCTGCCGCCTAACAGACGCGGCGTGAATACCGTGTTTCAACACTACGCGCTGTTCCCCCATCTTTCGGTTTTCGAAAACGTGGCCTACGGACTACGCGCGCGGAAAACTCCTGGCGCAGAGATCGCGCCGCGCGTGGAAAAAGCACTGGCACAAGTGAAGATGAGCGATTTCGCCGCGCGTCGACCTACGCAGTTGAGCGGCGGCCAACAGCAGCGGGTGGCCTTGGCGCGCGCGCTGGTGAATCGGCCGAAGCTGCTGCTGTTGGATGAGCCGCTGTCGGCGTTGGACGCCCGACTGCGCCGAGAAATGCAGGTGGAGCTGAAGTCGCTGCAACGCGAGGTGGGCATCGCATTCCTGTTCGTCACGCACGATCAGGACGAAGCCATGGCACTTTCCGACCGCATCGCGCTGCTGCGCGCCGGCGAACTGGAGCAGGTGGATACACCGCGCGGCATCTACAACCGGCCGCGGACGGCCTACGCGGCGAAGTTCATCGGATTGACCAACCTGCTGCACGCGCGTGTGGAAAATGGCTGCGCCCGCTGCGGCCCGCTGGAGTGGCGTTGCGAGGGCGAATCCGGCGACGCGGTTTTTTCCCTGCGACCGGAGTCGATCCGGCTCGGCGGCCCATTTCACGGCACCGTGCGCCGCCAAACCTTCGGCGGCGCCAGTGACTTGGTCGAAATCGAATGCGTCGGCGGCCTCACCCTGACCGTGCGCACACCAAGTTCAGGCGATCTTGCCGCCGCGCAGACATTCACGTTCGCACCGGAGGAGGCAGTGCGCCTCGAATGAAACAGGTAGCGCAGGCTTCAGCCGGCGGAAACACAAGACGCGATGCCATCCGCTATCTGATCGCAGGTAGCGTAGACTTTAGCCGGCGTGCGCTCTGGGCCGGGGCTTCAGCGCCGCCACGCCACCTTGCCGGCGAAGACAACAAGATTTGCCACAGCGTCCGCGACGGCGCGCACTTCCAAATCCCCAAACCATCGGCCGAATACGAAGTCGTCATCGTGGGCGGCGGACCCTCCGGCCTGATGACCGCCTGGCAATTGCGCCACACCAACTTCCTGCTGCTCGAAAAAGAGCCGCGCCTGGGCGGCAATGCCATCAGCGAGCAGTGGCGCGGCGTCTGGTATTCCACAGGCGCCGCCTACCAGGCCGACAAGCCCGTCGAAGAGCTGTGCGTCGAGATCGGCATGCCCATTCACCGCATCCGCAGCGTGGACGCGGCCGTGATCGACGACACGCTGGTGCCGGACTTTTGGGGCGAGGGGCTGTGGAAGTCGCCTTATCCGGATCGCGTGAAGAAGAGCTTCGCGAAGTTTCTGGCGGACATGAAAGCGCTCGACGCGGAGCAGCACGCCGCCCAACTCGACAACATGGTTTTCGCCGAACTGCTGAAGCCCTACGAGCCGGAGCTGAAGCTGTGGTTCGATAATTTCGGCCCGAACAATTGGGGCGCGGACACTGAGAATACCTCCGCCCTGATCGGTGCGACCAGCATGGATTGGGGCGGCGGTCTGGACCAAGAGCGCTTCACCTGGGCCGGCGGACTGGGCCGTATTTCGCTCGCGCTGGAGCAGGCGGTGGAGAAGTCCGCGCCGGGCCGCTTGCGCAAAAGCGCCACGGCGATTCAAGTGGAGCAGGCGGGCGCCAAGCCCACTGTGAGCTTCTTCCACGATGGCGAGTTGCAGACGGTCGCCGCGAAAGCCGTGGTGATTGCCTGCCCGAAATTCATCGCCAAGAAGATCGTTCAAGGCCTCGACCGCGAGCACGCCGAAGCCATGGCCGAACTGCGCTACGCGCCGTATCTGGTCGTCAACGTCTGCTCGCGCGAGGCGATCTACAACGGCTCGTACGACACCAACATTCCGGCGCCCTCGCCGATTGTGGATTTCAACGTGGCCGACTGGGTGGAGAGCCGCGACAACCGCGACACCCAGCGCCCGGCGGTGCTTACCTGCTACGTGCCACGCCACGAAGCCGAACGCGTGAAACTACTCGACGACGCCTACTGTTACAAGATGGGCGAGACCGTCGTGGACCTGATCGACGGCTGGTTTCCAGGCGCGCGCAACAAGATTGAAGAAGTGCACATTTACCGGCGCGGGCATCCCATGTGCATGTCCATCCCCGGCGCCACCACGCGCATCGCGCCCAAGCTGCGCAAGCCGCTCGGCCGGCTATTCTTCGCGCACTCGGATACCGAAGGCGCCATCACGGAGTACACCACCGCGCTCAGAGCGGCCGTGCGCGTGAGCCAGGAGGTGATGCGTGTACTCGCGCCTGTATAAGTCGCTGGTCGCGGTGCCGCCGCTCGCGTGGGTCGCCGTGTTCCTCGTCGCGCCCTACCTGTTTTTGTTCTGCTTCAGCTTTTGGAGCGTGCAGGCGCAGACCGTCGTACATCACTGGAATCTGAACAATTACCGCCAGCTTGTGCGGAATCCGGTCTATGTGCAGGTGCTGCTGCGATCCATGCGCATCGCCGGTATGGTGACGGTATTGTCACTCGCGCTTAGCTTCCCGCTAGCTTATTACGTCTCTTTCCGCGCGCATGCCCGCAAAGAACTGCTCTATCAACTTGTCATCATTCCGCTGTGGGTCAGTTACCTGGTGCGCGCCTACGCGTGGAAGACAATTCTGGGCAGCGACGGCGTTTTGAATACGCTGCTGCAATACACGGGTGTCGTGCGGCATCCCGTCGAATTTCTCCTGTACAGTCCGTTCGCCGTAGTGCTAACCCTCACGCACATCTACACGCCTTTCGCGTTCCTGCCCATCTACGCCTCGCTCGAACACATCCCGCGCAACCTGGTGGAAGCGTCCGCCGACTTGGGCGCATCCGGCTTCCGCATCTTCCGCACGGTGATCCTGCCCCTGGCGCTGCCCGGTGTCGTGGCTGGCGCAACGTTCGCCTTCGTGCTCAGCCTCGGCGATTTCCTGGCGCCGCTGCTGCTCGGCGGACCCAGCGGCATCATGATCTCGAACGTCGTTGTCAGCCTCTTCGGCGCGGCATATGACTGGCCCTTAGGCGCGGCGATCTCGCTGTGCATGCTCGTGTTTGTGGTCCTGCTGCTGATGACCACCGAGCGCCTCGAAAAGCGCTGGAGCTTCCGATGAAACGCGCTCCCTGGCTGCGCCTCCACGCGGTGCTGGTCTTCGCCTTCCTGTATCTTCCGATCGCCGTGCTCAGCATCTATTCCTTCAATGGCCAAAGCGTCGGCGGATTCCCGCCGCACGGCTGGACCCTGCGTTGGTACGCCATGCTGCTGGACGACGACGCGCTGCTGGCGTCGGTAGGCAATAGCCTGATGGTAGCCGCGGCTGCCATGATCATCGCGCTGTTGCTAGGCTTCCCCGCGGCGCTGGCCCTCGATCGCGCGTCGTTTCCCGGCAAGCCGGTATTCCGCCGCTTGGTGCTGCTGCCGCTGATCCTGCCCGGCATCATCACGGGTCTCTCGCTGCTGATGCTCTTCGTCACCGCGGGTCTGAAGCTCAGCCTCCTCACGATCATGCTGGGCCACGGCACCGCGCTAATCTCCGTCGCCACCACCGAAATCTTCGCGGGCCTGCAAAAGCTCGACCGCGCGCAAGAGGAAGCTTCGCTTGATCTCGGAGCCAGCCAATGGCAGACCTTCTGGCGCGTGACCGTGCCCAACCTGCGGCTCTCCATCATTGGCGCAGGCTTGCTGATCTTCACCCTCTCGATGGACGAAATCGCGGTGAGCTTTTTCTTGATCGGGCGCGACAACACCCTGCCGCTCGAAATCTGGTCGCGGCTGCGCCGTGGGATTACGCCCGAGATCAATGCGGTGTCGGCGGCGATCTTCGCCTTCTCGTTGCTGACCATCGTGCTTTGGTACAGACTGCGGCGGGAGAATAAGTTATGGAACCCGATCGAAGAAACTTCATCAAATTCGTAGTGGCCGGATCGGTCGCCGCGGGCTGCCCCGTCGATCTGTCGCTGCTGGCCGCGCCCGCTCCCGCGCCGGCGGTCGACGGAGAGCACAACGAAATCTGCCACCAGGTGCGCGACGGTCACAAATTCTCGCGGCCGCCGGCTTCGGCGAAGCACGACATCGTGATCGTGGGCGGCGGCATGAGCGGTCTTTCCTGCGCCTGGTTCCTGCGCGGCCAGGATTTCCTGCTGCTCGAAAAAGAGGAACACTGGGGCGGCAACGCATACCTCGAGGATTACGCCGGCCAGGCCTTCGCCACGGGGACGGCCTACACCTCGAAGAAAGAAACCGGCGTGATTGGTTTGTGCAAGGAACTCGGCATCGAGCCGCTGCCCATCGACTGCCCCGACGGCCTGATCCTGAATCGCGAATTTGTGCCCCACGCTTGGCGCGAGGGTCTCGATCGCCTGCCGTATCCCAAGAACGTGCGCGATAGCTTCCGTAAATTCAAACAGGAAATGCTGAAGGTCGATCTGCTGAAGCGTCTGCACGAGCTTGACGCCATCCCGCTCACCGATCTCTTGAAAGGCTACGCGCCCGAACTGAAGACCTGGTGGGACAATTATGGTCCGTCGAATTGGGGCGCGGATGCGGCGAATACGTCCGCCCTGGTAGGTCTGGGCGACTTCCAGGATTTCGCGGTCGATGAGCCTGACGAGCGCGTCACGTTCCCCGGCGGTCTGGGAGCTATCAGTCGCAAGCTGGCTGAACGCCTGCACGAGAGCCACAAGGACCACATGCTGGCCGGAGCAACCACCGTCGCCGTGGAGCAAGGCGCCCGCGATGTGACAGTCACTTACACTCACCAGGGCGAAGTGAGAGCCGTGACAGCCAAGGCCGTACTCATGGCTGCGCCCAAGTTCATTACGCGGCGGCTGGTCGCGGGCCTGCCCAAGGCACAGCAGGACGCTATGCATCAGATGCGTTACGCGCCCTATCCGGTGGTCAACGTGATATTCAATAAGCCGGTGTTCAATGGGGGCTACGATACTTGGTGCCCCGGCAATACTTTCACCGACGTGATTGTCGCCGACTGGGTCGTTCGCAGCCAACCCGGCTACCATAGGAAGGACAACATCCTGACGTTCTATACGCCGCTGCGCGAAGCCGAGCGTCCCCGGCTGTTAACGGAAGATGGCGCGCGCGATCTCGCCGCGAATGTCTTGCGCGACTGGCAGAAGCTGCTGCCCGGATCCGACGCCGATCCCGTGGAAGTACACATCTACCGCCGCGGTCATCCCATGTTCATGGCCACGCCGGGGACTTACACGAAGCTGATCCCCGCCGCGCGGCAACCCATGGAGCGCATCTTCTTCGCGAACACGGATTCCACAGGCCCCGTTTCGATGACCAGCGGCGCCCTCGCGGCTTCGCACCGCGCGATCGGCGAGATGCAGCGCATGCTGGCTTGAGAGTCTCAATCAGAACCGCTGCTGATATCGTGCACTGATGCGAGATAAGGCCGCCGCGTAGTCCAGCCTCGTATCGTTATAGTCCGCCCACTCGAATTCGTAGGGCGGTCGATTCGTGGCTTTAAAGCGAAGCACTAGGAATTCGTCGAATTCCGGGGATGCCTCACCGCGCAAACGGCGCTCCGCGGCCTGTGCCTCCTGGCACGGGTGAAGGAAGCCATCCTTGCCCGTCGTCGGAAACGGCCGGTCGCCTTCATATCCGATCGTGTGATCTGCTTGGTTGATACCGATGACGGCTACGCATATCGGGTTGCCGCCTCCGCGCTTGAACTGTGTCACTTGGTTGCGCAGATCGTTAATCACACGGTCGATCTGTTTGATCATGGCCTTCGCCAGCACCTTGACTTCAATGCCAACTTCGACCGTAGCGATCGGTCCACGCGCCACCAGGAAGCCGGGATCGACGATGGCCGTTTCACCGGGAATGATCTCCCCAAATGTCCCGTCGCCGCGCCGGGCGGCCACACCCCGGCGCTTATTCCGGACGTTCAGCACACGTTCCTTCCGGCTCACCGCGGCGTCTGTCAGTTTCGGGGAGCGATGGATGGCGATCAGGTCCTCGTAGAATGCATCGCCACGAAGTCGCCTTGATTAGAAGATCTATGCTTGTAGATCTTGCCCTCAAACAGCCGCCGGAACTCCGTCAGTAGCCGGTACTCGGGTTGGGCGAGTCTCTCTATCAAGGATGACCTCGGCTTCGATTGCGCCAACGAAACGGCGCTGCCGCGCTGCCTTCGAGATGCGCTGTCGAGCGATTTCGACGTAAGCACCCTCGATCTCGTTGGCGATCGAATTTCTGCCTGCCATGATAGCAGCCTGCGAAGTCGAGCCGGTGCCTGCGAACGGGTCTAAGACGGTATCGCCGGCAAACGAAAAAAGCTTAATAAGCCGGTCGGCTAGTTCGACTGGATACGGCGCGGGATGTCCTTCGCGAGTTGAGGCGCCACGGAGATCGGTCCAGATCGAGCGTTGCCAGGTCTTCATTTCCTCGCGCGTTAGCATCGAAAGAGCCTTCTGTAGCGATGGCGCGGTGCGGTATTCTCCACCCTTGCGAAGAAACAGGATGTACTCGATGTCGTTCTTGATGATTCCGCCCGGTTGATAAGGCTTCCCATAGAAGCCCGCCCCGTTGCCCTCGGCCTCCATCACGCCATTCGCAATCTTGTGCCACAAGATCGGTTGGAGACAATCGAGGCCCAGCTTGCGGGCGCGAACCTGAATGTCCGAGTGGAGCGGAACGATGTAGTGCCGGCCGCCCCTTTTGCGCGGTATGCACACATCGCCCACGACGCAGCAGATCCGCCCGCCGCCAACCAGGACGCGCCGGCACTCGCGCCACACCCGATCCAGCTCAGTGACGAAGTGTTCATAATCTCCGAAACGGCCCATCTGAGATGCGTTGCCCGGCGCGTATTCCTTCAACGTCCAGTACGGCGGCGACGTCACAACCAAATGGACGGAGGCATCCGGTATCCACGACAAATCGCGCGCGTCACCGCGATGAATCCGATGCTCCGTGCGCGTGTACGGCTCGGGCCAGGCCACTTCACGATAATGCGAATTCGCCGCAAGCAGCGCCTTCAGGCCTTCGGGAGTGTTGTCCTCAAAGGGAAAATGCAGCGTGGGGCATGTAGGTTTCGCCGCCACGGGCTTCTCGAAAAGACCATTTTGGCCTAGTCTCACGTCCGTTTTCGCTTTGCTCAATCGTCTCCTAGCCGGCTGCTTCCGACCGAAAACAGGCTTGGAAGCGCCGATAGAAATTGTACCGTTTCCCGACGCTGGTTCGCCCATCCGCCTTCCTTATCGGCCGCGGCGCACGGATCCGGCTGCGCGCATCGCCTACTTCTTATACACGTGCGGATTCTTGAAAAGCCGGTTGCCGCCGATTTTCCGCACCGCCAGCCGCACGCCATTATCGATCCGCATGGCCACATCCGCCAGTTTCTGGCCGGGCCAGCCGCGGAAAGCAGTGACATGATAGGAAGCGTCGCGCCCCGCCGGCCGCGGCGAGAAATAGTAGTTCGAGACACAACAGCGGCGGCCATCGCGCAGCACTTTACTCACTGAGTGCCACGAACGTTCGTCGGTTTGCATCACCACCAGCCGGTTGAAACGGCTATAAATGGTGCGCTGCGGCTTACCCGGCCCCTTGTCCCAAAGTTCCAGGTGCCCTCCCGCATCGTCCGGCCAGCCCGGAGTGACATAGTAGAGCAGATTCAGGACGCGATAGTTATTGCGCTCCAGATCGTGCGAGTTATCCAGGTGCGGATTGAGATATTGCCCCTGAGTCATCAGGCTGATTCCGCCCGCGTACAACTTATCGTCCGGAAGCAAATCCGTGAGTCCGGTGATATCGCCGATGGCGCGCACAATTCGGGGATCTTGAAAAGCGTAGATGACCTCCATGAGCACCGGATCGTACGCGTCCATCTGGTATCCCACATACTTCAACTGTCCCAAGGTGCGTTTCAGCACCAGGCGGTCTGTGGGCGGAAAGACTTCGTAAATCGCGCGCGCATCCCCCGCGGGCAACACATTCTCCAGGGTGAAACCGGGAACCCGGCCGGATTGGCGGAACTCGGCGGCCGCCCGCGCCCGCTCTTGGTCGAGCCGCAGCAACACGATATCGGCAATTGCCACTCGTGATAAGACCGGCGCTGCAGTCCGCGGCGACATCGCTCACGAGTATATCAAATGCCGTAGCGCCGGCGAGCAAAGCTCGCCGCTGGAGATTGGCCATTTCAGTTGGGTAGCCCTCGTGGCGCACGCACTCGTGCCGTGTCGGCACTCTCCAGAAACCTTCCCCTGTAGGTTTACGCCGTTTGCTGGATAACTAATTGAAACCCAAGCTTTTTCGCTTTTTTGGTGAGGACCCGAATCTGTTGTTCGCGGTA